>CAIVZZ010000032.1 GCA_903910555.1 uncultured Gemmatimonadota bacterium | reverse complement strand
CCGCACTCCAGTCTCGCCGATCGCACACCGGACCAAGCCTACTTCACCCCGCTGCCGCATCTCGCGGCGGCGGCCTAACCCCACCCGCGAATCCAGTTATCCGACCGCTGAAACCTGTACAGAAAAGCGGAGCCACTTCTCAGCTCCCGGTCAGAAAAACATTCGTCCGGTTCTGACGCACCAACACTGCGACCAATACCAGCTGCCGATCAAACGCGTCAATCACCTTCGCGCCCTCATACGACAGCTTCAGCTCACCAGAATCGCACAACGCGATCGCCGCCAATGCGGCCCGCGCAGCTATCGCCACTCTCGATCTGTCACTCTCAAATCCTTCAGCCTCTCCTACATACTGCTCCTTCCCGCGCCGCAGCGTCACTTTGCACGCCACACCTTTCGCACGCGACCCGCGAACTTCCACATCCTCGAAGTACAACGCCCGCCCCGATGCCGCGTTCGCTATATCCGGCTTCGACTCGACCACGGCCTCGCCCTCCGGATTCGTAGTCGGACGCTTCACCGTCGTCGCCACTGAAATCTTCCGATGGTCCACGCGCAATCCAAGCTGCGCCATCAGCGCGCTCTCGACATTGCGAACAACTTGTTTCGGTGTGCTCGATCCCATCACCAACAGATGAATCGAATCAATCGCACCCGTGGGATCCGCTACGATCCGCGCCGAGACGACGTCCTGCAAAGTCGACAACAACTCCTCCGCTTTCTTCAGCGGAAGCACTGACCCTGCAATCTTGTCCGGCTGCCCTGGATGTGCGGTCACAGATTCCGTGTGGGAGGCGTGCGGCATCGCACGTATGACTGAGCCGAATATTTATATGAAGACGATCTCGCTTCGGTCACAATCACGACCGAATCAAGCCACCATATCTCACACTCTATTCTGTGCACTTACTAGTCACTTCCGCAAGATGTCGGGTAAAATGGGCGGATTAATTGTCCGAATCGTACGTCCCCAAAGGAAGGTTGTACTCCTTCAACTTCCGGTACAACGTACGCTCGCCGATCGCGAGATTCTCCGCAGCTTTACGACGATTCCCGCGTGTCTCCCGCAACGCGTTTTCGATCGCCGCCCGCTCGATTTCCGCCATCGTCATCCCGCTTTTCAAACCCCTCACCCCACCCTGATCTTCCCCCTCACTCCTGACCTGATCTTCCCCCTCACTCCTCACCTGACCTTCCCCCTCACCCCTCACACCCCCCACTACAGGCGGCATCACCAACCCCGCCGCCGCGCTGAACACCGGCTGCTCGCGGCTCTCATCCACCCGCCGCCGCAGCTGCTCCACCTGCAGCTTCAACTCCACCAAACTCCGCACGATAAACTCGAGTTCTCTCCCCTCGGCCCGTTCTCCTTCTCTAACAATCGGCCCCACGATCACCGGAAGCCTTCGATCTCCCACATTCTCCCGCATCGCCCGCGGAATATCCTCGAGCCCGATCTCCTTCCCATGCGAAAGCACAACCATGCTTTCAATCAGATTTCTCAGCTCGCGCACATTCCCCGGCCACGAATACTCCACCAGCGCCTGCATCGCCTCCGGAGTAATCCCGCGAAACTCCTTGCCGTGCTCGCGCGAAAACTCCTGCACAAACCGCCGCACCAATAACACGATGTCCTCACGCCGCGCACGCAGCGGCGGCAAATAAATCCGCAGCACGTTCAGCCGATAATACAAATCGCTCCTGAACTTCCCGCGCTCCACACTCTCTTTCAGCGGACTGTTGGTCGCCGTCACCACTCTCACGTCTGTTGGGATTGGAACTGTGCCACCCACCCGGGTGACCTCCCGCTCCTCCAACACTCTCAACAGCTTCACCTGCGTGCTCGGCGGTACATCGCCAATCTCATCCAGAAAAATCGTGCCGCCATGAGCCAGCTCAAACCGCCCAATCCGCCGCTCGGCGGCACCAGTAAACGCACCCTTCTCATGACCAAAGAGCTCGCTCTCTAACAACGTCTCCGGCAGCGCCCCAACATTCACGGCAATGAACGCCTTATTGCGACGCGGCGAGAGTCGATGAATCGCGCGCGCGACGAGCTCTTTCCCCGTGCCGCTCTCGCCCTCGATCAGAACGGTGCTCGATACCGGCGCGATCTGCTCGATCTTCACCAGCACTTCGCGCACGGCCTCGCTGTCGCCGTACAATCCGGTTTCCTCCGCGAGTCGCCGGCGCTCGAGCAACGCCTTCACACGCTCGGCGACTTCTTCTGCAGCAATCGGCTTCGTAAGAACTTCGTTGAAGCCGATCGAGCGGAGTTTCAGCTCGAGTTGCGGATCACCGACATCGGCAAGGCCGAGCACCGCCGCGCCATCCCACAACTGCGCGCGCACGAGCTGCAGCGTCTGCGGATCGAGAAGATTTCCGGTGAAGACAATCGCGTCCGGTTTCTCGCGTTTTAACGCAGCCGGAAGATTGTCGAGCGGCGACGCCATCGCGGTGGCGATGCCGGCGGACTCGAGCAGGGCGTTGAGACGGACGGCGGGCTCGACGTCCGTGAGCGTAATCAGAACTTTCAAGCGGTTACCCGTTATCTACCGGTGTGTCGCGTTCTTGTAGAAGGGGAGCTCGACGATCGTCGCGGTGAGGCGCTTGTCGCGGATCTCTACTTCGAATGTGTTGCCGGGTTTTGCGTGCGCGGTGGGCACGTACGCGGTGCCGATCGCCATTCCGGTGCTTGGGCTCATGGTACCACTACGGACTTCGCCGCTCGGAGTGCCATTTACGAAAACTTTGTAGCCGTGGCGGGGGAAGCTGCGGTCGGTGATCGTGAAGCCGACGAGCTTCTGCGGAATGCCGGCGGCCTTTTGTGCTTCGAGTGCCGGCTTCCCGACGAAATCGCCTTTTTTCATTTTCACGAGCCACTGAAGATTCGCTTCGAGCGGCGTGACGGTGTCGTCGATGTCGTTCCCGTAGAGCGCCATTCCCATTTCCAGGCGCAATGAATCGCGGCAGCCGAGTCCGACGGGCATGACGTTGCCTGGATCGACGAGTGCTTTCCAGATTGTGGCGGCGTGCTTCTCGTTGAAGTAGAGCTCGAATCCATCTTCGCCGGTGTAGCCCGTGCGCGAGACGATGATGTCTTTGCAGCCGGCTACCGTGCCAACGTTGAAGTGGTAGTAGCCGATCGGATCCAGCTGCACATCGGTCAGCGGCTGAAGGAGGCGCTGCGCGTCGGGTCCTTGCAGTGCGAGAAGCGCGATCGAATCCGAAATGTCTTCGAGCTTCGCGTCGAACTTCGAGAGCTGCTTTGAGATGTGCGCGAAGTCTTTGTCTTTGTTCGACGCGTTGACGACCATCATGATGTGGTCGGCGAATCGATAGACGAGGCAGTCATCTTCGAACGTGCCGCGATCGTTCAGGATCCCGGAGTAGTGGACCTGATTGATCTCGAGTGCGGCGACATTGTTCGTCGTCACGTAGTTCACGAAATCCACCGCCTGGGGCCCTGTGACCAGGAATTCGCCCATGTGGCTGACGTCGAACAGTCCGCATTTCTGGCGGACTGCGTTGTGTTCAGCGGTAATCCCGGTGGGGTATTGGACGGGCATTTCGTAGCCGGCGAACGGGACCATCTTGGCGCCGAGTGCGACGTGGATGTCGTGGAAGGGAGTGCGTTTGAGCATTGTGATCCGAGTGGGCAGATGACGTGTAAATGCAGGATGCAGAACCGCTTTTGTGAATATGCCAAGGTGGCAGAGCGCTGGGCTAGTCGCGGGGTTCCGGCGACGTTGTCATGCACCGGACAGGCACTATGCAATAGAAGCGGCAACCTATGGGCGATTCGTTGCCGATTTAGGCCTGTGACCGTCATCACCGGAGCGCATAACCCTTTGCGCGGCAAGCAGTAAGCAGCGATCGCCCAGTGTGGCAAGATGCTTGCTTCTAGAAACGCCGTTGGCGTGCCGGGAATTGGACACTGATCTGGCTCATCACGAAACCGGGGACGGGAATGCTGCGACGCCGCTCACGAACACCCGAAGGTTTCACCCTCATCGAGTTGCTGATCGTGGTTGTGATCATCGGGATTCTCGCGTCGATCGCGATCCCGAAGTTCCACAATTCCAAGGAGCAGGCGTACATCGCGGCGATGCGTGAAGACGTTCGCAATCTCGCGACGGCCGAAGAGGCGTACTACTCGGACAACAGCGGCATGTACGCGACCAGCACCGCCGCACTCGGCACCAACTACAAAGCGTCAGCCGGAGTCACCGTTACACTGCTCGGCACGGCGTCATCGTGGCGCGCGACCGCGCGGAATCCGGCTACGACGGTGAGCTGCCGGCTCGCTGCGGGCACGACGAAGAGCTACGACGGCGCGGTGGTCTGCAAATAGCGGCCGCCGGATACACGCGGGTCGCTACGCCTCGTTCAACTCGCCCGCCGGCGCAGCGCTCTCCGGAATTTTCGAAGCGAGCCATCCGGCGAGTCGTGCGCCATCGAGCAGATCGAACTGGAGCCAGAACCAGACGATGGTGTACGGAATCGCCTCGAGCCCCACGAGGCAGAGCACGAGCAACAGTGTGCGAATGACCGAGCGATCGGAGTTGAGATACCAAACCGCGAGCCCGACCGCCGCGATGATATACGACGAGTTCTCGGCCTGATGATTGAAGATCACGACATAAATCAGCAGTGACGCGAGCAGGCTTTTCCGAAACGCGGGATCGCCCCACTGTGAGCGGCGGAACGCGATCGGCGTGACGAGGATCAGCGTGGCCGCACCCTGGAACATCCAGTTCGGCGTGGCGAGCCCGGTCCAGTGGCGCACGACGACCATGATACTGCGTGCGAACACGAGATCGCCGGCGTCGCCGAGCAGGATCGCGGCCCACGATTTGTATTGCGCAACGAGTTGCGCGGGCGTCGTGACGAGCAGCGGGAGTGCGATCAGCGCCGCGAATACGAGTGCGAGTTTTGCGAACGCGCGCCACGGTTTCGGCTGCAGCAGCACGAACGGCACTGCGGCGGCCGGAAAGAGCTTCATGAGCGCGCCGGCGACGATGGCCGTTGACGATCGCACATGCCGCGCACTTTCGAGTGTGACAAATGAGGCGACCATCAGCGCGGCGATTAATGCGTTGCTCGACGTGCTCTGCACCGCGGCAATGAGCGCGGGGAATACTATGAGAAGCGCAAGCGTTCCGTTCTTACCCGGAATGAGGCGATCGACGGCGAAGTAAAGCGCGATCGCATTCAGCGCGGTCCAGAGAAAAAGTCCGGCAATAAACGGGAGCAGCGCGAACGGCGCGAAGAACATCGCGGCCGTCGGGCTGTATTTGAAACGGTCGCGATCTTCGAGTCCCTGTTCACCGGGATACGCGGCATACAAATCCTGGCCGGCGCGCAGATGCACAAACGACTGGCGGAAAACCGGGAAGGTGGCGTGCGTGTGAGTCAGGACACCGCGCTGCACTGTGGCTACCGCGGCGAGCGTCAGGAAGAGCAGGAGAATGCCGCGGCGCGCGCGTGAGCTCAGCGCGTGTCGTGCGGGCAACGGTGCCCGTGGTTCGATGGTGGCTACGACGTCGTAGCTGGTAGCGGTCACAGTTATATCGGTGCGAGACGGCGACATCGCCGCTCGACCAATTTCGCGCTCATTCACCGGAGTGTCAATCGTCAGCGCGAGGGCGAATCGACACATAACTTTCATTCATGCACACGATTCGCGTGCTCTTCTCGCTCGGGCCGTACGCGGTCGCATTCTTGCGCGATCGCCGGCGCTGGATCTGGTGGGGAGCGCCGATGCCGCGCTCGCCGGAGGTTCACGCACGACGTGCACGCCGGTTAGTCGAGGCGATCATCCACCTTGGGCCGACCTTTGTAAAAATGGCGCAGGTGTTTGCGGCGCGTGCCGATCTCATTCCAGAACCGTACCTGTCCGAGCTCGGCAAATTAATTGATCAAGTCCCGCCGCTCAGTTTCGATACAGTCGCGGCGATCATCGCGGAGAGTTACCCGGGGAACTCGCAGGGTGTGCATCACACCGGGGTCGCGCGAGTCGATGAAGTCTTTGAGGCGTTCGAGCGGGCTCCGGTTGCGGCCGCGTCGCTCGGGCAGGTGCACCGCGCGCGTTTGAAGGGTGAAGTGGTGGCGGTGAAAGTTCTGCGCCCAGGCGTGGAGCGCGCGGTCACGCGAGATCTTATCGCGGCGCGCAAAATTCTTTCATTGGTCGAGCGCTATTGGGAGCATCCCTCCCTCAGGCGGATCCGCGTCGTGCTGGATGAGTTCGAACTACGCATCGCCGAGGAAATGGATTTTCGGCTTGAAGCCGAGCACGCGATGGAGATCCGCACGAACTTCGCCGCAAACCCCAACGTGATCGTGCCGAAGATTTATCACGAGCTCACCCGGCAGCGCGTGCTCGTGATGGAGTTCGTGCAGGGGACGCGCATCGACAAGTTGGATTCAACGCGCGTCGATGCCCCGCGCGTCGTCGCAACACTTGTCGAGTTGTACGTGCAGATGATGCTCGTCGATGGATTATTTCACGCCGATCCGCACCCCGGCAATCTCATGGTGGCGGACGACGGGCGCATCGTGCTGCTCGATTTCGGGATGGTGGTCCGCGTGCCGTTGGAAACACGCCGCTCTCTGATGCGGACATCAATCGCAGCGATTAAGAGAGATCCGGACGCTGTTGCGTCCGGATTCGTATCGCTCGGTTTAATTATTCCGGGGACGCCGCCCGAAACCGTGCGCTGGCTCGCTGAGCTGTTGATAGCGAACGCGTACTCGCGGACGACGACGAAAGAACGAATCGACGCGCTGCTCGCGGACCGCGTCATGAAAACTTTATTTGATTTCCCGATCGTGCTGCCGCAGCATCTCGTCTATTTCGGGCGCACGGCAGCGCTGATTGAAGGCGTCGGGACGCGCTACGATCCATATTTTCAGGCGATCCCGGTGGCGAGTCCGGTGATTCTCCGCATGCGGTCGAAGATTTTGCGATCGCTTGGCGAGCCGGCAACGCCGAGCGTGGCGGAGGTGGCGACCGTCGCGGGCTACGCGATTGGCAAAGCGGCGCGCTGGATTGTCGATTTGGTGAAGCCTTCAGACAACACTCAAGAGAGGACGCCGGTGATGAACTCGAAAATAAACTCGACATCGATCGTGAAGATCGTGACGGTGTTGATCGCCTGTTCGGCCGCGAGTGCGGCGCTCGGCGCGCAAGCACCGTCGCCGCTTCCGACCGTCGACCAGCAGATCGCGGCGGCCGTGCTCGCGCTGCCCGCGCCGATGCAGGCGGGCGCCACGGTGATGGGATATCGCACCGCGGACAAACTCGAGACGATTCGCGCGGGGAAGAACGGCATGAATTGTCTCGCGCTGTTCGCAGTGGAGAAGACTTTTCATGTGGCGTGCTATCACGACGGGATGGAGCCGTTCATGGCGCGCGGACGCGAGCTGCGGGCGCAGGGCGTGAAGGATCCCAAGGTCGACAGCGTGCGCTACGCCGAAGTTGCGAGCGGAAAACTCAAGATGCCGAAGACTGCGGCGATGTATCAGATTTTCGGAAAAGCGAACAGCTGGGACGCGGCGACTGGGAAAATCAGCGATGCATCGACGCTGCTCGTGGTTTACATCCCTGGCGCGACAGCCGAGAGTACCGGGCTTTCGCCGCAACCGACGAAGATCGGGCCGTGGATCATGTTTCCGGGGACGCCAAAAGCGCACATCATGATTAGTGGAGCTATGAGTCCGTGAGCTGTGAGCTTTGAGCTGTGAGCTTTGAGCTGTGAGCAATGGCAGGAGCTGGTGAACTGTTAACTACTAACTGTTGGTCGGTGTTCTGTTGACGAATTCGTTAACAGAACACCGAGCGACAGTTAGTTGTTAACTTTCCACTTGCGGTTCGGTTCTTACTTCAGCGCGGCCTCGACCTCGGCCGCGTGCCCCTCGGGGTTCACCTTCGAGAAGATCTTCTTGATCTTTCCATCAGGCGCGATGATGTAGGTGGTGCGCTCGACGCCAAAATACTTGCGACCCCAGAACAGCTTCTCGACCCACAGGCCGTACTGCTCGGCAACCTTGTGATCGGTGTCCGCGAGCAGAGTGAACGGCAGGTTGTACTTCTTTTTGAAGTTTGCGTGTTTGCGCGCTGAGTCCGGCGACACGCCGATCACAACCGCCTTCCCTTTCTCGAACCGCGGGAACAGATCGCGAAAGTCGCAGGCTTCCTGTGTGCACCCCGGCGTGTCATCCTTCGGGTAGAAATACAAAATCACCGTGCTCCCTTTCAGCTTCGAGAGCGTGACAAGTTCCTTGGTGTCGGACTCGAGCGTGAAATCCGGGGCGGTGCGATTGAGCAGGTTCATAGAGTTGTCATGGTGTGAAGCGGTCACAATCTGAGAACAACTGCAATGACCAACGATACACCGGAACTCGACCACGACGAAGAGCGCGCGAGCGAGTTCCGCAGTTATGTGGGGCTCGCGCTGGCGGCCGTGTTGGTCATCGGCGCGGTGTGGCTCGTGAAGAGTTTCCGCGAGCACAACCGGTTTGAATCGTACCGGGATTGCCGGAGACTCCAAACTGTGAGAGGATGGAGTCATGGGAAGATTGACACGGTTCTCGCCGGAGGTGCGTGAGCGCGCCGTTCGGTTGGTGATGGAGCAGACGACGGAGCACCCGTCGCAGTGG
>CAIVZZ010000031.1 GCA_903910555.1 uncultured Gemmatimonadota bacterium | reverse complement strand
TCCGCTACATCGAGACCTGGTACAATCGGAAACGTCGGCATTCCACGCTGGGCTACGTCAGCCCCGTCGCGTACGAAACGCAGTTGCAGGACGCGGCCTAGTTCTTATCACTCACGCGTCCATTAAATCGGGGCAAGCTCACTTGCGGCGTGATACGACTGCCGTTCCCGCCGACGCCGAGACCATCCGCGGAATCAGCCGTCTCGGTCACCACGCCGTCGCTACGACTGACTGCCGGGGAAAACACGTCGACGTCACCATCTCGAAAGCCGAGGGATGGGCCCGCGATCAGCTGCGCGTATGGGCCACGATCTTCCGGGGTGGCGCAGGGGGTGGCACAGGCGAGCATGTTGCCTGTGTCGTGAATCGCGAGGAAGGAACTTGGAGTACGACGTGCATAACCATAGACGAATTCGCGATCATGTACTGAAGAATGGCGCTAGCGAACTCGGCAGTCCTATCGAATGACTTCGCGATCAGCGTGCTAACCGTGTCCGCCGCGGCATCATTAGCGCGACACTAACGCGCTGCGAGGACTGAACTTCTTCTTCGCTCCGCGAAAAGAAGACGACCTGAAGGTCAGGGGTTCGTGTTCAGCGGATTTGTGCAGGGCGACGGCGAGACTGGCATGGCCTCGACGCTCCGAGTGGAAGACGATCGCACGGCCATCGAGTCATTCGTGACGGCGGGGTTCGAAACGGACATCGGACACTCGAAGCGTTTCGCAGCCGGCGGAGCGGTCTGAAGTGGCACCGACTGCGGGATGGCCATGTACGCATGCTGCTGCGGGTTCGGAGATACACACACCGGATGATTGTAGAGGTAATCGAGCGCGTTGATTCGACTTTCGTTGATCGCGACCAGAGCGCGCATGGGAGTCAGCTTCGAACGCGTTTCGACGGATGGCGAATCACTCTGCGGATCACGAAAAACAGTCGACTGTGCTTTCAGAGCAGAAGCGGAGCACAGTCCAATCGTCAGCAGAGCTGACATGAGACGCTGGCTACTCATCACGATACCTCCGTTTGTTGCGTCTGTTCTCGCGCGCCTCTGCGCCGTGCCGCAATCAGCAATCCTACGCCGACGAGATTCATCAGTAATATCGCCGATGAAATCTTGAATGCGAACGCGCCGGCGCTCTTCACCTCGATAATCGGCACTACGGAAAGTACGACATTGAGCACGGTCATCAACAGCCCGGACATCGAAGCGATTTTCAGCCACATCGGCGGCCGCGGCGTTATACCCCGCAAACCCCAGATCGGAATCGCGAACATCACTACATATGTAAGCGCGTAGAGCATTCCGCTCGCATTGAACAGCAGCTGGAATGCTTCAGCTTGTCCGACGCCGAGGCTGCCGACGATCGCCATCACGAGCGACGCGACTCCAACAAGGATGATGGAGTTCACCGGCGTCTTGTACTTAGAATGCAATTTGCTGAACCACGCCGGCAGCATGCGATCCCAACCGGCGACCATCGGAAGACGCGTGACGGCCGTGAAGCTCACGCTCGCCTGCGCGACGCGCGACGCGAGTGTCATGACGATCGCGATCGTCACGAGCGGGCCGGCGATTCCAAACGGGCCAAAGCCCACTCGCAGAACCTGTGGAAGCGGGCCGATCAGATCCATTTGTTCGGTCGGGATGTATGCGACCATCGTCGCGGTGCCCATCACGAACATGATCGCGATGACCGGCGCTGCAATGAGAACCGACCGTCCAACAGAACGCGCGGGAGACTTTGTTTCGCCGGCAAGAATCGCGACGTATTCAAATCCGCCGAGCGCGCCGAACCCAAGTTTGCTCAAGATGTTGATGTTGTAGAGCGAGAACTTGGGGACTTCTGTGTGGAACGGATGATATTCCTTGAGATGACCGGTGAGCACGCCGAGCACGGGCAGGATTATGAGTGCGGCAAAAATCACCAGCATCATCACGCCGCCGGTGTTGTGCACCCATTTCCCTACCGAGAGTCCGATGGTCGACGCGATCACCATGAATGCGAGAATCACCGCGGCCGCAAATGCGGGGAACCAGCTGCTGGTGGTCATCCACGCGGCGCTCGGCCCAATCGCATACGAGAGATAGGTTGCGGCGGTGAGTCCGATTTCCGATGTGAACACGATCACGTAGAGCCATAGATTCCACGCGAGCATGAAGCCGATCGTTTGATTGAACCCGAGCTTTGCCCACTGATATAGTCCGCCTTCGAGCGGCATCAGGCGGTTCAGATAAATGACGACGACGGCGGACGGGATATAGAACAGCACGAGCGCGAGCAGCCAGAAGATGACGTGCGAGGGGCCGAGTTTTCCGGCGACGCCGATCCAGCTGAGGCCTACGATGAAGAGGATCTGGGTGAGCGCGAGATCGGTGACGCCGAGTTCTTTCTTGAGCGATTCGCTTTTTGCCTGAACGTTTGCTTCGGCGGCGGCGAGGTTGCTTGTCTGCGTCATGCGGGGGTCTCGCCGAGGAGGTGCCAGTAGCGGGCCCAGGCTTCGAGTCCTTCGTGGAGACGGTGGATGCGGAAGAATTCGTTTGGAGCGTGGTAGTCTTCGTCGGCGGTGGAGAATGAGAAGAAGACGGTGTCCAACTGCATGATGCGTTGGAAGATTTCGGAGATGGGGACGGTGCCGCCCATTCTCACAATCAAGGGGCGAGTTTTATAAACAGTTGTGAGTGCTGAGTCGGCAGTTTTCAGTGCTGAGTGGTCGGCGCGGATGTGGCTGGGGCGGGCGCCGTGGTCGCTCACTCGCACTGTCAGTGTTGTGCCGGGCGGGATATGCGATTCCAAATGGCGTTGCACCAATGCATTGATCTCGGCGGGATCCTGATCGGGGACGAGTCTGCACGTAATCTTTGCGTGGGCTTCGCTCGGGATCACGGTTTTCTGACCGGGGCCTTCGTAGCCGCCCCACATGCCGTTCACTTCGAGAGTCGGGCGAGCCCACTGACGTTCAAGTGTCGAGTAGCCGGATTCGCCAAACGGTGCGGGGGCGCCGACCTGATTCAGATATGCGGATTCATCGAACGGGAGCGCTTTGATCGCGGCGCGTTCGTCGGCAGTCAGCTCGACGACCTTATCATAGAAGCCGGCCACCGTCACGCGGCCGTTCTCATCGTGCAGTGAGGAGATCAAGCGCGCCATCGCGTGCAGCGGGTTCGCAACGCCGCCGCCGTGACGGCCGGAGTGCAGATCTTTTGATGCAGCGGTCAGTGTGAGTTCGAGTCCGGCGAGGCCGCGGCTTGCCACGGTGAGCGACGGTTCGTTGATGCGCCACATCGCGCCGTCGGCGGACAATACGAAATCGGCGGCGAGCAGCTCTTTGTGCTCGGCTATGAATGTCTCAAGGTGCGGGCTGCCGATTTCTTCTTCGCCCTCGAACATGAATTTCACATTGATCGGAAGCGCGCCGGTTGTTTTGAGAAAACCGCGCGCGACCTTGATCGGAATGAGCATCGGACCTTTGTCATCCGATACACCGCGCGCGTAGAGGCGGCCGTCGCGCACCGTTGGTACGAAAGGCGGCGAGTCCCATTTCTCGAGCGGGTCGGGCGGCTGCACGTCGTAGTGACCGTAGACGAGGACTGTAGGTTTCCCCTTTGCACCGAGCCACTCGCCGTACACAACAGGATTTCCCGCGGTCTCGATCGTGCGCACCATGATCGGGCCCGAGGCAGCGAGCTCATCGGCGACCCACTTTGCTGCGGCAGTCATATCCGCCGCGTGCGCGGGATCGGTGCTCACGCTCGGAATCGATGCAAACTCCACGAGCCGCGCGAGAATCTTCTCGTGATTCTGCTTCAGGACGGCGAGGACCTGATCGACTCCGTTCGCTTCGATCATTTTCCGCCGTCGATCGAAAGCACCTGGCCGGTGATCCAGTTGGCGTGATCGGAGGCAAAGAACAGCACACCATTGGCGATGTCGTCTGGTGTGCCGAGTCGCTTGAGTGCGATACGCTCGATGAGCTCTTTTTGTCCCTGTGCGCCGTACGAATCCCACTGCCGCTCGGTCGTCGCGTTGGAGCGGACGAATCCGGGCGCGATGTTATTCACAGTGATGTTCCACGGCCCGAGCTCGTGCGCGAGTTGGCGCGTCAGTCCGATCTGCGCGGCTTTCGCGGAGGCATATGCTTGAATGCCGGTGAGGCTGATGCCGAGCCCGGCGCCGCTGGAGATATTAATAATTCGCCCATGCTGCGCCGATTTCATGAGTGGCGAGACGGCCTGCGAAAAGTAGAACGCGCCGGTGACGTTCACGGCGAAAATATCCTGCCACTGTTCCGGCGTGACTTCTTCGAGCGGGCGGCCGATCTGGCCGAGTACGCCGCCGGCGTTGTTGACGAGAATGTCGACGCGACCGGTCGCGGCAGATGCGTCGGTGGTGAAGGTCTCAACGGCTTGTTTGTCACGCACGTCGAGCCGGTGCGCGGTGCACTTGCCGCCGATCGCGAGCACGAGTCGCTGAGTTTCGAGCAGCTCGTCCGATAGCACGTCGCACGCCCACACATGCGCGCCGCGCGCGGCAAACGCGAGCGAGATCGCTCGGCCAAATCCATGCGCAGCGCCGGTGACGATCGCCGTCTTGCCGGTGAAATCGATTTTCATGTGACGCTCTTGGGAGCGAGTGCGGCCAGCGCGTCGAGCGTTTCGAGCGACTGCGGGCGCAGGCCGTCTTCAATTTCGTGAATCAGCGCGACGAGTTTGCGCGTGAGCGGAGTTGGGATGCCGGCGTCTTTGCCGAGTGTCGCGACGATGCCGAGTTGCGGATCGACCTCGGTCGGCCGTTTGCGCACGGCGAGATCGCGCCAGATTCCACTGTGTGTTTTTGCGGAGCGGCGGTTGTGGGTGACGAGATCGTCAAGCGAGCGTTCAGCGGCACCGGCTGGTGCGCTCGGGAGATATGCGGCGGGATCGAAACCGTCGAAAGATTCGGGGATGACATCGCGTGCTTTGGCGACGGCGAGAATCTCGCGTGCGAGCGCGATGTACAGGGGAAGATACTGCGGCATCGCGAGCGCGTCGGCGATTGATTCGTTGGTAAGCGCGGTGGCGAAGAGCATTGCGCCGTACGCTTCCTTGCCCCAGAGGTAGCCCCAGATGTTGGGCGTGACGATCGCGCCTTTATCAAAATCGAGCCATGCGTCGCGGATTGCATTCACGCGCGGCGTGATGGTGCCGTCGATCTCGCCGACTACAACTGCAGCGCGGCTCCCGTGCAGAATCATGCCCGGCTCGAGATAGTCGGCGCCGAAGTTCACGAACGCGCCAACCGTGCGCTCTTTGCCCACGATCCGCGCGATCGTCAGTTCGTTCAATCCGTTCTGCACGGAGATCACGCAGCTGTGATCGTACAGGAATGGAAGAATCGCGCGCGTGGCCTGCTCGGTGTGATGCGCTTTGGTGCAAAGCATCACGGTGTCCCACGCGCCCACCAGCGTAGTCGGCGTGAACGCCGGAACACGCTGGGTGAACTCTGCTATAGGGCCGGTGATCTTGATGCCATCGCGATTGATTGCGGCGACATGGTCGTCGACGTTGTCGACGAAGGTGATATCGTGGCCCGCGCGCGCCAGATACGCCCCCATGGTGCCGCCGATCGCGCCGGCGCCCCAAACGAGAATCCGCATTTTGGCCGGCGTCAGGCTGCGTTGCCCCAAGAGCCGGTGAGCAGAGCCCGAGTTTCTTCTACGGCAATCTTCCAGAGTGCGAGCAGCTCTTCATCCGGCCGCTGATAGAGGCCGCCGAAATTTCCGTCGCCCAGATATTCGCGAAGATCAACCGGGTTTAGCGCGCGGACGCGGGCGAGATCGACCATCTCTCGCTGCTTGGTCGGCATTTCGACGCCCGGCAGCCGCGTCCACGGAAAGTTTTCCATCCACGATCCGTGCGATGCAACCGGATCAATCGCCTGGACTTTCGCCCATGTGAGCGGCGCGTTCCACCAGTTGTGATAGATCACGCGGCAGGCGGGATGATCAGCGGCCCACTCGAGCACAAACTGCTGCGCGGCGTTGTTGCCGCCGTGGCCGTTGACGATCAGGATCCGGCGGAAGCCGCTGTGCGCCATGCCGTCGAGAATGTCGCTCACGACGCGGAGATGCGTCTCGACCTTGAGTGAGATCGAGCCTGGAAACTCACGAAAGTACGGTGTGACACCGTACGGCACGACGGGAAAAACCGGAATGCCGAGCGGCTCGGCGGCATCGACCGCCACACGCTCGGGAAGAATGCAATCCACCGTAAGGCGGAGATGACTGTGTTGTTCGGTGCTGCCGAGCGGGAGAATCGCACGGTCGTCGTTCTGCAGATATTTTTCGACCTGCATCCAGTTCATATCGGAAATGCGCACGGCGACTCCTGTTCCGGTTTCGGGTACAGGAGAACTTACGACTTCAGCAGCCAGTACACATCTGTGCGGAGTTTGGTGACGTCGTCGGTCCAGTGGCCGTAGACCTCCCAGCTGGGGCCGGCGATCTGGTGGTTGTTGGCGTCGCACCAGGCTTTGATGGCTTCGTTCGCTTTCATGAGGAGCGAGTATGGGCCGATGTGTGCGACGGTCGCGACCATTCCGGATGGCGTAGCGGAGAGGACGACCTCGCCGCCGCCGACTGCGTTCGCAGCGACTTCCACTCCGATCTCAACGTCAAGTTCAGGCGTCCCCGTGCCACGATAGATGGCGACGTTTCGGCCGCGGGGATTGATGTTGTTCTCGCGCAGGAAATTCCAGACTAGGCCGCAACCGTCGGGGACGACGCGCGAGAGCTGATCCTTCGCCGCTCGGCGGCGGACGACGAGCAGCGGAGTGGCCGGGACGTTCTTGAGTTCGACGGTGTAGCTCATCGACGTTTCTTCGGGGCGATCAACGTGAGTCGCGCTTCGGTCAGTAATAGCCGGAGTTCCGGTACGCGCACTTTGGCGAGCCGCACCAACACCGCTGGAAAGCCATTGTAGTGCGGGTCGAAGATGAATTTCTCCGGTTCGGCCGAACTCATAAAGTCCTTGTCGACGAGATTCGCGACACGGACCGCGAGCACCGCAGGATTCGGAACGCGCGGCTTCTTTGGCGCGACGCGTTCTTTCCAAACCCAGGCGAATCCCTTTTCCTTGCCTTTCACGATGACTGAGAAGGCGAAGTCGTTTTTCGCTTCTACGGTATCGGGGAGTGCGAGCGCGATTCGGCGGACGTCAGCTTGGGTGGCCATAATTTAATCTGGCCTCGGAATGACCGTCGCGCGATCCCATGCGGCGATAACAGTTCGCCGAGTGATCGTTGACGATCCCGACCGCCTGCATCCAGGCATAGACAATCGTCGGCCCGACGAACTTGAAGCCGCGGCGCTTCATCTCTTTGGAGATTTCTTCGGAGAGCGGCGTCGTGATGATCCGGCTCTTGCCATCGCTCTTGATGACCTTGCCCTTGGTGAATGACCAGCAGAAATCGCTGAAGCTCTCGCCGGCATCTTTCATCTCGCAGTAAATCTGCGCACCGCGGATCGTGGCTTCGATCTTGGCGCGCGCGCGAACGATGCCAGCGTCGTTCATCAGTCGATTGATATCAGCCTTTCCGAACTTCGCCACTTTCTTGGGATCGAACTTCGCGAACCCCTTCTGAAATGCCGGACGTTTCTTGAGGATGATGCTCCAGGCGAGACCGGCCTGAAATCCTTCCAGCATCAGCATTTCCCAGAGCATCCGCGAATCGCGCTGCCGAACCCCCCATTCTTCGTCGTGGTACGCGCGCATCAGGTCGTCGCTCTCGGCCCATGCGCAGCGAGTCTTGCCGGCCATGCACTCAACTCCACTTTGTGGTGTCAAAATATTAGTGGATTGGCGCGCCGCACGCGGAATCGGCAAGTTCAGTGGCGTGATCGATTCCACACTTTTGACGACTTTTCTGTGACTCTGAACATTCTCATCTCGCTGATCGCGGCGACACTTTCCATCGGGACGTTCTCGACGGTCTCCGTGGTGCGCGCCTGGCGGCGTCGAGTGGGGGCGGCGCGCAACGCGAGCGACACGTGCGCGCAGTGCGGGAACGCGTTTGCCGTGCGTGAGTTCGGGACCGTCGATGCATATCTGGTAGAAGGGCAGTTTGTGTGCAGCGACTGCGCGCCGCTGATGCGGCGGCGCGTGATCATGATGGCGGCGGCGTTGATTCCGGCCATGATGATCACCGTCTACTTCGGGTGGTTTCCGTTGATTGCCAATGTCGCGCGACTCGGGTGGACGGATGGTCTCGCCCCGCTCGCGCATTTTGACGTGCTCATCGGCGCGTTTTCGCCGTTGTTTGTACTTGGCAGCGCCGAACTGGCGCGCCGAAAAATGAAGCAGGACAACGTTGTCGCGCTCGAGACACTCGGCCGGCTTCGGCTCTCGCCATCTATTCGAAAGGTTGAGTCAGGCGATGAATAGTTTTCGTGAGTTGCGTGCGGCGGCGGTCGCGTTTCTGGGAATTGTTGCGATTGCAGGCGACGCGACCGCGCAGGGTTCGGCGAACCCTCCCGAGTGGACCGAGCAGTATCCGTCGTTCCATATCGCCGGGAATCTCTACTATGTGGGAAGCAAGGCGCTCGCGAGCTATCTGATCACGACGCCGCAGGGAAACATCCTGATCAACAGCGACCTCGATGAGAATGTGCCGCTCATCAAGGAGAGCATCGAAAAGCTTGGGTTCAAGTTCGGCGACACCAAGATTCTCCTGATCAGTCATGCGCATAACGATCACAACGGTGGGAGCGCGCTGGTCAAAAAACAGACGGGCGCGAAATACGAGGTGATGGACGCCGATGTCGGAGTCGTCGAGTCGGGTGGGAAAACGGACTTCCAATATGGGAATTCGCCGAGCTCGCGCTATACGCCGACGAAAGTTGATAAGGTTTTGCACGACGGCGACGAAGTGAAACTCGGCGGTACAACGCTCGTTGCGCATCTCACGCCGGGACACACCAAAGGGTGCACGACGTGGACGATGAAGGTGAGCGACGGCGGGAAGAGTTACAACGTCGTGATCGTCGGCGGTCCGTATGTGAATCCGGGATACAAGCTCGTTGGGAATTCGCCCTACCCGGGGATCGCGCAGGATTATGAAAAGACATTCCGCGTGCTCAAGTCACTGCCGGTTGATTATTTCCTAGGCGCGCACGGTGGCTACTTCGATATGGAAGCGAAGTACGCAAAGATGAAAGCTGGCACGGCGCTGCCGTTCATCGGTCGCACAGGCTACGCGAAGTTTGTGGCTGAGCGGGAGCAGGCGTTTCTGACGGAGCTCGCGCGACAGAAGGCAGCTGCGCCGTAGCGATCGTTGGACCTTCCCGCTACGATCAGAAATGCAAATTCGCCCCTTTCAAGAATCGGATTTCCCGGAGTGGCTCCGCATGAGCGCCGCGCTCTTTCCTGAGCATACGGCGGAGGAGCTCGCGCCGTGGATGCGGAAGTTTCTGACTCGCGAAGATGGGGCGGTGTTCATTGCGCTGCGCGTCGAAGGATCGGTGTGCGGGTTTGTCGAGGTCGCATCGCGGCCGTATGTAGATGGGTGCGATAGCAGTCCGGTCGGGTTTGTTGAGGCGTGGTTCGTCGATCGTGATATGCGCCGCGCGGGAGTCGGGCGTGCGCTGCTCGCAGCCGGAGAGGACTGGGCGCGCGGGCGAGGCTACACCGAAATGGCATCCGACGCGCTGCTCGATAATACGATCAGCCATAGTGCCCACGAGCACGCTGGTTATATAGAAGTGGAGCGCGCGGTAAGATACCGGAAGCCACTGTAGCAGCCGTCCCTTCTTTCGTAGGCGGAAGAGTCTCGTGAGTGATTCGTTTGAAGTGCGCGAAGGGGAGCTAGCCGATGCGGACGAAATCGTGCGGCTGCTTGCGCTCCTCGGTCATGCGCAGCCTGCTGCCGATGCGAAGACGCGGCTGGCCGCCTTTCTGGATCAAGGTCAGCACGTGCTCGTAGCGGCGCGCGTGTCGTCTGCGCCGGGTTCACCGCTTGTGGGTGCGGTGACGTTGCACATCACGCCGGTTATGCATCGCGCGGGCCCGATCGGCCGGCTCACGGCGGTCATTGTTGACGAGTCGGTGCGCGGGCAGGGAATCGGTCGCGCACTGGTTGCTGCGTCCGAGGCGTACTTGTTCAAGCGCGGCTGCGCTATGATCGAAGTCACGAGCAACAAGAAGCGCACTGATGCGCACGCGTTCTACGAAGGACTCGGCTACACCGGCACTAGCTTTCGTTTCGCCAAATCGAACGAGGGGAAGAAATGAAAGGAGGTAAAGGCGGGCGCAAACGGAAGGGCCCCGGCGGCGGGAGTCATAGGCCGTCGAGCGGCCGCGGGACACCCATGAAGGCGAGCGAGAAGATTCCTGCGAACGCGGCGCCGAAGAAGGGAAGCCGCAAGAAGCCGGACTTCGGCGCGTCGTCATCGTCGGGAGACGACATATAGCGCAATCCGGCTCCGCATCGGATACTCTTTGATTGTCGCGAATTCGACAATCTGATCCTCAAGGAGTTCCAATGCATCTCCGACTATTTATAGCGGCACTCGCGCTCGCTCCCGTTGCGGCCGCAGCGCAGCAGCCGGCAACTCAACAGCCCACCTCGCCTATCACGGCGATCATGGCCACGCTCACGGTGCGAGCGGATGTTGAGCGCGCGCAGATCAACAAAGTTCTCCCCGACGAAGTAACTGCGACCGTCAAACTCTACCTCGACGGCAAGATCCAGCAGTGGTGGGCGCGCGCGGACGGGAAGGGCGTGGTGTTCATCATGAACTGCACTTCCACGGCAGAAGCGAAAGCGCTGACCGATCAGCTGCCGCTCGTGAAAGGAAATCTCGCGAGTTTTGAATTCGCCGGACTCATGCCGCTTACGCCGCTACGCGTGTTGCTGCCGGCAGCCGCGCCGGGCCGCGGAAGCCCGCAGTAGCGACACCGGCCCGATTTCGCCATACTCGGGCACGTTCTGTTGAACCCGAACCGGTCCCCACCATGCGCACATTTCTAAAACTCAGTGTCATCGCGGCTACGCTCGCGGTTTCATCTGCGCCCGCACAATCGCAAGGCATTTTCGGCGGCATCGTGAAGAAGGCAACCGATGCAGTTTCGCAGAAAGCGCAGGACAAAGTGAATGGCAAGATCGACGAGATTTCGTCGAAGATGGTCGACAACACCTTCGCGACGGTGTTCGGTGATTCCGCGAAAGGCGGCGCGCCGGCGGCGGGAGCTGGCTCGGCGTTTTCGATGGGTGGCGGCGCCACCACCGAATCGAGTTACAACTTCAACGTCGTCACGACGATGGAGATTGCGTCATCGAAGAGCACCAGCGCCGATGGAAAGGCGGTGCTCAAGATGCACTTCAATACGAACGAGCCCTATACGGGCACGCTCGTCATGAGCAACGATCCGAAGCAGCAAGGTTCCGCGTTTGTGATTCTCGACGCGAAGAACAAGGCGATGGTGATGCTGATGGCGTCGGACAAATCGAAGTTCTCGATGGCGTATGGCTGGAACGATGCGCAAAAGTTCGCGACGGCCAACGCATCAGCGGCGCCAAAAGCTCCGCCCGTGAACTGGGACACGGTCAAGGTTTGGAACAGCTATTCGAAAATCGGAACCAAGACGATCGCCGGATATTCGGCGGATGGGTATCGCATGGAAACGACGAACGCGACGGTCGAGACCTGGGTGTCGCGCGATCCGCGTCTCAGCGTTGGCAATATGTTCGCGGCGAATTCGGGACTGAAGCAGATGAAAGGACGGCTGCCCGACGACTATCCGACCGGAATGCTGCTGCAGATGAACAGCACAAACAAGACGACGGGCGAGAGTGTCTCGATGACGGTCACGAGCGTCGACACCGACGCGCATGTGTCGTACAACATGGCGGACTATCCGAAACCGGGCGCCGCAAAAAAATAGCGAGCCTTAGCGCGCGCGACGACGCTCGGCGACTGTCGACAGGATTCGCTGCACGTCTGCAAACGCCGCCGGTTTCACGAGATGGTAGTCGAACCCGACGTCGTGCGTCTTTTGACGATCGCGTTCCTGTCCGTATCCGGTCACCGCGACCAACACGATGTTCTGGATCTCCGGAAGCTTTCGCACCCGCTCGGCGACTTCGAAGCCGTTTAACATCGGCAGGCCGATGTCGAGCAGCATCACCTCCGGACGGTATTCCATTGCCGCGGCCAGTGCGGCCGGCCCGTCGTGCGCCACGCGAACCTCGTGACCTGTCGCCTGTAACAACATCGCGAGACTCTCGGCGGTGTCCTCATCGTCGTCTACGATCAGCACCCGGCAGCTTCCGACCGTCTGCTTCGCTGCGTCGGCGGGGAGCGCGTGCGAGGTGCCGGTCACTGAGGCCGGCAGGCGCACCACGAACTCGCTTCCCACACCAACTTGGCTCGACGCTTCGACCGTTCCGCCGTGCAGCTCGACGAGCCGTTGCACGAGGCAGAGTCCGACGCCGAGTCCGCCGCCGGAGCGGTCGAGTGATGGTTCCGCCTGCGTGAACAGTTCGAAAATGTGCGGCAGCAATTCCGGTGCGATGCCGACGCCCCTGTCCCGCACACTTACGAGCACGGTGCCGGCTTCCTGTTCGACGGTGAGCCAGATGTGCCCGTGTTCGTCGCTGTACTTCGCGGCGTTCGTCAGCAAATTCACGACGACCTGCTCGAGACGCGCGGCGTCCGCGTTCAACCACACGGGCCGCGAGGGCGCCGATAGCGTCAGCACGTGCTGTCGCTGCTCGATGAGCGGACGGACCGTCTCCACCGCGCGCGCGACAATGCTGCTGACGAGAACGTCTTCCTTGCGCAGCTGCACGCGGCCTGTCGTAATTCGCGAGACCTCAAGCAGATCATCGACGAGATGCTTCAGGTGCGCGACTTTCCGCTCGATGATGCCGCGCGCCTGTTCGCGCGCCTCGACCGAGTTCGATGCGAGATTGAGAAAATGCACAGCGTTGCTTATGGCAGCGAGCGGCGTTCGCAGTTCGTGGCTGAGCATGGCCAGAAACTCATCTTTGCGGCGATCGAGGTCGGCGAGTGCTTTCGCCTGCTCTTGAGTCTTTTGCTCGAGCCGGCGCCGCTCGGTGATATCGCGAATGTTGCACTGGATGACGTGGACGGTGCCTTCGACGTACGCGTTCGCGATGACTTCGACGTCCACAGGCTCACCTCGGCTCGACTTCAACTGCATGTGTTCGACGCGAAGATACCGTTTCTCCTGCAGTTCCCTGATGGCGTCGCGGTTCGCCAGCTCGTCGGCGAACATGCCGATCTCCCAGAGTTCTTTCTCGCAGAGCTGCTGCGTGTCGTAGCCGAGGAGCTCGCCGATAAATGCGTTGGAGTCGACGATCTTGCCGGACTCGGCGTCGAGAATGAGAATGCCGTCTTTGGCAGATTCGAAGAGGCGCCGATAACGCAGCTCCACGTGCTGCGCTTTGACCGCATGCCGCGCGGCCGATGCAAAACGGCCGAGGTTTTCGAGCTGACGGAGATCTTCGGTGTCGAACTTGCGACGATCGCTGTGGGCAAGCACCCAGATCGCGCCGACGACCGCGCCGTCCTCGTAGAATGGGACGAAGAGGCATTCATTCGCGAGCGGAGTAGTGTTGAGCAGGTATGCATAACGCCGCTCGAACTGTTTGAACAGCAGGGGCGTATTGCAGTCGACAACGTCGCCGCACGGTCCGAAATCGCGCGGAGTCCCGCCGCCGATGTGCGGCTGCCATGCGCCGGCAATGGCGGGCCATTCGAATCGCTGTTTGTCCGCTGTGAGAATGCTGAGGCCTGCGGAGTCGGCGCTGCAGAGTTCGAGGACGGTGGTCGCGAGCGACTGGAGGATGGTTCCCGGTGAGTCAGCCAGTCGCTGCACCAGTACCGCCATCGCGCGACTCTCCGCCTCGTAATCGGGCGGGCGCGTCGGACGCCGTGCCAGCTCTTCTGTAAAGAGAACCGACTCCAATGACGCGACGTCGCTTTTCAACTCGACCATGTAAATCTCCGGGAGCCAGCCTCTGTTGCACCATAATGGCTCCGCTGGCTCCCGGACATCGCACGAACGTGTGATCTGGGTTGGTTCCGCCGATCACCCGTCGATGTGCCTGCGATGTACCTATATCACGGCGTCCGCACACGTGCCGGCGGAATCTCCGGCATTTTATCCGCCGCGAATCGCGGCAGCATCTGATCGCGGTTCGCGAGATGAATCATCAGCGACGCGGTAATCACGGCGTTGTGCATCACATCTTCTGGAACGATGCGCTCGTAGGTGTCGAGATTCGTGTGCCAGGTGGTGCTGTTGTATTCGATGGGATCCTGGTTCGCGCCGATTCCCGGAAGGCCCGCGACTGCAAATGCACCGTTGTCACTGCCGCCTTCGACGCGTGCGGTGCTTGCCGATGCGCCGAAGATTCCCCACTCCTCAAACGGTTTGAAGTACTGCGCGACGATCGCCGCAGCTTCCGGCGGTCCGAACACAGACGCGCCGCGCACGCGGCCCGTGCCGTCATCGATGTTCCAGTATGCGTCGAGCTTTCCGAAATCTTTCGTCGGCGATTCTGCGCTGCCGAAATGATCTTTCACATACGCGAACGATCCGAGCAGCCCTTCTTCTTCGCCGCTCCAGAGTGCGACGCGAATCGTGCGTCGCGGTTTCGCGCCGGTGACTTCGAGAATGCGCGCCGCTTCCATCATGATCGCGCAGCCGATGGCGTTGTCCGTTGCGCCGGTGGCGCTGGTCCAGGAGTCGAGGTGACCGCCGAGCATGACGACTTCGTCGGCTTTGTCGGTGCCGGGAATTTCGCCGACCGTGACGTAGGATGTTTTTCCGGCGGGGAAGAATTCGTTGGAGATGTTGAATTCGACTTTGACCGGTGTGCCGTCGGCGATGATTCTATAGATGCGGCCGAAGTCATCGGTGCGGAGGATTACGGCGGGCGCCTGTGGAGTGGTGTCGTCGTAGACCTGGCCCGCGCCGTTCTGTGCGACGATCACGCCGGGGATTCGGCCGGGGCCCTGCGCGGTGAGGCGGAGCGCGGGCATGTTGTCGCGAAGGAATTGCGTGATGCGCTGATTGACTTCGCGGGCGGAGAGATGGCCGTCCGGTGTGGCGGCAGCTGCGCCACCGCGACCGCCTCCGCCGCCACGTCCGCCGCGGCCACCACCGCCAGCGTACCGGGCGCGTACGTCGTCGTCGGGCGTGCGCTTCGCGCGTTCATTGAACTTGACCGGCACATCTGGCGGGAGACCGATCATCACGATTCCGCCTTTCACTTTGCGCGCGAGTGGCGTGAGGAAGGCGGTGAGCTCGTCTGCGGTGGGGGTTGTCGGCGGGACGATGCTGACGACTTCGCCGCTCACGGTGCCTTTGGTTGATGGCGACCACGGCACCGCTTCGAATTTCAGATTGGCTTTGACGGGTGATGTGATGAATCCGCTCGCGCGTCCGGGGAGCCAGCCGACACCGCGCCAGGTGAATGGCTCGAGGTGAGCGTTCTTCATGCCCCAGCTCGTCATCGTTTTCACGGCCCAGTTCGCGGCGGCGACGTGATTGGGCGAGCCGATCGGACGCGGGCCGTAGACGTCGGTGAGCTCGTGCTCGATCCACATGATTTTGGAGTGTTCGATCCCTTCGGTGCGGATTTTCGCGTTCATCGCGGAGTCGATCGTTTCGGGTTGCTGCGCCGAGGCGGTCGTCGCGATTGCGATGATGAGCGAAGGGAGAATCAGCCGGCTGCGGATCGACATGAAGGTGGCCCTGTGTGGGTGAGACAGCTACGATCTAAACTCGTAGTGGCGCAATTGTGTTGAACACACGCGCCGACTCTTTGTTAAGATAAAGCACCCGCAATCGAGGAACCGGACTCATGCGTCGTGCGATGCTGCTCGCGTTTGTATTTGCTGCTGTTGCGCCGCGCGCTGGGAGTGCTCAGCTCTGCACGCCGCCGGAACATCCGTATTTCGAATATCAGGTCGAGCGACCCGCAACGTTTGTTGGTGACACTGCGGCGCGTCCTCGGCCAGTAGTGCCCGCCCGATCATCGGCTGACCAGAAAACGAGTCCGCCGACACTGCTGGTCTCGTTCGTGGTTGATTCGCTTGGAGCTGTTGACAGCCGATCGATCCATCTGCTTCGATCACCATCGAGAGACGCGAGTGCGGCCGTGGCTGCCGCAGTTCCCGCCTGGACCTTCAGGCCTGCGATGGTCGCTGGATGCCGCGTCGCGCAGCTCGTGATGGTGGAAGTGGAGCGATAGGCACGGCTGCAAAATCGTTCGGCACAAGATCAAACAAAAGCGGCGCCGGTCGAGGAGACCGGCGCCGCTCTTGTTTCGATCTATCACTACTTCCTACTGCTCGCTACTTGGTCGCGTTCGACAGATCCTTGATTGATGCCGCGAGCCACTGTACGCGCTGCGGATCCTTCGAGCCGGAGACGTAGCCGCTCACCTGCGTCGACAACGTCGCGAGCGTGCTGCGGCGCTGCGCGTCTGCGAGTGCTTCGGCGTTCTTCAGGCCGGCGCGCACAGCCGCGATCTTGTCAGGCGAAAGTCCCTTCCAGCGCTCGAGCTGGTCGGCGTACGAACGCGAGACCGCGAACGACGGCGCCCACACGAACTTCTGCTGGTCCTGCACGTTCAGGAAGTCAGAATGAATCGACTTTGCCGCGTCGATTTCATTCTGCGAGATCGCTGCGCTCGGCGTGAGCTCGAAAATATCGAGACCGCGCTGCATTTCTGAACCGATGATCTGGCCGTTGTACCAGTAGGCCGACCAGTAGCCGCCACCCTGCAGGCGCGTGCCGTCGTTCGGGCCACGGTCGAAGAAGCCGATTTCGTGCGGGTGCTTCGGATCGGTCCACTCGAAGAGCGACATGCCGCCCTGATACCACGCCTGCACCATGATCGTGCGGCCCGGAATCGGAATGAGCGATCCGTTGTGGGCGACGCAGTTCTCGAATGCGGTCTGCGGCGCCGGGAGCTTGTAGTATGCCTGGAAGACCATCTTGCCATTTACAATCTTGAAGATTGCATCGGCGCCCCAGTTCTTCGGGTCATCCTTGCGGCAGTACGCAGCGCCACCGCCGCCCCATTCATCGGAGAAGAGGACCATGTCGCCGTTGTTGCTGAACGTCGCCGAATGCCAGAAGGAGAAGTTCGAGTCGGCGACCGCAGCGAGACGCGACGGGTTCGACTTGTTGCTGATGTCGAGCAGAAGTCCCATGCCTGCGCATGCACCGCCGGCCATTCCGACTGCCGGATAAACGGTGATGTCATGGCACTGCGTGAGCGTGCGCGGTGCGAACGGCGACGCGACGCCGTACTGCTTGGCGAGTGCGTCGACCTTCGTACGATACGTCGTCGAGTCGGCCTTCTTTGACGAAGCCGTCAGCGGCGTCAGTGTGCCGACGGCGTTCGTGAAGTTCACGCGGGCAGAATCGGCGTGCGTGACCGGCGCTGCGTTTCCGCCGCGACCACCACCACCTGCGCGACCGCCGCGTCCGCCGCCAACGGCTTCGCCGCATGCCGGAGGCCCGCCGCGTCCACCGCGACCGACGGCGAGATTTACACCGTACTGCGCCGCGAGTGCTTCAACCTGTGAAGCGCAACGCGCTGAATCAGCGGCGCTCGGGCCTGCTGGTGCGAGCTTTGAGCGCGCCATATCGAACTGTGCGCGAGCGCGGTTTGCTGCCGAGTCGGCTGGCGATGCGCCGTGAGCTGTCGGCGCCATCAGTTCGCCGCTTGCCGATGTCGGATCGGCGAAGATTGCGGGCGAGCTTACGACAGCGGCCTGCTCCGGATGTGCGAGCGGAATCTTGATGACTTCGATGCGGAAGTTCGAGTTGTTCGGATCCCACGGGTTGTCGTTGCAGCGCGCGAGTTCTTCGGACGGGCGAATCGCGGACGTGCCGGAGACGTAGATGTAGATGTTCGCTTTGTCATTCGGATCGTCGACGACCGTGTGCGTGTGCGAGCCGCGGCAGGTCTGGACGTTCGCGAGATATTTCGGATGATCGATGTCCGTGATATCAAAGATGCGAACGCCGCGGATGCGATCCTTGGAGACTGCTTCGCGCGGCGCGTCTTTGCCGCAGTCGAGGCGCGCCGTCGGTGCTTCGGCGGAGACGAAGAGAAGATTCTTCCAGACCGAGACGTCGCTCTGTGATGCGGGGCAGAGCGAGCCGAGCCGGAGGCGCGGTGCGCTGGGATTCGAAATATCCCAAATCTGGAAGCCGTTGTAGTTGCCCTGGACGACGTTCGTGCCGTAGAAAGCGAGGTCGGAGTTGGTGATGCCGGCGAAATCTTTCGGAGCCGGCGTGTGCGAGACCTTTTTCAGATTCCAGATCGCTTCGCCTGCGTCCTGGAGGCCGGCTTTCAGGCCGACGCGCGGATCGGGCGAAGGTGCCGCGATGAGCGGCTGCGACATGTCGGGGGTTCCGAGCTCCGGGTTCGACGACATGGAAGTCGTCGGCGCGTTGTGCGAGCACGCGGCGATCGCGAGCGCGACGACGGCAACGTGTAAAGATGAAACTGATTTCATAACGGATACCGATTAGTGAGGGGGAAGTGCGTCTAGCATTTGCTGCATGCGGTCGATCTCGGTGCTTTGATCGGCCTGTACATCGTTCGAAAACTTGAAGACGATTTCATCTTGATCGGCGCCGTCGGTGTGCTCGAGTTTGTCGACCATCGTGATCGCGCCTTTGTGGTGCTGGATCATGTAGGTGAGAAAGAGCCGGTCGAACTCCACACCGCGCGCGGCGTCGAGCTGTTTCATCTGCTCTTCGGTGAGCATGCCCGGCATCATCATGAACATTTCGGTTCCGCCCATCTTCATTTTCATCCCGCGGGGGTCGGGTGCGGGGACGGGCTGGTTCCTGTCTCTGAGCCAATCCGACATCAGGCCGATTTCTGCGGTCTGCGCCATCGCGATCCGGCCGCAAAAAATCTGGAGCGACTTGCTCGCGTCGTGACCGTTGGTGCACCAACCGGCCATTTTGACTGCTTGGGAGTGGTGGCCGATCATGCCGGACATGAATTCGATGTCGCCTTCGGTGTAGGGGCGACGGATGCTGTCGACACGCGCCTGCTGGACGCCGGTCATCGCGACTTGGGCGGAGGCGGGTGTTGAGAATGTGAGCGCGAGCAGGGTGACAGCTGCGGCTGCGGCGCTTCGAGTGGAGTTTGGCATACTCATCTATAGTATCTGGTACTTGGTGCAGCGGCAACGAGCGATGGGTACTTCGCTCGTCCCTTTCTTGGTTAGACCGCGTCGGACAAACTCGCAAAGTTGAAATCCTTCACGCGCATCGGCGGAGCCGGCGAGGCACCGTCAGACTTGCCGATTTCTTCGATGCTGTTGAGCATCTGCACGATGCTCTGATTGAACCTGAAATTCTTCACAGGCTTCGTGACTTTTCCCTTTTCAATCAAGAACGTGCCGTCGCGCGTGATGCCGGTGAGCATCATGGAGCGCGGGTCGAGGACGTTCGTGTAGAAGAAGTGCGTGCACAAAATTCCGCGCTCGCATTCGGCAATCAGCTGCTCGAGCGATTTGGTGCCCGGCATCATGCGGACATTTCCGCCGCGGCCGCCGCCTCCGCCCCCACGTCCGCCGCCACCACCGGAGTTGGCCTGCACGCCTTTCTTCTGCGCCCAGAAGCGGTCGTACTGGAGCTGCTTGAGCAAGCCGTTCTCGATCCAGACGTTGCGGCCCTGAGGAAAACCTTCGGCGTCGAATGGGTCGCCGAGGATATTTGGATCGGCCGGATCTGAATAGAACGTCACGCGCTCGTCGAACACTTTCAGACCGAGCTTCGTGCCGCCGTTAGCGCCGCGCTGTGAGAACGCGTTGCGCCCTTCTTCGGCAGAGCGAGCGTTGAGTGCGCCGGATACCTGGCCGATCAGCTGCGATGCGGCTTCTGGTTCGAGGACAACCGTGTAGAGACCGGGCTCAACCGCGACGGGATTTCTTGACGAAACTGCTTTGGTAGAAGCACGACGGCCGAGGAAGGCGGGATCGATGAGACTCCAATCGCGCGCGTTGGAGCCGGCCCAGCCGGAGCCGGTGCCGTCGGGCGTGCGCGCGGTGTTGCTCAAACGCACGCTCGACGAGCGATGATAGGCAAACAACCCTTTGTTGTTCGCGACGATCGTTGCGCCCGCTTCGGCGTCGAGGAATCCGGCCATGAAGAGTGCGCCGGAAGCATTCGCGCCTTTCCAAACGCCTTCTGCTGTTTCGATCGATTTCTTTGCCGCAGCTGCGCGCTGTTCCGGCGACAGATTCGCCGTGTTCTCGAAGTAGTTCGAGATGTTCGCATAGGTCTGCGGACCGAGCTCCGGCATGAGCTCGGGATCGTCCGGTGAAAGTCGCGCCAAACGCACGGCGAGATCGGCGGTGCGGCGCAGGCTCTCGTCGTCGAGCACGTTGGTTGTTGCCGACGCGCGCTTCTTGCCGACGGTGCACTGAATATTGACCGTCGTGTTCGACGTATCGCCGGACGTCGTGACCTGTCCACCTGCGTAGCGTGTGTTGCCCGCCCAGCCGCTGCGAATGCTCACACGCGTTTCGTCCGCTTTCGAGAACCCCAAAATGCGATCGGTGAGCGTCTTTGCTTCGTCGCGCGAGAGAAACGACGACGCAGGCTGCTGGAACAATGATTTCGGAGAGGACATTAGACGTTTCTCCCCGTGTTGATGATGTTCACGTCGCGGAAGCGCGCGGGCGGGCAGCCGTGACTGATCGAGTTCGATTGCGATGGTTCGCCCTTTCCATCGGAGAACGTTCCGCCCATCCAGTAGCTCGATTTTCCGCCAATCATGTCCATCGAATTCCAGAACACCGGCGTGACGGCCTGATACGCGACGTCCTTCAGCATGCCGCCGACCTTGCCGCCCTTGATCTCGTAGAACGCCTGACCCGAGAACGAAAAATTGTAACGCTGATGATCGATCGACCACGATCCGCGATTGCGGATCATGATGCCGCGGTCTGTCGCCGACACAATGTCATTGAGCGAGATGTCTTTCTCGGCGGGGAGCAGCGAAACGTTCGGCATCCGCTGGAACTGGACTGAATCCCACGAGTCAGCGTACGAGCAGCCGTGCGAATGTTTTGTGCCGGTGAGCGGCGCGACCCATGAGGCCTGCTCACGCGTCGTCTGGTACTCTTTGAAAATTCCTTTCTCGATGATGAGCCACTTGTCAGCTGGCACACCTTCGTCGTCCCACGCACAGAGACCAACGGAGTGATCCTGTGTACGGTCGCCCTGAATGTTCATCAGCGGTTTTCCGTACTGGAGCTTGTTGATCATTTTTTCCGGCGGATTCACGAAACTCGTCCCCGCGAAATTCGCCTCGAATCCCATAGCGCGATCGAGCTCTGTCGGATGACCGATCGACTCGTGAATCGTGAGCCACAAGTTTGTCGGCTGGAGAATGAGATCGAAGCGGCCGGGCTCGACGGTTTTCGCTGTGAGCTTTTCGACGGCGACTTGTGCCCACTCTGCGGCGTGGCCGGGAAGATTTAGTTCTTCTATGTATTCCCACCCCTGACTGCGCGGCGGGAGTTCTTCGCTGTAACTCTCGGTCGTGCCGTTTCCGGCCGCAGTCACACTGAACGACGCTTCTGAACGAATGAAGGTCTGCGTGATCAGTGTGCCTTCGGTGGTGCCGAGTGTCTTGACTTCGCGCAGGAGCTGGAGACCCGAGGTGCAGAACCGAATCGACGGGACTTTCAGCGCCGCTTCGTTCGTTGCAAAAAGGAGCGCGACCTTTTCTTCGATTGGTACATCGATCGGATCGCGTTTGATCGGTGTGATCCAGGTGCCTTTCACCGGAGTGGTCGGCGCGAGTTCGACAGGACGGCGCTGTGTGCTCTTTGCGGCGCGCGAGAGACGAACGGCGTTGCGCGCGCATTTCACAACCGAATCCTTGGTCATGTTCGCGGTGGCGGCGAAGCCCCACGAGCCATCGACCAAGGTGCGAATGCCGATGCCATACGATTCTGCATCGGACACTCCGGTGATCTGATGCTCGCGCGTATTCAATGATTGGCGGCGATAGCGGCCGATGCGGGCGTCGGCGTATTGTGCGCCCGCGTCCTTGGCGGCGGAGAGCGCTTCGAGGACTAAATCATCGGCGTAGATCTCGGTGGATCTTGCGATGACTCTGGGTTTGTCAGCTTTGAGAAGCTGCGGGCCGGCGATTGTCGCGGCGGCGGCGAGGGTGCTGGCTTTTACGAAGTCGCGGCGGGTTGGTGCCATGAGGCTTCCTTGGGCTGGGTTTTCAGAATTCTGTCATAATTGAGTACGGGCGGGGAGGGGTGGGCGCTGAACTTTCAGCGAATGGCGACTGGCAACTGGCGATCTGGTGCATGGCGACTGGCGAGTCGCTCGTGGAACTAAGCCGACAGCTGCTTCAGGGCCGACACGAAGGTGTCTAGGTCCTTTGTGCTCGTGTAGACCTGGGGGGTGACGCGGACGCCCTTCACCAAGGCGCCGTTGATGGCCACTGTGTAGACCTTGTGGTTTTCCAGCAGTTTTTTTGCGAGATCGGCGGGGGTGAGGCCTTCGATGCCGACGTTCGCGATGCCGCAGGTGCGTTTCGGATCAGATGGCGTGTTCATGACAATCTTTGGCAGGCCGCGGACTTTGGCGGTCCAGTATTGCTGGAGAAAACGGAGGCGGGCTTCTTTGCGGGCGATTCCGATTGCCTCGTGAAATGCGATTGAGTTTTCGATCGTGAGATCGGTATGCACCGGGTGGGTGCCGGTGTGATTCAGCTTCCTGATATCGGTGTCGGCCATGCTGAGGTCGGCGAAAACCGGCCAGAGCGATGCAATACGATCCTGCTTCACGTAGAGAATGCCGGCGCCCAGCGGGGTTGCCAGCCATTTGTGAAGTGAGGCGCCGTAGTAGTCGCAGTGGAGATCGGGGATTTTGTAATCGAGGTGCGCGAAGGCGTGGGCACCGTCGACCATGACGGGGACGCCGCGCGAATGTGCCATGTCGCAAATGGCGCGCACGGGAAGAATGTGGCCGGTGATGTTCACCATATGCGGGATCATCAGCAGCTTTGTCTGCGGCGTCAGCGCGTTCGCGTAGACCTGCACGACTTCGTCATCCGATTTTGGATCCATCGGAATGTCGATCATCACGTTCCGCATCCCACGCCTGCGCGCCTGGAGCTTGAACATGTCGAGCATCGCGCCGTAATCCTGATTCGCCATCACGGCTTCATCGCCGGGTTTCCAGTCGAAGCCGTTGATTACCGTATCGAGCGATTCAGTCGTGTTGCGCGTGATGATCAACTCTTCGGGCGAGCAGCCGGCGAGTGCGGCGAGTTTGGTGCGTGCGCGGAGTTTGTCGTCGATCTGCTTGGTGCGCATGTAGTGCGCGCCTTCGACATTCACTGCGCGAACGTTCTTGATGAACAGATCGAGAACTTCTTCCGGCTGGAAGCAGTAGTAGCCGTTCTCGAGATTGATATAGTCGGACGTGAGTTTGAACTTCGCGCGCATCGCGGCCCAGAAGGGTTCGTCGCCGGCGAGCGCTGCGGGTGAGTGCGATACGAGATGCTCGACGAGTTCGCGGCCGAAGAAGATGCCCGCCGATACGCCGCCCGCCGTGCGAAGAAACTCACGTTTGTTCATGGGGCTGTCTCCCTATTTAGCGAACGTGCCTGCGTCGACGTCTTTCATGAACTTGATGAGGCCGTCGAAATAAATCGGGCCATCGTCGTACATCGCCATGTGGCCCGAGTTGGGGCAGACCAACAGGCGGCCTTTCGGCAGCTGTTTCGACATCCACTCCATGTGCTTCGGGTCCATCGTATCATATGCACCGGCGATCACGAGCGTCGGCACGGTGATGTTCTTCAAATCCTGGCTGCGATCCCATTTCTCGAGCTTCCCGCTCGCGCCCAGTTCGCTCGGGCCCTGCATCGGGATATAAATGTCCTCATTGATGTGCTTGAACGCGCGGGTTACGGGATCGGGCCATTCGGCGTAGGGCCGGCGCAGAATGTGCTTTTCGTAGTGATTCGGGATCAGCAATTCCATGTACCGCGGATCGGCGTATTTCTTTTTCGCCTCAAGCGCCTTCACCTCCGCCAGCACTTTCTGATCCATCGCAGGCTCGAGCACTTTCTCGGCGTATTCCTCGTACGCCGGAATGCTCGACATCATGTTCGAGATGATCAGCCCTTTGAGGTTCTTCTGGTACTTGAGTGCGTACTCCGTGGCGAGGATGCCGCCCCAGGAGTGGCCGAGCAGGAAGAAATTCGTGCTGTCCATGCCGAGCGCTTTGCGGACCTGCTCGACTTCTTCGACGAACCGCTCGGTGCGCCAGAGTGAGGAATCTTTGGGTTGATCGCTGTAGAAACTGCCGAGCTGATCGTAGTAGTAGTACTCGATTCCGGCGGCGGGGAGATGCATGTCGGCGGGCTCGAAGTACTCGTGCGTCGCGCCGGGTCCGCCGTGGAGGAGAAGGAGTTTGATGCGCGGGTTGTTGCCGACGCGTTTCGTCCAGACGTGGAACTTCCCCTTGGGCGTATTGATCTCGATGAGGCGCGCGCCACCGGTGTAGACATCAGCGTGGCCGGTAGTATCGAAGTAACTGGCTGGCGGTGCGGAGGCCGTGGCACGGTCAGAGGCGGGCGCGGCACATGCGGCGAGCAGAACCGCGCACGGCAGAATCAGGCGAAGCCGGGATATCAGTCTGGACACTACGGGCTCACTTCTGGGGAAGGGGAAATAATAGCCCAATAAGGAACGGGCCGTCGGTCTGCTAGCTTTATGCATGGCCCTCACCTCCACGATGTACACGTTCGACGTCGCACTCAGCGATGTCGACCGGAACGTGTACGAAGCGCTCACGATCAAAGCGGCGTGTCATCCTTCGGAGACGGAGGAGTATTTCGTGACGCGCGTGCTGGCGTATTGCCTCGAGTACAAAGAAGGGATCGCGTTTTCGAAAGGGATCAGCGAGCCCGATGTACCCGCAATCAGCGTGCGCGATCTCACCGGGGCGATGAAAGAATGGATTGAGATCGGATCGCCCGATGCTGCGCGATTGCACAAGGCGAGCAAGGCGTCGCCGCGCGTGGCGGTGTACACGCACAAGGAGCCGCGGATATTTCTGCGCGCGTATGAAGGGGAGCGGATTCATAAGGCGGAATCGCTCGAGTTATACGCGATGGATCGGGAGCTGCTGGCCGAGTTTGTTCAGCGGCTGGATCGCCGGATGAAATTTGCGATGACCGTTACGGATCATCAGCTCTTTCTCGATTTCGGCGGCGACAGCATCAGCGGTGCGGTTGAGCGGCTCACGCTGAGCTGATGTCACTATCTGAGATTGCGATTCTGAGCGTGTGTGCGGCGGCGGCGGGCGCGGTGAATGCGCTTGCCGGAGGCGGGATGCTCGTTGCGTATCCGGTGCTCGTTGCGTTTGGACTCTCGCCGATCGCCGCGAACGCAACGGCGACTGTCGCGCTGCTTTCCGGCGGCGTCGGCGCGCAGCTCGGCTATCGAAAAGAAATGAAAGGGTCGGCGCCGTTCATGCGCGGGCTCGTGGTGCCATGCATCATCGGCGGAACGATCGGCGCATTTTTGTTATTGAAAACTCCGCCGAAACAGTTCGCGGCAATGGTGCCGGGGTTTGTGCTGCTCGCGACATTCCTGTTTGCCGCACAGGCACAGATCACACGCCTCGCGCTGCAGATCCACGCGACGCTGACGGGATCGGATGTGGAGGTGTCGACGGATAATCTCGCGCCGAGCACGCCGGCGGTTTCGCTGCTGATCGCGCAGTTTTGCATTTCGATTTACATCGGCTATTTCGGCGCGGGCGCCGGCGCGATCATGCTCGCGAATTTCGGATTCGCGGGGCTGATGAACATCCATCAGATGAACGGGCTGAAGCTGTGGAGCGGGATGCTCACCAACGTGACGGCAGCGATTGTGTTTTCGCTGCAGCCGTCGCTCGTGAATTGGCCGATGGTGCTGGTGATGATGTTCGGATCGAGTGTTGGCGGCTACGCGAGCTCGCGCGTGGCGCAGCGGGTGTCGGACAAGAGCGTGCGCGTTGCGATCGTCGTGATTGGTGTCGCGATGGCGGCGTGGCTCGCGGTGAACGCGATTCGGCTGCGGACGAGCTAGGGTCTTAGAGCGGCGCGCGCTACGGGCGTTTGCGCGTGAAGAGTTTGAGATCGATCGCCTCGCCCATCGCGTTGTACCCTGCATCGCTGGGGTGAAGGTGATCGCCGGAGTCGTAGAGCGGGAGCATACGATCGGGTTGTGCGGGATCGCGAACGATCGCTTCGAAATCGATGACTCCATCGAACGCGTTGCTCGTGCGGATCCACTCGTTAATTGCGCGGCGCTTGGCATCGACTACCGGCGTGGTCGGGCGATTCATATTGGCGACGGGCGTGAGCGTTCCGCCAAAAATCACGAGGCCATGATCGTGCGCGCGCGCGATCATCTGTTTATACGCGGCGATGATGTCCTCCGCGCTGACGGTGTCACGCGGGTCGGATGAAGCTGTGCCGCGCGACAGATCGTTGATCGCTTCGAGCAGAATCACATGGGTGACGCCGGGCTGCGTGAGCACGTCGCGATCGAAGCGCGCGAGTGCGCTGGGCCCTGCGCCGAACGCGAGCACTCGATTGCCGGAGATTCCCGCGTTCACCACTGACTTTGGCGGCTCGTTTGACGAAAGCAATCGACGCGCAAGCACATCGGGCCAGCGGCCGTCGGTGTCGGGCGTCGAGTTGAAGCCGTCGGTGATCGAGTTGCCGATCGTGACGATGGCGCCTGTTCCTCTTGGATTCACGACGTCGACGCCGGCAAGCCAGAGCCAGTAATTAATTGTGGTGTCGGGTGCGACGTGCGGTGCGGCGGTGAAATCACCGTGCGCGGAGATGTAGTTGGTTTGCAATCCGAGTGCGTGACGCGTGGTCGCGCGGATTGTGTCCTTCACCCAAAGGCTGATCGTGATGTCGCTGAGCGCGGGCACGGCGTAAGCGATCGGATCACTGAAGACCACGGCGCCCGGGCGGAGCGTGACGAAAGAGCGACCGCTGAAGGTGAGTGCCTTGTCAGATCCCACACGAGTGTCCGCGCCGGATTCGCGGACGGCGATATGAGCTGCGCCGACTACGAGCGGGCGTTCACCGTATTCGTTGGTGAGGCGAATGCGGATGCTGTCGCCGCCGAGTGTGGTGCGGACAATCTGGCGGACTGTTCGATCGACGAATGTGGGGACGCGATCGAGCGAGTCGCGGGGCGGAATCGGTGTGGCTGCGGATTGTGACGGTGCCCAGGTTGCGATCCAGTGCGGGCGTTGCTGCGCGCCGACCGGCAATGCGATCAGGCTGAACGCTACGACGAGTAAGCGGCGCATGAGTGTCTGGCCTCGGGAAATGATGATCAGGGAATCGCGCCTGCGGTTCCCGCGCGCCGCGGATCGGCGCCGGCGGTGACTTTCTTTCCGTCGATCGCGACGGCGGCGCCGTAGCCTTCGCGGAGTTCGCCGCGCATCGAGACGAAGCTGATGTCGTAGCCGAGCTCGCGGAGTTTCTTGATGACGTCGGGTGAGAAGCCGTCTTCCATCTCGATGTTGTATTTCGTGGGACCGGCCGTTGCGCCGCGTCCACCGCCGCCTGCTCCGCGACCGCCGCCACCTGCGCCGAAGTTCACGCCGGGGATGAAGCGGGGGAGTTCGAGTGCTTGCTGCGGACCCATACCGTAGTCGAGCGCGCCCAAGAGAGTCTGGAAGACTGCGGAGGTGATCCAGTTATTGCCGGCGGCGCCGACGGCGAAGACGAGTTTTTTGCCTTTGAAAACAATTGTTGGGGTGATGGTGCTGCCGTGGCGGGCGAAGGCGAGTCGTGAGCCGTATTGAGTCGGATCGGTGCCGTAGCTGGTGAGTTTATCGTTGGAGAGAAAACCTAGACCGGGCGTGACGTAGAAATTTCCACCCCAGGTGCCGAGTGTTTGAGTGACGGCGACGGCGTTGCCTTCGTTGTCGGCTACGGTGAAGGCGGTGGTGCCTTGGGAGTGGCAGAAGTCAACTTCAGTGGCGTGTTGGGAGTCACAAGCAGTGTTGAGTTGTGAGTCTTCAGCTGTCAGTTCTGAGTTATTTGGGGCGGAACCGTTTGCTGAGGATTTGGGGAGGGCGCATTTCAGGGTATCGCCGCGAAACTGTTCGGGGGTCAGCGCTTTGGTTGGGTCGTAGCACTGCCATCTGAGATTGCTCGTGTCTTTGCTGACGATCGGGGCGATGTCGGTAGGCCACAAATCGGGGTCGGCGATGCGATTGCGGGTGCTCGGGACCAAGAGCCATGCGCTGATGATCGCGTGCATGGTTGCGGCGTCTTCGGTGTAGGGTTTCGGCTTCTCGAAATGCTCGAGAAGATTCAAACGGCCGGCGAGTTCGGCGCCGCCGCTTACTGGTGGAGCGCTCGCATAAAAAGTGTAGCCGCGATAAGTGCCGCTGACCGGCTCGCGTTCAGGCGCGAAGTAGCGGGCGAGATCGCTCGTCTTCATCGTGTTGCCATGCGAGCGGAGATCGGTGACCCATTTCTGCGCGACTTCGCCTTTATAAAATCCATCGGCGCCGCCCTCTGCGATTTTGCCGAGGACCCAGGCGAGGTCCGGATTCTTCACCGTGTCGCCGGCGATTTTCGGTTTGCCGTCTTTGAAGAAGAGCGCTTTGCTCCCTTCGTATTTCAGGAAGTGTTCGCGCTCGGTTGAAAGCGTTGTCGCGGTTCCTTCACTCAGTGCGTAGCCATTCGTAGCCGCACGAATCGCGGGCGCGAGGATTTCCTTCCATGTCACTTTGCCGCTGCCGTACTGCTTGAACGCGCGGTACATGCCGGCGGTTGTTCCGGGGACGTTCACGAGTGCGGGGCCGTCGGCGGGATAGCGGCCATTGATCATCATCGAGGTGTTGCTCAACGTGGCGTCTTCCGGAACGCGCGCCATGAACTCGATGAGCGTCGGCCGGTCCATCTTCGCGAGGTTGATCACCATCTGGCCGTAGCCGCCCACGCCGCTCGCGTCGGGTTCGACAACGCCGAGCGTGAATGAAACGGCAACGGCGGCATCGACGACATTGCCGCCGGCTTTGAGGATTTCAACGCCTGCTGCCGTGGCGACAGGATGCGCGCTGCTGACAGCTGCGCGACCGGTTGCACTCGAGCGCGTGGCGGGACGGTCGCGCAGCATGTTGTAAATCGCGCGCTGGAGATCGTCGTCAGTCTTTGCGGCGAGCGCTTCGGGGCGGTGCTTCGCTTTCACGGCCTGCCACTGCACCAAGCGCTGCGCTGCGTCGGGCTGCGAGAAATACAGTTTGGTCGAACGCTCCCACACGCGATCGTATGCGTCGGCATAACGCGCGGACATATCACGTGCCGAAACAATCGTCTGCTCAGCGAGTCCGGCGTCAGGTGCGAGCGGTGCCGCCACGAAGAAAACTTTCTGTTCGCTCTCGAACGTCTCACTCGCAATGCGTTCGCCCAAGCGATCGGGATCGCCGTTGTACGGCGTCGTGACATCTTCGTGCTCGACAATCGCGAGCGTCTTTCCATCTGCCGACCAGGCGATGTCGCCGTGCTTCGACGATGCGAGATTGGTCCAGCGGCCGTCCGGTGGAACTATATAAATCCCCGAAGTGCGGCCGCCTGCCGTGAACGCGAGTCGATCGCCACTCGGTGCCCACACGACGCGCTCGGCGTTTCGATCTGCATTGGCAACAGTCGAGCGCTGATCGTTGAGCCCGCGCACGATGATGCTGCGGCCGAGTTCGGTGGGCTGAATGAACGCGATGCGAGCGCCGTCGGATGAAAGCACCGGGTCGAGCTCCGGAAGCTCGCGCGTTGAGAGGCGTTTCTCGGAACCGTCGGGCGAGCGGATCCAGATGCGCGACGCGTTTCCGTTACCGCGAACGAACGCGATCGTGCCATCCGGCGCGAGAGAAGGCGAACTCTCTGCATCATTGGAGTTCGTGATGCGCTCTGGAGTGCCGGCAGTACCATCGGCGTTCACCTTCACGCGCCAGAGTGCGTAGGTGCCGGCGCGGTCGGATGAAAAGACAATCGCAGAGCCATCGCGCGTCCAGACGGGATCGCGATCCCAGGCAATGCCCGTCGTGATATGCAGCCATTTGCCGCCGGGTGATTGCTGCGCGAAGAGATCGCCATCGACAGAAACGGCAAGGCGGCCGTCGGGCGCGAACGCCGGACCGCGCGCGCCGTGGAGAACAGTAGAGTCGGCAGCGGCTGCGGCCTGAAAGAAGAAGGCGGCGGCAAGGAGAAAGTGCATGTGGGTCCTGCGAGAGTTAGAGGCGCGGTCTGTTTGAATCCCGCTGCGGCGTTACTTCTGAATTGTACCGCCTACAACCTCGACGCGCGCCATCACGTCACCTGCGCGGATTTTGTCGACGACGCTCATCCCCGTGACAACTTCGCCGAAGACGGTGTAATCGTGATCGAGGCGTTTGTTGTCGACGAGATTCACGAAGAACTGTGCGTCGCCGGTGTCGTGCCCGCGGGTAGAGATTCCGACGGTGCCGCGAAGGTGCGAGTGTCCGCCGAGTTCATCGCGCATGAACTGCGCGTCGCCGACCTGTTCGTTGGCGCCGGGGGATCCGCCCTGGATCACGAAGTTCGGGACATACCGATGAAACGAGAGGCCGTCGTAGTAGTGAGCACGCGCGAGGCGCGTGATGCGTGCGATGGTCGCCGGTGCTTCGGTGGTGAACAGATTGATCAGGATCACGCCGCCGCCACTCAGCGGAGCCATCGTGATCCTGAGCTGCATGTTGCGCGTGCCGAAGATCTGCGCGAGCGGCTCAGCGCGGATCGGGAGCGGATGCGGAGTCGCACTGTATTTCGAGACGGTCCAACTGGATACAAGCTCCGCGGCTTTCATCGCAACAGTCGAATCGTAGTCGGAGACGTTGCGTTTCAGCCGTGACGCATCGACTATGGTTTCGGTTTCGCCGAGGCGCGCGAGGATCGCGACGCGCTCATCGCGCGAGTTCTCGCGGCGTTCGGCGGTGAGGCGATCGAGTGCGTTGAGCAGCGCGGGCACTGCGCCGCTGCTCGTCGAACCCTTCAGTGCGTTCGCAGCAGCGAGCACGACTTGGTATCCGTGCGCGCTCAACGCCGCGATGTACACGCTATCGTATTTGTGCTGACCGCCACGCGAGAGAGCGGCGATTGCATCGGCGCGAACATTGTCGTTCGCGTCTGCGGCGAGACGGAGCAGCGTTGTTCCGTCGTCGGAGCACGAGCTGAGCGAGTCGGCCGCCGCAAGAACGACGCGCAAATCGGAATCGTGCGCGCGCGAGACGAGCCGCGCGCATGGTCCTGTGAAGACACGTTCGGCGGGAGCGCGTGGCGGGCGATTGGTCGCCGGTGTCGCTGGCGGTGTAGGCGCCCACTTGAGCCGCAGCAGCGCGCGGTTCGCGACGAACTTTAGTGTGCTGTCGTTGCTCTTCTGTCCTTCGAGAAGCGGCGCGATCCCTTCAGCGCCGGTTCCGCGTGCATCCTCGGCAACAAGCATCCGCTGGAGCAGCGACGAATCTGAATAGAAACTTGTCGGTGCTCCAGCGGATGTCTGCCTCGTCGCGCATCCTGCCAAACCGCACAGGATGAGCGACAGCAGCAACGATTTTTTCACTAACTAGTCCGCCTTCGTCTTCACCTTCGGCTTCACATATTTGTCGAGCCACGCGACTTCTTCAGCGAGCACATGCCCGATCGATTCGCGCGCGCGATAGCCATGCGGTTCGGCCGGGAGCTGGATGTACTTCGCCGTGCCGCCAGTTCCCTTGAGCGCTGCAAAGAGGCGCTCGCTGTTGATCGGGAAGGTGCCGGTGTTGTCGTCCGCCATTCCATGGATGAGCAGGATCGGTGTCTTGATGCTGTCGGCGTAGGTGAAGGGCGACATCTTCGTGTACAGCTCCGTCGCCTCCCAATAGTTGCGCTCTTCGTTCTGGAATCCGAACGGTGTGAGCGTACGGTTGTACGCGCCGCTCTCCGCGATTCCGGCTTTGAAGAAGTTTGTGTGCGCCAGAAGATTTGCGGTCATGAACGCGCCGTACGAGTGACCGCCGACTGCGATGCGATCACGATCGGCGACGCCCATCTCGACGACCTTGTCGATCGCGGCCTTTGCACCCGCGACGAGCTGCTCTACGTACGTGTCATTCGGCTTGCCGCCATTCTGCGCGATGATCGGAATGGTCGGGTTGTCCATCACGCCATAGCCCTGCGTCAGCATCATCAGGCGCGATGCACCCGATGGACGCGTGAAGCGATAGGGCGATCCGGAGATTTGCGATGCGGCGGCGACTGACTCGAACTCGGCCGGATATGCCCAGAGGAAGAACGGGAGCGGACCGTCTTTCGCTTTGTCGTAGCCGGCCGGGAGATACACCGTTGCGGTGAGATCCACGCCGTCGGCGCGCTTGTACTTCACGAACTCTTTCTTCACGCCCGCAAACTCAGGCGCGGGATCTTTCGCGTGCGTGAGCTGCGTGAGCTTATTCGCCGCGATGTCGCGGAGATAATAGTTCGGCACTTCGTCGACGGACTCGCGAAGGGTGACGACACGATTGCCTTCGCCGTCAATCATACTCACCACATTCTCATAGTACGGCGCGGCGGAGCGGAACAGTTCTGTCGATTTACCGGTCGCAAGTTCGTACTTGTTCAAGAAAGGACGGTCGCCCTCGGCCGATGCACCGATGCCGGTGAGGTATGCAAACTTTCCGTCCTTCGATGTGAGCAGCACGTTGTCGCCGAACGGTCCGCGCGTGACTTCAAAGCGGCCCGGATCGTTGTAGCGATCTTCCGTGCTGCGCTCCCAGAGGAGATGTGGCGCAGCGGAGGGATTCGACGGGTTGAAGGTCCACGTCTTTGTCTTGCGCGTGCGACGTGCGCCTTCGGTGACAATCGCGAGATTGGCGTTGGCCCAGGTGACCGAGCCACCCCGACCGCCGCCGATGCGCGTGTCGACTGCAATGAGTTCAATGGGCGTGCCGGCGAATGGCGCGGTGAGCGAGAGCAGATGATCATGCTTGGCCATCTGCACGGACATGTCGCCGCCGTCGAGTGCCTCGGTCCAGACGAGCGATGCCGGAACGTCCGCACGCCAGCCGACCGCACGCGGACCGGCTTCCACAGCGTCCTGTCCGCGCGGAGAGGATTCCTGAAGCGGTGTGTCCTGAACTTTGCGGATCACCTTACCGCTGCGATCCCACACTTCCGTGAGAGCGGGAAAGCGCGCTTCCGGAACCTGATACGAATACGGGTGATGCACAGTCGAAACGAGCACGTATTTGCCGTCGGGCGACGGCGACATGCGCGAGTGAATTCCTTTGCCGCCGATTTTCGTGACGGCGCCGTCGAGCGAGATGATCGCGAGCTGCGAGGCGAAGTAGTAGTCGAACAGTTTTTCGTCTTGCGGGCTCGACAAGAGATCTTCAAATGTCGGCGCCGGATTCTTGTGTCCATCGGCTTCCTGAACAATCGGGCCTTCTGGAATTTCCGGGGCGGCCGGTGCGGCGCCGCGTCCGGCGGCGATGGTCTCGCAAATGAGCGAGGTCGCATCGAGCCACGAGCACGGATTGTTGATCCCGTTCATCGCGACGTCGGTCAGTTTATGCGCGGCGCCGGTTGCGGCGTCGGCGACCCAGAGTTTGATGCCGTCGGTGCCGGTGATCGAGAAGACGATCTTCTTTGAATCGTCGGACCACATGACGTGTGAGATTTTCGATCCGGGCGGCGTCTGCACGCGGACTTCGGCGGTGCCGCTCATCGGACGCACAATCAAGCCACGCGCAAAAGCTTCTCGCCATGATCCGTTGGTGCGCGGATTTACGCGTGTGCCGGCGAGACGCAGATATGGCGCGCCGACGTCGCTGATGGGCGGGAGGCCGTTCCGCTCGGTCATCAGCATTTTCGACCGGTCGGGGCTGAACGACGCGGCCGGTGTTGGCGGCGTGTCGAGGATTTTGGCGATGGCGGCGGGGGGCTGCTTGTACGCCATCTGTGCGCCGAGTGGCGCGGTGATGACGAGGAGCAGTGCGAGGGTACGGCGCATAGGAAGGCTCGGAAAGGGGTCAACCATTAATAACGCTTTATTGGTCTAACCGCTGTGGATCGGGGTGGCGGGGCAATGTTTGGGATGGTTTTCCCCCTTAACCACGGATTTACGCGGAAATGACGCGGAAACAACGCGGATACTTCCTGGGGGAACAGCACCAACAACTACGCGTAGTTGTTGTTCCCCCCCAAGTATTTGCAGTATCCGCGACTTTTCCGTGAATTTTCCGCGTAAGTCCGCGGTTCTGCGGGAAAACTCTCCCCGAGCACTTGGGTTGCCTTGAGCACAGCCCTGCGGCGGGTAACCTTTGAACCCAGCAAGAGAGCATTTCTTCCATATAGAGGACCTATGACCAGAGCTTTCACTTTCCGCAGCGGCCGCCGATTGGCCGCGATGCTCGTGCTCGTTGCCGGACCGCTGGCGGCGCAGCTGCCGCAGGGCGTGACGAAGGGCGCGAGCGTTGAGGGGATCACGGAATACGATCTCTCCAACGGCCTCAGGGTTCTGGTATTTCCGGATGCCAGCAAGCCGACGGCGACGATCAACATCACCTATCTCGTAGGATCGCGGCACGAGGGATATGGCGAGACGGGCATGGCGCACTTGCTCGAGCACATGAACTTCAAGGGGACGCCGAAGCATCCGAACATTCCTGCCGAGCTGACGGCGCGCGGGGCGCGCGACAACGCGAGCACCTTCTTCGATCGTACCAACTACTTCGAGTCGCTTGCTGCATCCGACTCGAACGTCACGTGGGCGCTCGAACTCGAAGCCGACCGCATGCTGCACAGCTATATCGCGAAGAAGGATCTTGAAACCGAAATGACCGTTGTGCGCAACGAATACGAAGCCGGCGAGAACTCGCCGTTCAGGATTCTGTTCGAGCGCACACTGAGCACAGCGTATCTCTGGCACAACTATGGAAAGAGCACGATCGGCGCGCGCAGCGATATCGAAAACGTGCCGATCGAGCGGTTGCAGGCGTTCTACCATAAGTACTACCAGCCCGACAACGCCGTGCTCGTGGTGGCCGGCAAGATCGACGAAGCAAATGTCGTGAAGCAGGTCGCGGCGATTTTCGGCTCGATTCCAAAGCCGGTGCGCTCGCTCGATCGCGGCAACATGCTCTATCCGACTTATACAGAAGAGCCGACGCAGGACGGCGAGCGCGAGATCTCGCTGCGTCGCACGGGCGACGTTCAGCTCGCGATGGCGGTGTACCACGTGCCGGCCGGCTCGCATCCTGATTTCGCCGCTGTCGATGTCCTCACGGAAATACTCGGCAACGAGCCGGGCGGCCGCCTGTACAAGGCGCTGGTCGAAACGAAAAAGGCATCTGAAGCGCAGTCGTTCAACATTCAGCTGAAAGAGCCGACCTTCTTGGCCGGCAGTGCGACGATGAAAAAGGATCAGTCGCTCGCTGAAGCGAAAGCGATTCTGATTCAAACGATGGAAGCGGTCGGGAAGACGGCGCCGTCGACTGAAGAAGTCGAGCGCGCGAAAGCGTCGCTGCTCAAGGAAACAGATTTGCTGCTCAACAACTCGGCGGATGTCGGGCTGACACTCACCGAGTGGGCAGCCGCCGGCGACTGGCGGTTGATCTACGTGCACCGCGACCGGATCAAGAAGGTGACGCCGGCGGATGTGCAGCGCGTTGCAGCCGCGTATCTCAAGCCGGACAATCGCACGGTTGGTCTGTTCTATCCAACCGACAAGCCCGATCGCGCCGAGATCCCGCAGGTGACGGAAGCGGACATCGTCGCGATGACGAAGAACTACAAGGGGAACGCGACGCTGGCGGCCGGTGAGGCATTTGATCCGTCGCCGGCGAACATCGATGCGCGAACGATCCGCTCGACGCTGCCGAACGGTTTCAAGGTTGCGCTCCTGCCGAAGACGACGCGCGGCAACACGGTGAGCGCACGTGTGACGCTGCGCTTCGGCGATGAAAAGTCGCTGTCGAACAGAAACTCTGCGTCGACGATGATGTCGAGCCTTTTCGATCGCGGCTCGAAGACGATGTCGCGTCAGCAGATCAAGGACGCGTTCGACAAGCTCAAGGCGCGCGTGAACTTCGGCGGTGCGGGTAACAACGCAATCGCGAATATCGAGACGACGCGCGAGAATCTCGCGCCGACGCTCCGGTTGATCGCTCAGTTGTTCAAAGAACCGGCGTTCGATGCGAAGGAGCTGGATCTCCTGAAGCAGGAAGAGCTTGCCGGTCTCGATCAGCAGAAGTCAGATCCACAGGCGCTCGCAGTGCGTACGCTCCAAAAGAAGCTCGTGCTGTATCCCAAGGGGCACCCGCTCTATCCGCAGTCAATCGACGAGACAATCGCGGACGTCAAGTCGGTGACCATCGACGAGGTGAAGAAGTTCTACACGGATTTTGTCGGCGCGAGCTACGGCGATATTGCCGTGGTGGGCGATTTCTCAAAGGACACGGTCACTGCGCTCGCGAATGAGCTGTTCGGCGCGTGGAAGAGCCCGAAGCCCTTCGGGCGGCTCGTGCGGCAGTACTTCGACGCACCGCAAGCGAGCGAGAAGATTGAGACACCCGACAAAGCGAACGCGCTCTACATAGCCGGGATCAACATCAAGGTTCGCGACGACAGCAAAGATTACGCTGCGCTCGTGATGGCGAACTACATCTTTGGTGCGGACGCGCTGAGCAGCCGTCTTGCGGTGCGCATCCGTCAGAAGGACGGACTGAGCTACGGGGTGCAGTCGGCGATCGGCGCGCAGTCACTCGACAGCGTTGCCATTTTCCAGGAGTTCGCGATTTACAACCCGGAGAATGTCGCGCGTCTCGAGACGGCCTTCGGCGAAGAACTCGACCGTGTGCTGAAGGATGGCTTCACACAGGATGAACTCGACAAAGCGCGCGGCGGCTGGCTGCAGCAGAATCTGCAGACCCGCTCCAGCGATGGTGCGCTCGTATCTAAGCTCACAGGGCAGTACATCACCGGTCGCACGATGGCGTTTGACGCCAACTTCGAGAAGATGGTGTCGGCGCTGACCGTAGCAGACGTGAACGCGGCGATGAAGAAGTACATCAAGCCTGCAAAAATCTCCGCTATCGAAGCCGGAGATTTTGCGAAGCACCCGCCGAAGGCGGCGCCGGTCAAACCGTAACTCGAGCTATTTGGTCTTCTTCGCCGCTGTCCGTTCAGCGGCGGCGAGGTGGGCCTCGAGGAGTGTCAGGCGCAAATCATTTGGTTTGCGGAGTGCGAACGCTGCCATCTGATTGAACACGGCGCGCGCCTTCTCGCTGTCGCCCGTTTGCAGGAGCGCAATCGTCGCGCCATCGCGGAAGAGGTCGTCGTTCATCCACGAGATGCCGCCCTCGCGTGCTTTGCGAAGCACGTCGATCTCAAGGACGGCGTGTTTCCAATCATATGAAGAAGCAGCATGCATAAAGCGGAACGCGGCCTGCGCTTCGGCCGGCGCATGCTGCTGCTCGATGAAATGCGATACGGATGCGTACCAGGCGTCGTCGGTCCAGCCCATCGTCCCCGCGTGGCGGTCGTTCTCGACTGTGAACGCGCGTTTCATGAACATCGGCCAGTCGGCAGGCGGATGGGCTGCGGCGATTTGATCGCGCAGCATCTGACCGCGTTCAAGGGTCTCCCGGAAATCTTTATCGTAGTCGTCGGCGACGTCCCGATCGGGCGCCTCATTCCCGCGAATGCGCGCGCCGAGCGCGAGTGCGTTCACTCTTGCGATATCGAGTGAAGGATTCTTTGCGTCGATCGGAAGAATCCTGCGGTTCATGAGCGCCGCCGAGATATCGTAGCGCGTGGAGCTCATCTCGTAGAAACCCTTCGCGACAACCTTCATATATCGCGTACGCTCGGTGAGCAGGTCGAGCGTCGGGTAGAAATCAGAGTTCGCGCCCTGCGGGTCGCCCGCGAGCGGAGCCATCGCATCGCGCGAGAGGAGACGCAGCGTTTCCAGGACTTCGGGCGTGATCGTTCGGAAGTGCGCGAGATCTTTCTTGATCATCGGCAGCTGGAAGACGCTCCAGTCCGGCTTTGGCAGTGTCGGATTATTGGACGCGACAATCAACACGTCTGACTCCGCAGTCAGGAAAATCTCGTACGATGCGAAGTTCTTATGAAGCGCCTTCACTACGCCGAGGACAAGGCCATCGTCGATCTCATATAGATGGAGCCACTGGCCGAAGATTCCGTTCGGCGTGAGATACGTACGAATGCGCTGGTAGAACTCGTCCGTGAACAGACCGCTCACGCCGCTCACCCACGGGTTCGACGGCTCGGAGAGGATCAGATCGAACTTCCGGTTTGTCGCCGCGAAATAACTCTTTGCATCGTCGTGCACGTACTGCGATCGTGGATCGTCGAAAACGCGCTTGTTGACCGGATAGAACGTGTGCGAGCCGTTGATCATTTCCGGCTCGATGTCGATCGTCACGAGTTTCTCGAGATTGGGACTTCCGAGAAGGAGGTGACTCGACATGCCGGATCCGTTGCCGATCACGGCGCCCTGCTTCGCGTTCGGCGCGTGCGCGAGTGTCATCAGTGGCAGCAAGATCTGCGTTGACTCGTCGCCGTCGAGAATCGTTGGTGTGGTGGTGTCGGTGACGGGAACGAACCAGGTCGGCGAGAGCGAGGCATCGGGCTTGCCGTTGGTGGCGAGGGAGAAACCGCCATCCTCGGACTTTCGCACGCTTACTGTTGCAGTGCGGCCATCTTTGTAAAACACGATGTTCTGTGCGGCGATCGATGGGATGCGACCATAGCGGAAGACGCCGCTGGTGAGCACGCCGCGATCGAAATTCACGTCGAGCGTTGCCATCACGGTGACGAACACGGTCGCAGCGGCGAGGCCAATAGCAAACCGTTTCGTGTCGGTCGCGGTTCGGCCGGCGATGAAGAGCAGCCACACACCAAGCGCCATGTCGATAACGCCGCCGGAGATGAGCAGAAATTTCAATCCGAGCATGGGCATCAGGATGAGCGCGGCGACTCCGGCGCCAACGATCGAGCCGAGCGTGTTGACGCTGTACACGGCACCGACCGCGCGTTCACCGCTGCCGGCATTCAGCAGCATCCGCGTGATGAGCGGGAGCGTGATTCCCGCGCAGAACGTCGCGGGGAGCATGACGATGAGCGCGATACCGTACTTCGCGACCGTGAAGACCTGATAGCCCTCGACGTTTTGATCGAGTCCCTGGATGAGAAATGCCATCCAGTGGAACGACATCAGATATGCGGAGAGTGTGAGAATGGCGAGCGCGCCCATCGCCCACTGCGTGACGCCGAGTGCGCGGATGGGATCGCGGAATGTGTCGGCGCGCGTGCGAATCCAGAATGCGCCGAGCGCGAGTCCGAGGATGAACGCCGAGAGCATCAACTCGAACGAATGCGTCGCGCTGCCAAGCACGAGTGCGAGCATGCGCACCCAGGCGATCTCATAGACGAAGCTCGAGAGTGCGGTGCCGGCAGCGACGATTAGCAGGACGCGCCAGAGCATCGGCAGCTCTGGCGAGGCCGGCACGGTTTCCATCGTTTGTGCGGGCGAGGCCTCTGTACCAGGCTCATCGTTCTCATGAACGAGGCGAACCGCGCCAAACACCGTGAGGCCGACGAGAAGATTGATGATCGCCGCGGTGAGCAGCGTTCCCGGCAGTCCCGTTGCGCCTATCAGATAGAAACCGGCGACCAACACACCAACTGCGGCGCCGATCGAATTCGCGAAGTAGAGAATCGAGATCAACCGGCCGGTGTCGCTCTGGCCATCGCGCGATACTCGCCGGATTAATCCGGTGCTCATCAGCGGGAAGGTCGCGCCGAGCAGAACGGCCTGCGGAAGAATGAGCAATCCCGCGAGCGCCCACTTCACCACAACGAGCGTGACACCACCGGCGAGCGCGGGGAAAATTGTCGAATAGGCAAAGCTGCCCACGCCGAGGAAGGCGTCGTGAAAGACGAGACCGAGCAGTCCGACAATGGTTTCTACTGCGGCGTATGCAACGAGCGGCTCTTTGATCCGGGAACTCCGGCGCGCTGCGATAGCCGCGCCGACGGACATGCCGCCCAAGTAAATGACGAGAACAATGACTTGTGCGTACGCGCTATGGCCGACAAAGAGCCCGAGATAGCGGCTCCAGATCGATTCATAGATGAGTCCGGCTGCGCCCGAGAATATGAAAACGGCAACAAGCAGAATGGTCATCGATTACTTGGCCTTGCTGCTTGTCGCAGCGCTCGCGGAAGTGCTCGCGGGCGCTCTCCGGTGATGTGTTGCCTGCTCGTACCCATATGCGAGCGTGATCAGTTTGCCTTCGCTCCACGCTCGTCCAAAAAATGTCATGCCGGCGGGAAGCACGTTGTTGCGCGTGTAACCCATCGGCACGTTGATCGCGGGGAAGCCGGTGGTCGGCGAGAAGAGCTGGCTGTTGTCACCGGCCGGCGTGTTGAGATCGCCAATGAGGCGCGGCGGGTTGCTCCACGTTGGATAAACGAGTGCGTCCAAGTGCAGCGAGTCCATCATCGCGGTCACGGCAACGCGGAAACGCTCGCGCATCGCTTCGCGCGCTTTGCAGCCGGGATTGTCTTCGGGCGGGATCGTCGCGGTCTGCTCGGCCTGAAGTTTGAGCTGCACTGACGGGTGATACGCTCGGCTCCGCAGAATGTCATCGACGGATTTCACCGGGGCGTTCTGGCCGCGCGCGGCGAAGTAGCGCTCGAGATCGTACTTGAATGCGGCGCATCCGCCGCCGCCGGTGCGCTGGATCGCGTTGAGCGAGTCGATGCCCGCGGGGTCGACGATCGTCGCGCCTGCCTTCTCGAGATCCTTTACGGCTTTCATAAACACAGCGACGACTTCGCTGTCCTGCGTCGGGCGGCCTTCACGATCGGGATGCTCGTATGCCTGGCGAAGCACGCCGATGCGCGCGCCCTTGAGGCCGCCCGCGACGAGAAACTTTCTGTAGTCGGCTTCGCGATGGCCGGCGCTCGATGCCGTGACTGGATCGGCGGGATCCTCGCCGGCGACGACATTGAAAATCTCGACGGCGTCTGAGACGGTGCGCGCCATCGGACCGGCAATATCCGAGCTATTGAGCAGCGGCACGACGCCAGCGCGCGAGGTGAGCCCCATTGTTGAACGAATGCCGACGAGATCGTTGTGCGACGACGGTCCGCGAATCGAGTTGCCGGTGTCGGAGCCGAGTCCGGATTCGCCTTCGTTCGCTGCAACGGCTGCCGCGGTCCCACCACTGGAGCCGGCCGTAACGCGATCGAGCGCGTACGGATTTTTTGTGTAGCCCGGGAGAATCGAGTTCACGGTCTCATACGGTGAGAACGCCCACTCGGCCATGTTCGATTTCGCGAGCACGATTGCACCCGCATCGCGAATGCGCGCAACCATCGTGGCGTCCTGGCGCGGGATCCAGCCCTTGAGCGCGAGCGAGCCGGCCGTGGTCTGAAGGTCTTTCGTCTCGAAGTTGTCTTTCACGATCATCGGCACGCAGTGGAGCGGGCCGGTGAGTCCTTCTCTTGCGAAGCGTTTGTCGAGCGAATCTGCGACGACGAGCGCGTTCGGGTTTAGCGTGATGATCGCGTTGATCGCCGGCCCTTGTTTGTCGTACGCGGCGATGCGCGCGAGATATTTCGCGACGAGCGCGTGACAGGTGAGCGTGTGCGCCTTGAATGCGGCGTGCACGGAGAAGATTGTCGTCTCTTCGACTTTGAACGCCGACGGGGCCGCTTGTGCGGAGACCATCGCAGGCGCTAGGACAAAAAGGGCAGCTAGTCGTTTCATGATTTATGGGTTGGTCCACCACAATACTGGGGGACGCCCACAGAAACGACAATTGCCGCGGGTTTACGCGGGAAGGCGCGGGTAGAACCGCAATTCGATTGTCTTACCCGCGTTCACCCGCGAAAACCCGTGGCAACAGTGGTTTGTCAGTGCTTCAACGAAGCCATGCGGCGCTCGATAAAGCGACGTTCCGGCTCCTGCGTAGTCAGCTCGAGTGCCGTCGCGTAGGCGGTGAGCGATTCCGCGGTGCGGTTGAGGCGGCGGAGAAGATCGGCGCGGGCCGAGTGCGCGAGGTGGTAGTTGGCGAGCTCGCCGCGGGCGAGCAGGGCATTGATGAGATCGAGGCCGTGCGCCGGGCCGTCTTTCATGGCGACCGCGGCCGCGCGGTTCAGCTCGACCACGGGCGACGGGTTCATGTTGAGCAGGAGATCGTACAGCACCACGATCTGGGCCCAGTCCGTTTCGCTCGCGCTCTTTGCTTCTGAGTGCACGGCGGCGATCGCCGCTTGAATCGCGTACGGGCCGACGCGGCGGGATCGCAATGCCCGCTCTGTGAGTTGCTGGCCTTCGCGAATCTGCTCGCGATTCCAGAGGGAGCGGTCTTGCTCGTCGAGCACGATCAGCTCGCCGAGCGGGTTTGTGCGTGCGGCGCGCCTTGAATCGTGCAGCAGCATCATGGCGAGCAGGCCGATCGCTTCGGGCTCCGGGAGAAGTTCAACGAGGAGATGACCGAGGCGGATCGCCTCGCCGCACAGGTCGGCGCGCGTGACGGTCGCGCCGAAGGTAGCGGAGTAGCCTTCGTTGAAAATCAGATAGAGCGTGGCGAGAACCGCGTCGAGCCGTTCGGGAAGGTCGTTGGCGTCCGGAATCTCGTAGGGGATTTTCGCGTCGCGAATTTTGTTTTTTGCGCGGACGATTCTTTGTGCGAGCGTCGGCGCGCCGACGAGAAAGGCGTGCGCGATCTCCTCTGTGGTGAGGCCGCCGATGGTATGAAGCGTGAGCGCGACCTGCGCGTCGGTCGAGAGCGCGGGGTGGCAGCAGGTGAAGACGAGGCGGAGGCGGTCGTCAGCGATGTCGCCGCTTTCGGCAATCACGGGCTCGTTCTCCGTGAGTTCAGTGAGTTGCCGTTCGATTTCAGGGAGTCGTTCATCGAACGCGGCTCGGCGGCGAAGCTGGTCGATCGCCTTGAAGCGTCCGGCGCTGACGAGCCAGGTGCGCGGATTGACCGGCACACCTTCAATCGGCCAGCGCTCAAGTGCGGCGACGAACGCATCGTGCAGCGCCTCTTCGGCGATATCGAAATCACCGAAGAGGCGGATAAGCGTCGCGAGCACGCGGCGCGAGTCGTCACGATAGATGCGGTCGACGATCTCGCGCACGCGTCAGGTCACATCGCGTGGATGGGGCGCACTTCGATCGCACCGTACTTCGCCGACGGAATGCGCGCGGCAACCTGAACGGCGTCGTTCAAATCCTTCGCCTCGATCAGGTAATAGCCGGCGAGCTGCTCTTTCGTCTCGGCGTACGGGCCGTCGGTGGTGGAGACCTTGCCGCCGCGGCTGCGGACGGTGGTTGCTGTTGAAGACGGCTGCAGGCGGTTGGCGCCGACGAGGTGTCCGCTCTTTTGGATGTCGCCGGTGAACACGCCGTATTCGGTGTTCATCTTGGCACCTTCGTCCTGCGTCATTTTCGCCCACTTTGCTTCTTCATCATAGATCAGGCAGAGATACTTCATTGGACCCTCGCGCAGTGTGAGTGAGATGCTTCGACGAGTAGTCGAATGGAGGGCCTGAAAATCGACATCGGTGCCTGCCTGCGCTAGTTAATGAAGATTCCCTGCTTCATCCGGAGGGTAATCGACCGGGTGCAGGCCAGGTCGGCGAAGGGGTCGCAGGCAAGGGCGAGAAAGCTTGCCTCGTAGCCCGGCGCGAATGCACCGATCTTCCGCGACGGAAAAATGGCCAGCGGTGTGGTTACCGACCACATACGCACGAGCTCGGTGTTGCTCCAAAGGCCGAGGAGGTGGAGCGATTGGAACTCGAGCGCGGCCGTCTTTCCATAGTAGTCTGAGCCGACGACCACCTTCACGCCCGCTCGCTGCAAGAGCCGCAGATTTCGTCGCTCGATCTCCTGGATGCGAACGACGCCGGCGGAATCGTTGACTGCATAGCTCGCTGCGGCGAGGCTCGCAGTGGGCGTGACGAAGGCGTGATGCGCGCCCGCAATCTTCGCGTCGGCCTCGGTGATTTCATCTGCCGCGACGGAATCGCCATGTTCAAGACTGTAGCCGGGGACGTGCGCGAATCCATCGACGCCGGCCTTGGCGGCAACGCTGAAGTCGTGAGCGCTCTCGATGTGCGCCCACACGCGGAGGCCTGCGGCGTGCGCGCGCGCGACGATATCAGGAACGAGTTTCGGATCGAGACCGCCGCGGCCAATAGCGGCGCATGTTGGCGCCGGGTCGAATGACTCGGAGTGAAGGAGGAAAATCTTGATGACGTCCGGATGCGTCGCGAGAATCAGCGGCCATTTCTTGGCGACATCAGCGGGCGTGTCGAGCGACCAGTAGACATTTCCTTCGAGCTGCCGGCTTGCGCAGAGTTCGGCGTTGCGCGCTTTGGCCTGCGCAGCGGTATAGATGCCGAGGCGTCGCGGTTCGTATGCGCCAAATGGATGGCCGAGTGTTGCGCTAATCCCGCCGTTGGCGTAAACCACGTCGAGCGTTCCGGGGTGATTGAAACGCGCGCGTACTGCCGCGGCTCCAGTGACAGTGTTTGTGAGTACCTGGACGTAGAAGGTGCCCTCGCGAATGTACGTGTTGACGACGGAGTCGATTTGGAGCGTGCCGTCGAGATTGTGCGTGTGCGCATCGGCGAACGGCGGCGTCATGAAGGCGCCTGCGAGATCTATGGAGCGATCCACGCGGTGCGGCTTGCCCGCGAGAAATACGCCGCCGCTCACATAGACGGTTTTTGCGACGAAATGGTCGTTGTCCATCCAGCGCCCGTTCACGAACGCGTAGACAGAGTCGGCTGGTGATGAAGTGGGCGCGACGACCGCGGGAGCGTTGCGCGCCGGCTGGCATGCGAAGATCGACGCGGCGATGACTGCGATGCAGGCAGATTGGAGGCGGGGAGTCATGAGACTCTGACAACAACGTCCGCCAATGGGTTGGCAGGCCGCGCCCGAGCCAAAGGCCCAGCGATCAGGAAAAGAGATGCAGCGCCGCGTACGCTCGCCACGGCCGCCACTGCTCGGCGCGGTCGTTCAACGGACGATCGGCAATCGGAAAATCGTCGGGGCCGTGAAGCGCGCGCATGACGATGGTGCGCGCGGCGCGGTCGCTGATCCCGTCGATCGCGAGCAGTGCGCGGTGCGTTGCGAGCGGATCTGCGGTCGGATCGAGTGTTAGTTCTCCTGCGATCACTGCGTTTGCCACGGCGAGCAGCGCGCGTGCTGAACGCGACGACACGCCGAGCGATGTCAGGCCGCGCTCGCCGGCGTCCGCGATTTGCGGTGCGGTCGGCATGAGCCGGTTGAGATCGGGATTTCCCGAGTCGATTTGATCGCCGATTGATTCGACGACGCGCGCGATGCGCTTCACCCGCTCTTCAGGCGAACGCGCGGCGGCACCCGTCAGCGTTCGCAGCGCAATCTCGAATCCGTCGATCGCGCCGGGAACGCGCAAACCGGGGCGGCGGCGGACGAACGAGCGCAGGCCGGCCGCGGCGAGGTGTGCATCAACGACGAGCGGCTCGGAGTCGAGATCAAAGAGCTGACGCAACCGCGCGAGCAGCGGCATGAGCGCGGGAACGAGCGTCGGAGACAGCGCGACGCTCAGGTGAGTTCTCGCGGCGTGCTTTGATTTGCGATCGTCACTCACTCCGTTGTCCACCACGATCGTTCCGGAGCAGCCCGCGATTTGCATCGTGCGCGCATAGCGCGTGTCGTCCACCGACTCTACGCCTGGCACGGCCTCGCGCTTCAATAATGAGATCAGCGAATCCCACGCAAAGGGCGCGCGATATGCGAGTGAGAGGCGAACGACGTCGTTTGTCGCGCCTGTCGCAGCGGCGCTGGAAGTATTAGACGTGCGTGCGCGCCGCACCGCGCTCGGATTCAATCCATACTGCGCGCGGAACACCGTATTGAAGCGGCGCAGGCTTTGAAATCCGCTGGCGTACGCGATGTGCGTGACGGGGAGCGCCGTCTCGCCGAGCAGCTGTTTCGCGAGCAGAAGCCGATGCGTCTGCGCGAGTGATATCGGCGAGAGCCCGATCTCACTTTCCATCGCGCGGCGGAGATGGCGTTCGCTGACGTGGAACTCGCGCGCGAGCGCGGAGACGCTGCTGCCGTTCAGCGCGCCTCCCGCGATTCTCAGCGCGGCCGCGCGCGCGAGGCGTGATACCGTATCAACGAGCGCGAGCCCGGGCGCGAGTTCTGGACGGCAGCGAAGGCAGGGCCTAAATCCAGCACCTTCTGCAGCGCCGGCAGAATCAAAGAAGCGACGGCGATCAGGATAGGAGACGCGGGCCGGGCAGATAGGGCGGCAATAGATGCTCGTCGTCGTGATTCCGACGAAGAACGTTCCGTCAAATCGCGCGTCACGCGATTCGACAGCGCGGTGACAGGCGGCGGCGTCGAGCATGCAGGAAAGCTAGAGCGGCAACTGGCGGGATGCTCGCCGGATTCGGCCCCGTAAGTGCCGCCGCCCTTCATTAGTAGGGCGGGGTGTCGCATCTTTGCGTATGTCGCAGGATCCGGAACGTCTCGACTCGCTTGAACAAACGCTTGCGCGCCTGACGCAGGAACTCGTCGAGGTGCGGCGCGCGGTTGCGGAGCTGCGCACGGAGTCGCCGCGCACGGTTGCGCTGCCACCGGCTCCCGCGCTCCCACCGATTGCGACAACAGCTGCCGCACCTCGCGCGTCGGCCGTGCCGCGTACCGACGGCAGTCTCGAGAATATGGTCGGTCGCTATGGCGTGCTCGCGCTCGCGGCGCTGACAATAGTCATGGGCGCCGGCGCGCTGGTATCGTGGGCGATCGCGCACGGAATGCTCGGCCCATGGGTTCGCGTTGGCCTCGGCGCACTGCTCGCGGTTCTGTTCGCCGCGGCGGGAATGTGGATGCGTGCGCGCGGCTCGCGCGATTTCGGAAATGCGCTCGTGGCGCTGGCGCTCGCTGTAACAAATGTTGTCGCGTGGGGCGCAGGGCCGAGACTCGGATTGATTCCGCCGCTGATGTCGATTGCGATCGCGGATGCAGCGGCTGCCGCGCTCGCCGCACTCGCGCTGCTCGAAAACGAAGAGTTTCTGTTCAGCGTTGGCTTAGGCGGTGCGCTCATCGCGCCGTTTGTCATGGCGACCGGAGTGCCGCGATATGGAATGCTTGCGGCGTACGGGCTGATCGCGCTCGCGGCCGCGATTCGAACTGTTGGTGACAGGAAATGGTGGACCGCGGTCGGGCTCATTGTTGCCGGTACGGTAGCGTTCACAATTGGCGTCGCGGGATATAAGAGCGGCGTGCCGTGGATCGACCGCGAGTTCGGTGCTCTGTTTGCCGGCGCGATTTGCATAGTTGCGCTGATTTGGGAACGCCGGCCTGCGCGTCCACGCGTCGCGCTCAGCGCTTTGGCGACGATGGCCGTCGCAATGACGCTCCACACCGGCAACAAGCCGCTGACCGGGCTCGATGCATTTCTTGCGTCGCCGGATATTCAGCTGCTCGCGCTCGTCGGCTCTGCGCTGTGCCTTGTTGCGGCGAGTGACATTGCCGCGGGCGAATCATCTTCGGTCTGGCTGCTGACGGTCGCGGCAATGCCGATGATGTTCCTGTTCGCGGCGCTCGACCCGCTTGGTCCGCTGTCCGGTGGCGTCACGGGGTCAGTCGTGTTTGCGTGGGGGTTCACGTACTGCGCATTCTCGCTGCGCGAGCGCGGGAGCCGCCGAGCTGCGTTGATGACGATGGGCGGATTGCTCGGGGTTTTCTGGGGATATCTCGAGCTGCGCGACGCGTTCAGCGCGGATCTCTCCACGTTTGTGCTGATCGCGTACTTCGCGCTGTGCGGCGTGGTTGCAATCCAGCAGGGGCGCGAGCGTGGCATCGGACATGTGCGTCAGATTGGACTCGCGCTCGCTGTTTTTGCCGCGCTCTACGCGATCAGCGCGGCGTCGGATGTACAGCAGATTGGATTGCGGGTGGGGAGTTATCTGCTGGCCGGCGCGTTTCTGCTGGGAGTCGCGTGGTGGTATCGCGGCGCGCCACATGCTGAATAATTCGTGAAGGGATTTCGCGCATGAGCACGAAACTGCTTGCCGTGTATCTCGGCGGCCGGGCGCCCAAGTGCAACACCGAGCTGCACGATGTGGTGTTTGTCGCTGGAGAGTCGATCGAAGCGACCTATGATCGGCTGATGGATAAGTGGTTCGGCGATCCGCTGCGCGTACATCTCGATTCGTGGGTCGAACTTCAGATCATCGATGGATACCGCGTGGTGCTGCGGCCGGCGCCTTCGGCGCAGCGCGAAAAGCTTTTCTTTGTGAACATGGGCGCGTACCGGCCGGGCGAGTTCACGGAGCTGCACGCGAATGCGTTCGTGGTGGCCGGCGACGAGCGCGAGGTGAAGGAGCGCGCCAAGCGGGAGCTGCTGCGGGGCGCGCAGTCAGTTCACACGGACGATCTATACGATGTGGACGATTGCCTGGAGATCAGCGAGGTGGACGGTCACCACATCCACCTCGAACCGACGCCTGAAGTGCAGCCGTTCTTACCGAACAACGGCTATCACATCATTCCCAAAGACATTGCCCGCGCATATGCGCAGCGGCACGGGCGCGAAGCCGAACCTATTTAGCGTCCTGCTCCTCCGGCGAGAAAGCGCGCGATGTTCTCGTTGAGGAATTTCTTGTCTTCGGGATTCGCTGCGGCGCCTGCGGGATGTCCCCAGAGTGAAGGGATCGGCAGGAATTCGACTTTCGGGATGAACTGCGATTCGTAGCGCGCGTCGCCGACGGGGAAATAGAGATCGGTCGCCGAGGGCATGTAGAGCACCGGCACTTTGATCGAGCGCAGCGCTTTTTCTACGTCGCCGCCAAAGCCTGCAGTTGCGCCGACGTCGTTGCGCTCCCAAGTGCGCGCCTGAAGGATGTAGTCGTTGGCGTCGGCGCTGAAGCGGCGGCGGAACGAGTTCATGAACTGATCGAACGTGGTGCCAGCCGGCGAACCGGAGCGCCAGAGTTCCTTGCGCCACCATTCCTGCGAATAGAGCCAGCCGGCCCAGACCATGCCGAACGCTTCGAGACCTTTCGTTGGCGGCGCGGTGTAGTCGCCGCCATTGAATGTTGGATCGGCGGTGAGCGCGGCGATCTGTCCTTCGAGGCGGACGATTCCGTGGCCATACGTCTTCGCCGTGCCGGAGGTCGCGACAATGCGATCCATGAAGGTCGGGTAACTCACCGACCATTGCAGCGCCTGCTGCGCGCCCATCGAGAATCCGATCACGGCGCGGAGATGCGTGACTTTCAAATCTTCCGTCAGCAGCCGGTGCACTGCTTCGACGTTGTCGCGGATATTCATCACGGGGAAGCGCGGGCCGTGAAACGGCTCCGGCGTGTTGCTCGGCGAAGACGAGCTGCCGTTGCCAAAGAGCTCAGTCGCGACGAGAAATAGCTTTGCCGTGTCGAGCGCGAGGCCGGGGCCGATCAGCCATTCGTAGCCGTGATGATTGGCCATGTAGTGCGACGGCAGGAGCACGACGTTGTCGCGCGCCGCGTTGAGATGGCCGTAGGTGCCGTAGACGATGCGCGCTTTGGGCAGCACACCGCCGGCTTCAGTGTGGAAGTCGGTGATCACGAATTCATGGTGCTCCGCGTGGTCGACGCGAGCGGGTGCCGTTTGCGCGCGTGCGGCGGAGGTGACTACAAAACAGCTGGTGATCAGCGCGAAGCGTGTGAGTTTCATGCTGATAATGTACGCGGATTTGGCGTGGTTGTTACGGTGTTCTCGCGAGGCGAAAGCCAAAACCCTTATTGTAGTCGGCGCCGGTCGGGAGCTTGTAGGCTCGAGTAAACGTTCGGGTGTCGACGGCGTCGTTGTCCCACGCACCGCCGCGGACGACGCGACTCGTGCCGGTCGCCGGCCCCGTGGGGTCGGTTGCCGGACCAGGCGGATAAGGGGAGTAGTACCAGTCGCTCACCCACTCCCACACATTGCCTTGCATATCGTACAGCCCCCAGCTGTTCGGCTGTAGTTCGCCAACTCGATGGGTTGTACCCAGGCTGTTGTTCTTCGTCCATCCGCCGAGGCGTTCGTCGCCTGGCGTGCCATACCATCCGGTGGTCCCGGCTCTCGCGGCATATTCCCACTCCGCCTCCGTAGGTAAGCGGTAGTGTTTGTCCGGCGACTGCTTGTTTAGCGCTGCAATGAAGAGCTGCACGTCGGCATAGCTGACATTTTCGACCGGACAGTTCGGTCCGCACACAGCGAACTTGCTCGGGTTTTTGTGCATGACGGCAATCCACTGTGCTTGTGTGACTTCTGTTTTCTGCATCCAGAACGAATGCGTCAGCGTCACCTCGTGTTCCGCGCGGTATTCGTAGTTGCCCATCGTGAAGGTTCCGGGCGGGAGAAGCACGAAGTTGGAATCCGAGAACGGATCGCCAACGCCGGCAGTATTCGTTCCGTCCACGCGTGCTGTGACCTTTCCTTTGAAAGTCCGAAAGGTCACGACGGCCGTTGGTTTCTCGCCGGTCTGCGCTTTGGTGCTGCGGAATTCTGCAGTGTCTGCGAATAGCCGATGGTCGAAAAGATCGATTACCGCGCCGACGGCGACCACTTGAACGTTCGTGCCTGGAGTGAAATCGGCTGTGATGTCACCGCTGTGCGTTTCGAACACAACCGAGGCGTGCGGGGTCACTCCGCCATGAAAATGCAGATCGCCGCTCGTCGACTCGAAACGGCCACGGCCGATTTTCGCAGCCTCGATGGTGATGCGACCGGTCACGGTTGTAAGCGACGCGTCGTCGCTCGATCCGGTCCAGCGAATTCGACCTGATGCGGTTTTCGCGCGCAGGTAGGGTGTAGTCACGTCGAGCTCGATTTCGCTCTGCGATGCATCGACGTTCAGCTCGGTGAGATTGCCGGCGATCTTGATGTCACCTTCGAATCCGTCATCGACGTCGACGCGACCTGTTACGCCGCTGATATCGATCTTTGTCTGAAGACCGTTGACGTTGACCCGAATGGTTCGTGGGACTCGCACGATGATGTCCGAACGTCCGATATTCACGCCGAGGCTCGTCATTGGCGGATTAATGCGAATCTCGCCAGTCGCGTCGCGTCGGATTGTCAGACTATCCCCCGATGCAGAGGTCACCGCCACGGAATCCAGATCCCAACCCTCGACGCGCACATAGCCGAGCGAATTGGAAATGGAGACCGCGTTTGCGCCGCTAGTCTTGATCGGTTCGATCTTGGGCGATTGCGCTGTACCAGCCGTCGGCACGAGCGCGCACAATGCGATTCTGACAAAGCGATGCATGGCTAACTCCTAGAGAGTGCGCCGCGGTCCTTCGACCGTGCGCTTCAAAAGATCCAGTTTCTGCTGGTAACTCGACCGCAAAAAATCAGTGACGATCTCGTTGCCCGGATTGTGGCCGAGTGCGGCGCGGGCTTCATTGATCGCCTGATCGATTTGTCTCATGCAGGTATCGAGCACGGCGAGTGTTTTCGGATCGAGCTGACTGCGGCGTGCCTTGAGCGACGATGAGAGGTCGCGCGCCGCATCCTCGTAGGCATCAAATGCGCTCATGACGTGCGCAGGATCGCGAGTCGCGCGTGATGATACGGTTCGACTGCGAACGCCGAGCCGACCGGCGGACGGCGCTGCATCTGCCACAGCGGGCGATGCCGGGGATGCGAGCACCGGTGTTTGTCGAGTCGCAGTCGTTGCCGCGGTCGACGGTGCCGCACTCATGTAGAAGCTGCTGCGTGCGAGATACACGCTGCCTCCAATCACGATCACCGCTGCCGCAGCGACGAGATAGCGTTGCGTCCGGCTGCGCACGACCGCCGGTGTTCTTACCTGCGGCGCGGCGTTCGCATGAATCGGCACAACTCGTGCGTCGTCAATTCGCGCGCGGATACCGGGCCATTGGTCAACCGGCGGTTCGATATTCCGCGGCAGCCGTGCCGCCGAACCGAGCAGCGCCTTCAGTCGGTCGGCCTCGTCTCGATCAGCTTGATCACTCATCGGTCGAGCATCTCCATCAAAAGACGTCTCGCGCGGAATACATGCGATCGCACGGTTGGCGCGGCGAGACCCAGCGTTGCTGCGATTTCTTCGTGGCTGAACCCTTCGATTTCGTGCAGCACGAACGCGACTCGGGCACCTCGAGGCAGTTTGGAGATCGCGGCCTCGAGATCCATGCGCTCGGCGGGGTCCGTTCCGACAACCGGCGCGTCGGTTTCATCGTCGAGCACATCGACGCGGTTCCGCCGTCGCGTATCTGCGCGCGTCTGATTCAAAAACACGTTCAGCGTGAGTCTGTGTAACCATGTACCGAACGCGCTCTCGCGTCTGAACGACTCGAGCCGCTCCCATGCGCGAACGAACGCGTCTTGCGTGAGTTCGAGCGCGGGCTCCCTGGCTCCTGTCAGACGCAACGCAAGCGCATATACCTGACCCGCTTGCAGCCGATATAGCCGTTCGAACGCGGCGGAATCGCCGCGCTGGGCCAGCAGCACGTCGTCAGGTTCGGGGATCTCGGCAGCTGCGCTCATCATCTCGAAGGTAGGACGCCGGCCGGTGGCCCGCTGTTTAACCCCCGCTGAAACTTCCCGAGCGCCCGTTGCGTTTGGTGCAAGTACCCGCTTGCTTTCGATGCAAGTGGCCACTTGCATCACACTGCATCTGCGGCCAATCACCGTTTTGAGATCCCCGGACCACCCAATGACTGCACCGACCAAAGACCACATCCTCGGCGCCGCCGCACGACTCTACGGAGAGCACGGCTTTCGCGGCACGACCACCCGCCGCATCGCTCAGGAAGCCGGCGTCAATGAAGTGACGCTCTTCCGGCTCTTCGGAAGCAAGACAGCGCTCCTGCTGGAGGCACTGCGCATTCACAGCGCGGAACCAATCCGCGCGGAATTGCCCGCTGTGCCGGTGGACCCGGTTGCCGAGCTCACGGAGTTTTGCACGCACAAGCGGCGCGCGATCAGCAACATGCGTTCGATCATCCGCAAAGCGATGAGCGAGTTCGAGGAGAATCCTGCGATGCCGAAGTGCATCACGCAGGGCGCGAACATGACATACACGGCGCTGCGCGATTATCTGCAACGGGTCCACGACGCCGGCCTGACGAGCAGCGACGCTGACATCCCCGCCGCCACATCCATGCTGATCAGCAGCGTGTTTCACGACGCAATCGCACGCGACATGATGCCGCAGGCGTTTCCGCAGCCGACTTCTGCCGCGCCGGGCATTTACGCGCGCCTCTGTCTCACGTCGCTCGGCTTCGACGGCACCGTACACAAATCACGCTCGAACGGACGCCGTCGCGCGCTGCTCGCCGGACTTGTGTTGCTCGTCGGCGGTGCGGTCGCACCGCTCCACGCACAGCAGCGCACCGCTGAACCCGGCGCGACGCAGGTGGTTGCGATCTCGCTCGAAGATGCGCTCAAACTCGGCGGCCGCGTCAGTCACACGGTGAAGACAGCCGAAGCCGGCGTGCTGCGAGCGAGCGGCGGACAATATCAGGCGCGCGCGCAGTACCTGCCGCAGGTCAATGGATCGCTTTCTTATCAGCGCACCCTCGAGAGTCAGTTTGCGGCGATCGCCGGATCTGCGCCGGCTGACACAACAAAGAGTTCAACGGGGACTGGAACGACCGGAAGCTCGGGCAGCAGTTCGTCGAGCAGCATCCAGTCTCTCGAGAAAATCTTCGCCGCGCCGAATACCATGATTCTCGGCGTCACGGTGTCGCAGAACTTGTTCACCGCAGGACGAGTGAGCTCGGCGGTTGCAGGTGCCGCAGCAGCGCGCACCTCCGCGGATATCGGCCTAGATGCCGCGCGCGCGCAGGTCGCGCTCGACGTTGCGCAGGCGTACTTCACCGCCGTCGCGAGCGACAAACTCGTCGAGATCGAAGACAGCACGCTCGCGCAGGCCGAGCGGACGCTTCAGCAGACGACAGTTTCGCGAGCGGTTGGATCCGCGGCCGAGTTCGATCTGCTCCGCGCTCGTGTGGCTCGCGACAATCAGCGCCCCGTTGTGATTCAGGCGCGCAGCAACCGCGAGATCGCATTTCTGCATCTGCGCCAGCTGCTCGGGATTTCGCTGACACAACGGCTGAATCTCACCACGTCTATTCGTGATGAGGGCGTCGCGGATTCGATCCCGAAGCCGCTTCAGCTGAGCCAGCCGATCACGATGCCCGGCGGCGATCACGGACTCGTGCCCGACACGAGCGTGAATCATCGCTCGAGCGTGCGTCAGGCCGAGGCGAACATCACGGCGCAGGAGTACGCGCTGCGTGCTGCGAAGTGGGAGCGGCTGCCGTCGGCGCAGGTGAGCTCGACCTACCAGCGCTACGGGTATCCGAACGATGCGACGTTCGTGCAGAACACCTTCGGCACCTACTACCCGAACTGGACGGTGTCATTCGGATTGACCGTGCCGCTATTCCTCGGCGGAAAGCTCACCGGCGACCGGATGGTTGCCGAGGCGAATCTTGCCGAAGCGAGACAGTCGCTCGATCAGGTGAAAGAGCTCGCGGCACTCGATGCGCGCACTGCGCTCGCGCAGCTCGAGGAGGCAGACGCGAGTTACTCGGCGAGCGTCGGCACCGACACACAGGCTGCGCGCGCGTATTCGATCGCCGAAGTGCGCTTTCGCGAGGGAATCTCGACTCAGGTTGAGCTCCAGCAGTCGCGCACACAGTACGAGCAGGCGCGGCTGAACCGTGTGCTCGCTGCGCGCGATCTCGAAGTGGCGCGCCTGCGTGTGGCGCTTCTGAAAGACTTGCCAGTTAACAGATGACAGACGGCAGACGACGGACGGCGGATAAAAACGTGATAAGAACTCATACCGGGAATACTCAGATGCTCGCGAGTCGCAAAAACACATTCAACACGGCGCTGACTGCCGCATTCATTGTTGCCCTGGCCGCATGCGGAAAGTCCGAGGCTGCCGCTTCGGCGACGGCGGGTCCCGCGGCGGTCACGATCGGCCCGGAAGCAATCGCGGTGATCGCGGTTGCGACGCTCAACAGCGGACCGGCGATTAACGGATCGCTCATGGCGGAAAAAACGGCGTCGATCCGTTCTGAAGTTTCGGGCGCGGTCATCGCGGTCCTCGCCGAACCCGGCGCACATGTGACGACGGGGACGGCCCTCGCGCGAATCGATGACATGGTTCCGCGCGAAGCATTTCTTTCGGCGAAGAGCGCCGTGACGCAGGCGCAGCTCGCCGCCGATATCGCGCACCGCGAAGAGGGACGTTCGGAGCGGTTGCTCGCCGCGGGTGCCGTTGCGGATAACGCACTCGAAGCCGCGAAGCGCACCGATCTCGCCGCGCAGGCTTCGCTCGAGGATGCCAAGTCGCGGCTCGCGAGCGCGCAGAAGAATCTCGACAACACTGTGATCAAGGCGCCGTACGACGGCGTCGTGAGCGAGCGCCAGGTCAACGCCGGCGACATCGTCAGCCCGGGAACGGCGCTGTTCGTGCTCGTCGACCCGAGCACCATGCGCCTTGAGGGTGCGGTGCCGGCCGAGCAGCTCAGCTTGGTTCACATGGGATCGCCGGTGAAGTTCGCGGTGACCGGATATCCGGGCCGCGATTTCACAGGGACAATTACGAACATCTATCCGAGTGCGGATCCGCAGACGCGACAGGTCCGTCTCTACGTTCGCATTCCGAATGCGGGGAACGGACTCGTTGCAGGGCTCTATGCGACCGGACGCGTTTCGAGTTCGACGCGCCAAGGACTCACCGTGCCGGCATCGGCAATCGATCAGCGCGGCGTGAAGCCTTTGGTTTCGCGACTGAAGAATGGGAAAGCCGAGGTTGTTGAAGTCACGCTCGGGATGCGCGATGAAGGATCGGACTTGGTGGAGATCAAGAGCGGACTCGCCGCCGGCGACACGCTCCTGATTGGTGCCGCGCAGGGCATCACGCCGGGAGCACCGGTGAAGGTTTCGGCCGCGGCACCGTCGGCCGACCAGACGAGCGGCGCACAGTCGAAAGTTGATTCGTCAAAAGCATCGTCACCGAAGAAGAACTAAGGAGCCGCCGTGTTCATATCAGACTTTGCGATCAAGCGGCCGATCGTCACCATCGTGTCGATGGTGGCGCTCGTGGTGTTCGGCTTGTTCTCGCTCGCGCAGCTGCAGACGGACGAGTTTCCGGACGTCACGCAGCCCATTATCAACGTCTCTATTCCATATCCGGGTGCGTCGCCCGATGTGGTCGAGCGTGAAGTGCTCGACCGCATTGAAGAAGCGATCACCGGTATCAGCGGCGTGGATCGCATGCAGGGCACCGCGCAGGACGGTTTCGCGAACATCACCGTGTTCTTCGTCTTCGAGAAGGACATTCAGCAGGCATCGCAGGACATTCGCGATAAAATCTCGGGAATCCGCGATCAGCTGCCTGTAGAAATGAAGGAGCCCGTGCTTTCGCGCTTCGATCCGTCCGATCAGCCGATCGTGCAGCTCTCCCTCAACTCGAAGGTGCTCGATGCGCCGAGTTTGACGCGCATTGCCGATCCGGGGCTGACGAAAGAACTGCGCTCGATTCCGGGCGTTGCCGAAGCGGACGTTGTTGGCGGCATCATTCGCGAGCTGACGGTCGAGATCAAGCCGGACGCGATGCAGGCGGCGGGCGTGAGCGTGTCGCAGCTCGTTGCGGCACTGCAGGCGCAGAATCTGGCATCGCCGGTGGGCAAGGTGAATGGCTCGCTCGATGAACGCGCGATCCGGCTCAAAGGAAAGCTCGAAACGCCGGAAGACTTCCTGGCGTTGATTGTGGCGCAGCGAAATGGGCGCCCGATTCGACTGGGCGAAGTCGCGACTGCTCGCGACGGCACAGAAGAGCCGTCGTCGTCGGCGCTGTACAACGGACACGATGCTGTGGGCGTGATGGTGAAGAAGTCGAAAGGCTTCAGTACGTCACAGGTGTCGGCGCAGGTGCTCGAGAAGGTCGCGGCGATCAAGGCGACGCTTCCGAAAGGGACGAGTCTGGATGTCGTACAAAACTCAGGCGATCATGTCGATCGATCGGTGGAGAACGTCGAGGAGGCGCTGATTGAAGGCGCACTGCTCACGGTGCTCGTGGTGTTCGTCTTCCTGAACTCGTGGCGTTCAACTGTTATCACCGGTCTCGCGCTGCCGGTTTCCGTACTCTCGAGTTTCATCGCGGTGTTCGCGTTCGGCTTCACGCTGAACACGATGTCGCTGCTCGGACTTTCGCTGGCGATCGGTATTCTGATTGACGACGCGATCGTGGTGCGTGAAAACATCGTGCGGCACATCGAGATGGGGAAAGACCATTTCAGAGCATCGCACGACGGCACCGACGAAATCGGCATGGCTGTAAGCGCGACGACGTTCTCGATCGTGGCGGTGTTCGTGCCGATCGGGTTCATGGGTGACGTCGCCGGACAATGGTTCAAGCCCTTCGCGCTGACGATCGCGTGCGCGGTGCTCGTATCGCTGTTCGTTTCGTTCTCGCTCGACCCGATGCTCTCGGCGTACTGGGCCGATCCGCAGGTCGAGAGTCATGAGCGCCGCAATGCCGTCGCGCGCGCGCTCGACAAGTTCAACGATTGGTTCAACAAGCAGGCTGAGCGATACACGCATGTGATCGGCTGGGCGCTCGACCATCGCTGGTGGATGGCGGCGCTTGCCGTTGGCGCATTTGCCGGCGCGATCGTGCTGCAGGTGAAATTCGGCGGTGTGGGCTTTGTGCCGAACTCGGATCGAAGCGAACTCACGATTCAGGTCGAGACACCGCCGGGCTCGAACCTCGCATACACGAAAATGAAAACTGAAGAGGCCGCGCGGCTCGCACGCAGCCACACGGATCTCACGGACTACACCTTCTCGACGGTCGGTGGATCGAGCGCCGGCCAGCAGCCGGGCGGCGAGCTGGGGTCGACAGATCTCGGCACCGTCTATGTCCGCATGGTGCAGAAAAGGAACCGCTCGATGTCGCAGAATGATTTCGGCGAACTGCTGCGCAAAGAATCCACGCAGATCGGCGGCGCGAATGTCTATGTGTTCACGAGCGGATTCGGCGGCGCCCGCAAACAGATTCAAGTTGAGCTGCGCGGTGCAGATGCCGTGGTGCTCAACCGGCTTGCTGATTCCGTTATGAAAATCGTGAAGGCGATTCCAGGTGCGGTTGACGTCGGACTCTCGACCAAGGGACAGAAACCTGAACTTGAGATCTCACTGAACCGTGCGCTGGCTGGATCGATGGGAGTAACAGTCGGACAGATCGCACAGTCGCTGCGGCCGGCGTTTGCGGGCATCGACGCGGGCGACTGGGTCGATCCCGCGGGCCAGAACAGAAAGGTCCGCATCAGGCTCACGCCCGAGGCGCGCACGAAGATTTCGGATATCGAACGGCTGCCACTCGTAGTCGGCGGCCAGAACGGCACGAGAGAAACCGTAATGCCACTCGGTCAGATCGCGACGGTCACTCCAGGGCTCGGACCGGCGATCATCAGTCACCTCGATCGCGACAACGTTGCAATGGTCGAGGCGAACACGCAGGGACGCTCGCTCGGTGAAGTGAACGGCGATATCGCTGCAAAGCTCGCGACGTTCACACTGCCGGCCGGATATCGGTTCTCAGCGGGCGGTGAGGTGAAGGATCAGCAGCAGGTGTTCAGCAGAATGTTTGCCGCGATGGGAATCGCGGTGCTGCTGATGTACCTGATTCTCGTGATGCAGTTCGGCTCGTTCCTCGAGCCGCTCGCCATCATGATCTCGCTGCCGCTTTCGCTCATTGGCGTGGTGATCGCGCTGATCATTACGAACGACACGCTCAACATCATGTCGTTGATCGGCGTGCTGCTGCTGATGGGAATCGTGGCGAAGAATGCGATTCTGCTGATTGACTTCGCGAAGTGGGGGCAGGAGTCAGGAAAGGACCGGCGCACGGCGATCATCGAGGCTGGCCGCGTACGACTGCGGCCGATCATGATGACGACGCTCGCGCTGATTGCCGGCATGATTCCGGTGGCACTCGGGCGCGGAGAAGGAGCGGATTTCCGTGCACCGCTCGGACGTGCAATCATCGGCGGTGTGATCACGTCGACGTTCCTGACGCTGCTCGTGATTCCGACGATCTACGAGATTCTGGACGACTGGAGATTGTGGTTCGCACGCTTCTTCAAGTTCCCGACGAGGCCGCCGACGGGGGAGTACGAAGTGCCGGCGCACGGAAGGAAATCGGCGGAGCTGAAGGCATAACAAACGGCATCGCTTTCACCTGACACCTTCCAGACAGCTGAACAGCGGCCAGACAAAAGCTTCATTACTTCCAGCGAAATAATTTCAGCGCCACAGCGTAACAAACCACTACCCAGAAGGCGATCACCCCGAGTTGTGGCATAACGGCGGTGAGCGATGCACCCTGCAGCATATTTGCTCGCAGCGCATCGTTCACCGCCGTTAGTGGTAATGCGCGAACGAAGGGCTGCATTACGTCCGGAAAATGACTCGCCGAGAAAAAGGTTCCTGACAGAACCCACATCGGCAGCATGATCGCGTTGGCGAGCCCGCTTACGGCTTCTACTGTTTTCGCGCGAGTGCCGACGAGCAGACCCAGTCCGCTGAAGCTGAGTGCGCCGAACACGGCGATGAACATCAGCGATCCAATCGAGCCGCGCAGTGGCACATGGAAAACAAGCACGCCGAATCCGACGAGTGCGATTACCTCGAGCGTGAGCACGGCGAGCCGTGAAATCAAAAACGACGTGAAAAACTGCGCGCGCGACATCGGCGTGGCGATCAGTCGTTTGAGCAGGCGCTTGCGGCGCAGATCGACGAGCGCGAAGCCGAGTCCCCAGACGCCGCTGCCAAGCAGGTTCATCCCGAGCAGGCCGGGGACGAGGAAGTCGACGTAGCGGGAGCCGAGTGCGGTGACGTAGTCATCAGTGGTCGCCACCGGTTCGACGCGGCCGGCCGCGTGCTGCAATGCGTTGTCGACTATCAATCGCGCGGTGCGCGATTCGTCGCGAGCCGGATCGTATTTGTACGAAACGCTTCCGCTCGCATCCTGCACGGCGACGAGTGCGACTTTACTGTTGCGCAGTGCTTCCATCGCCGAGTCGGCCGTCATTGCGTGGACGACGACGTTTTTCGATTTGGAGAGCAGCGCTTCGATATCCGGCGGTGCGTGACCGGCGGCTGTAACAACGGCTACGATCGCGGTGTCTTCCGGCTTGCTGCGAAATGCCAGTCCAAGTCCGGCAGTGAGCAGTACCGGAAAAATGAAAACCCAGAACAGCGCCTCCGGCTCGCGCAGAAACTCACGGAACCGAACGAGCGTGAGCTGCACGATTTGCGCATCGCGCCAGGTGCGCGGCGTGCGCGGCTTCTCGCGAAGGTCACTCATCGCGCAAATGCCTCCCGGTGAGCGACACGAAAACATCTTCGAGCGTCGCCGAGTGCGTTTTCAATTCCGTGAGTGGCGCACCGTGCGCAGTGAGAAACGCGAGCAGCGCCGGCACCGCGAGATGCAGCTTGCTCGCCTGAAGCGAATACGTTCCCGCATCGAGGCGCGCATCAATAATTCCGTCGAGTTTCCTGAGTTCGTTCAGATCGAATGGCGCAGTTCCCGCCGACGCGAACTCGATCATCTGTTCCGCGCCGAGCGATGCGATGAGTTCAGCGGGCGTACCGCGCGCGATCACTTTGCCATGATCGACAATCGCGATGCGATCACACAGCCGCTCGGCTTCGTCCATGTAATGCGTTGTCAGAACGATCGAATGGCCGGCCGCGCGAAACTTGTCGATCAGATCCCACATCTGGCGGCGCGACTGCGGGTCGAGGCCGGTGGTGGGCTCGTCGAGAAAAAGAAGTTCGGGATCGCCGATCAGCGCGCATGCAACAGCGAGCCGCTGCTTCTGTCCGCCGGAAAGCGTGACAATCCGGGCGTCGGCTTTTTCTTCGAGCTGGACCTGCGCGAGCACTTCGTTCACATCGTGCGGGTGCTCGTAAAAGCTGCGAAACAACGCGAGCGTTTCGCGCACGGTGAGTTTGTCGGAGAGCTGCGTTTCTTGCAGTGAGATGCCGATGCGTTGGCGCAGTCCTTTCGCGTCGCTCTCCCAGGTCCGGCCAAGCATTTCGACATCGCCGGAATCGCGGTCGACCAAGCCCTCGCAGATTTCGATCGTGGTTGTCTTGCCCGCGCCGTTGGGGCCGAGCAGGCCGAAGCATTCTTGGGCGCCGACGTCGAGGTCGAGTCCGTCGACGGCGATGACGTCGCCGTACGACTTTCGGAGGGCGCGGACCGTCAGGGCGGCAGGGGGCATGCGGGTATCTTAGAACGGGGCGAAACCAGAACGCAACGCCCCGCGTATCAAATACATACAGTTGGCATCATTACCCGGAGAAAGTGCCGATGATGGTTTTGCTTCCGATCGCGCTGGCCTTTCAGGTGCAGGTGGGCGTGACGGTAGGCGCCGATTCGGCGGAGAAGGCGCGCCAGAAGCTGCGCCAGGCCGAAGCCGAGGCGCAGTTCGAGGCCGGTGCACCGCCGCGGCGTCCGCAGACTTTTCATCGCATCCCTCTCACTGATGCACTGCGGGCGAGCGCATTCAAAGATGCCGCTGCGAAAAGTCTCCTGCTGCGCGCGCGCGTCGCGCGGCTCCAGCAGGATTCGGCGTTGCTCAGTTACGACGCGACGACCTATCAGCGCGTGTCCGCGGGCCTCGGCTTCAAAGCGTTTGGCCGCGACCGTCTTGCGATGCGCACGGAAGAGGCATCGCGCGTACAGTGGGAGAAGGGACGTGGCGCTCTCGTCGAGGTGAAGGGGAGCCGCACCGTCATTCCGATCGCCGGATTGGATAAAAAAGATGGCGAGGCCGGCAAGAACGGCAACGGCGTGAACATGCAGGGGATGTCGCCGATTCCGTATTACCCCGGCCGCAATGATCTCTGGATTGGTGGCGGGCTCGCGCAATCGGAAGTCGACGAAGCGCAGTTCGTGCATCCGATCGCGGAGGGCGCCGAAGCGTACTACACGTACCAGAGCGGCGATTCGGTGATCATGACGCTGCCCGACGACAAGCGCATCACGCTGCGGGAGTTGAAGATCGAAGCGCGCTGGCCGAAGTGGAATTTGAGTGTGGGATCATTCTGGTTTGACGAAGCGTCGGCGCATCTCGTGCGTGCGGTGTACCGCATCTCGATGCCGATGGACGTGTGGACGGAGGTAAAGGAAGAGAGCGCGATCGAGAAGAAAGACCGCGCGGTGCAGGACAGCGAGAATATCGCGAATGGGCGCGCGGCGAATGCGGATTCGATTGCGGCGTTGCGCGGGCAGGGCGGCCGCGGGCGGGCCGGCCGCGGCGCGGTGCGGATTCGCGGCAACGGCAACGATGACGAACCGCCGGCACTCGTGAAGGCGATTGTGAACCCGCTCAAGGTCGACATCTCCGCGATCACGATGGAGTACGGCCTGTACAACCAGCGCTTCTGGCTCCCGCGCGCGCAGGCGCTCGAGGGCGAGGCGCAGGTGATGTTCATGCGTGTGCCGGTGACGGTTGAGCAGAAGTTCAAATACGCGAGCGTGAACGAACTCACGGCGCCGCTGCCGATACCGCCGCGTGTGGTGTCGCGGATCGCGGTGCTGCGAGACAGTCTCGACAGCGCGAAGACGAACAGAACGGTGCGAGATTCGCTGATCCGCGCCGCTGCATTCGCGCGTGGCAAGGAAATCATCGCGCAGCGAGAGAAGGACTGCGCCGCGACCGGGATGTACAGCACGATTCAGCGTCGCTACGAAGGGACGCTTTCCGTTGCGACACGAATCCCGTGCGATTCCACCAAGCTCGCAAACTCACCCGATCTGCCGCCGTCGATCTATGACAAAGGCGAAGCAGTATTTGGATCAGGCGAGCGTGACGTGCTGATCAGAGCGCTTTCGTTTGGTCTTCAGCCGGCGTGGGGGCCGCAGGCGCCGAAGTTTGATTGGGGGCTCTCGAAAACGCGCTACAATCGCGTCGAGGGTCTCGGGACCGGCGCGGCGCTGACCAGCGCACTCGGCGCGGGCTATACGGCCACGCTTGACGGCCGCGTGTCGATTGCCGATCGAACACTCAACGGCGATTTCTCCGTCTCGCGCTCGAATGGTCGCAGCACGATTCAAGGAACGATTTATCGTCGTCTCGATGTAATGACGGATTTCGGCACTCCGCTTTCGTTCGGAGCATCTATTCCGGCGCTGCTCTACGCGCGCGATGAAGGCGCCTATTTCCGCACGTGGGGCGCCGAACTTTCGGGCACGACGCCGCAGTGGGGCGCGCTCGAGTGGCGGCTCTTTGCGGAGCAGCAGTGGAAGGCCGATGTGAACTCGCGCTGGACACTGTTCGGCGGCGGAAACGACTCGCGATTCATTGCGAATCCTGCCGCGCAGCAGGCGAAGGAGTTCGGCGGCGCGGTGCGATTGCATTCGAGCGTGGGCTTGGATCCCAACGGCTTCCGTCTGCTGAGCGATGTGCGCGTCGAGGGTGCCGGCGGTGATTTCTCGTACGTGCGCGGGCTCGCCGACGAAACCATGTCGCACTCACTGGGAAGTTTGCTCGCGGGCGCATTGGAGGTGAGCGCGGGATACTCCGGCGGCACGATTCCGGTTCAGCGGCTCTTTTATCTGGGCGGTCTGCAAACTGTACGCGGCCAGACCGCGCTCACGGCGAGTGGCGATGCGTTTTGGTTGGGGCGCGCGGAGATCGGCACGAGCAATCCGGCGTCGCGATTCATTGTTTTCGGCGATGTGGGCTGGGCCGGTCCGCGTGCGCAGTGGAGCATGCCGGGCCGTCCGCTTTCGGGCGCCGGCGTGGGCTGGTCGCTGCTCGACGGGCTCGTGCGCTTCGACCTCGCGCGCGGATTGTTTCCGTCGCAGCAGTGGCGGTTTGACAGCTATCTCGAGGCGAAGTTCTAAGGGGCGGACGACAGACGGCGGACGGCGGACGGCAGAGGGCGGCACTGTAGGACGCGGTCGACCGCGGGGTTGCGACGGGGAGGGATCCTGCGTCCATTGATCAAGTGGATGCCCTACTGTGAGTCCAACTCCCGCGCCGCAGGCAGTGCCTGCCACCGGTGAACTTTCCACCGCCGAGATTCTCCAATGGCAGGGGAAGTTCCGGCGTGTGTTCGTGTTGCTCATCGGTTTCGGAACGATCGCGCTGAAGTGGGCGGGAGTGATCAACTCCGATTCGGTCGTCGCACGCGCGACGAGTCCGCACTACGCGCTGGTGTTTGGCGCGGTGCTGATCATCGCGTATCTCGTGTTCATCCAGCTGATGCTGGGCATCATTGCGCGGCGCCGCTTCGCGGGGCAGGACGCGGTGATCGTTGCGGTGGTGGCGGACATGCTGCTCTTGTTCAGCGCCGTCTATGTGGTCACGCCGCCGTCCGAGTATTCGCGTGCATTGATCATCGCGATTTTCCCGGTGCAGTTCACCCAGCTCTATTTCGGCCAGCGCGCCACGGTTTATAATCTCGCGTGCGTGGCGGTTTTCTATACGGTGGTTGTGCTGGCCGCATCAGACCATGGAATGCTACCGGAGCTTGCCGAGCGTTTCTGGGATCTCGCGCTCTTTTTGCTCGGCACGCTGCTGTTCGTGCTGCTGCAGGGGCATATCGCGAAGCGGCTGAAACGCATCGTGCAGGTGTTCGAGAAAGCGCAGGAAGGCGATTTCTCGCTGGAGTACGATGAGGCGGCCGACCGGATGCCGGATGCGATCACGGTGATCGGGCGCGCGTACAATAGAATGCGCGGGCACCTGGAAACGATCGTGCTTACCGATCCGCTCAGCGGCTGCTTCAACCGCCGCGGCTTCGATCAGCTCGCGGTGCGCGAAGTGTCACGCGCGCTGCGCGGCAATCATCCGCTTTCGGTGCTCGCGCTCGACGTCGATCACTTCAAACGGATCAACGATGAGTACGGCCACCTCACCGGTGACGAAGTGCTGCGCGAGATGGGATTGCTCCTCCGCGAAACGGCACGACTCGGCGACGTGGTCGCGCGATACGGCGGCGAGGAGTTCGAGATTCTCGCGCCGGATACGAATCACGAGGGCGCGCAGATTCTTGCGTATCGAATCCAGCACGCGTTTCGCACGCGGCCGTTTGCCGCGGTGGGAGTGGAGCGGGCGGTGACGATCTCGATCGGCATCGCGTCGGAGATCGCGCGGAATGATCAGATCGCGCAGGTGCTCATCGCGCGAGCGGACGAGGCGTTATACGTGGCGAAACGGAATGGGCGCGATCGGACTGAGCTGTGGCATCCGGGAATGCGCGCATTTGATGGATCGCTGCCGGGGCGCCGGTCGATCGAGCTGAACGCGATGAAAATTGACGAGTAAAAAAAAACTATAACTGCTTGCCGCGGATTTACTCGAAAATCCGCGGTTCTTCTGTTGCAGTTCTAAAGCGTAAACGACCCCTCGGACATCATCACCGCGTTCCCGCCCACTCGAATCGCGGTGACAGCACCGGCTGCCTTGTCAGCTTCGATCTCGATGCGGCTCGGACGGCCCATCTCGACGCCCTGATCGACGGTCCAGACGAGCGTGCCGTCCTTCTGCGACGCGCGCGCGGCGAGATAGCCGGCGAGGCAGGCGTTGGCCGATCCCGTTGCCGGATCTTCAGGGACATTCACGCCGGGACCGTACATGCGCGCGTGATAGTGTGATTCGCCGCCTTCCGGCTTCTTCGCAAACACGAAAATATCCGGAGCCCACGCCGACTTGAGCGTCGTCTCCCATTTCTCCATGCGCACGCGCGAGCGGCTTACGGCATCGACCGAACGCAGTGGCACCATCAAGAATGGCAGACCGCATGACACATTCTGCGGCGCCATCGGCGATGCGAGAATATCCTCGGCATCGATCGAGAGAATCTCGGCGAGCACGCCGCGGCTTGGCGTCGGCGGTCCGATTTCGGCGAGCTTTGCGACCGAGAACTGCGCGAACGGAGCCGCGCTCTTTGCATCTCTCACCGTAACCGGGATCGGTCCCACGCCCTCTTCGAGCACGAGCTTCGTGCTGCCGCCCGCCTGACCGAGCATCACCAGCGCGATCGCGGTGCCGACTGTGGGGTGACCGGCGAACGGAATCTCGCGAGCGGGCGTGAAGATGCGCACGCGTTTGGTATGCGCAGGATTTGCCGGCGGATAACAAAAGGTGACTTCCGCGAAATTGAATTCGCGCGTGATGTTGAGCAGCGCTTCATCGGGGATACCAGTCGCGTCTGGAAAGACCGCGAGCTGGTTTCCGCCGAACGCCGTCGACGTGAAAACGTCGAGCGTGACGAAGTTGTGTTTACTCGGCATCCATGAACGGGTAGTGATGTTCCGTGGCGGGAACAAACGTCTCCTTCACCGTGCGTGCGCTCGCCCAGCGCATGAGGTTCATCTTCGATCCGGCCTTGTCGTTCGTGCCCGAGGCGCGTGAACCGCCGAACGGCTGCTGTCCGACGATCGCGCCGGTCGGCTTGTCGTTGATATAGAAATTTCCGGCCGAGTTGCGCAGCGCGGCATGCGCCTCGTGAATCGCCTTGCGATCGCGCGAGAAGACTGCGCCCGTCAGTGCGTACGGCGACGTCGAGTCGACGATCTTCAGCGTCTCCGCCCACTTGTTGTCGTCGTACACATACGCAGTGACGACCGGTCCAAAGATTTCTTCGCAGAGCAAACGGTATGCGGGATCTTCCGTCTGGATGAGGGTAGGCTCGACAAACCAGCCAGTCTCGCCATTCGCCGTGCCGCCCGCGAGGACCTTCGCGTTTTTCTTGCCGTCCGCGAGATATCCGGTGATGCGGTCGTGCGCGCGCTTGTCGATCACGGCGCCCATGAAGTTCGTGAAGTTGTTGACGTCGCCGACTTTGATGTCCTTGATCATCGCGATGACACGGTCGCGCACTTCGGGCCAGATCGACTTCGGGATGTATACGCGGCTGGCCGCCGAGCATTTCTGCCCCTGATACTCGAATCCGCCGCGCACGATCGCTGTGGCGAGTCCGGCGATATCTGCGGACGGGTGCGCGATGATGAAGTCCTTGCCGCCGGTTTCACCGACGATGCGCGGATAGGATTTGTAGTTCGAGATATTGTTGCCGACCGTCTTCCACATCGACTGGAACACGGTGGTGCTTCCGGTGAAGTGGATGCCGCCCAAGTCCGGATGCGAGAGCGCGATATCCGAAATCATGATCGGATCGCCCGGGACGAAGTTGACCACGCCCGGCGGGAGTCCGGCTTCGATCAGCAGTTTCATCGTATACCACGACGACAGAATCGCCGCGTTCGACGGCTTCCACAGCGACGTGCCGCCCATGAGCGCCGGCGCCGTCGGGAGATTTCCGCCGATCGCCGTGAAGTTGAACGGCGTCACCGCGTAGACGAAACCCTCGAGACCGCGCAGGTCGGTCTGATTCCACATCCCCTGCGACGACATCGGCTGCTCGCCGTAGAGTTCGCCGGCGAATGCGACATTCAGGCGCCAGAAGTCAATCAGCTCGCAGGTCGCGTCGATTTCGGCCTGAAACGCGGTCTTTGATTGGCCGAGCATCGTTGCCGCGGCCATCGTCGGACGCCAGGTGGTGGCGAGCAGTTCGGCGGCTTTGAGCAGGATCGCGGCGCGATCTTCCCAGCGCCAAGTCGACCAGTCCCGCTGTGCTTCGGCGCTGGATTTGATGGCGGCCTTTACATCTTCGGGGCGGGCCTTGTGCCAAGTCGCGGTGACGTGGCCGTGTTTGTGCGGCGAAGTCGCCTTCTCGATGTCGCCCGTGCGGATTTCCTTGCCGCCGATGACCAGCGGAATTTCCGGACACTCTTTTTCCATCGCAGCCAGGCGCGATTTCAGCGCGGCGCGTTCGGGCGAACCGGGGGCGTACGAGCGGATGGGCTCGTTGACGAGGGGCGGGAGGCGGCGATTACCGTCGAAAGGGGCGCTGGACATTTTGGCGTTCTGGAGACGGGGTACGAAACGGAGAGCGTGAAACATATACTATATTTCAGATCATGCTCCGGACCTCCCTGCTGGTCGGCTGTTTTGCACTGGGTGCATCAACCGCGTGTGCGCCTGACCCGGTGAAATGGGATTCAGAGCAGCGGACGAGCACACCGGTGCCGGCGGGATCGCGGCTGGTGTTGGTTGGCGACGTTCCCGCGATGGCGCCGGCTTTGAAGCCGCCGATGCTGCCGACTCAACCGACGGCTTCGATTTGTGAAGGGTCGTTCGTGGCGACAACTGCCCGCGGCGATACGGCTTACGCGGCGTGGTGGGCTCCGCGCGCGGACAGCAGCGCGCTGCTCGTGGTGGCGCGGTCTGACGATGGCGGACTGAATTGGCGTCCGGCCGAAACCGCGGATTCAACCGACAAAGGGCGCACGGGATGTAACCGTCCGGCGCCGTTTATAGCCGCCGACACGACGAATGGTTACGTGCACGTCGTCTATTTCATGCTTGCGGCGGAGGGACCCGGTGTATTTTTCACACATTCGATGGGTGGGGGAGAGATGTTCCACTCGCCCGTTCCAATAGTCTACGGGGAACGCGCATCGGCAGCCGCAGTCGCCGCACATGGCGATACGGTCGCAGTTGCCTACATCGATCCGAACGCCGCGACGCCGCAGCTCTGGCTCGCGCTGTCGCAAACCACAGGGCACATTTTTGAGACACGGATGGAGGTTTCTCCATCCACCGCTCAGGCCGCGCGGCCCGCTGTTGCCGTGCACGGTCATCGTGTCGCGGTGGCGTGGCTCGAGACGTCTCGCAGCAGCGGCGAATCAGTGATGGTCGTTCGAACCGGACGCTGGCAATGAGGTCTCTCTGAACGTTCTTCTTGCAGACGACGATCCAACAATGCGGCTGCTCCTCTCCAAAATGCTGGAGCAGGGCGGTCATGTTGTTACGACAGCGGCCGCTGATGGCGAGGAGGCGTGGGCGGCGTACACGGCTTCGCCGTCGCCGCTGTTGATTCTCGACTGGGAAATGCCGAAGATGGACGGTCTCGAGCTTTGCCGTCGCATCCGGTCCTCCGAGCGCGGCGACGAAGCGTTCATTCTTGTCATCACCGCGCGCGACAAAACCGAAGATCTCACGGCCGTACTCGACGCCGGTGCCGACGACTATATGTCGAAGCCCGTGACGCCGGACAATCTCATGGCGCGGCTGCGCATCGCCGAGCGGCGGATCGAGGTGAATGCCGCGCGCCGCAGCGCAGAGGAGAAACTGCGGAAGGCGCAGTATCTCGCGGGGATCGGCGAGACCTCACTGGCGCTCCAGCACGAGATCAACAACCCGCTGGCCGCGCTCCTCTCGAATACCTCGCTGATCGAGGCGGGAATGGTGACCGATGCGGAGCGGGAAGAATCGCTCGCGACGATCACGTTGATGGCGCGCCGGATCGCGGACGTGGTGAAGAAGCTCCGACAGCTGAATAATCCAAAGAGCGTGGAATACCTCGGCAGCGCGCGGATGATCGACATCAACCCCAGCGGCAGCGGGCCGCCGCGGAAATGAGTGCACGGTTTATCGGATCGCATCCGGCCGATGCCGGCGGCGTGGTGATGGTCGCGCGGCGCGCGGCGGCGGCGCAGATGCAGGCGCTGCAGTTCTTCACCGCCGTGCCGACGTACTACAACGAGAAAGTGAAGATCAAGCCCGAGCGCGCGGCGAAGTTTCGCGAGGCGCTCGACGCGGGCGGGATATTGCCGGCGCGGGTGATGGTGCATGGCGCGTACGTGCTGAATACCGCGTCGGCAGAGGAAGAAAAGGCGAATCGCGCGAAGGCGGGGCTCGCGCGAGAACTCGAGCGGTCGACGGCGTACGGCGTGGGTGCGTGCTGTTTTCATCCCGGCTCGGCTGGCGATGGCGATCCCGGTGAGGCGTGCGACAGAGCGGGCGACGCGATCCGCCACGCGCTGGAAACGGTGCCTGAAACTGAAAGCGGCACGCGCGTGCTGATCGAGAATACGGCGGGCGCGGGGAAGACCATGGGGCGATCCGCCGAGGAAATCGCGCGAATGCTTTCGCGAGTGCCGAGTGAATTGCGGCATCGCACAGGGTATGGACTCGACACCTGTCACCTGTTCGCGAGCGGTCATGACATAGCGGGAAGCGCCGCCGCACAGCGCGCGGTGCTCGATTCTTTTGAGAAAATAATCGGCGAGCGTCCGGGATTTTTTCACCTGAATGACAGCAAGCACCCGTTCGGTTCGAACAAAGACAGGCACGCGTTGATCGGTGAAGGCGAGATCGGTGTTGAACCGTTTCGATGGCTGCTCGCGGACCCGCGTACAGAGGGGATTTCGCTCGTGATGGAGACTCCGCACGAGCGTGATGAAGTGGCGGAAGATGATGCGTCGGCGGACCCGTTCGACCTGAAAATGATGGCGCTTCTCGCGACGCTGCTGCCGCCATCGGCGTGATGCGCGGAGTGGAGCGCAAGGTTTTCAGAGGGGAACGCCCTCTTGCGCTCTCGGAGAGTCCAACTACTTTCGAGTGGTCGGACTGATGTTCATAGAGTGAGCATCGGGTTCCTTCACACATTCCTATCGAGGAGACTCGTCGATGGCCGCCAAGAAAAAGGCAAAGAAGGCCCCCGCGAAAAAGGCAAAGAAGGCTGCCAAGCGGAAGCCGAACGCAGCGTTCATGAAGCCAGTGCAGCCGGATGCAGTGCTCGGCGCCGTCGTGGGCTCGTCCCCGATGCCGCGTACCGAACTGACGAAGAAGATCTGGGCCTACATCAAGAAGAACGGTCTCCAGGACAAGAAGAACCGCCGCAACATCAACGCCGACGACAAGCTGAAGGCGGTGTTTGGTGGAAAGGCGCAGGTCAACATGTTCCAGATGACGGCCCTCGTTGCGAAGCACGTCAAGTAGTCTGTTGTAAGACGTCGCATTCGAGGTTTGTCACAGCGGGGGCGCATCCAGCTTTATTTCAAGCGGATGCGCCCTCTCCGCTTTCACCGTACCGAGAAATAGAAGAGCGTTGATATCGTGGCTGCGAAAAAATCTGATAAACCGAAAGGGAGTGTGGCTGCAGCGCGCGGCGGGAAGTCGTCGGGCGGCGGCGGCGTTCGTCATTACTGGGAGTGGTTCAAGTCGCTCGCGGGGACGATCGCCATCTTTTTGGTGCTGCGGACGTTTTTGATCGAGGCGTATCGCATTCCGTCGGGGAGCATGATTCCGACGATGCTGGTGGGCGACTGGCTGTTCGTGAACAAGATCGTGTACGGTCCGCACATTCCGTTCACGCATACGAGTCTGCCGGGGTATGCGGATCCGAGTCGCGGCGACATCGTCGTGTTTGAGTCGCCGTATCAGGCGGACGAGGCGGCGATCGGCGACGATCCGACACCGACGCTCGTGAAGCGATTGATCGGGATGCCGGGCGATACGCTCTACGGCCGCGATGGCGTTGTGTATGTGAATGGAATCGCGCAGCGGCAGGGGTATACGTCGCCCGAGCAGGACAAGGGTGATCCGAACATGGAGAGCGAGCTGTTCGACTGGCAGAAGAAAGTCGGACTGAAGGAATCACGATTCGGCGCAGCGCCTGCGCAGCCGAAGCTCGATACCTGGGGGCCGTTCGTCGTGCCGGCGGGTCACTACTTCATGATGGGTGACAATCGCTACAACTCGAAGGACAGCCGCTACTGGGGATTCGTGCCGCGCGCGAACGTGCGCGGGCGCCCGATGTTCGTGTACTACTCGTATGTGCCCTCGAACGAGAGCGATCGCGCGGTGTCGTTTATCACGGACATCCGTTGGAGCCGCCTCGGGCACTGGATCAAGTAGTGAAGCCGGAAGCCGGAAGCCGGAGGCCGGCGGCGTTCGAGTTCGAAGCGGACATTGCGCGCGCGTCGACGATTCCGTCGCGCTGTTACACCGACGCCATGTTTCTGACTCTCGAGGACGAACGGGTTTTTGGCCGGACGTGGCAACTGGTGGGACGCACTGATCAAGTCGCGGAGAGCGGACAGTTCTTCACGGCCGAGATCGGCGACGAGTCGATCGTGGTGCTGCGCGACGGAACGGATTTGCGCGGTTTTCACAACATCTGTCTGCATCGCGCCGGACCGGTGGCGCACGGCTGCGGCAAGCGGCAGACGCTGCAGTGCCGATATCACGGGTGGACTTATGCGCTCGACGGACAGTTGTTGCGCGCGCCGGAGATGGAGGAAAGCTCCGGCTTCCGTGCTTCCGACTTTCGGCTCTTGCCGGTCCAGGTCGCCGCGTTTGGCCCGCTGATCTTTGTGAATCTCGATCCCGCCGCGCCGCCGCTCGCGCATTTTCTGGGAGATATCCCGGAGCGCGCCGCGCGGTTCCGCGTGGAGGAGATGCGGTGGGTGATGCGAAAGTCGTGGACGATCGCGTGCAACTGGAAGGTGTACGTCGACAACTATCTCGAGGGATACCATATCCCGGTCGTACATCCGTCGCTGCACAAGGAGATCGACTACGGAGAGTACCGGGTGGAGCCGCACCGGTACTGGTCGCTGCAGCATGCGCCGCTCAGGCCGGTTCCGCCGGCGCCGGGCGGCGATGCGAGGAAATACATTCCTGCGGAAGACGGCGAGCAGGCGCAGTACTACTGGCTCTTTCCGAACGTGATGCTCAATGTCTATCAGGGGCAGATGCAGACGAATGTCGTGCTGCCCCGCGGACATGACAGCTGCGAGGTGGTGTTCGAGTGGTATTCGGCCACCCCGCCCGCGGATCCGGCTACTGACGCGCAGTGGACCAAATTAGTAGCATTTAGTGACGAAATACAGGACGAGGATATCGAGATTTGTGTGCAGGTGCAGAAGAACTTGAGATCGCGGGCGTACGATCGCGGGAGATACTCCGCGTTGCGCGAGGTCGGGGTGCATCACTTTCACTCGCTGTTGCACGAATTTTTGTAGTCTTGAGTCTGGGTCTACTGTCTTGAGTCTGAAAACACGCTGTTCGCAGTTGACAGCTGTGAACTGACAACAGCGGGTTTTCAGACGCTAGACAAAAGACTCAGACTCAAGACGGATCACCTTCTAGATAAGGGAAAACATCATGCGTCGATTGATCGCAGCAGCTGCAGTGATTCTCGTTCCGGCGGCCGTGCTGGCGCAGGCCCCGCAGTACATCAACACCAATCCGCAGAGCACCGCCCCGTTCTCCGCCGTCGTGAAAGTCGGCAACATGCTCTACCTCGCCGGGCAGCTCGGCACGGACAAGGGCAAACTCGCCGAGGGCGGGATCGGACCGGAAACGAAACAGGCGCTCACGAACATCAAGACGGTCCTCGAAGCGAACGGCTCCGATATGGAGCACGTCGTGAAGTGCACCGTGTTTCTCGCCGACATGAAAGAGTGGCCGGCGATGAACGATGTGTACCGCACGATGTTCACCGCCGGAAAGTTCCCCGCGCGCAGCGCCTTCGGCACGACCGGCCTCGCGAACAACGCGCGGACGGAGATCGAGTGCATGGCGGTGGTGAAGTAGCGTGTTCATCGCACTGCTTCTCGCGCTCAACGTTCTCGCACCGGGAACAGCAACCGACTCCATCCACGGGTCGGTGATCACGGACACGCTCTGGTCGCAGGCGCTCGGCGCGAAGAAAGCAGTCGTCGTGTATCTCCCGGCATCATATGCAAAGTCGCCGGCGCGGCGATATCCGGTCGCGTACTACCTGCACGGTCTCTGGGGCAACGAGCGCAACTGGACGAAGCAGGGCGAAATCAATTTGGTGATGGATTCGCTGGTTGCCGCGGGCAGGCCGGAAATGATCATCGTCATGCCCGACGGTGACGACGGCTGGTACACCACGTGGAATACGCTCGTGACGTTCGACGCGTGCCGCAAAGCGCTGCCGGCCGACCACGAAAAGGCAGATACATATTGCGTGCCGTGGCAGCATTACGACGACTACATCGCGCGCGATCTCGTGCAGTTCACAGACAAGAAGTACCGGACGCAGGCGAGTCGTGAACATCGTGCGATCGCCGGGCTCTCGATGGGTGGATACGGCGCGATGTCACTCGCGCTGGAGTATCCCGATCTGTTCGCTGCGGCCGCGTCGCACTCAGGCGTCGTGTCTCCGCTCTACATGGGCCCACGGCCGTTCGACGGTCACGCGCGGTGGGCAAAGGACGGCGCAGAACTTGAAGCGGGGTATGGCCCAAGATTCTGGCCTTCGTTCTGGCCCGCGTTCGGCCGCGATACCGCCGCGTGGTGGTCGCGCGACCCCGGCCGCCGCCTCGAAAAGCTCGTCGCGTCAAAAGGAACGACCGCGGCACCGGCGCTCTTTGCCGACTGCGGAACCGAAGACGGACTCGTGGATCAGAACCGCGCGTTCAAGTGGAAGGTCGAGCAACTCGGCCTGCACATGGTGTATCACGAGTGGCCGGGGAAACATGAGTTTCCGTATTGGCGCGCGCACGTTGGCGAAAGTCTCAACTGGATCGGATCGGAAATTGCGAAGTAGCCGCGGATGGCCAACCGATGACCGCTGAGTTTTTCCCGCGCAAAACCGTCGCATGGAAGCTCGAGGAGCCGGCGCCGCTGAGGCAGCTCTCGCTCTCCCTGCCGTACATGGCGCTGATCACCGGCGTGCTGCTCCGGCTCTGGCGGTCGTACGTGCTCACGCACGGTGCGCCGGACAGCTGGGCGTGGGTCGGCGGGACCTTCCTCATCGGAATGGTTTTCCTGTTTCTGATGGTGTCGATCCATCTCGGGAACTACACGCTGCGGAACTGGATCTGGCGTGCTCCATCGTTTGCGATCCTCGAAGCAGGCGTGGAAATCCTCATGAGCCTTGCGCTCACCACCGTCGGCCTCGAACCACTTGGCGCCGATCGCGCAGAACTCTCCGATTGGCTTCCCACGAGCGTTCGCACGCTGATCTGGCGCCTCGTGGGCATCATGCTGTTCGTGATGGTACTCGCGGTGGTCGTGTCGATTATGCGGCGGATTTTGCTCGTGGCTGAACAGCGGAGCTCCATGGCGGTACGAATTCAGCGGGCGTCGCAAGAGCAGGAAGCGATCGTCGACGACGCGGATGATGCGACCCAGGGGAAGGGAGGCGGAACATGAAAAAGGGAAAGAAGCATCTGGTGGTCGTCGGCGATCGTGTGCTCATCCGGATTGAGGATGGCGAAGAGCGCACGAAGGTCGGCCTCTACCTGCCGGCGACGGCCACTGACGGTCAGGCGGTGCAGGGCGGCACCGTGATAGCAACCGGGCCCGGTCTCCCTCTGCCGTTGGTGGAGGAGCACCTGGACGAGCCGTGGAAAATCTCGGGAAGCAAGGATACCCGTTATGTTCCTATGCAGGCGCGGGTGGGTGATTACGCGCTCTTTTTCCGGAAGGCGGCAGTCGAGATCACGTTCGAAAACGATCGTTACCTCGTCGTGCCACAGGCAGCCATTCTGACGCTCGCTCGAAACGAGTAGGAGACCGATCCCATGATGTACGATGAACGCTTCATCGCCCCTATGCGGCAGGAGCTGACGCAGCTCGGAATCGAGGAACTGCGCAGCGCCGCCGAGGTCGATGCCAAGATGCAGGATTCGCAGGACACCACGCTGCTTGTGGTGAATTCGATGTGCGGGTGCGCTGCGCGAAACGCGCGCCCGGCGGTTGCGGCGGCGCTGCAGCATGCCGTACGCCCGAGCCGCCTCTTCACAGTTTTCTCCGGACAGGACGCTGACGCCACGCGTCAGGCGCGGTCGTACATCACCGGTTATCAGCCGAGTTCGCCGTCCATCGCGATGTTCAAGGGCGGCAAGCTGGTGCACATGATCGAGCGTCACCAGATCGAGGGACGGTCCGCGGAGGCGATCGCGACGGAGATGACGGCGGCGTTCGACAAGTACTGCGCCAAGGAGACGGCGACTGCGTAGCAACACCCGCGAGCGAGCGCCGGCGGTTCTGGCGCTCGCTTGCGTGCTCGTGCTGGCTTATCTCGCGGTGCGTCCACAGCTGTTCGTGAGCTGGACGCCTTCGGACGAAGGAGTGCTCGCGCAAGGCGCTGAGCGTGTGATGCGTGGTGAACTTCCGCATCGCGATTTCGCCGGACTCTGGTCTGGAGGACTCGACTATCTGAACGCGGCGGCATTTCGTCTGCTCGGCGTCAGGCTCGCGACACTTCGCGTCGTGGTCCTGATCGCATGGCTGCTCGGGCTCTCAGCGATGTTCGTGGCTGCGCGGCGTATGCTCGCGGTGTGGACCGCCGGCGCGCTCACCGTGTGCGCAGCGCTCTGGACGCTGCGGCTCTCGCCTCACCCGCTGCCGTCGTGGTACACGCTCGTTCTCGGGCTGTTTGGAGTCGCCGCGGTTCTCCAGTGCATGCAAACGAAGCATCGACGGTGGCTCGTTGCGGCGGGCGCGGCAGCGGGCGCGTCGATCGCGGTAAAAATCGTCGGACTGTATTTCATCGCGGCTGTGGTGATGCTGTTCGTGTGGCAGGTGCAGGACGATGTTGAGGCGGTGCCGGCCGGCCGCCGCTCCGCAGCGCGCGGATACGCATGGATGATCACCGCCGGACTGCTCGGATTTCTGGCGCTCGTTGCGCAGCTGGTGCGGAGCGAGTTCTCGGTGAACGCGGCGCTCTATTTCCTGGTTCCGAATTTGCTGCTCGTGTACGCGCTCCTCGCACGTGAGTGGCGGCTCCCCGCGGGGGTCGAGCGGGCGCGATTCGCCGCGTTCTTTTCACTGGCGATTCCGTTCGCCGCGGGCGCAGCGCTCGCGATGATCGTGTGGCTTTGGCCGTACATGCGCGATCATGCGATCGCCGATCTGTTGCGCGGACTGTTCGTCACACCGAGGCTGCGGCTGAAGCTCGTGACCTATCCGTTGCCCGGGTTGCGGAGCGCAGCGATGTCGGTGGCGCCGTTCATTGCGCTCATTGTTGGCGCGCCGTTCGTGCGGAAGCCGCTGCGCACGAACGACCACGCGGCGCTGGCGATTGTCGTCGCGGGCACGGTTGCATTCGCGTACGACGGATCGCCCGTCGTGCTGATGACGTGGTACGGACTTCGCCTCCTGACGCCGGTGTGTACGGCGGTTGCGGTGTGGTGGCTGATTGCGCCGCCGCGCGGGATGGAGATTCCGCGCGATCGCCGCGCGCTGATGTTTTTTCTCGTTGCAGCCGCGGCGACGGCGAGCCTGATCCAAATCCCGTTCGCGCTCTACACATATTTCCTCTACTTCGTCCCGCTGCTCGCGCTCGCAGTCGCGGCGCTGCTGACATCGCAGCCGGCGATGCCAAAGGCGGTGTCGGCGGCACTGCTCGCGTATGTCCTGCTCTTTGCGATCCGGAGTCCGGATTCACTCGGCAAGCGGCCGGGGCCGGTGCGCCCGCAGGACCAGCTCGTGCTGCTGGCAGTGCCGCGCGGCGGGATTGTCGTGTCGCGCGAAGATTCTACGCTTTACACGCAGCTGGTGAACTCGATCCAGCGGCACGCGGCGGGCGAGTGGCTGTATGTATGGCACGATGCGCCGGAACTGTATTTCCTGGCGGGGATGCGGAATCCGACGCACACGATGTTCGAGGCGTTCGACGATTCGCTTTCGCGCTCGACGGGCGTGCTGACGCGCACGCTGCGATCGCACGATGTGCGGGTGGTGGTGCTCACCGATCCGGGCACCGCGTATTATCCGATGGATCCTTCCTTCCGCAGCTGGCTGATCGCGCAGTATCCGGAATCGGAGATGGTCGGCACGTTCAATGTGCGCTGGCGCCGGAGTTCGATTTCGGCGGAGTGAAATCCCGATTTGGCTTTGTGCGGTAAATCACTTGACGGCAGAATGTCCAGCGTCTAGCGTTGCACGATGGCCAAGCAATCCTCATCCGCAGCCGCCCGGCGCGCCGAACGTGCGCTGCGCGCGACTCCATCCGGCCTGCGTGCACTCAAGAGCGATGAATCAGTGGCGCCCGCGCTCGACAGGATCATACACGAGCCGATCCGGCTTGGCATGGTCAGCGCGCTCGCAGTAAATGAACGCCTGACGTTCAACGAGATCAAGCAGCTGCTGCACACATCGGACGGTAACGTGAGCGTCCACGCGCGCAAACTCGAAGATGCAGGTTACCTCGCCTGCACGAAGTCATTTGACGGGCGCGTGCCGAAAACGGAGTACAAGCTGACGGCGGCGGGGAGAAAGGCGCTGGAGAAGTATCTGGCGCACATGGAGATGCTGATTCAGGCGGCACGGGGAAAATAGAACTACGGCGACTGGCGACTCGTAAATGGCGATCTGGTGCATGGCGACTGGCACGTGGCGAGAAGAACTTATGTTCTCCTTACCACGTGCGAGTCGCTATTCGCCCAATTGCCATTTACCTGTCGCCAGTCGCCGCAGTTAGGCGTATTTGATCCAGCGCGTGAGCTCCTTCAGGTTCGGTTTCTTTCCCGTCATCAGCAATCCGATCCGGTAGATTCTCGCTGCCGCCCAGATCGTGATCAGGCAGGTGAACGCGAGCGCGATCAGCGATGCGGCAAGCTCCAGCGGCGGCACCTGGATCGTCGTCATGCGCACCGGCATGATCACCGGCGCCGTGAACGGGATGATGCTCATCGCGACCGCGAGCGTGCCGGACGGATTGAGCAGGATCGGCTGAAAGAAGATGATGCTCGCAATGAGCAGCAGCACGACGGGCTGCGCCGCCTGCGCCACTTCTTCCTGACTTCCGACCATCGCGCCGACCGCCGCAAACATCGCCGAGTACAGAATGTAGCCGAGGATGAAAAAGAGGACGAGCGATACCAGAAGCAGCGGCGGTACCGTCGGGAACGTCATGTTCTGCATCTGCGGCATTCCCATCGCCTTCGCCATGACGGCGCCGTACGTAATGAACGCCGCCGCGCTGCCGACCCAAACGATCTGCTGCGTGAGACCGACGGCGCCGACGCCGAGGATCTTGCCGGCGAGCAGAATGTCGGGTTTGACGCTTGCCATGATGACTTCGGCGACGCGCGTCATTTTTTCTTCGAGCACGCTGCGCATGACGTTCTGTCCGTAGAGCATGATCATCATGTAGAGCATGAATGCGACGATCGCGCCAAAAATGAAACTGACGATGCCGCTGTCGCCACGACCGCGTTCATCGAGCCGAACCGACGCCAGGTCGACTCTGATCTTCGTGAGCGAGTCGACGCGCTCCGGCTTGATGCCAGCGCCCTCGAGTCGCGATGCCATCAGCGACTGCTGGATTGCCGTCTCGATCAACTGGATCTCGCCCACGGCGGACGCGTTTCGCCCGGCATAGCGCGCCGTGAACTTCGTCAGCGTCGCGGAGTCAAGCACGAGATAGCCGGGATCGACCTTGTTCATCACGTCTTTCGTCGCCAGCGATTCCGCCATCGCGAGCTTTGGTGGATTGACGTCTTCAACCACGCTGGCGATCGTCCCGCTGGCCGGGGCGCCGATGCGGCTGCCGACCTGGCCGCCGCCGAGTCCGCCGGGCCCCGGAGTGGGCGACTGATCGTCCTGCCGTTTCGAGAGCCGGTCGGCGACGCGATGTCCGAGCCCCGTGCCCGTCGCATCGAGAATGCGAATGCTCGATACCTGCGCATTCTTCATTCCCCTATTGGTCATGTATGCGGGCAGGATCGTGACCGCCGCGAAGAATACCGGCCCGAAAATGGTCGTGAAGATGAACCACTTCGACCGCACGCGCTCGAGGTACTCGCGCTTGATGACCACCCAGAGTTTATCCATGGCCTGTCATCCCCACTTCGACGCCTGTCGCGCCGACTTTTTCGAGGAAAATCTGGTGCAGCGAAGGCTGCACGAGTTCGAATCGCTGGATATTTGCGCCGGCCTCGATGAGGCGGTGGAGCAGCGCCTGCGGATCGGCGTCCTTCTGGAGTGAGATCTCAAAGAAGCGGTTCGAGTCGTCGACGCGTTCGACCATTTTGTGATCGCTGAGTACGCGGTTCACGAGTTCCGCACCGCCGCCTGCAAGAGCGAGCGCGACGTTATTGCCGCCGTGCTCGGCCTTCACACCCGGGACGGTTCCGTCGAGCACTTTGTTGCCGCGCGCGATGATGCATACGGAATCACAGAGGCGTTCTGCGTTGTCCATAAGATGCGTAGAGAAGATCACCGTCTTTCCGCGCTTCTTGAGATCGACCACCGTGTCTTTCAGCGCCTGCGCGTTGATCGGATCGAGACCGCTGAAGGGTTCGTCGAGGATCACGATATCGGGATCGTGCAGCAGCGTGCCGATGAATTGGACTTTCTGCTGCATACCGCGCGAGAGCTCGTCGATCTTGGCGAGTCCCCAGTCCTTCTCGGCAGTCTTGAGCGAAAAGCGTTCCATCCACTCGTCGATGCGGCGGTCGGCTTCCTTAGCGCCGAGTCCCTTGAGCTGACCGAGGAACCGCAGGACGCGGCGGACCTGCATTTTCTTGTAGAGGCCGCGCTCTTCGGGGAGGTAACCTACGCGATCGAGGCTCGACTGGTCGGTGTTCGGCCGGCCCATGAGCGTGATCGTCCCTTCGTCGGGCGCGATGATGTTGATGATCATCCGGATCGTGGTCGTCTTGCCGGCGCCGTTGGGACCGAGGAGGCCGTAAACGGCGCCCTTCGGGACGGCGAGCGAGAGTGAGTGTACGGCCTGATATTCGCCGTAACTCTTCGATATCCCCCGGATTTCCAGGGCGAGTTCAGTCATAGGCTCCCTTGTATGGGGTGCTCCGCGCTCCGAATATACGACAATGGCAGAGCGCGCACGAAACGTACGGACCAACCGGAATGAAGTTTCCGGCTATCGCGTGGCGCTGACGTGAGCGGCAGGAAAGTTGCGGTTATTGCCGGCGCAGGACCCGCCGGGCTGACCGCGGCGTGGGAGCTGCTCGCGCGGACTGACATCGTGCCACTGGTGTTCGAGCGCACGCACGCGACCGGGGGTATTGCGCAGACATTCGAATACAAGGGAAACCGGATCGATATTGGTGGGCATCGCTTTTTTTCCAAAAGCGATCGCGTGATGAAGTGGTGGTTTTCGAAACTGCCGCTGCAGGGTAAGCCGGCGGCCGACGAACTCGAGCGTGCGCTGCAAGTCGAGTACGCCGATGAAGTGACGCTCCAGTCGCTGGCACCGATGGGCGAGTCGGGACCGAAGGTGCGCGAGACGCGCGGGCCGGCGCCGGATCCCGAGCAGGTGGATCGCGTGATGCTGCAGCGCCCGCGACTCTCGCGGATTTATTTCGGCCGGAATTTTTTCCCCTACCCGATCGGCATTACGATCTCCGTCGCATGGCGGCTGGGGCTCGTGAACACCGCGCTCATCGGGTTGAGCTACATCAAGGCGCAACTGTTTCCGCGGCGTGATGAAACGTATCTCGACGCGTTTTTCATCAATCGCTTCGGCGCGCGGCTGTATGAGACGTTTTTCCGGGGGTACACGGAAAAAGTCTGGGGCGTGAAGTGCAGTGAGATTCGGGCGGACTGGGGCGCACAGCGCGTGAAGGGGCTGTCGCTCACGCGGGCGCTGACGCACGCGGTCAAGGATTTGCTCTCGAGCGATTTCAAGAAGCAGCAGGAAGAGCGCGAGACATCGCTCATCACACGCTTCTTCTATCCGAAGTTCGGACCGGGCCAGATGTGGGAGGCGGTCGCGGAGCAGGTGTCGGCCGCGGGCGGCGAGATCCGGTATGGTGCGCGGGTGGACGATGTGCGCGTGACCGATGGCCGCGTGACGGGCGTGACGGTTGTGGATGAAGCCAGCGGTGCTCGTGAGGAAATCGCGTGCGATTATTTCGTATCGACGATGCCGGTGCGTGAACTGATGGAGCAGATCACGCCGGCGCCGCCCGCGCCGGTGATGGAAGTCGCCCGCGGTTTGCGCTACAGGGATTTTCTCACTGTCGGCCTGCTGCTCAAGAAACTGCACGTGAGCGTGCGCGGCGGGAAAGCGAAAGCGATGGTCGAGGACAATTGGATTTACGTGCAGGATGCGGGCGTGCAGGTCGGGCGCATTCAGCTGTTCAACAACTGGAGTCCGTATCTCGTTGCGGATCGCGCGAACACGGTGTGGATCGGCCTCGAATATTTCGTCGATGAAGGAGACGCGCTCTGGAAGTCACGCGACGACGATCTCGTTATACTCGGCGCGCGCGAGCTCGAGAAGATCGGATTCGCACTTCAGGCTGACGTCATTGACGGCTGCGTGCTGCGCATGCCCAAGGCATATCCGGCGTACTTCGGCACGTACGATCGTCTCGATGAAGTGCGAAAGTTCGTAACGGCGATCCCGAATCTCTTTTGCGTTGGCCGCAACGGCATGCATCGCTATAACAACCAGGACCACTCGATGCTGACCGCGATGATGGCGGTGGACAACATCATCGCCGGCAGGGACGACGATTCGGCGATGTGGGATGTGAATCTCGAAATGGTCTATCACGAGGGCGAGAAGTGACCGCCCTGGTCACGGCGTCTTAAGCTTCGCGCGAACCCCTGCGACTTATGGCGTCGTTCGCCACCGCACCTGCAGTGTGTCCATCGTTTCGCTCTGCGGATAACGGATCGACAGCCACTGATAGAGATCGTTCCGCAGCGGCGCGCTGAACATCGGCCGCAGCTTGATGACGATGACACTCGCCCCATTCAGGTTGAACGCTCGATTGAGCTCGCTGGAGTCCGCCACCGGATTCGTGAAGAGACTGTAGGAATCGGGGCCGGGGCTCATGTGGCCGGAGAGAAAGTACACTTCCGGCAGCTGCGGTCCCGCGTAGACGGTGCCGCTTGCGCGATGCTCCGCAACGAGATCGAGCAGGTGCGTGTAGCGCGTGCTGTCATACTCGGTCACGAGCAAGCCGCCGCGTGGCACAGCCAGACGGTGCGCGTAGTCCCACCACCTGGGATACGAGCCGACGTTGTGCACCGACCCGAGCCGCAACACCACGCCGGAAAATCCGGCGAGGATCATTGCCGCCACGTTCAGGCGCGGCAATACGCCGAAATACGCAGCCGCAGCGCCGGCGGTGAGAATCGCGAGTGGCGCGACGTACGCGTAATAGTTTGGCGCCGGGTATGGGAACTGGTTCAGAGCGTGGAACGCGGTGACGCCGGCGAGTACGAGAAGTATTGGGTCGGGCGATCGCTTTGCACGCCGTTCACGGCTTGCAGCGATCAATACCGCCGCGATGCCGACCGGCAGCAGCGATTCTCCAAAGAACCAGAGACGCTGGTACCCTGCGACGCTTCGGATGGAGAACCAGAGGAGCGCGACACCCGCCACGATCGCCAGCGCACGGACCGCGCGTCGTTCGCCAGCGAACGCCTCGACGGCCAGCACAGCGTACACCGGCAAGACCGCGATGACCAGCGTGAGCGCCGGGCGCATCGTCACATGCAGCGACGCGATGAGCCCGATTCCTCCGCCGATAGCACCCGCGTAGAGCGCGCCGAGCGATCCACTGAGCACGTACGGCGTGAGATAAACCGCCACCGGCACTGATGCCGCAGCGATGACGATCCCCACATAACGAAGCAGCGCCCGCCACCGGCGCGCACGATTGTCGGTCAACCGACGCTCGCGCAGCGCCGCGAACGCGAGCATTCCGCCTATCGGGGCGATCTCATTCAGCACTTCACCGGACGCGACCTTCCCCCACGTGAGCTTGAGCACGAGCGCGCCGAGTACTGCGATGAGCAATACGACAATGGGATCCGTGCTTCCCGCCGGCTCCCCATCCGTCCAGCGCGCGCGTGTGTCTTCCTGGTCACAGAAGAGCACGCCGAGCAGCGCTGCGGCAACGAGATAGAGCCCCGTTTGTTTTACCAGCACCGCCGTGCCGCACAGCACTCCGACGAGCACAAGCCAGCGCACCTTTCCATCGGGCTTCGACGCCTGCCAGCGCTCGAGCGCGACGACGATCCACGTCCCAAGAAAGAGGAGGTACCAGGTTGGCATCGCCGCGGGATAGATCGGGAGCGACCACCACGCGGCGAGGATCGTGATGATCACCGCCCAGCGCGAGCCGCAGAATCGCATGGCCAGCCACCAGAGCGCCGGGAGCCAGATCACCGCGGCAACGAACAGCGCGTAGCGCGGCGCCATGAGCGAAACGCCAAACAGGCGCATCGCCAGCGCGTGCAAATACGCGAGACCTCCGGTGTACGGATCGGTGAAGTCGCGGTGCGGCAGTGCGCCGAGCATTACGCGCTCGGCGGCCTGCCCTATGGTGCCTTCGTCGAGCGGCACCCAGCCGCGGTCGAGAATGGTCCAGATACTCGCGGCGCCGCCGAGCACGGCGATCGCGAGCGACAGGAGCACCTGCCTGGGATTTTCTCGCGACGCCGGCGGTTCCCCGCGCGCAGCTGATGACATGCGTCGAACCTACTCGTCGCGGCTGCGGGCGAACAGGCGGAAGTCTGTGTCAGCACCATCCGATTGCGACCGCAGTGAACTTCGGGCGATGTTTGTGCCCATGGACGCCAACGCAGCGATGCCCGAGCGGAAAGAGCGCATCGTGGCGTTCGCGGTGACCGCTCTCGTGTTCGTTGCGATTCTGCTGCCGGAGTTTCACTACGTCCCTATCTGGGACGGGCGTGTGTACGCAGACTGCGCGATCGCGGCGGCGTCGAACGGATTCGCCGGCCTCACTATGGAGTCGCTGCGCTGTGCGGCGCATCCGTCGCAGGGATACATCGCATTTCTCGCCGCGTCGCAGCTGGTGCGGTTCGGCAGCGTCGCCGCGCTGCATTTCACGAATGTCGTACTCGGGCTGCTTGCGCTCGCGGCGATTCGCGTGGTGCTCGCGCGCGTGATTCCGGATCAGGCGCGTGTGCGTCAGCTGGATCTCGTGACGCTGCTTTGCGCGGTGCACCCTGTTGTGCTCTCGACATTGCTGCAAGTGAACGTCGATTTTGGCGTCTATGTGTTCTTCTACACAACGCTCGCTGCGCTCATGAGCGAATGGTTCTGGCTCGCGACGGTCAGTGGGGTGCTCCTCTGTTTCTCGAAGGAGACCGGCGTACTCGCGTACGGACTGATGGTCGGACTCGACGTCGTATTCCGGACCATCCCCGCGGGATCGCCGATGGCGAGGGTGAAACGTGTCCTGCCGCTCTGGATGACGCCGCTGCCGGTCGTGTTGTTCGGCGTGCATGTCATGTGGTGGAACTCGACGCATGCGCAGTCCGCAGTGTGGAAACACACATGGCAGAAGGGAACGATAGACGGATTCAAGTTCTTTGACCTGAGCGATCCGGTTTTCGTGAGCTATGCCGCGGGGATTTTTGTCGTCGGATTCATGTGGGTCGTGTCGGCGCTGATCGCGGCCGATGCACTATGGGGCGGCGTGCGGATGGCGCGGCGCCTTCCCAAGCGGGTGGTGCGGAACGCGGATCCCCGGCCGCTCGCGTATGTCACGACGCTCACCGTCGTACTGACGTATCTGCTTACGTCGTTCAGAACGTGGAGCAATCTCCGCTATTTCGCGCTGCTTTACCCGATGCTCGTCATCCTCGCGTTTGTGGCGATGCTGCGGCTGGGGATGAAGTGGCATGCGCGGATGGCGATGCTGTTCACGATCGGCGCGCTGTTTGTGCTGTCGATCCACCGCTCGGTGGATCCCGTCTCGCGCGCTGTGTACGGAACGTTTTCCACGGGCGACCGCGACATGTACCGGATGTCGTCCATCACGAAAGAATACGACGGGCCCGGGCGCGATGAGCTGGTCTACAATCTGCAGTTCACCGGCTTCCATCATGTGCAGAACGCGCTGTTCCAGGAGCTGCGCCCGACCGACTCGACGGCGTTCGCGACGTCACGCGCTGCGGAGTGGAATATCTGGAGCCCGCTCGACGCCGCCACATGGGAGCGCACACTGAGGCGGCGGGGCGCGATCGCACCGCGATACTGGAATGATCTCGATCTCCTTGCCTCTCCAGCGCGCCCGCGTGATGTCTGGTTCCTGGTATTCACCTATTTTCCCGACCGAGACAAATCGCTCGAGTCGCTGAAGCCGCTCTACCGCGAAATCGGCGTGACGCGCACGTTGGCCGACGGTCATCTTCTCGTCGCGCACCACCTCCAATTGATTGCTCCGTGACGCGCTGGCGCGGACTGCAGAGTTGGTGGGGCGTGCTGCCGGTGGCACTGCTGGTGTTAATCGTCTGGCCGGAACACGCATTCGTGCCGATCTGGGACGGAAACGTCTATCTGCAGTGCGTGGTCGATGCCGCGGCGGGCGGTCTCAACGTGCATTCATTGCGCTGCGGGGGTCACCAGTCGCAGCTGTATATGGGACTGCTCGCACTGACACAGCTCGGGCAGCCGGGGAATGTCGCGGCGATTGTCGCGATGAATGTGGCGCTCGCCGTTGCGGCGCTCGCCGCGTTCAACGCGATTCTCCTGCGACTGATTCCGGGTGACGGATTCCGGGTGGAGCGCGCGCTGATCGTGTTGATCATTGCGGTCCATCCATTGCTTGCTGCAACGCTGGTCCAGCTCAATACGGACTTCGGCGTGTATGTGTTCTTCGCGATGACGCTCGCGGCACTCGTGTGGCGGAGATATTGGCTCGTCGCCGCGTTCGGATTGATGCTGTGTTTTTCGAAAGAGACCGGCGCGTTGATTTATTTCGCGGCGATCGCGTTGCATCTGCTGTTTCGGGTGATCGAAGAACGCGCGAGCTCGGCCGGCGTGCGGGGAATAGTTCGCGAGGCCGCACCGGCGCTCCTACCGCTCATTCTCTACGGCGGATTTCTCGTTTGGTGGGGAGCCACGCAAAACTCATACGCCGTTTGGAACAATGGGATTCACGAGCACCCCGCCGCCGGGATGCACTGGTTCGATTTTGACGACGTGATCCTGCACAGCTACGCAGCAATCATCTTCATACTCGGCTTTGCCTGGATTCCGACGACGGTGATCGTGGCCGACGTCGCGCTCGGCGCTGCACGCGTCGTTCGGAAAGTTGCCGATCGCCCGTTGCCCGGGATGGACGCAAGACTCGCCGCGTATCTGGCGGCGCTCGCGGCCACGCTCGTGTATCTGTTGACGGTCTACCGGACGTGGAGTTTCCCGCGGTACTTCGCCGTGCTCGCGCCGCTGCTGATTTTGGCGGCCTTCATTTCGCTTGTGAGGCTCGGCGCTGGCGCGGCGGTCCGTCGCGGGGCGCTCGCGGCGGCGGCGATCGTGCTCTTCACGGCGAACTATGCGTCGTGGGACCCGGTATCACGCGCGCTGTTCGGCACGCTCTCGCTGGGTGAATCGACGGTCTACGACGTGTCCGGCATCGCCCACGATTTTCGCGTGACGGACGCCGACCATCTCTGCTACAATCTCCAGTTCACCGGTTTTCATTGGGCGCTCAATGCGATGTACGCGCAACTGAAGCCGACGTCTCAGACGACGATCGTCTTCCCGCGCTTCAACCGCTGGGGACTCTGGGCGCCACTCGACGCGCGGACATTCGAACGCGTCGCCGTGCGCAACGGCACTGTCACGCCTGACTATGCCGACGAGGCCGCGATCGCCGCGCGGCGGGAACAGATGCCCCGCGATCTCTGGCTGGTGGAGCAGCCCAATGACGGTGATACGCTCGCCGTACAGAAGCTGCATCACGATTACGCCGATGCCGACTCAGCGCGCTACACAGCGCACGGCCTGACCGTCACCGCCCGTCATCTGGTACGCCGTGACGTGCCGGTGCTACCTTCTAGTGATCGGCGATAGATGAAAATGCGCACAACAGCAACAACACGCCCGGCATTTTTTTCGGAGGCGCGATGAAGGTTGTAATTCTGGCCGGCGGGCTCGGCACGAGATTGTCGGAAGAGACGTCGACGCGTCCGAAACCGATGGTGGAAATCGGCGGCCGGCCGATCCTCTGGCACATCATGCACCTGTACGCCGCGGCCGGACTGAACGAGTTCGTGCTCGCGCTCGGCTACAAGGCCGAGATGGTGCGGTCGTACTTCCTCACGTATCACGCCGTTGCCCGCGATCTCACCGTGCATCTCGCTGATGGAAAGGCGAAATCGCATGGCGATAGCAACGAAGACTGGACGATCGATCTCATTGATACCGGTCTCGAAACGCAGACCGGCGGCCGCCTCAAGAAGCTTCGCAAATGGATCGGCAACGAACCGTTCTGCCTGACGTATGGCGATGGCGTAAGCGATGTGAACATCGGCAAGCTGCTCGCGTTCCACAAAGCACACGGAAAACTCGCGACGGTCACTGCGGTGCGACCGCCGGCGCGCTTTGGCGGTCTGGAGCTGGCCGGCGATGAAGTGAAGTATTTCGCCGAGAAGATTCAGGCGAGCGAAGGGTGGATCAACGGCGGATTCTTCGTGCTGCAGCCGGAGGTCCTCGATTTCATCGCCGGCGATACCACGCTCTGGGAAAAGGAGCCGCTCGAGCGCCTCGCCAGCGAGGGACAGCTGCGCGCGTTCCGTCATGAAGGATTCTGGCAGCCGATGGACACGCTGCGCGATCTCCGAAACCTTGAATCGCTGTGGGCGGCCGGTTCACCGCCATGGAAGACCTGGAAATGAGCGCGAAAAAGAAAAACTCACAGAGTTCGCATTGGCGTGACCGCCCGGTGTTCGTCACCGGCGCAACTGGATTGCTCGGCGGCTGGCTGGTGCGCCGGCTCGTTGAAGAAGGTGCGAGCGTGACGGCGCTCGTCCGCGACTGGGTGCCGAAGAGCACACTGCTCAGTGCCGACTGGCTGAACAAAGTCACAGTCGTGCGCGGCGATGTGCGCGATCAGGTCGTGCTGGAACGCGTGCTCGGCGAATATGAGATCGACACCATTTTTCATCTCGCCGCGCAGACGATTGTGGGTGTTGCGAACCGAAATCCGATTTCGACGCTCGACACAAATGTTCGCGGCACGTGGGCGCTGCTCGAAGCGGCGCGACGGAGCCCGCTGACGAAAGCGGTGATCATCGCATCGAGCGACAAGGCGTATGGGGATCACGAAAAACTTCCGTACGATGAAGCCGCGGCGCTGCAGGGTGAGCACCCGTACGACGTGAGCAAGTCGTGCGCCGATCTCATCTCGAAGATGTACGCGGTGAGCTTTGGCCTGCCGGTTGCCGTGACGCGCTGCGGAAATTTCTATGGCGGCGGCGATCTCAACTGGAACCGGTTGATACCCGGGACGATCCGCTCGGTGCTGAAGAATGAACGCCCTGTCATTCGTTCCGACGGCACGCTGATTCGCGACTACTTCTATGTGGAAGATGGCGCCGCGGCGTATATGCAACTCGCGGAGGCGTTGCACGCGCGCCCGGAGCTGCGCGGTGAAGCATTCAACTTCTCAAACGAAATTCAGGCCGATGTGCTCGCGCTCACGGAGAAGATTCTCGAGCGCATGAAGTCGTCGCTGCTACCGGACGTGCGCGCCGAAGCTCGTAATGAAATCCAGCATCAGTGGCTGAGCGCGGAAAAGGCGCGCCGCGTGCTGGGATGGGCGCCGCAGTTCACGCTCGACGAAGGACTCGATCGCACGATCGCGTGGTATCGGGAGTTTCTGCCTAAGTGAGCGGACGCGTGGCCGACCCGCCGCCACGTCTGTCTTCGGATCACCCGCTGACGGAGGATCTCGAGGAAATACTCGCGCAGACACGAGGCATGTGGCCGAATTTTCGCGGCGCGCGGATCTTCATTACCGGCGCGACCGGATTTTTTGGAAAGTGGCTGCTCGAAAGTTTTCTCTGGGCGAACGACACCCTGAGTTTGGGTGCCGAAGTCGTGGCGCTCACGCGAAACCCTGCTGGATTCCGCGCCGACGCACCGCGTCTCGCTGGAAACGCGGCGCTTACGCTCCATCACGGCGATCAGGTGGATTTCAACTTTCCATCCGGCCGTTTCGACTCCGTCATTCATGCCGCTGTCGACTACGGCCCGCCGCGTCCGACTTTCGAACGAAACCTGGATGGCACCCGACGTGTCCTGGAGTTCGCGCGGCAGGCCGGTGCGCGCAGAGTTCTGTTCGTCAGCAGCGGCGCAGTTTATGGTACCCAGCCGCGGGAGATGGAGCGTGTCGGCGAAGATTATCCGGGAAATCTTGCGCTGGATGACCCGGCTTCCGCATACGGCCTGTCGAAGCGTGCCTCCGAGCATCTCGGACATCTGCAGGAAGGGCTCGATTTCATGGTCGCGCGTGGGTTCACATTCGTCGGGCCTTATCTGCCATCAGACCGTCCGGGCGCGATGGGCAACTTCATCGCCGATGCGCTGCGCGGCGGTCCGATCAAACTGAGCGGCGATGGCACGCCGCTGCGCGCGTACCTCTATGCGGCGGACCTCGCGATCTGGCTGTGGACGATTCTCGATAAAGGAACTCCGGGCCGCGTGTACAATGTCGGCGGCGAAGACGTCGTCTCGATTCGTACTCTGGCCGAGCGGGTGGTCGCCGTGCTCGCTCCGCACGCCGAAATACAGATGGCCGGGCATCCCGGCGCGGGACTTCCCGCCCGCTACGTTCCGGACGTCACGCGCGCGCGCACTGAACTTGGCCTCACCGCCCGCATTCCACTCGACGAGGCCATTCGGCGCTCGGGGCGTTGGGCGCTCCACGGAAACTCCAACAGGATTAGTCAATGAATCCGTCTGCTCCGGTCGCCCGCCACTGTCCGGTGTGCGGGTCTTCATCGAAGAGCGCGATCTACTCCCAGCATTTTTCCGGGCTGTCGGGCGCGGCGCTGTTTGAGGGATACGACGTGGTGGTCTGCAATGACTGCGGCTTGGGGTACGCCGACGGCCTCCCACCGCAAGAGGCGTTCAATAGCTACTACAGAGATCTCTCGAAGTACGAATCAGCGAATAATTATGGCGCGCTTGCGCCGTACGACTTGATCCGCTTTCCAGAGACCGTCGGACTGATTGCCGGCGCGATTCCAGACCGAGCCGTCCGCGTCCTCGAGATCGGCTGTTCGACGGGAGGTCTTCTCCAGGCGCTGCAGGCCGGTGGCTACAAGAATATCGTCGGCCTCGATCCGTCGCCCGTGTGCACGCGCATCGCGCGAGAGCGCTGCGGAGCCGAGACGATTACGGGAAGCCTGTCCGATCTTCGCCCGGAAAATGGACCGTTCGACGTGATCATCCTGGGCTCGGTGCTTGAGCATCTGCGCGATACAGAGGAGACCATGAACATCCTCAAGTCGCTGCTGCCGCCGACCGGATATCTCTATCTGGAAGTTCCCGACGCGTCGCGCTTTTCCGAACACACGCAGGCGCCGTTTCAGGAATTCAGCCTCGAGCACATCACGTACTTCTCTCCGCGCTCGCTGGACAACTTGCTCGGCGCCAACGGATTCACGCCGGTTTTCTCGCATCAGGGCACACCTGAGACGCGGCCCGGCGTTTTTTCATTCGAGATCAAGGCGCTGTATCGCATGACCGGGAAGATTTCGAGTCCGGTTCGCGACGTCGTCACCGGACCATCGCTGACGGCCTACGTCGAAAAATGCCGCTCGATGGAGCGCGGGCTTTCGCCCGTGCTCGACGGACTGGCGGAGAGTCGGCGCCCGATCGTCGTGTGGGGCGTGGGAACCCAGACGCAGCACCTGCTCTCGTCGAGCCGCCTCCGCGATGCGAACATCGTCGCGTTCGTTGATTCCAATCCGAACTACCAGGGACGCACGCTGCACGGCGCGCCGGTGCTCGCGCCCGCCGCACTCGCGTCACACTCAGAACCGATTCTCATCTCGTCGCTCCAGTTCGAGGCGGAAATCGCCGAGCAGATCAGGAACGGACTGGGTCTGAAGAACGAGATCATCACGCTCCGCGGAACTCCGGCCGCCGCTGCGCGCAACGACGCATGATCAAGCTTTCGACGTACGTGACGAATTTTCTCGTTGAGAAAGGTGTCCAGCACCTGTTTCTCGTCACGGGCGGCGGCATCATGCATCTGCAGGATTCCGCCGGTCGCACCGACGGCCTTACATACGTCTCCAACCATCATGAGCAGGCGTGCGCGATTGCGGCCGAGAGCTACGCGCGCCGCACGAGCGGCGTCGGCGCACTCCTCGTCACCACCGGTCCCGGCGCGACGAACGCCCTATCCGCGATTCCTGGCGCGTTCGTTGATTCGATTCCCGTGTTCGTCATCAGCGGGCAGGTTCGCACGGACCTGATCGCCGACTACACGAAAATTCGCCAGCTGGGACCGCAGGAGATCAACATCGAGGATATGGCGCGTCCGGTGGTGAAGTACATGGCCACGGTCATGAAGCCGCTGGAAATCCGGCGCGAGCTCGAGCGGGCGTGGAATCTCGCGGTGAGCGGACGTCCGGGCCCGGTGTGGCTCAACATTCCGCTGGACGTACAGGGCGCGATGATCGATGAAGCCAACCTGTTGCCGTCCGATCCGGCGCCTGCGCCGCCGCCGAGGGCTGACGTCGCCGAGGCGCTCGCGATGCTCGCGGCCGCTGAGCGCCCGCTTCTGGTGTTTGGTGCGGGAGTGGAGATCGCGCATGCGCGAGCGGAGATGCGCGCACTGCTGGAAACGTGCGGAGTGCCGGCGGTGTTCACGATCGGAGGCATGGATCTCCTCGAAGAAGATCACCCGCTCAACATGGGCAGATTCGGTCCGGTCGGGCAGCGCCGCGCCAACTTCGCAGTGCAAAACGCCGACCTGATCCTCGCGCTCGGCGCCAGCCTCTCGGTCGCATCGATCGGATTCAATGCGGCCGGGTTCGCACCTCGCGCCAAGAAGTTGGCCGTGAACATCGACGCAGAGGAGCTGCGCAGGCCGAACCTCCGCATCGACGTCGCGGTGCACGGTGAGCTGCGCGCGTTCATGCGCGATTTGCGCGACGGTGTTTCGCCCGGCCCGGTTCGCATGTCGCCGCGCTGGCTTGCGGCGTGCGCGCGGTGGAAGGAGCGGTATCCTACCGTGACGCCGGACTGCTTCAACGATACGGAGCACGTGAACACGTACGTATTCGCCGAGCTCCTGTCGCGATTGCTCGACGCGGATGACACCGTCGTTACGGGAAACTCGCTGGACATCGTTTCGCTCTATCAGTCGTTCAAGATCAAGCGCGGACAACGCGTGTACACCAACATCAACTACGGCGCGATGGGCTGGGATTTGCCGGCTGCTGTTGGCGCATGCTTCGCGTCCGGAAATCGCCGCACGACGCTCGTGACGGGCGACGGCAGCATCCAGTTCAATCTTCAGGAGTTGCTCACCGTCAAGCAGTACAGACTCCCGATCAAGATTTTCGTCGTGAACAATCAGGGATATGAGGCGATCCGCTCGACGCAGAAGAATTTCTTCGGCGGATTTCTCGTCGGGTCGGATCCCGCGTCGGGTGTAGGCAATCCGGATTACGCAAAGCTGGCCGCAGCGTATGACATGAACTACGCGCACGTCAGAAACCACAGCGGAATGGAACAGATCGTCGCGGACTTCCTTGCCGCGCCGGGACCTGGCATCTGCGAGCTCAACGTTTCATACGACCAGGCGCGCAGTCCAAAGGCGAGTTCGTTTCGCCGTGAAGACGGCACGATGGAGTCCCGTCCGCTCGAAGACATGGCGCCATTCCTTCCGCGTGAAGAAATCGCAGAGAACATGCACCTGTTCGACACCGACGCGCGGTGAGTGAGCGGCTGCACGGGCTCACCGTGGTCATTCCGGCGTTGAATGAAATCGCGACGATCGGCGGCGTCGTAACAGCGGTGCTCGGTGTCGCGGACACCGTTCTGGTCGTGGACGATGGTTCGACGGACGGAACGGGTGTCGCCGCCGCTGCGGCGGGTGCGGTCGTGGTCCGCCACGATCGACCGCTCGGCTACGACAACGCAATTTCTGAAGGGCTGAACGAAGCATTTCGACTCGGCGCGCTTGCGGCGATCACGACGGACGCAGACGGGCAACACCGGATCGAAGACGTCTATCGCGTGGCGCTTCCCGTCGTCACTGGGAAAGCTGCGTTCAGCGGTGGTGTTCGGGATCGCTACAATCGTGCGATCGAAGCGCTGGTCGGTCTCGCGGCGCGGCCACTGTACGGCACGAGCGATCCGTTTTGCGGACTCAAGTGCTATCACCGCTCGCTGTTCGAGCGCTGCGGCCCGTTCCCGAGTGAACTGAACGTCGGCTCACTGCCGCTCGTCTGGGTTCGCCGCCTGCGCCTGCCGTTCACATTCGTTCCCATCACGTCCGGCCTTCGGCACGACCGGCCGCGATTCGGCGCGACTTTCTCCGCGAGTACAAAACTGGCGACGGCTTTCCTGCGCACACTTCGCGCGGATCTGACCTACGCCAATTCCTCGCGCAACCCTTGAGCGCCGAGTTCGATCAGCTCGTCGGCGGTCCACGGATCCTCGCATGTGAGGCTCTGGTCGAGCTGCACTGAGTCCGCGTCAGGCAAGTCTGCGCGGCGCACCGGGATCATCGACGGCGCGAAACCAGCGGCGACCGCGACGCGGCTCAAGTAGTCATGCTTCGTGATTGCCGGCGCGCTCCCCCACTGACGAATGCTATGCCCGCCGTTTGCGTCACGCGCCAACTTCAGCAATCGCGCTGCGGCTGACTGGATCGGCGCCGGCGTGAACCAGACATCGACAAACCCTTCGACGTTCGCGCCGGCCTTGAGGCGTCTCGCCAGAAAGGCGATCAGGCCGCGACCCGTACCGCGACTTGGTCCGACGAACGACATCCTGACGGCGTGTCCCCATCCGAGTTCCGCGAGCGCACGCTCTCCCGCGAGTTTGCTTTTTCCGTAGGCACTGACGGGATTCGTCGGTTCGGCGAGCGACCAATAATGCGGCGCGCCGTCGGGGTGGCCACCGGAGAACAGGCCGTCGGTGGAGATATGAATCAGCGGAACGCCGGCGTCGCGGCAAAGCGTCGCGGCTTCACCGACAGACCGCGCATTGACGCGCATCGCGCTTTCGACATCCACTTCGCAGTGGGCGTGGTCCGTCAGAGCCGCGGCGTTGATGACGGCAACGGGGCCGGCCGCGCGAAGCTTCAGCAGTTCGGTCGGCCATTGCTGCACGGAAATCCAGCGTGCGCCGCCCATTCCTTCGTTCGCGGAAGGATCACGCGAAACCGCGACGACCGTCGTTCCGGCGGCTGCGCGGAGGATGTTCCGGCCAAGGAATCCCGATGCGCCGAGCAGGACCACAGCGGGAGCCGTCACGCTACCGCCAGTCGGACCAGAGCACCACGTCGCCGGGTTCGTAATTCTTGGGCGCTCGCAGGCCCACCACCTGCGCGCGCCGGTTGGGCGGGACGCTGTCGGCCGGTGCGGGTCGCAGCGCCTCGAGCGCTGCATCCTCGATCGGTTCTCCGGCGCGCACAGCTCTTGTGAAGTGGAGCGCGCGCCTCTGCACGACGGCGGACTTCTGTTCGTTGTCCTCGACTTTCTTTTCCGCTGTGCCGAGCGCGAGTTCCAGTTCACGCGTGCGGTCGACCATCTCGCGCCATGTGCGCGGGTTCATCGAGAACGGATGATCAGGCCCCTCGCGGTCGTTGTCGTCCGTGAAGTGCTTTTCCACGACGCGGGCGCCGAGCGCCACCGCGCCGAGGACAGTGGCGTGTCCCGGCGTGTGATCGGAAAGCCCGGGAAGCGCATCCGGAAAGAGGAGACTGAAAGTCTTTAGGACGTTGAGCTGGATGTACCGGAAATTCTCGAGGCTGCCGGTGTAGTTCGTATTGCACTGCATCACGCACAGCGGCGTGCCGGGCGGTGCGGCGGCGCGGAGAGTAGCGACGGCCTCGCGCACGTCTTCCAGAGTCGACGCTCCGGTGGCGAGGATCAGTGGCTTCCCCTTCTTCGCCATGTGAACCAGCACGTCGGTGAACGTGATGTCGCCGGAACCGATCTTGAACGCCCGGACGAACGGGTCCACGCGATCGATCGCATCAACGTCATATGGCGATGTGAAATACTCGATGCCCACTTTGTCGCAGTGTTCGCGAAGCAGCGGCGTCCAGTCACTGTCGATCGCCGCATCTTCGTACACTTCGTAGACGCTCTTCTTCCACGCCGCCTGATGCGCGAGCTGAGATCCGAGTCGCTCGAAGCCGCGGCGTGAGACGATCTTCGACGCCTGGAAATTCTGGAACTTCGCTGCGTTGGCCCCGGCCTCGTGAGCCATTTCGATCAGCCGCTTCGCACGCACGAGATCGCCGTCGTGATTCGCCGCGATGTCCGCGATGAAGTAGACCGGTTCGTCCGGTCCGACCCATGTGGAGCCCAACTGAAAGCGTGGCGCTGTCATGGCCGCTCTTACATCTCCTTCAGCATGACGGCAAGCTCGTCCGGAGAGAGCCAATGCGTGTTCTTATCGCTCGAGTAGCTGAAGTCGGAAGCAACGGGCGAGCCACCGATGCCGCCTCGTCGATTCCACCATTCGGTTTGCGGCTGGATGACGTAGTGATCGCCCATATCCACCGTTCGGCGCGCGTCGTCGGTACTGATCATCTCCTCGTGCAGTTTCTCACCGGGACGGATTCCGACATGTTCGAACTCGGCATTCGGCGCAATCACCTGCGCGAGCTCCGTGACGCGCAAGCTCGGAATCTTCGGCACGAACAACTCGCCGCCTTTCATTCGCGAGAGTGAATCGACGACGAACTTCACGCTCTGCGGGAGCGTAATCGAGAACCTGGTCATCCGTTCGTCGGTGATCGGAATCTTGCGCGCGCCTTCGGCAACGAGGCGCTTGAAGAACGGCACGACGCTGCCGCGGCTCCCCATCACGTTCCCATAGCGCACGACCGAGAAGCGGCTGACGCGCCCGCCAACGTACGCGTTTCCGTTCACGAACAGCTTGTCGCTCACCAGCTTTGTCGCGCCGTAGAGGTTGATCGGACTGGAAGCTTTATCTGTGCTCAGTGCGATCACGCGCTTCACATCGCGGTCGAGCGCGGCGTTGATGATGTTCTCGGCGCCATTAATGTTCGTGCGAACCGCCTCGATCGGGTTGTACTCTACGGCAGGCACCTGCTTCAGTGCGGCCGCGTGCACGACGATGTCGACGCCGTCGAACGCGCGCTCCAGACGGCCGTAGTCGCGCACATCACCGATGAAGAACCGGATCCGCGGTTCTTTCTCGTACTGCGCCGCCATCTCGGACTGCTTCAACTCGTCGCGGCTGAATACCACCAGGCGGCTGACGGACGTCGTGCTCAGGAGGTGTCGCACGAAGGCTTTGCCGAACGAGCCGGTGCCGCCCGTTATCAGAACAGATTTCCCATCCATAGTGGACATTTGCGTTATCTAGAGAATGGAGACGAGTTAGGCAAGGCGCGAGCGCCGTACGCGTGTGAAATGAACGTATGCCAACGGGAGCGCAATGAGCAGGCTCGCCGCGGCAAACGCTGCCGCCATGAGCCGCGCACCGCCGACCGCTCCCGCCGCTCCGCTGGCGACCACCACGGCCACGGCACCGCCGACGATCGGAGCCGCGATGCCCTCGTCGCGGAACGCGCGAAGCCAGCCGGCCATGGCCTGGAGCAACAGTCCCGCGAGGTTTCCCGCCATGAGCGCGATCAGCGAGAGCGGCGGAAGGAAGCGCATCGCGAATGCGGGAAGAACGTATGGCAGCAGCAGCACGACGCCCACGATCGGGACGCATGCCGCGACGAACACGCTCGCCGCTTCGCGAGCCGCGCGGCGCGCGAGCACGTCGAACTCGCGCGTTTGTCCGCTGGCGACCATCGCGCCGAACGAGGGATAACGTCCGTGAAGCCATGCGATCGCGAGCGTGAGAGGGGCAGAGGCAACCGCGAGTGTCACGCCCATCTTTCCGGCCTCGTCGCCGCCGCGCATCCGGAGCAGAACGGGCGCGAGCAGCTGGGGCGCCACCCACAATGCAATCCATAGTCGAGCGCTGCGCACCTGTTCCGCGCGATATCGATTTGCGAGTCCCTTCACTCCATCGAGCAGCAGGGCCGGAAGTTTCCGCGGCGCGCGCAGCAATCCGCGATGCCGGGTGAAAAGCCATGCCGCAGCGACGAGCAACTGTGCCGCGGCGGCGAGCCATGCCGCAGTGAGCGGACCTGACGCCAATATGCCGGTCCAGAGCGCGACGAGAATCGCCGCCGCCTGCCACGCGCGCATGCGCTGCACGGCCAACAGGTCGCCGCAGCCTTCGCTCACGCAGATGAAAGGAATCACGAGCAGATAGAGTGCGGTTACCGCGACGAATCCAAGCCAGAGGATCACGAAGCCGAGCCGCGATCCGCCAAGATTGCTTCCGAAGATCAATGCGCCGCCGATTCCAGCGATCGCAAAAATGGCAACCGCAGCGGCGCCGTACCAGCGCGCGGCGGTGACCAGCAGTGCCGCAATCGAATCGCGCGCGCTCGGATCGCCCTCGAGTCCGCCGCCGCGTCCCCAGCGCAAACGCGGCCACTCGTGGCTCGCGAACTGGACGATGATCGTGCCGAGCCCGAGCTCACATACCTGCGCGAAGGCGACGATGTTGATCGCGACGAAATACCACCCCTGCTCGTTTGCCGGCAGTCGGGTGGCTGCGAGATATAGTGTGATCGGTGCGCCGCCGAGCGCGATGAGCCGGCTGATGGCCGTGGCGCGAACACCCGCATCCGTTAAGAGTGTCCGGAGACCGCGGAGCGCCGCATCGATCAAAAGTTAATCCGGTCCTTCTCAAACACGTGCGGGTGGTGCCGCACCTGCGTATAAATCGCGCCGATGTACTCTCCGACGATGCCGATGAAGAAGAGCTGCACGGCGGTGAGGAAAAAGAACCCGATCAGAATCGGCGCGATCCCGAGCGTGAACTGATTCCAGAACAGGAGTTTCGCAGCGAGATAGCCGAATGCGACGAGAAGACTCACGATTGCGAGCGCGAAGCCGGACATCGTCGCCAGCCGGAGCGGCACCTTCGAGTGGTTTACGATTCCGAGAAACGCGAGGTCGTAGAGCGTGTAGAAGTTCTGCGATGAGATTCCACGCTTGCGCGCCGCCTGGCGAAATGGCACGAGTGACGGCTCATAGCCGATTTCCGCAATGAGCCCGCGAAAATATGGATACGGGTCGTCGATCTTCCGCAGCGCTTCCAGCACTGCCTGGTCGTACAAGCCGAAGCCGGTGACCTGCTGCACAAGCTCGATGTCCGCGATGCGCGCGAGCGTCTTGTAGTATCGACCGCGAAGCGCGTAGAAGAATCCGCTCTCTTCGGCGGATTCCTTCACGCCGAGCACGATCTTCGATCCGTCTTCCCAGCGGCGCAGGAATTCCGGAATGAATTCGGGCGGATCCTGAAAATCGCACGCCAGCACGACCGCGGCATCGCCGCGGGCCTGAAGCAGCGCGTGGTAACCGGACCGTACATGTCCGAAGTTCCGCGTGTTCAGAATCACCTTCACGTTCTTGTCCTGCGCCGCCAGCTCGCGCAGAATGATCGCGGTCCGGTCCTTTGACCCGTTGTCGATGAAAATGTGCTCGTAACGGTACTGCGGCAGCTTCGCGAAGATCGCCTTCACGGCTTCGTACATCTCGCGAGCGTTCCCCTCTTCGTTGAAGCAGGGGGTCATGACCGAGATCAGGCGCATGGGCAAGAACATAACGTCGTCGGCTCCGCCGCGCAGTTATCATAGGTGGGATTACCCGCAGCTTTGAGGTCTCATTTGACGCCCGAAGAGTTTCGCAAGCAGGGCCATGCCATAGTCGACTGGATCGCCGACTACCGCCGCGATGTCGCCAAGTTTCCGGTTATGGCTCGTACCGAGCCCGGCGACATTCGCCGCGCACTCCCCGGCAGCGCGCCCGATCAGCCCGAATCGTTCGCGGATATCATGCGCGACCTCGACAGCGTGATCATGCCGGGCGTCTCGCATTGGCAGCACCCGTCATTCTTTGGCTACTTCCCGTCGAACGGTCTTCCGGCAAGCGTACTCGGCGATTTCATCAGTACGGGCCTCGGCGTAATCGGGCTCTCCTGGCAGGCATGCCCCGCGCTCACTGAACTCGAAGAAGTAGTTTGCGATTGGGTGCGCCAGATGCTTGGCCTGTCGGACGCGTGGAGTGGCGTCATCCATGATACGGCATCCACCAACACGCTCGTCGCGCTGATCTGCGCGCGCGAACGGGCGTCGGGGTTCGCGCTCAGCCGCGGCGGGCTGCAGGGTGAAGATCGTCCGCTGATTGTGTATGCCTCCATGCACGCGCACAGCTCGGTCGATAAAGCCGCACTGCTGGCAGGATTTGGCCGCGACAACATGCCACTCGTGCCGTGCGACGAAAAAAACGCAATGCGCGCCGACGAACTCGCGAAACTCATCGAGACGGATTTGCGCGCGGGGAATGTCCCGTGTGCCGTTGTCGCGACCACCGGCACAACGACTGCCACGGCGATCGATCCTATCGGCGCGATAGCCGATGTCGCGAAGCGATTTGGCATATGGCTGCACGTTGACGCGGCGATGGCCGGCTCGGCGATGATTCTCCCCGAATGCCGCTGGATGTGGGAGGGCGTTGAGGGCGCGGACTCGCTGGTGGTGAATGCGCATAAATGGCTCGGTGCCGCATTCGACTGCTCTCTGTATTACGTGCGCGATCCGGACCATCTCATTCGCGTGATGTCCACCAACCCGAGCTATCTGCGCAACTCAGCAGATGGCGCGGTGAAGAATTTCCGCGATTGGGGACTGCCGCTCGGGCGCCGTTTTCGCGCGCTCAAGCTTTGGATGCTGATTCGCGAGCAGGGAATCGCAGGGCTGCAGGGCCGCCTCCGGCGCGACCTGGAAAACGCGCGCTGGTTTGAAGCGCAGCTTCGCGCGGCTCCGGAATGGCGCGTGCTCGCGCCGGTGCCGCTTCAGACGATCTGCGTCCGGCACGAGCCCGCAGGCGTGTCGGGCGACGACCTCGACGCACACACACAGCGCTGGGCCGAGCGACTGAATCGCGGAGGCGCTGCATATGCAACGCCCGCGATTCTCGATGGCCGATGGATGGTGCGCGTTTCAATCGGCGGAGAGCAGACTGAGCGCGCGCATGTCGAAGCGCTATGGAAGGAGATGCAGCGGGTGGTGAGTGCGGGTTAGCGGTCGCGTGTAACGCGGAACGCGACAACGAACGCGATCATCAGCAGCAGCGCACCAAGCAAGAAAGGCGCGCCTGGCAGCTGCCATCCGCGTCCTTCGCGAATGAAATAGGCAAAGGTCCACGTGAAAAGTCCCGGCCCGATAAGGCCGGCGATTCCCATCACGCTGCTGTTTGCGCCCTGAAGCTGCCCCTGTTCCGAAGGGCTCACGCGATGCGTCATCAGCCCCTGCGCAGCCGGCCCGTAGAATCCCATCAGTGATCCAAACGGAATGGCCGCGAGAAAGAGCAGTCCGGTTGGCGCGAGACCCCAGCAGACGAAGCCGATCGTCCCGGACACCAATCCGAGCAGCAGCGCGCGGCGATCGCCGATCTTCGCGACGACAGGCTTCACGAGTCCGCCCTGCACGATCACGCTTCCGATGCCGACGAGTGCGAGCGACAGTCCGACCGCGCGCGCGTCCCAGTTGTAGCGATATCCGACGTACAACACGAACACGCTCTGCAGCACCTGGTGCGATACGTAGTACAGGAAATTCACGGTCGCGAGGCCGAACAGCTCGTGATGTGAGCGGAGCAGTTTTAGCGATCCGAGTGGATTGGCACGCGCCCATTCAAACTTTGCCGTGCGCTTTTCCGGCGGCAGCGATTCGGGAAGCACAAAAAGACCGTACACTGCGTTGAGCAGTGTCATCGCCGCCGCGACCCAGAACGGGAGCCGCGGATTGACGTCGCCGAGCACTCCACCGAGTGCGGGGCCGAGAATGAAGCCGAGACCCCACGCGGCGCCGACGAGTCCGTAGTTCGCGGAACGCTTCTCCGGCGGCGTAACGTCGGCGATGTATGCGTACGCGGTGGTGAAGCTCGCGCCGGTGATTCCAGAAATTACGCGGCCGAGAAACAACCAGCCGATCGTCGGCGCGAGCGCCATGACGATGTAGTCGAGTCCGAGCCCGAAGTTCGAGAGCAGGATGACGCGACGCCGACCGAAGCGATCGGAGAGCATGCCGATGATCGGCGAGCAGAAGAACTGCATCAAGGCCCAGACCGTTGCGAAGACGCCGAACATCTCTGCGGCGCGCGCAGTGTCGCCATGGAGAAAATCTTCGATGAGCCGCGGCAGAATCGGGATGATGATCCCCATCGCCAGCACGTCGAGCACGACCGTGATGAAGATGAAGGTCACAGCCGCCTGCCGCGCCGGTGCCGGCGCGCTGGGAGATGTCGTCATATTGCTACGGTGCGACGGCGAGCGCCTTGACGAGTTTGCTCAGCGCGTCGAGATCGCGCAGATCAAGCACTTCGCCCGGCGTGTGCGAGTAGCGACCCGGCCACGAGAGCCCGATGTTCGGCGATCCATACGCACCGATTGCGGAGCCATCCGTTGATCCCTGCGTTGCGCCGAACTGCAGCGGAATCATCGCTGCTTTCGCCGCTTTGATCACGCGCTCACGTTCGGCGCGCGAAACGACGGTGCTGTTATCGAGCCCGCGCAGCACAGGACCCTTGCCGAGCGGTGCGAGTGCGAAGGTCGGCAGCTCGAGTGGTGTGTCGGAAGACACGAACGTATCAATGGCGTAGGTGCGCGTGAGTGCAGTGCCGTGTGTTTTCGCGAACGCTTGCGCGCCGAGCAGGCCGGCTTCCTCGCCGACGTCCCAAATGAAATACGTCTTCCGCGGAAGCGTTGCGGGGTCGATGCTGTGCACAGCCAGGAGCAGCGCGGCCGACCCGGTGCGGTCGTCGCTCGAGCGGCCGGTCAGACGCAGTGCGCCGAGACGTTCGGCGTGTTTGTAGCCGATGATCATCGCGCCGGTGCGCACGCCGCGTGCGACGAGTGCGGCCGAGTCGAGTCCGAACCACGCGGTCATGTTGCGCGGCGCTTTCACTCGTGCGGTATCGCGCGGGACGAAGACGCCGCGCAGCGGGTCGGGTGCCGCGCCGCTTGTGCCTTTATCGAAATAGAGCTGCGCCACTTCGCCTTCCCACGCGGACGATACTGAACCGCCAATCACACGAAGGGTCACGCGGCCATCGGGGAGAATCTGATCGAGTGTGTAACCGACTTCGTCGACGTGCGCGACGAACGCGACGGGATCTTTGTCCGGGCCGGCTTCTACGATGATATTGCCGGCGGAATCGGTCGTCGCTTTTGCGCGCGCCCACGCGGGAAGTGCGGCACGCACTGCATCGGATACGCGCCATTCGTGCGGATGAACGCCGGCAATGTCTAGCAGCGCGGTGACCTGTTTCTCGGCGGCGGCGTAGCTGTCAGTGCGTGCCGCAACTGACGCATGCTTCGGTTCGGCGGGCATGATCCACACCGGCGCCGATGCGAACGTCACGCCGGCGGCGGTGGCCGTTTTCGCGAGTAGATCGCGTGCTTCCGCAGCGCTGATCGATTCAACGAGCGACCCTGTGAAGCGCGTGCGTGGCACAATGGACTTCATCGGCGCCGCACCGCGCCCGCCGCGCGCTTCGCCAATGAGTGTCAGGTCATCGTAGTGACCGAGGCGGGCGAGCGCTCCGCTCAATCCCGACCAATTCATGACGTGCTGTGCTGCGAGAATGAATACCGTTTCGCCGCTCGTAACCGTCCCTTGCGATGCGGTCGCAACGGCGGCGCATCCTGCGCGCGCACCAGCGGCTGGACCGGCGGCGTAGCCTTCGTAGGTCCACGCCGGACGATCGGCAATAACCGGATCGAGCAGAGCAATGCCGAGCTTTTCCGCATCCGCCCGCGATGACGCGCCGACGTCGATCCAGAGCTGGTCGACACCAACGACGGTCGTATCGCCGCGGTGCTGCTGTGCGAAGTGGCCGTTGAAGATCGCGCCGACGCCGAGCACACCGTTTTCACCGCCGCGTGCCGTGTAAATCCGGACTCGTTGCGCTTCGAGCGCCTGATCCCAGAGCGGGAACGCGGGGTTTCCGCCCGCGCGGTGCAGGCGGATATAACCGTCGTCGGTGATCTCGCTGACGGAATACGACGAAACATCGAGCGCGCAGGCGATGACGCGCCGCGGCGAACCCGACCCGACATGCCTGATGAGGTTGCCGACGGCGTCGCGGGTGAATCCCGGGAGCGCGGCTGAGAGGCGACCTGCCGCGATTTCCTCGGCGCCGGCGGGTGCGGGGAGCGTAATCCACCGCGAGATGGTCTCGGCGAGTTGGTTATCGGCAGCGTTGCCCTGCGCGGAGGCGTTTGAGGCAAGCGCGACCAGCAGCGCGGCGGCGAAGAATGAGCTGTTTTTCATAGGGAGGACGATATGGGGCGCTGGCGAAGGTGTCGAGTAGCGCGAGGCGCGAGCCGAAAGGTATCTTGCTCATCTCAATGGCCAACACTGCCCCTATGAAATTCGACAATCCGCCCGTTTTCCCGCGCGGATTCCGCTGCACGAGTACGAACTGCGGTTTGAAGCCGAACGCGAAAGATCTCGCGTTGTTTGTGAGCGAGCGAGATGCTGCGGCCGCCGCGGTTTTCACCAGAAACCATTTCCCGGGCGCGCCTGTGGTACTCGGGCGTGAGACGATCAAGGGCGGTACGCTGCGCGCGATCGTCGCAAATAGTAAATGCAGCAACGTCGCGACCGGTGCGACGGGCCTGGCGAACGCACGCCGTATGGCGGCGGGCGCGGCGAAAGAAATCGGCTCGACCGCCGATCGCGTGCTGGTGAGTTCGACCGGTGTGATCGGCGTGCAGCTGCCGATTGAGAAGATCGAGCGCGGGATTGTCGGTCTGGCTGCGCAGCTCCAGTCCGATCCGATGGTCGGCGCAGAAGGAATCATGACGACCGACACCTTTGCGAAGGCGCTGTCGGCGCGTGTTGGAGATGCGACCATTACCTGGGTCGCGAAAGGTTCGGGGATGATCGAGCCGAACATGGCGACGATGCTCGCGTACATCTTCACCGACGCCGACTTCGATGCTGCGACGCTCGACCGGATGCTTCGCGCGGCGGTGCACGTTTCGTTCAATATGCTGAGCGTCGATACCGACACGAGCACGAGCGACACATGCGCGATCATGGCGAATGGCCTTGCCGGGCGCGTGGATGAGAAGGCGTTTCTCGATACGCTCACCGCGGGCTGCATCAAGATGACCGAGACACTCGCGCGCGACGGCGAGGGCGCGAAGCATTTGTTGCGCACCACCGTGAAGGGCGCCGCGAGTGAAGACGACGCGCGCCGTGTGGCGAAATCGCTGGTGAACTCGCCGCTGGTAAAGACCATGGTGCACGGCGCGGATCCAAATGTCGGGCGACTGTTGATGGCGGTAGGGAAAGTGTTCGACGTGAACGTCAACGCGACGACGACCGACGCGTGGATTAACGGGCATGCGGTGGTGAAGGGAGGCGAGCGTTTGGATTTCGACGAGCCGGCGCTGCGCACGGCATTGAAGGATGAAGTCGTCGATCTGGTCGTGTCGCTCGGATCGGGAAGCGCGTCGGCGACAGCGTACGGATGTGATCTGACGAGCGGATATATAGAAGAGAACGCGGCGTATTACTCGAGTTGAGAACTATTTCACGTACCTGAGGTTGAGATCCAAATGACAAAGCAATCCATCTTCCGCGCCGGCATTTTCGCCGCGCTTGCATTTCCGTTCGCCGCGCCGGTGCTTTCCGCGCAGCAGAAGTGTCCCGCTACGACACCGGGCGCGACGATGCCGCTCACATATCAGGGCGGTCCGACGGTCGCCGCGATCACGGCGTGTGACCTCATGACGCGGCTCTACATCTACGCCGCCGATTCGATGCGCGGCCGCGAAGCCGGCACGCCCGATTTGATTCGCGCGACTTCGTACATCGAGCGCGAGGTGAAGCGGCTTGGTCTCATTCCAGCCGGTGACAAGGGGAGTTATTTCCAGTCGATGCCAGTCACCGCGCGTGTTGCGCTGGCGACATCGACGATCACCGCTGGTGGAAAGACCTTCCATCTCGGCGCAGACTTCAGCGCCGCCGGCGCGGCGGATCGTAACGCGACGGGCGACGTGGTTTTTGGCGGTACGCTCGGTGATACGGTCAACGCACTGAGCGCGGATGATGCGCGCGGCAAGATCGTCGTGATGATGGCCGGCGCGGGCGGTGGTGGTCGCGGCGGATTCGGTGGTGGTCGCGGTGGCGCGGCGAACAATCCGCTCGCGGGCGCAGCGGCGATCGTGACCGTGAGTGCGACGATCACGGCTCCGCGTTTGCAGTATGTGCTCAACGACACCGTTCAGAATGACGGACGCACCGCGTACGCCGCGGCGAACCCGGCGCCCGCAGGCGCGGCCGGCGGACGTGGTGGCGCAGGTGGAGCAGCTCCGCTGGCAGTCACAGTTTCGCCTGCCGTCGCGACAGCAATGTTGGGCAAGCCGGTCGCGAGCGCCATGCGCGGCGAGAAGGGCGGTTCAGTGACGATCGATGTGAAGACGGAAAATATCGCGGAGCCCACACGCAGCGTCGTCGCGATTCTGCCGGGCACCGATCCGAAGCTCAAGAACGAATACATCGTGATCGGCGCGCATTCCGATCATATCGGAATGGCGAATGCGAATCCGCCGGTCGAGCACGACTCACTGAAGGCGTACAATATTGTGGCGCGCGTAGAGGGCGCGGACTCGCGCGGCGCGCTGCCGCCGACACCGGAGCAGTGGGTGCGCATCAACGCGCTGAAGGATTCGCTGCGCAAGATTTATCCGGCGCGACTGGATTCGATCAGCAACGGCGCCGATGACGACGGCACAGGATCGGTTTCGATTCTCGAGATTGCCGAAGCGTTCGCGAAGGGACCGGTGAAGCCGAAGCGGTCGCTGATTTTCATCTGGCAGACTGGTGAAGAGAAGGGACTGTGGGGGTCGCAGTTTTGGACGAATCATCCGACGGTGCCGCTCGGATCTGTCGTCGCGGATCTCAACCTCGATATGGTCGGTCGCGGTGCGGCTACGGACGTGACCGGCAAGAACAAGGAAGACGTCGAGTTGTTTGGCGCGGAGAATTATCTCCAGCTCGTCGGATCGCGCCGCCTCTCGACTGAACTCGGCGATATCGCGGAGCAGGTCAGTGCCGCGCAGCCAATGCCGTTCAAGTTCGATTATTCGATGGATGCGAACGGGCACGTGCAGAATATCTATTGCCGCAGCGATCATGCGAACTACGCGCGCTACGGAATTCCGGTGATTTTCTTCACGACGGGCGGGCACGCTGATTATCACCAGGTGACGGACGAGGCGGAGTACATCCAGTACGAGCACATGGCACGCGTCGACAAGCTGGTGTTCGATATCGCGATGAAGGTCGGGAACCTCGATCATCGCGTGCTGGTCGACAAGGCGAAGCCGGATAGTCCGTTTGCTCGCTGTCAGCAGTAGATGAGTTGGAAGCTTTGAAACTGCCCGACGTCAGACGATAGCTGTAAGCTCAAGCGGCAAGACAAAGGCGACGTGACAGATCTGTCACGTCGCCTTTGTCTCAAATTCACGATCGCAGTCGTCGTGCCACTCGGTCATTGAAGAAAGCTGATCGCGGTGCTCAAGTAGTTTCGAGCGCCTTCCGGATCTGCGCGAGATGGCCCTCGTTGTGTGACGCCACGTGGTCAAACTCACTCTTGATCGTGTTTAGTCCGCTCCTGCTATGTACGAACTCGCGCGCGCCATCGCTCTCGTAGTGCCGCCGCACGAGATCGATCATCGAGGCACGCAGCGCGGTGAACACCGGCTTCAGTGTTTCGAGCGAACGCGTCCGATAGTCGAGCGCCTTTGCCCAATGGTCCTGATCGAAAAACCAGATCACCGTCCCGGGTTCGCTGATTGCCCGGCGGAGGCGTTCGTTGAGAACGATCTCGGCGTCGGTCAGATGGTTGAGCAGAAATCGCACCGACCATTTGCCGGGCGCGTACGGGCGCGCCAGATCGGTGTCGGCGAGGTCGAAATAGCGAATGGTCTCGTCGCGGGTGCGTTCGAGTTCGCGGATCAGATCGTCAGTGGCAGTCATGGTGATGAGTGCGAGACAAATAGTGATCGCTGCAAAATTCCTACAGTGCTACGGCAAACCTTTCCCTGACTCGAGCGACGGCGCCCACCAGCGCGTCAACATCGCTCGAATCGTTGTACACATAAAAGCTCGCGCGCGTCGTTGCATTCACGCCGAGCGAGCGCATGAGCGGCTGCGCGCAGTGATGTCCGGCGCGGACGGCGATGTGTTCGGCATCGAGCAGCTGCGAGAGATCATGCGGATGCACATCGCGAAGCGTGAAACTCACCACGCCGCCGCGGCGCTCCGGCGGCGGTCCCAACACAACGACATCCTCGATCGACGCGAACTGTTCCGTGGCGTACTGCACGAGCGCACTTTCATGCGCGTACACGCGATCCATTCCGAGCGCCTCGAGATATGCGACACCGGCGGCGAGCCCGACCGCGCCTTCGACGTTCGGCGTGCCGGCCTCGAACTTGTGCGGCAGCACATTCCAGGTCGTCGCGTTGTCTCCAACAAGCGCGATCATGTCGCCGCCCATCTGATACGGCGGCATGTCTTCGAGCAGATCGCGCTTCGCGATCAAGCCGCCGATTCCCATCGGCCCAAGCATTTTGTGCCCGCTGAATGCGTACGCGTCCACTCCGAGTGAATCGAATCCAACCGTGATATGCGGCGCGCCCTGCGCGCCATCGCACAGCGCGAGTGCGCCGGCGCGATGCGCGATTGCGACAATATCCGCAACGGGATTCACGGTGCCGATCGCGTTCGAGACATGACCGAACGCGACGACTTTCGTGTTCGGCGTCACGAGCTCGTTCAGGTTCGCGAGATCGATCTCGCCTGCAGAGGTGAGTTCGCAGATCTTGAATTCCGCGCCGACCGCGACCGCGAGCTGCTGCCACGGCACGAAGTTCGCGTGATGTTCGAGCCGGGTGACAACGATGCGATCGCCCTTCTTCACATTCGCCCGGCCCCACGCGGCCGCAAGCAGATTGAGCGACTCCGTGGTCCCGCGTGTGAAGATCAGCGTGTCGGGGTCGCTCGCGCCCAGAAATCGCGCGATGGAATCACGGGCGCCTTGATACGCCTCCGTCGCCGCACCCGAAAGCGCGTACGCACCGCGGTGCGGATTGGCATTCTCACGCTTGTAGTATCCGCCGATCGCGTCGAGGACGGACTGTGGCTTCTGTGTGGTTGCCGCAGAGTCGAGGTAGCGAAGCGCCGGATCACCCGCGAGCAGCGGAAAATCGGAACGCGGCGCCAGCGCTTTGATATTCATCCGCTAATCGTCTCGGTGCTTACAAAGACGCCGCCGTCTGCGACATGAACGTCATAGCGAATAAGCGGGTCGTCGGCCGGCCCCTCGAGCACCGCACCTGTGCGGCAATCGAATTGCGCACCATGCCAGCCACACTCAAGCCGCGCTCCGGGCAGCAGCGTTCCACTGGAAAGCGGGAACGCCGAGTGCGGGCATTCATTGCGGACCGCAAACAGCTGGCCGTCGGCGTTGCCAACACATATCGGAGTTCCATCGGACAGCCGCTCGGCGCGCAGTTCGCCCGATGCGAGCGTGGCGTCGGTCAGGCGCTCAAACTTTTGCATCGAGACGGAAGGCTCCTCAACCTTCACGCGTCGCAAGCGCCGACTTCATCGCATGCCACGCCAGCGTCGCGCACTTCACGCGCAGCGGAAATCGCGCCACGCCGGAGAACGCTTTCAACTTGCCGAGTTCCTCGCCGCCGCCGTGGCCCGTAACGAGGCCGTGAAACGCATCAAATATCTTCTCGGCTTCCGCACGGCTCTTTCCCTTCACGCTCTGCGTCATCAGGCTCGCGCTCGCCTTCGAGATCGCACATCCGGATCCCTGAAACGAAACGTCCTCGACAACATCGCCGTTCATCTTGAGCCACACGGTCAGCTGATCGCCGCACATCGGGTTCACGCCTTCCGCATGCGCGCTCGACTCGGCCATCACGCGAAAATTCTGCGGCCTGCGATTGTGATCGAGAATAATGCTCTGATAGAGCTCTTCCAGCTCGCTGCTCATCGGAGCCTGTACCACGTTAGCGCTGCTCGCCGTGCGTAAATCGCGCAAAGGCGAGTGCCTCGAGCCCCTCTCGGAGCTGATCGACTTCGATCGTTTCGAGTACCTCGGCCGCGAACGCATAGGTGAGCAAGGCGCGCGCGCCGTCCGCGCCCAAGCCGCGGCTCTTCATGTAGAAGAGCGCTGCCTCGTCGAGCCTGCCGACGGTCGCGCCATGCGTGCACTTCACGTCGTCTGCGAAAATTTCGAGCTGCGGCTTGGTATCGACGCGCGCCTGATCCGACAGCAGCAGCGCGTGATTGGTCTGCTTGCCGTCGGTCTTCTGCGCGATCGGGTCGACATACACTTTGCCATTGAAGACGCCGTGCGAACTGCCGTCGAGGATTCCCTTGTACAGTTCGCGGCTCGCACATGCCGGCGCGAGATGCTCGACAAACGTCTGGTGATCCGCGTGCTGCGTGCCGTCGATCAGATACAAACCGTTGAGCCGCGTCTCCGCGTTCTCGCCGGCGAGCTGCGTGTAGATATTCGTCCGCGAAATTGCGGCGCCAGATGCATACGCGAACGAGTGATACATCGAGTCGCGACCCTGCCTGACCTGCGTGGTGCCGACATGATATGCGTCGGTGCTCTCACGCTGGATCTTGTAATGATTGACTCGCGCACCGTTTCCGACTTCGATTTCTGCGACGGCGTTGGTGAGATACGCGGCCCCGGGCGAACCTGTGCACACGAAGCTCTCGACGATCGTCAGCTGCGACAGCGGTTCCGCGACTACGAGCAGACGCGGATGGATCCCGGCGCCTGCGGCGTGAACGTCGGCGATGTGCACGATGTGCACCGGCGCTTCGACCACTTCTCCGCCGGGAACGTGAATCACCACGCCGTCCTGTGCGAATGCCGTGTTGAACGCGGTGAACGTCTGCCCTTCACTCTTTGCGAGCTTGCCCAGGTGCTCCGCCACAAACTCCGGCGTCTCTTTCAGCGCGTCGGCGAGCGTGGTTACGCGCACTTCTGCGGGAAGCCCGGCGAACGCGGAAAGCGATGCTTCGAACCGTCCATTCACGAACACGAGGCGATGCCAGTCCGGGTCGCCTATCGCCGCCGTCGCGACATCCGCCGGGCTCAGAGTGGCCGGACCGCTGCGCGTGGGTGCGATCTTGAACACGCGCTCCGCAATCGGCGTTACGCTCGTGAAATGCCAGTCTTCGTTTCGAGTGGTAGGAAATCCGAGCGCGTTGAACCTGTCCATCGCTTCGCGGCGCAGCGCTGGAAGCCATGACGGCCCGCCGCTGCTGCGCAGCGCGGAGAATGCCTGTTCGTATCCGTCGCTTGTCGCTTTAGTTGCCGAGGTCATGCCGCTTCCAACACCCAATCGTATCCGCGCGCTTCAAGTTCGAGCGCCAGTTCCTTGCCGCCGGATTTCACGATCCTTCCGTTGGCGAGGACGTGCACGAAGTCGGGTACGATGTAGTTCAGCAGGCGCTGATAGTGCGTGACGACGATCGCAGCGTTGTCCGGGCGGCGCAGTGCGTTCACGCCGCCGGCGACGACGCGCAGCGCGTCGATGTCGAGCCCCGAGTCTGTTTCATCGAGAATCGCGAGTTTCGGCTCGAGGACTGCCATCTGTAAAATCTCGTTGCGCTTTTTTTCGCCGCCCGAGAAACCGGCGTTCACCGAGCGGTGGAGCATCGCGGGATCCATCTCGACGAGTTTGAGCTTCGTCTCCATGAGATCGAGGAACTCGATCGGATCGAGCTCTTCTTTGCCGTTCGCTTTACGGACTTCGTTGTATGCCGTGCGGAAGAAATAGGCGTTGGTCACGCCGGGAATTTCGATCGGATACTGAAAGGCGAGAAAGACGCCGGCCTGCGCGCGCTCTTCGGCCTGGAGTGCGAGCAGATCTCTTCCTTCGTATGTCACCGAGCCCGAAGTCACCGTGTAGCCCGGGTGGCCGGCGATGATTTGCGCGAGCGTGCTCTTTCCCGAGCCGTTCGGACCCATGATGGCGTGGACTTCGCCGGCGTTTACGGTGAGTGAAATTCCCTTGAGGATTTCTTTGTCGCCGGCCGTGGCGTGGAGATTATCGATCGTCAGCATATAAAAGCTAAAACCAGTTGTGAGTTGTGAGTGGCCAGTGGTGAGTGCTGAGTTTTTACAGAAACCAACTCATCAACCAACTGATCCTTCCAGAGTGATGCCGAGGAGCTGTTGGGCTTCGAGCGCGAATTCCATCGGCAACTCCTTGAACACTTCGCGGCAGAATCCGCTGACGATCAGTGAGATCGCGTGTTCGGCGTTCATGCCGCGCTGCTTGCAATAGAAGATCTGATCTTCGCCGATCTTCGATGTGCTCGCTTCGTGCTCCGTGGTCGACGTATTGTTCGCGACCTCGATGTACGGAAAGGTGTGCGCGCCGCACTGATTGCCGATCAGCATCGAATCGCACTGGGTGTAGTTGCGCGAGCCGGCGGCCTTCGGAAGCATTTTCACCTGGCCGCGGTAGGAGTTCTGCCCCTTCCCCGCGCTGATGCCTTTCGAGATGATCGTGCTCTTCGAGTTCTTGCCGATGTGGATCATCTTCGTGCCCGTGTCGGCCTGCTGCATGTTGTTGACGACGGCCACCGAGTAGAACTCGCCGGTGGAGTTGTCGCCCTGCAGGATCACGCTCGGATATTTCCAGGTGATCGCCGATCCGGTCTCGACCTGTGTCCAGGAGATTTTCGAGTTCGTGTGCGCCTTGCCGCGCTTGGTCACGAAGTTGTAGATGCCGCCCTTCCCCTCTTTGTCGCCGGCGTACCAGTTCTGCACGGTCGAGTATTTCACCGTCGCATTGTCCAGCGCGACGAGTTCGACGACTGCCGCGTGCAGCTGATGCGTATCGCGCTTGGGCGCCGTGCAGCCTTCCAGATAGCTCACATACGCGCCTTCGTCCGCGACGATCAGCGTACGCTCGAACTGTCCCGTGTTCGCGGCGTTGATGCGAAAGTACGTCGAGAGTTCGATCGGGCAGCGCACGCCTTTCGGCACGTAGCAGAACGAGCCGTCGGAGAACACGGCGGAGTTCAGCGCGGCAAAGAAATTATCGGAGTACGGAACGACGGAGCCAAGATATTTCTTGATGAGCTCGGGATGATTGTGCACGGCTTCGCTGAACGAGCAGAAGATCACGCCGTGTGCAGCGAGTTCGGTCTTCATCGTCGTGCCGACGGAGACGGAATCGAAGATCGCATCGACGGCGACGCCCGCGAGAAATTTCTGCTCGCTGAGGGAGATGCCGAGTTTGTCGTAGGTCTTGAGAAGCTCGGGGTCGACATCGTCGAGCGACTGCAGCGGCGTGACGCTTTTCGGCGCTGAGTAATAGCGCTGCGACTGATAGTCGATCGGATCGTACTTGAGATTCGACCAGTGCGGCTCGGTCATCGCCTGCCAGCGGCGAAATGCTTTCAAGCGCCACTCGAGCAACCACTCAGGCTCGTTTTTTTTCGACGAGATGAGGCGGACGGTGTCTTCAGTCAGCCCGGGCGCGATCGTGTCCGACTCAACGTCGGTGACGAAGCCGTATTGATATTCTTTGTTGACCAGCGATTCGATCGACGAACTCATACTGCTCTCTCTTTAAAAGCCGACTCGGACGCATGCGAGTCTTATGTTGATAAAACTACTCGACTTAAATGAATCGTCAACGAAATTCCCGGCATTTGTGCGGGGGAAAGTGGTGCGCGGGCAGAGCTGAAGGTGGAATGGCTTGGAATGGCGCAAAACTGTAAGAAACATATGTTTGCAATCTGTACGTAAACATTGCTACATAATGAGTTATATGTTTGCTGAGTCCTTTGCAGCCGTTGGTCGTCCTACACCATATGAAAGAACTCTGGTTGCCGACTTTGATCTCGAGCGCAGCGTGCCTCCTGATCTCCGTCCTGGTGTGGGGAGTGCTCCCGTTCCATTCGCGCGAACATCGTCGGCTCTCGACCGAGCCGGATCTTCTCGCCGCGCTGCGGCGCGATCCGCCGCCGCCAGGGATTTACTCGTTTCCATATCGCGGTCCTCGCGGCGCGCTCACCGCGCGTGCCGACGTCGCCGCGCAACTCGCGCGCGGTCCCGTCGGCTACGTCGTGATCGGAAAAACCGGCGCGCCACGACTCACGCTTCCGCTTGTGCAACATTTCATCTTCTTCGCGATCATCGCGACGCTCGCGGCATACATCGCAACGATCTCGGGACTCAAAGACGGCGCACCATTCATAAAAGTCTTCCGCGTTGTCTCGATCGTCGCGACAATGCCGCTCATGCTCGGCGCCGCGCCCTTATCCATTTGGTTCAGTCGTCCGTGGAAGAGCTGGGTGCTGCAGTGTGCCGATGGTCTCGCATGCGGCCTGACGACCGGTGCCGTTTTCGGTTGGTTCTGGCCGCAGTAGGCACGTCGCAGCCAGAACGACGCTGACGCTCGGAACTACCTAGCCAGCGCTCTCGAGATCCGCGCGCGTGTCGATGTCGCGCAGCACGCCGTGATCATTCACCGGGACTTCACGCACGCGCGATGGATCGCCGCGAATCACCGCGCGCGCGCCGCCGTCCGGAGTGGTCATGAGCTCACGCCACGTATCTCGATGAAACCAGGTGGGGTGGCCGCGGTGTGATTCGTGCACCGGCACGACGATGTGCGCGCCCGAAGTCCGCGCCGTATCGAGGATCGCGAGCACACTCGCCAGAGTGACGAACGGATGATCGACCGGCCACAGCATAGCCGATGTCAGCGGCGCGTTCGTCAGCTGCGCGAGGCCAAGCCGCGCGCTCACAATCTGTTCTGATTTCGGATTCGAGTTCACCACGACTCGCACACCGGCAGGCGCAACGACACCGGGTGGCAGCACCGCAATAATCGGATCGAGTCCGGCGCTCTTTGCCGTCTCGACGATCGCGTCGAGAAATCGGCGTCCGTCAGCGAGCGTTGCTTCGGCTTTCGGTCCACCGAACCGCGTTCCCGCGCCGGCGCCGATGATCACCACGCCAACCGGATCTGGGCGATCGCTCACGCGGCGCTCGCGATCATTTCACGCACGCGAGAGCTCAAGCATCGCGCGCTTCAGCAGCGCCGCCGCCTGCGTGACTTTGTATTCATTCTTCGAAAGCGGCGCCGCATCGTACAGCGCCCGCTCCGCAAGCGCATCAGCGCTCTCGTCATCGAGCGCGCCGCTCGCCACGTCTTCCTCGACTGACGGATTCACTCGCTGCGGCGCCGGCGCGACACCGCCGAGCACGAGTCGCACTTCGCCGTCGGCTCTCTTGATTCCCGCGAGCGACACGAGCGCGAAATCCCACGCTCCGCGCTGCATCAACTTTTCATAGTGCTGCGTTCCGCCGGCGGAGTGCGCAGGAATCTCAATCGCTTCAATGATCTCGCCGTGCGCGAGCACGGTTTCACCCAGCGGATTCGATTCGGCGTTCGCAAAGAAGAGCGCGATCGGCACGCTGCGCCGCGCATCCCGCGCGCCGACGATTTCGACGCTAGCGTCGAGCGCGGTGAGCGCAACGGCAGGATCAGATGGATGCACGGCGTGACAGGGTCCGCCGCCCATGATCGCGTGATACTGATTCTCACCGTCGACGGCCGCGCAGCCGCTTCCGCCGTTTTTCAGGCAGGGCACGCCGCGGCGAAAGTACCAGCAGCGCGGACGTTGGCAAATATTTCCCGCGATGGTTCCCATATTGCGCAGCGCCGGCGTTCCGACGAGTCGCGCGGCTTCCGCGAGTGCCGCAAAACGCTCGCGAATCACCGCGTGCGTCGCGAGATCGGCGATGCGCACCGCGCCACCAAGCCGCGCGGATCCGTCGGCACGCAGCGTGATGTCGCGCGCGCCTTTCAGATGCCGCACATCGACGAGGTGAGCCGGGTCGATGAGTCCTTCTTTCATCGTCACGAGCAGATCAGTGCCGCCGCCGAGTGCAACCGACTCCGGCACGCCAAGCGCGGCAAGCGCGTCGGCGGAAGTATCAGGGCGGTGGTAGTCGAACGGCTTCATTATGGAGTGAAGTCTACTGACCCGGAGGTTCCGTCGATGAGGGCGACGGTCACCCGGTACTTCACGCCAGCGGTAAGCACTGGCTCGGCGGTAGCGGTCACGGTTGCGTCGGACGGGACGACTCCGTGTTTGGAGCCAGACGGTATGTCCCGATTGATGGGGCATGAGATTCCCCACACTGCCGTAGATGGCGCGGCGGCTCGGGCGACCGTGATCGTGACGGCCGTCGGGCCGGTCCAGCTATAGGTGGGGGTGGTGCCGGCCGATGCGCTAACGACAACAGTGCCGCCGCCGACCTCAGTTGATGTGCCGCCGCCACCGCTGCACGCGGTTGCGGCAACGATTGCCAAGAATGCAAAGATTAGCGATCTGCGAGTCTGCACGTATATTATAGGCTATGAATTTTACTTTACTGTTCGAATCAGGCGGAATGAATAGCTTGTAAAGAAGAAATAATAGTCTATTTTTACGTAGTAGTCATCTTGAACTGAACATGCTGCCCATGCTAGACTCCACCGCACTCACGACTGGCGGCGTTGACGCGATCCGAACATACGAAGACGCATCGTCGGCGGTCGGCCGGCTCAATGCGGCCGGATGTCTCGCGCCGGCCGGACTCCGCGAGCTGCTCGTCGTCCGGTGCATCGCAACCGCCGTCGGTACGACCCACTCCGGAATGATTGCGCTGGTGCGCGCCGATGGCGAGGGGCCTGCGTCACATCGCAGCTATGCGGCTGCGCTGCGCGAGGGTGCTGCCCGGGCACGGGGTGGCGCGCTTCCGTCCGTTGCGTACCTCCACGACCTGCTGCGCCTCCCCGGCGCGGGAATGCCCGCGGGGCCGATCGATGACCTCCTGCGCGACGTGCACGAGCGCACGCCGCCGGTGCTCAAGGCCGCACTCGCGGCGCTTGGATTGCGTGCCGCACGCAGCGTTTCTCCGGGCGAGCCCGCTGACGCGCAGAGCGAAACGCTTTCCGCTCTGGTCGTCGCGCTGGTCCTCTGCGTTGGCGGCGCGACCTCTGACGCCTGGCTCACGCTCCCACCCGCGCCGTCCGGCGCCGACCTCACCTTACACGGCATCTTCGCCACCTTCGCGCGAGAAGCACGATCCGCTGAACGCGGCCTCGCCGCGGCACGTGATATCTGCGATGCCGACGAATCCCGCGTCCGCGAAGCACTCGGCCGAGCGGCGTACTCCGCGCTCGACCTGCTTGCGCTCCTGCGCGATGAAATCGTCATCACGGTGCCTGACGCAGCGCGCAAGCTCGGCGCCACGCCACCCACCGCCGGCGCCGCAGTCGCGCGCTTGGTTGAACTCGGCATCGCTCGCGAGGTTACCGGTCGCGCCCGGTCACGCGCGTTCGCGTACGAGGGGATCGTGAAGGCGCTGGCACCCGCCGAGCGCGCGTAGCACGCCGAGCAGGGGGTTTCCACCAGTTACCACCAGTAACCGTCAGTGACGCGGCCGCCCGGGTCATCGTGTAGCCAATGAATGATCCGACGAACGCTGGCTCTCCCATTCCTGCTGGTGGTGGTTTCGTGCGGACCGGCGCTCAAGCCGCTTCCGCCGATGGCGCCGTTGCCGGAGCCGCCGTCGGAATCGCCGGGCCCGGTCAACACACCGGCACCCTCGGGCGATCGGATTGCCGAACCACCTGCGCGCGACCCCGCACTCGAGTTACTTCGCGAGCGCGGCTTGCTCGTGCCGGTGAAGGGGATTTTCGCGTCCCAGATTCCCGACACATACGATGCGCCGCGCGATGGCGCCCGCGTGCACAACGCGCAGGACATTCTCGCGAAGCGCGGCACACCGGTTCTCGCGGCTGACGATGGCTCCATTATTCACGTCGGCAAGAACACGCTCGGCGGCAACGTCATCTGGACCACCGATCCATCACGGCGCTTCGCGTTTTATTATGCGCACCTCGACCACTACGCCAAAGGATTGCACGACGGTCAGCAGATCGCGCGCGGCGATGTGCTCGGGTATGTGGGCACGACGGGGAACGCGCCGAAAGACACGCCGCACCTCCATTTTCAGGTAGTGCGAATCGTATCGGGAAAACGCTACTCGGACGGACCGCCGGTCAATCCGCTTCCGCTCTTCACACAGATGGGAATCACGCGATGACGATGACAGGAAAGGAGCGCGCCGAACTTCGCGCTCATGCAAACCGCCTCACGGCGACGGTGCACGCCGGCCAGCACGGACTCACGGGCGCGCTCTTTCATTCGCTCGACGACGCGCTGCGTACGCGCGAGCTCGTGAAAGTCGTACTCGGAAAGCAGGGCGAGCTGAGCGCGAAAGAGGCAGCCGGTCAACTCGCCGGTGCCGTGAACGCCGAAGTGATCCAGGTGATCGGCAAGACCGTGACGGTCTACCGCCACAATCCGCAGATCGAACGCAAGCGCGGCGACGCTCCACCGTGGGTGGTCTGACCCCGGTTACGGCGCGCATCACCCGCTACCACGAGGGGCGCGCGCCCGATCTGCTCGCACTGAAATACGCCGCCATGGCGGCGAGTCCGTTCGCGTTCTATCGCGGCAGCTGCCAGTTGTTCACCGACGCGTGGCCTTCGCGCACGCCGCTGAACGACGCGCCCGCGATCTGGTCGTGCGGCGATCTGCATTTTGAAAACCTCGGCTGCTACAAGGGCGACAACCGCCTCGTCTATTTCGACCTGAACGATTTCGACGAAGCTGCGCTGCTCCCCGTGTCGTGGGACCTCGTGCGTTTCACAGCGAGTGTGTTCGTCGGCGCGCCGTCGCTGCGCGTGAGTGCCGGCGATGCGACGACGCTCGCGAATCTCTATCTCGACTCGTTTGCCGCGGCACTCGCATGGGGGAAGGCGCGCTGGGTCGAGCGCGAGACCGCGACAGGAATGGCGCGAGAGCTGCTCGATGTTGTCCGCGAACGCAAACGGAAAACATTGCTCGGCGAGCGCACCAAAGAAAAAGGCGGACGCCGGCGCATTCGTGTGGATGGCGTGAAGGCGCTCGCCTCGCCGAGCGGCGACATCGCGCGCGTTACGAAAGTCGTCGAGCGTCTCGGCGCGCAGCTCGGCAAAAAGAAATTCTATCGGGTACTCGATGTTGCGCGGCGCGTCGCCGGCTGCGGCAGTCTCGGACTTTCGCGCTGGATCGTGCTCGTGGAAGGGAAGGGAACATCGCGCGGGAACTATCTGCTCGATCTCAAAGAAGCGCGCGAGCCGGCGTCAACCGGCCGCTCGCCATACAAACAGCCGAAGTGGAAGACGGACGCCGAGCGAATCGTCGCGGTACAGCGGCGCGTGCAGGCGGTGAGCCCGGCGCTGCTGACGTCAGTCAAAATGAATGGCGAAGGATTCGTGCTCCGCGAACTCCAGCCGCTGCAGGACCGGATGCGCATGGAAGCGTGGGGCGGCGACATCGACAATCTCTGCGACGCGATGACGACAATGGGACGCGTCACGGCATGGGGCGCGCTGCGTGCGTCGGGCCGTCAGGGGTCGGCGATCGCAGACGATCTCATTGCGTTCGCCGGCGAGCGCGGGTGGAAGCGCGGCGTACTCGCGATGGCGCGACGTGTTGCCGATGGCACGCTCGCCGAGTGGCGCGCGTTCAGGCACGACGCGCTCGCGGGGAAAGTAAAAGCCGGGTAGCCTGCGGCTCAGCGACCGGCGCGCGCTTTTTTCAATGCGGCGAGCACACGCCACGGTGTCAGCGGAATCTCAGTCATCTCCACGCCGATCGCGTCACTCACCGCGGCGGCGATTGCCGGCGCGGTTGGGATGATGGGCGGTTCGGCGATTCCGCGCGCACCGGTGTGATTCGCAACGGGATCGGCGCCCGAAACAAAAAACGCGTCGATGACCGGAATGTCCGCCATCGTCGGAATTTTGTAATCGTGCATCGTGGGATTCATCACGAGGCCGCGCTTGCGATCGAGGATGCGTTCTTCGAACAGCGCGTAGCCGATTCCCTGGATGATGCCGCCTTCGAGCTGACTCTCTGCGAGGGTCGGATTAATAATCCGGCCCGCATCGTGCGCCGCAGTGAAGCGCAGCACGCGCACAATTCCGGTGTCGATATCCACTTCGACCTCGGCGAACTGTGCGCCGAATGTCATGATCGCGGTGTCGGCCGGATTCGGACCGCGCGATCCTTTGCCCATGATCATGACGTTGCCGAGTTTCTTGGTGACTTCGGCGAACGTCATCGAGCGATCGGTGTCGCGGACGATGATGCGCGAGTCGCGCGCCTCAAGACTGCTTGGACTCGAATCGAGCATTGCCGCCGCAGCTTCGAACAGTTGATGCTGCGCATCTTCGGCGGCCATGCGCACCGCGGGGCCGACCGACGCGGTTGTCATCGAGCCCCAGGAGTTGCCGGTGTAGGGCAGCGACTCCGTGTCTCCAATAATCGCGCGGACGTCGGACAGTTTCGCGCCGATGGATTCGGCGGCGATCTGACTGAGGACGGTACGCGCGCCGGTGCCGAGGTCCTGGGTTCCGGCCAGAACGTCGATGGTGCCGTCGGGATTAATTCTGAGCAGAGCGTAAGCGGGAGGTCCGCCGCCGGTCGGCCAGACTTGGGCGGCGACGCCTTTGCCAACGCGTTTACTGTTTTCTGTCGTCGGTTTTCTGTTTTCCGTTAACCACCCAAAAGCTTCGGCGCCTTCCTTGTAGCAGGCGAGGAGATTGTTGCCGGAGTAGGGGCGATCCTGTCTTGGCTCGCGTTTGGTGAAATTCTTTTTTCGCAGGGCGATAGGATCGAGTTTCAATCCCTTTGCGAGCGTGTTCATCGCGCACTCGAGACCAAAAGCGCCTTCCACGTATCCCGGGCCGCGGAACGCTGCCATGCCGCTGGCGTTCACATACGCAAAAGTTTCTTCGGTGCGGACATTCGGGCACGCGTACATCTCGTGAAAGATCTGGCCGGGGCCGCCTTCGTAGCCGCTAATTCCAAGCGGGACATCGATGCTCGCGAAGATGACGGTCAGCGTGCCGTCTTTTTTCGCACCGATCGTCACGCGCTGCGTGGATGACGGACGGTTGCCGCTGTCGAGCTGCTCGGCTTCGCGGTCGTTGATGCAGCGCACGGCGCGGCCCTGACGCTTTGCGAATATCGCGGCGACGTACGTGTGCGGACCGGCGCTGTTCTTCGCGCCGAACCCGCCGCCCATATAGTCCTTGATGACGCGGACTTTCGAGAGCGCGATGTCGAGCGCCTTCGCGATGTCGCCGCGCACGCGGAAAATGCCCTGGGTCGATTCCCAAACCGTGAGCCGATCGCCTTCCCACTCGGCGGCCGCTCCATGTGGCTCCAGCGCCGTGTGCAGCTGCACCGGTGTGCGATATTCGCGGCGCACGATCACGTCGGCGGCTTTGATACCGTCGTCGATATCGCCGCGCGACATCACGAGCGGCGCATTCTCCATCACGTTGCCTTTCGCGCGCACTCTTGGCGCGTTCTTCGCTGATGCGTCTTCGAAGGTGACGGCGAAGGGTAGGGCGTCGTACTCGACGGCGATCGCATGCGCCGCATTGCGTGCGGCGTTTTCGTTTTCCGCGCAGACCGCGGCAACCGGCTGTCCCGCGTAGAAAATCTCGCGGTTGAACAGTCGCGTGCCGGCGGGTGCGTCGCCGGGGCCTAGTACGTCGAACACGCCCGGCATTTTGGATGCGCGCGTGAGATCGATCGAGCGAATCGTGCCGCGCGGAATCGTAGACCGGAGAATGAACGCGTAGAGCATTCCCGGGCGCGTGATATCCGCGGTGTAGCGTGCGCGGCCGGTGACACGTTCCGGCGCGTCCATACGGGGCACGCGTGAGCCGACGATACCGAGCTCTGCGTCGTCGCCCCACGCGGCCGGCTCGAAAGCCGGCATTTCAACGATGCGCGTTTCGGTGCGCCCTTCGATTTCGACCGTTGTCGAAACGAACCCGCCGGGCTTTGCAGCGGTCTTCGACTTACGAGGCACGAGTTGCTCCGGCCGCGGGCGCCGCTTCGAACTCACCTTCGGCTACCGCGCGGATCGCCGCAAGAATATTCGGGTATGTGCCGCAGCGGCAGAGATTTCCGCTCATGCCGGCGCGGATTTCTTCGTCAGTCGGGGCAGGATTGTTTGCGAGCAGCGTGTGTGCGGCGATGAGCTGACCCGGGGTGCAGAATCCGCACTGCGCGGCGTCTTTTGCGATGAAGGCGCGCTGGAGTGGCGAGAGCGCAGAATCTGCGCCGCCTGATGACAGCCCCTCGACCGTCAGCACACTTGAGCCGTCGCATGCTTCAGCGAGCGTCAGGCACGAGTAGACGATCTCGCCATCGAGCTGTACGGTGCATGCGCCGCATTCGCCACGGTCACAGACGAGCTTCGTGCCGGTGAGCGAGAGCCGGTCGCGGAGAAGTTCCAGCAGGGTGACCGCCGGTGAGGGCGGCAGATCGTGGTGGCGGCCGTTTACAGTGAGACGCATCGCTGGAAGTAGTAGGGAGTTCCCCTACCTGTCAAAGGCCACTCCGTACTTGTAACGGCTTGTAGTGGGCTGGCGCGGGCGATAATCTTCCCTCCCTATCAGCGACACCGAGTTTTCGAGAGGATTGACCGATGCCGTACGTGATCACCGAAGCCTGCAAGGACACCAAAGACAAGTCCTGTGTGGATGTCTGCCCCGTGGATTGCATCTACGAGGGGCCCGACATGCTCTATATCCACCCGGATGAGTGCATCGATTGTGGTGCCTGCGAGCCTGAGTGCCCGGTGACGGCGATCTTTCCCGAGGAAGACGTGCCCTCGAATCAGGTGCAGTACGTCCAGATCAACCGCGAAGTGTTCAAGGGCCCAACCCCGCCGACCCGTCCGACCCGGTAACACCCGGTAAGACCGCAGTCGCGATTCGCGCTCGCTAATGCGTGATCTGAACGAAGGCCAGAATCCCCGCCAGCACGGCGAACTGAATCAGCGTACTGCGCTCGCTTTTCCAGGCGGTTCTCCAGCATAGCGTACCCGCCGGTTCCCGCGCGGGTGCCACAGGAAACCAGCGCGATGTGCGCGCCTTGTACCGCAGGTATTCGTCGCCGAACGTGCTCTCGAGAACCGCCTCTTCAAAGCGCACGATTGGCGAGTATTCCAGCGCAAACACCGCGACCGCGATTGGCAGGAACCATTGGAGTCCTGCGATCACGCTGAAGCCGGTCCAGATGAAAAAATTTCCGAAGTAAAGCGGGTTTCGCATCCATGCGAACGGCCCGTACGTCACGAGCCGCGTGACCTTGCGCGAGCGTCTCCGGGTTTCCGGTCCGGCCGCGGCAACACCCCACAATCGCACCGATTCGCCGAACGCGACGAACAGCGCGCCGAACGCCCACGAAGCGGCTGCCATCGTGCCGTGCCAGATGAACGGCACGACAATAAACGGAACGGGCAGGAATCCACGGTTGCGGAAGAGCCACCCGCCCAGCCGTGCAGACAGTGCAAACTCGGCCGCACACGCCGGCGACGTCGCGGTCGGCGAAATGGAGGTCATTCGAGTGCGTGCCCATCGGTGCAGGATCGCCGCCGAAAGACGATCGGCGTTCGAGACGTGGCCTGCGCCGGCACTGACCGTTGTCAACGTTGGACGATTAGGGTTTCGTCCGGAACTCGCGCCGTGTTGTCATCACGTCTGCCCTTCTAGACGTGCGTAACCACCAAAACGTTCACGCGGCCCCGTCGCTAGCTTTCGAGTTCACGACGAGCCTTCGTTCGCTTACCGGGAACGCGATTGGCCCAGGACAGCTCAGCGGCGACATCAGCCATGGTTTCATACCTCGACACGGACGCCGACGTCGCGCGTTTCCTCGGGGAAATTGGTCGTCCGCGCGAACTCGCGATCGACACCGAAGGCGCGAGTTTCCACCGCTTTATCGACCGCATCTATCTCATTCAGTTATCGACACGGGATAGGCACGCGATCATCGATCCCCTGCCGATCGCGGCTCCTGCCGCGCTGGGATCGTTGCTGGAAGATCCGAATGTCGAAGTTGTCTTTCACGATGCCGATTACGACCTCCGCCTCCTGCATCAGGACTACGGGTGGCACGTCACGAACATCTTCGACACGCGCGTCTCCGCGCAGCTCCTGGGAATCGCCGCGTTCGGACTGGGCGCGATGCTCGAACGCGCGTTCGGCCTGAAGCTCGACAAAAAACATCAGCGCGCCGATTGGTCGATGCGTCCGCTGACCGCGGGGATGCTCGATTACGCCGCGCAGGATACGCTGCATCTGCTTGGGCTGCGCGATCAGTTGAAGGCCGAGCTCGAGAAGAAGGGACGGTGGTCGTGGGCGCAGGAAGAGTTTCAGCGCCTCGAAGGAACTCGCTGGCAGCCTGACGAGCCCGGCACGTCGTTTCTCAAGGTGAAGGGTGCGCGTGATCTCACGCGGCGCGAACTGGCGCTGCTCCGCGAGCTCGTCGCGTGGCGCGATGCGATCGCGCTGCAGCTCGACCGCGCCACATTTCGCGTGGTGGCGAATGACGTGCTGCTCGAGATCGCGCGGACCGCTCCGGCCAATCTCGAAACGCTCGGCGCGATCAAGGGAATGCCGCGTGGGATGGTTGAACGCGGCGGCCGCGATGCGCTTGAGGCGGTGAAGCGCGGACTCGCCGTTCCCGATGCGCAGCTGCCGAAGTTTCCGCGGTCAGCGCGCTGGGACAAGGATCCGGATTTCGACGCGAAAGTCTCAAAGCTCAAGAGCGTCCGCGATGATGCAGCCAAGCGTCTCGAGCTGGATCCGGGAGTGCTCTGCTCACGTGAACGAATGGAGACGATCGCACGCACACTTCCGCGCGCAACTGACGCACTCGTCGCGATTCCGGGGCTGAGAAAGTGGCAGATCGCGGAGATGGGCGATCAGTTTGTTGCGGCGCTGGCTGAGTTCAAAGCGCCGAAGCCGCAGAAGGACTCGCCCTACGCCGAGGGCTAGAAGCCGAGGTAGGCGCGCACGCGCGGCTCGATTCTATCCGGATTCCACATCGGCGACCAAACAAGATTGACGGACGTCGTTCCCACACCGTCGATCGCCTTCAACTGATTCTCGGCGTCACCCATAATCTCCGGTCCCGACGGGCAACCCGGCGACGTGAGACTCATATCAATAGCGACATTGTTGCCGTCCACGCGAATCTCGTAGACGAGGCCCAAGTCGATGATGTTGAGGTTTAGCTCTGGATCCTTCACGCGGCGGAGCGCGAGACGGACCTGATCTTCGGTGAGCTGGCCGGGCGAGGGAAGCGCCTCGCCATCGGCGATCTGCGTCATTTGTTCTGGCTCGAATCCTTGGGCTTGTTCGCCGCGGCTGTTTGTGCGACGACCTTCTTTTTTGCGGGCAGCTTCGCGACAACTTTTTTCGCCGTCTTTTTCACGGCTGCGACTGTTTTCTTCGCAGTTGTCTTCACGCTGGCAACCGCTCTCTTCACGTTAACACTAACCTTGTGACGCACGGCGCGGGCGACGCGCACTGCGCGGTTCCAGCCGACTTCGCGATCGGCGCGGAACGAAGTCGGCATTTCAGCGACCGCGAGATTCGCATCGGTCACGGCGAGTGCGGCGGCATCGGCGAGATCGGCGCGAACGTCAGCGATAACTTTCGCCGGGCGCTTGGCCCGCGCGGCGTGCACGCGGTTCGTCAGCAGGATCACGAACATCTCGCGCTCAGGATCGATCCAGATCGAGGTGCCCGTAAAGCCCGTGTGACCGTATGCGCTCCCGCTCAGGTAGCTGCCGGCGCCGTGCGTGCCGTCGGCGACTTCCCAGCCCAGCGCGCGATCACCGGACGCGCGCGCGGTGAACAGGTGCACCGTGGAATCGCTGATGATTCGGGTCCCTTCATACGTGCCGCCGTTCAGCATCATCTGCGCGAACACGGCAAGGTCATTCGCCGTGCCGAAAAGGCCGGCGTGACCGGCGACGCCACCCAGCGCAAACGCATTTTCATCGTGCACTTCGCCGCGGACGGGATATCCGCGCGGCGGCGAGACTTCCGTTGGCGCGATCCGGTAGACGAGAGAATCCGACGGGCGGAATCCCGTGTCGTGCATTCCGAGCGGCGTGAACACGCGCTCGGCGAGGAACCGGTCGAGCGGCTTGCCCGCAGCGGCTTCGACGACCCAGCCGAGGATATCGGCGCCCAAGTCCGAGTAGATCTGCCCGTGGTCGGGGCGATACTCGAGCGGTGTATCGAGCACGAGTTGCCGCGCTTCTTCGGGCGTGTGCGCGTGGCGCCAGAGATCGCGGCCGGCGGGGAGCCCGCTGCGATGTTCGAGGAGCATGCGCACGGTGATCTGATCTTTTTCGCCGCCGGTGAAGTTCGGCAGGTAATGCGAAACGTGTTCATCGAGGACGAGCTTGCCCTCGTCGAACAGAATCATCGCGGCCGTGGTCGTGCCGATGACCTTCGTGAGCGATGCGAGATCGTAGATGCTTTGATCGGGGTCGACTGCCGGACTGCCGGCGGTCCAGCCGAGGTGCCCGAAGCCTTTCTGCCAGACGGTGGCGCCTTTGCGGCCGACGACCACCGCGGCGCCGGGATAGCCGCCGGCGTCGAGTCCGCGCTGTACGACTCTGTCGATGGTCTCCAACCGCTCCGCACTCATGCCGACGGCCGTAGGCGCCTTGATGGGCAGCCCGTCGCCGGGAAGCGTGGTGATGGCAGCTAGGAGAAACGCGAAGAACACAGGGGCCGACTGCGAAAGGGGTGTCGCGAAGTACGAACGCGACCTACGCTTAGTTAGACCCCAGACCTACGACACGGGGTCCCGTACGTCAAGACGATCTACAGAGGGGAAGTGTCACAAATCTGGTCGGCCGGGTTTGTGATGGCCGCGGGAAACCTTTTGGGCGGCCGGCGTGACTGAAAGAGCGAACAGATATGCCCCCTACCGACCAGATCACGATCCGCCGTGCAGTCAACGGCGACGAGAGCGCGCTGCGAGCGATTTGGACGCAGCACGCCCCGAGGATCGACGCGCTCGTGCGCCGTCTCGTTGGCGATCCTGATCAGGCCGCAGATGTGGCGCAGGAAGTGTGGATTCAGATTTTTCGCGCACTGCCGGGATATCGCGGAGATTCGCAATTCTCGACCTGGGCGCATCGGATCGCGGTGAACCGCACGCTGAACGCGTTGCGCTCGATCCGGCGGGTTTCGAAAATCGAAGTCGATATCGAAGACGATTCTTTTTCAGTTGAGCACGACGGCGATCGTTCCATGCTGGCGCAGACGATCGATGAAGCAGTTCAAAAATTATCTCCCGGTGCGCGGCATGTGTTCGTGCTGCACGACGTGGAGGGTTACACACACGAAGAAATCGCGACCGAGCTCGGCATCACGTCGGGCGGGTCGAAATCACAGTTGTTCAAGGCGCGGGCCAAGCTACGCCGGCTGCTCGCACCGTTGATGGACGAATCCATGCCGGCGAAGGAAGAAGCAAACGATGTCGCATCTCAATCCTGAACGTCTCGCGGCGCTGTCCGATGACACGCCGACGCCGATCGAGTCGGCTCATATCACCACGTGCGATGCATGCACGGCGGAACTCACCGCGCAGCGAAAACTGGCGCGCATGGCTGCCGCGGCCGGACCGCTGACCGATGGTCCTTCTTCGAATTTCAACGCGCTCCTGCCGAGGCTTAAGGCTGAAGGTTTGATCGCGGCTCCGGATCGCCGCGCGATGACGATTAAGTGGACGATGCGTGCGGTCGCATCGTTCGTGCTCGTTGCCGGCGGCGTGGTGGCGGGGCGGATGTCGATGCAATCGCCAACCGTGGGCGTTTCGCAGGGCGTCGATGCGTCGAGCGCATCGCTGGTCGCGGGCGCGCAGCCGGTCTCGTCGTTCCGCACACCGGACGACGCGGTGAAGGCGCTCTCGACGTCGCAGCAGACGTATCAGAGTGCGGCGGCGTATCTCGCGGCGCAGGACACCACATCGCACTTCATCGGACTCAACGAAAATACGTATCGCACGCGTCTCACCGCGCTCGATGACATTCTCGCGGCGACGCGTGCGGCACTCTATCAGGCGCCGCAGGATCCCGTTCTCAATCAGTATTACCAGGGCACGCTCAGTGCGCGCCAGGCGACACTCGTGCAGCTGCGCGGTGTGATGCCGGTGGCAGCGCGGAAGGGGAGTTACTGATGAGAGTCCACAGTTTCGTAGTGCGCGCACTGCTGCCGGCGTCGTTGCTGGGCGGCATGATGATGCCCGCCGCTGTCCATGCGGCGTCGCGGCAGGATTCACCGCCGCCGGCCGCAAAACGCATCAGAATGTCGCGCGCCGATACGACGCGTGATACGGCGACGATGCTCCGCGTGACCGTGAATACGGATCGCATCGAGCAGCTCATCCACGATCTCATGGCGTCGAGGGCGATGGAGCAGACGATCGGGCAGTCGCTGCGCGAGGCGGCGGGGCAGGCAGCCGATCCGAAGAGAATGCGCGAGCTTTCCGAAGAACTCGGTCGCATTGCGCAGAAAAACGCGTCGCTGATCACGACGATCGAGATGTCGTGCGCTGGCGATCGCCAGCCCGCCGGATACATCGGCGTGCAGTTCAGCGAGCTGCAGACGGTGATGGGTGAAGACGCGCCGGCTACGATGCCGCTCCGTGAATATCCGCGGATCGATTCGGTCTACGCCGGTTCGCCGGCGAGCAAAGCGGGAGTGCATCGCGGAGATGTCGTCCTCATGATTGGCGGCCAGGATGCGCGGCGTCCGGTGTCGCTCGACAAGCTGCTCAGGCCGTCGATGAAGCTCCCAATTCGCGTGCAGCGCGACGGTTCGACAAAGGACATCACCATCATCGTCGAGAAGCGGCCGTCAGACTTCAACTCTGAATGCTCGAACCTCGATCAGTTCATCTCGCCGGAATTTGACCAGCCGATGATTTTCATGCGCTCGCCGAGTGGCGCACGTGCGCCCGGGGCGCCGTCGATCATCCTGCGCGGCCAGACGCCGGCGGTAACACCCGATGCGCCTATGCCGCCGATGCCGCCTGCGATGCCGCCGGTTGCCGGCTACATGTACGGATTTGCAACGACCACCAACTCCGCGATTGCAGGTGCAACGCTCATGCCGCTGAGCGACGATTGGCGCGCGACGCTCGGCGTCGACAACGGTGTGCTCGTGACGAAAGTGCTCCCCGGAACGCCGGCGAAAGATTCCGGGCTTCGCGATGGAGACGTGATCACCGCGGCGGACGGCCAGTCGGTCGCGTCGGTGCGGGCGCTCACGCGCATCGTGAGCAATGCGAAATCGAATTCGGTGAAGCTGCAGGTGATTCGCGCGGGCAAGCAGCAGGTGATCATGCTGCGCTGGCAGCAGGAGTCGCCGTAAGAATCACCGGACGATTCGCTACGGCGACCGCGGTTTGGTGACGGGCCCGGGCGGCAGCTTGTAGATGAGTGCCGCCGTGCGCAGGTCCGCGGCGGAGAGCATCGTGACGTGCACCTTCGGCGCCATGATGTCGTCCGGATTCGGGCTGTGGTCGAGCCCGATAAGATGGCCGACCTCGTGCAGTGCGATCGTGCGGATCATCTGCTGATCGTACGCTTCGCCGGTGGGCCGGTGAAGTGCGATCTGGATATCAGCGCCGACGATCCACCAGTACCGGTCGCGCGCCCAGAAGGTTTTTCCGGCTGCCGAATCGTCGAAGCGATCGACCCACACGACGTGCACTTCGGCTTTCGACGAATCGTCAATGAACAGGAAACGCATCGGAACGCCGGACGCCGCCCAAGTATAGAACGCATCGCGCGTGCGATCGCGGAAGTCGGGCCAGAAGTCCTTGAGTGTTGTCGTCGGCTGGATCCACACGGTGACGGGCTCACTCCGCCGCTCAACCCATCGCGCGACGTTTCCCTGGCGTGCCGCGAGAATCGCGTCCATGTACGTCACGCTGCGCGCGTCAACGAGCAGGCGCGAGGTCTCCGCGAAGTCGGGCGGCGGAGGCGGTGGCAGCGCCGATTTGCGCACGGAGCTGAGTGCGTTGCCGGCGTCTGCGGTCCCGGCAGAATCGGCGGGAGCGGCCATGGCCGTCTGTGCGCGCTGCGGCGCACGCCACATCTGGACGCCGACGAATCCCGCCGCCGCGAGAAGCACGGCGAAAAGCAACGCAAAGATCCGTGTGTCCGACCGCGTCACCATCCCGCGTCCGGCGCGTCGAGAAACGCGAGCACCGCGCTGAAAAACTCTTCCGGCCGCTCAAAGAATGGCATGTGGCCGGCATTTTCGATGATCAGCTTTTGCGCGCGCGGCACCAATGCGGCGGTCTCATCCGCGAGCCGCGATGGAATCACATCCTGAGCGCCGTGAATGATCAGCGTGCGCGCTGCGATCGTTCTTACAATCTCACGCCAATCGTACCCCTCCCGGCGAAGTCTCGAGGCCACGGCGGCGCCCGTCGCGCTTGCTTCGTGCGGCGGACGGAAGAGCGCGGCGAAATCGTGGTCGGCGAAGTATGCCGGATAAATCGCGCGGCTAAACTCGCCGTGCACGCCCGGATCGTCGGCTTGGAGCAAACGCGGGTCGATCGCCGCCAGCGCTTCGCGCTCAGCACCGGACAATCGCCCCACGCCATCCGGGTGCAGCGATGGAATCCACGAACTGGTGGCGCCAACAGCGTCGACTACAACGAGACGGCGCACACCGATCGGATCGCGTGCCGCCGCGAGCATCGAGATGCCGCCGCCCCATGAATGGCCAAGCATATCCCATCGGGCGATTCCCAGTGTCTCGCGAATCGCCACGGCATCACCGGCATCGTATTCGATGCGCGAATTTCGAACCGCGGGCGGCGCGCTGCTCGCACCACGGCCGCGCTGGTCGTACAGAATCAACTGGCGACTCGCGGCGAGCGGCGCGAGCGCGGGCCAGAGCAGCGCGTGCGAGTAGAGCATTCCGCCGTTGATGCACACCAGCGGAAGCGTCCCCGGAACTTCGGGGGAGAAAAACACCGCGAAGGAGAGACCGCGCGCCTCGACGGTTCGTCGCGTGAGACGCGGCGCGCGTGGCTGCGACCGCCTGAACGCCATCAGGCGATCACGCGCGGACAGGCTCACTTGAACTGCTCCAGCGCCCACGCGGCGTGGCTGCGAACCACGGCCTCGGGATCACTCTGCGCCGCTGCTTCGAGCGCGGGAATCGTCGCAGGATCGCGGCGATTCCCGAGCGCGACTGCCGCGTTGCGCGCGAGGCCGCGGCGTTTGGCGCGCGTCATCGCGCTCGTTCCGAATCGCGCGCGCCATTCGTGTTCGGTCAGCGCGAGAAGTTCTGCGGCGTCGGGATTGATGCTCTCGGCGCGCGGCTGGAGCGCCGGCTCGGTTACGTCGCGCGCGAACTTCACGTTCCACGGACACACGTCCTGGCAGATATCGCAGCCGTACAGGAGCTCGCCGATCGCAGGCCGGAACTCGAGCGGGATCTCGCCTTTGAGTTCGATGGTGAGGTACGCGATGCACCGCGTGGCGTCGAGCGTGCGCGGCGCGGTGAACGCATCGGTGGGACAGGCGTCGAGGCAGCGTGTGCAGCTGCCGCAGCGGTCGGCCTCGAATGGTGCGTCGGGTTCGAGATCGGCATCGGTGAAAAGCGCGCCGATAAAAAAGAACGAGCCGAGCGCCGGATTGATCAGGTTCGTATTCTTGCCGAACCAGCCGAGTCCGGCACGCCGCGCCAGGTCGCGCTCGAGTACCGGACCCGAATCGACGTACGGACGAGTGCGCGCTGTTCCGCCGGTTGCGGCGGTGAACCAGCGGCCGAGCTCGTGCAGTTTGTCGCGCATCACGCCGTGGTAGTCATCACCGCGGGCGTAGCGCGCGATCGGGCCCGACGGCTGCGTGCCGCCGTAGTTCATCGCGACGACAATCGCCGAGCGCATGCCGGGTTCCGGACGGCGTGCGTCACGGCGAAGATCTGCGCCGCGCTCGAGATATTGCATCTCGCCCTGGTAGCCGTTCGCGATCCACGCGTCGAACGCAGGGGTCGTGTCCGGTGCGCCGAGTGTGGTGATGCCGACGAGATCGAAGCCGAGTCCGAATGCCTGCGCTTTGATCTGCTCGCCGCCCGGGTCCTGCGTCACGCGGGTCTCACGCTCCGCGGCGCGCCCAGCGCGCGTAGCGAATCACGTCGTGCACGGTCGGCACCGCGTGCGGGTCGCCGAACGCGGTGTACATCCGCCATGCGACGTACTCGCGCGCCGGCACCGGCAGGAACGGCACACGCGCATACCAGTCGCGACGGCGGAATCGCCATGCGACTGTCAGCAGATCCAGCGCGACGGCGGGATTCACAAGCGCGCGCAGTGCGAGCGAGAGGGAGAGTGTGAGCCACTTCATCTGTTCGGAAGATCGCGGGGCGCGAGGGTTCCATCAACTCGAACTTCACTGTTCCCGGTGCAGACGGACTAGTTTCAGCGTATGTGGCTCTACTCCGCCATGCCCGCAATCAGCAGTCTCGTCTGCCGCGTCTATTATCGGTTGACGGTGGGCGGCGCGCGTGTCGCATCCGACGGCCCCGTGCTGCTCGTCGCGAATCACACGAACTCGCTGATGGATCCCCCGCTCGTGGTCGTGGCGGCCCAGCGGAATGTGCGCTTCATGGCGAAATCGACGCTCTTTACGCACCCGGGTATTTCGTGGCTGGTGAAGGCCGTCGGCTCCGTGCCCGTCTACAGACAGCAAGACGACCGGAAAGCCGTGTCGCAGAACTTCGACTCGTTTCGCGATGTGAGCACAGCGCTCGCCGAAGGGCACGCGCTCGGCATCTTCCCGGAGGGCATCAGCCACAGCGCCTCCAGGCTGCAGCCGCTCAAGACCGGCGCCGCGCGCATCGCGCTCGCCGCGGCACACAAGATTGGCAACGCGTTTCCGATCGTGCCGATGGGCATCGTGTTTCGCGATCGCCGGACGTTTCGCAGCGCCGCACATGTGATCGTGGGCGATGCATTCGCGTGGGACGATATCGCGCTGCGCGGGCCGAACGACAAAGAGGCGGTGCGTGAACTGACACGCCGGATCGAAACGTCGATGCGGTCGGTGACTTTGAACCTGCACGACTGGAGCGATGAACAGCTCGTGCGCTGTGCAGAACGCGTATGGCGCGCCGAGTTCGACGTTTCGGCCGACGCGCGGGATGAGATGACGCGGCTCCGCGCGGCGACCAACGCGCTCGCGCAGCTGCGCCTCGGCGAAGAAGCGCGGTGGCGCCCCGTCGCGCGCGCGCTGCGCGCCCACGACCGCATGCTCAACCGCATGGGGCTGACGCCGCGCACGCTCAAAGAGCGGGTGACTTCCGATGCCGCGCTGCGCTGGACGCTGAGCAGGATACCGCAGATCGCCTTCGTGCCTCTCGCGGCGCTGGGATATGTGCTCTTCTGGATTCCGCGCGAGATCACCGGCGCGGTGGCTGAGAAACTCGCGCGGGCGGAAGGCGAAGACGCCGTGCCAACCTACCGCGTGCTGGCGGGCTTCCTATTCTTCGGCGGCTGGTTCCTGCTGCTCGCAATCGCCGCATCGTTTTTCATCGGCGCATGGGGCGGCGTGATTCTTTTTCTCGCTTTCCCGTTCATCGCGATGAGCACGCTCGCCGCCGGCGAATCGCGCCGCCTTACCTGGGACGCCCTAAAGCGGTTCTTCGTGCTGCGCAGTCAGCGCGACCGCGTCGCCGCACTGCGCGCCCGCCAGCACGCGCTCGCCGAGCAGCTCAGTCGACTCTACGAACAGACTTCCGAGAACCAATAGCCGAGGACCGATCGCAGCATACCCGCTCGCGCTCAGAGGAAGGATCGCCCATCCAATCCAGCGGGGACCGCAACTCCGAGCGCACTCAACGCACTCGGCATCACATCCGCAGTCCTGCGCGGCACGCCGCTCGCCGGCCGATTTAGCAGCAGCGGGACCTGCATGTGCTCGCGGTGCAGAGCTCCATGCGACGACACGTGCGGAATCGGCTCCCACTTCGCGCGGTAATCCCAGTTCCGCGATGCCGAGAGCATGATCTCGCCCACGCGCGCGCTCCCGGCGAGATGCGCGATCTGCACGATGGCGTCAGGATAGTCCGATGCCATCGTTGCATCGTAGGCATCATCGTGTGAGAGCGATTCGTGCGCGCCGAGCGCGAGCGGATCGCCGGTGACCGGGCGATAAGTGTAGCGGCCGTTTTGCATCGTGACGTGTGCCGTTCCGCGTCCACGGCCGCGCACTTCGCAGCTGTTTCCCTCGAGCGGCAGCAGCACGAGATCGACCGACTCGCGCTCGAGGAGCCGCTCCGGCAGCCACGCCCACTTCTTCTCGTGCGCGCTCCATGGTGCGCGCGTGGGGGACCGGCTGCCGAGTTCGAGATACAGGTGGGCCATCGCGTTGCCGCTCACCATCACCGCGACGTCGCGGCCCGGTCCATAGATCCATGGATGGGCGATCACGCCGAGCTTCCATGATTGGATGAGGCCGGCCAGGTCTTCGTGAAAGCGCACCGGCGAGTGACCGTGGTCGCTCACGATCCAGAGATGCATCGCATCCCAGCGACCATCGCGCTCGGCGTCTGCGCGAATCTGCGCGGCGGTCTCGTCCACCGTGCGCAGCGCATCGCGTACGACGGGCGCGTCGTGCCCTTCGGCGTGTGATGTCTTGTCGATTCCTGTCAGCGCGCAGAATGCGACGCGCGGGCGCTCGCCGCGAATGCGTCGCGCGATGAGCGCGCCGATGTCGCGGTCGATCGCGAGCCAGCCGCGCACATTGCCGCTGAAATGGACGCGCGCGGCGCGCAGGCCGAACGCGATCGTGTGTCCTTCGCGGTCACGCGGCTTGAGTCCGCGGCCGATGACGCTGAGCGCGGCGAGATTGGAGTCGGAGAGTTCGAAGAGAGTCGGCGCGAGCGGATCGAGATCGCGGTCTATTTTCCGGAATTCGCTGCCGACGTAGCTGCGCGCGCGCGGGAGCCGTGCGGTCGCGCTGGCGGCTCGATCATACCACCGGATTCCCGGCAGCCCGACCGGGCCGGGGTATCGGCCCATGATGAATGGCGTGTACGCGGGGCCGGTGACCGACGGGAATACGGAGCTGACGACGTGCATCCCGCCGTCGGCGCTAAGCTGTGCGAGCGCCGGCACTTCGCCCGCGGTCATGGCGGCGGCGAGTGTATCGGGTCGTATGCCATCGGCCACGAGGATCACCACACTCGAGCGCGCCATCTCGCGGGAAGTCACGCGGGAAAGTAAACTGCTCGGATGCCACGAAGAACAGATGCAAAGAGCAAGAGCGCCCGCGGCACGAAAGAGACGGTGCAGGCGCGTATGCCGAAGCACTCGCCGAAGCTCGAATCGCAGCCAGCCGCGAAGTCTGCGGGGAAGAGCATTCCGGCTCCGCGAAAGTCAAAGCCGATGCGCCGCGTCGACGACTCGATCCGCGATCAGTACGAGGCGTACACCACCGAGGACGAGAAACTCCTCCAGGCGCTTCCGCATCCGGACGATTTTACGCGCAGCGATACCTGGCGCGTGCTGCGGATCATGGGCGAGTTCATCGAAGGATTTGACAAACTCGCGAACGTCGGCAAAGCCGTCACGGTGTTCGGGTCCGCGCGGACGCATCCTGACGACCCTCAGTATGCCGGAGCGCAGGAAGTCGGCAAACTTCTCGCCGAAGCCGGGTTCGCGACGATTACCGGATCGGGCCCGGGAATCATGGAAGCCGCGAACAAAGGCGCGAAGCTCGCGGGTGGCCGCAGCGTTGGCTGCAATATCGAACTTCCGTTCGAACAGGGAGCGAATCCCTACGTCGATACGGTCGTGAACTTCCGCTACTTCTTCGTGCGGAAAACGATGTTCATCAAATACAGCGTTGCGTTCGTCGTTTTCCCCGGCGGGTTTGGAACGCTCGATGAACTATTCGAGGCGATCACGCTCGTGCAGACCGGGAAAATTTCACAGTTCCCCGTGATACTCTTTGGGACGCACTACTGGGCCGGCCTCTTGCGCTGGATGCAATCGCGCGTGCTCGGCGAGCAGAAGATATCCGATGGCGATCTCGACCTGATGCAGGTGACGGATGATCCGAAGGAAGTCGTGAAAATCGTCGCCGCGGCCTACAAGGCGCAGATGAAAACAGAGCAGGAGCGGATGAAGGCATGAGCAAGAGACCGTCGACGGCCGCCGGGCCGAAAGCCAAGCAGAAGAAAGCCGCCGAAGCGCGCGAAGCGGCGGGGAAGAAGCACGCGCCCGCGGCGGCGAGCCGTTTTCTGCGCGGCAAGAAAATTGATCCGCGCCGCATCGACGGCAGCGAAAGTGTCGTCGAGTTGATCGAGGGGACTTTTCAGGCGTACAACTCCGGCCGGCTTCGTGAGGCGTGCCAGCTGTACGCGGAGAAGATCCTCGAGAAGAATGTGACCGTTGGCCTCACGCTCACTGGAGCGCTGACGCCGGCCGGACTTGGAATGAGCTGTCTCATTCCGTTGATCGAGGCGGGGTTCGTGGACTGGATTATTTCCACGGGCGCGAACCTTTATCACGACACGCATTTCGGACTCGGTCTCTCGATGCACAGAGGGAATCCGACAGAAAGCGACGTCGTACTCCGCGAAGAAGGAGTCGTGCGCATCTACGACGTGTTCTTCGACTACGACGTGCTCCTTTCGACTGACGCGTTCTTCAGGAAAATCATGCGCGCGCCCGAGTTTCAGCGGGCAATGTCGAGCGCGGAGTTCCACTGGCTGTGCGGCAAGTACGTCGCGGCGCGCGAGAAAGTCCTCGGGCTCAAGAGCAAGTCGCTGCTCAGCGCGGCGTACAGCTGCGGTGTGCCGGTCTACACGTCGAGCCCCGGCGACAGCTCGATCGGCATGAACGTCGCGGCGCTCGCGCTCGAGGGATACTCGTGCACCATCGATCCCAATCAGGATGTGAACGAGACCGCGAGCATTGTGCTCGGCGCGAAGCGCGGCGGCGGCAAGAGTGCGATCGTCATCATGGGCGGCGGCAGCCCGAAGAACTTCGCGCTGCAAACGGAACCGCAGATTCAAGAAGTGCTCGGCATCGACGAAAAAGGACACGATTTCTTTTTGCAGGTCACCGATGCGCGCCCTGATACGGGCGGATTGAGCGGCGCCACGCCCGCCGAGGCCGTGAGCTGGGGGAAGATCGATCCCGATCGTCTGCCCGATGCGGTCGTGTGCTACCTCGACTCAACGATCGCGCTTCCGCTCATGACGAGCTACGCGCTCGCGAAACGCAAGAAGCGGAAGCTCCGGCGTTTGTACGACCAGCGTGGCCCGCTGATGCAGCGGCTTAAGGCGGAGTTCGAAAAGACGCGTTAGCGCACGCGGACGGTGATCGTCGTAAAATCACTCTCCCACGTGTGCTTCGGATCGCTCGATCGGCGGATGAGCGTCCCATTGAGCAGCCACTTCCCGGCGAGCTTCAGTGCGACGTGCGCGCGGCCCTTCGCGTCGGTGCGTGAGAACACGGCGGTGTCGACTCCTTCACGGATCGCGCCGACGGCGAAATCCGCCAGCGGCTGACCGTTTCGCAGGACGAGAATTCCGAGTGCGTCGCCGGCGTGGAGCGCGGTAGGATCGCGTTCGGGAATTAACTCCAAGCCGAGTCCCAGCGGTCGCGCCCATGAAGAATCGTTCGCAGGGTGTCCGACGCGAACGAATGTTTTTGCGTGCTTTGAATACGACTCGATCCATTTGAGTTTCCCGTCGAGCGCTTTCCATTCCGCGCGCAATTTCGGCGTGGCGTCGATTTCGCCGAGGTACTCCGCAATTTTTTCGGGCGCGAGCACGAGCGTCTTCGGTGCGAGCTCGATCCCGAGCGTCGCGATCCCTTCGGCGGCCGGAGTCCATTCGTAGCGGAGGGCCTGCGACGCGCGAACGGGTTTCGGCAGCGGAATGTCGGCGCCGCGGAATCGCGCGGTTGCGCGAACGACTCGCGTTGGATCGATCGAAACATCGTCGAGCGGAAAGCCGTCGCCGCTGGTGAGGCTGAGCTTCACCGCCTGACCGACCGCGACCTCACTGGAATCCGGAATGAGCCAGGTGTCGTGCGCAGCGGCAACGCCGGCGACAATGAGCACTGCCGCAAGCGCCGCGATGACGCTCCCGCTCAGAGACCGGCGGCGTGAGTTGCCCGCACCGACGCGACGTAGTTTCGCCGCGAGTAATCGTACTGGGTGACGATGCTCCACTTGTCTTCTCCGTCGAAGATTGATCGCACGATTTCACGGTCGCTCAGCCCGCGGTCCACCAGGGCATCAATACGCCCGACAGTCTCTTCCGTCCAGTCTGCCTTTGCGATGAGCTGCGGGACCGGATCACGCACGAGTCCGCGATGTCCATCAAAGTACCGCTTTGGATTGAGCGCGATGACTTTGCGAATCGATGCGATCTGCGCGCGCACGTCTTCGCGCGGCCACGGATGCGTGACGCGCACTTTGACGCCGAGAAAGAGGTCGCCGCCGAAAACGGTTTCACGCTCGGCGTCCCACACAACGTGATGTTCGCTCGAATGTCCCGGCGTGTGAATCGCTTCGAGCGAAGGATGCGCGAACTGCTGCACCGGTGACACGAGCGGCGCCTGCGCACCCCAGCACCAACGGCGATACCACAGAATGCTGTCCGGAGTGCGCACCTTGGTGAGCGTCGCCGGTGCGATCCACATCGGCATCCCGCGCGCGGCGAGCAGCTCGACGTTGCCCGCGTGATCTTCGTGGTAATGCGTGACGATCGCGCCGTCGGGGCGGTTTGCATCGAGCCACGCCGCGAGTTCCGCACGCACGTCATGGAACGCCGTATCGATCAGCACACCACGGACTGCGTACACGTTGACGCGGAAGCCCATCGAACGGCTCCACCCCGACTCTAACGTCAGTTGCATGACATCGTCATGCCGTTCAACACGGAGCATTACGAACGTTAGGTGATTGCACGGCACCGTCGCGAGTGCTAGTCTTGAATGAGCAACAGCGCCCGGCCATGACAATCGCGGCCGGGCGCTGGCGTTTTTATTGTCGCATCTCTCCGAATCCAGCGCAGCGCATCATGATCGAAGCCCTCAAAAAGAAGCTCGGCGACGAAGTAGAGAAGCTCCGCATCGAGCTGAACGTCACGCTGCCCGCGGAGATCGCGCGTGCCGTGGAAATGGGCGACCTGCGTGAGAACTCCGAGTATAAGGCGGCGCTCGAACGTCAGCGGCTGGTGCAGGCGCGCCTCGGTCAGCTCACGATGCGTCTCAGCAAACTCTCCCAGATCGACATTACCCAGATTCCAACAGACCGCGTCGGCCTCGGCTCCAAGATCACGGTCGTCGATCAGGAGTCGAAGAAGAAAGAGACGTATCACCTGATCTTTGGTGATTCCGTCGAGTTCGACGAAGGGCAGGTGACGATGTCATCGCCGATCGGCCGCGTGATGCTGAACAAACAGAAGGGCGAGGTCGTCGTGCTCAAACTTCCGACGAGCATCCGCAAACTGCTGATCACGGAGATCGTGACGATCCACGAGATGAAGCCCGAGGACGCGGGCTAAACTCGCGGTTCGGCCTCGTCGATCGTGAATAGCCGCGCGACTTCAGCGCGATAGTCGTCGAGTTCGCGGCTGATGTCAGCGGCCGACCAGCCCAATCGCGGCGCGAGCCATTCGGCCACGCGCGGTGCGATTTCGACACCGTGGTCGCGCGTTTCGAACGCGAGATGTGTGCGCCGGACGAGAACATCGGCGATCGTGCACGCGAACTCGTGATCAGCCGCATCCGACACATCGGCAGTCGTGTACGACAGCCCGGCGACGAGCAGCTGACTCCTCCAGTCGATTGATGCCGGACGCACCGCCGAGCCGGGAAGCGGGCGCGCAGCGGTATTCGAGAGCGTGCGCGGCACCGCGAGATAGCTCTGGACGCGATCGACGACTTCTTCCGACATCGAGCGATACGTCGTGAGCTTGCCACCCGTAACGGCGATCACACCGCGTGCACCAACCGTGATCGCGTGCTCGCGGCTCGCGCCGGCGGGATCGCCGGAGTTGCCGCTCGCGATGAGCGGACGGATTCCCGCCCATGCGCAGACGACGTCATCGCTCGTGAGCTTCGCCTCGGGGAAGTAGGCATTTGCCGCGTCGAGCAGGTACGTAACATCGGCGCGCGTGGCGCGCACTTGATCCGGGCGTTCATCGGTGTGCGTGTCTGTCGTGCCGATGATCGTGTGCGTTGCGCCGGGCAGCACGAACATCACGCGTTGATCTGCGTGCGCGAGCATCGTGATCGCCGCCCGGTTGCCGACGCGCTCCGCGGGAACGGCGATGTGTACACCCTTTGTTCCAAGCACTGCAGCGCGTGATGACGGGCTCTCGATTCTGCTGATCGCATCGGTCCACGGGCCGGTCGCATTCACGACGGATTTCGCACGGACTTCGAACACCGCCTGCGAAAAGCGATCGCGCGCGGACGCACCTGACACGCGGCCTCGCTCAAAGAGGAGCGAAGTCACTTCCGCGTAGTTGAGCGCGGCGGCGCCTGCGGAAACGGCATCGACGACATTTGCGATCGTGAGCCGCGCGTCGTTCGTCGCGGCGTCGTAGTAGGTCGCGCCGCCCTTGAGTCCGTCGCGTTTGAGTTTTGGTTCGGTCGCAAGCACCTGCGCCGTGTTCAACGACCTGTGCCGCGCAACATTTCGAAATGCCGCGAGCAAATCGTAGAGCCAGAGGCCGGCGTTCAGTTTCCACTTTGGAATGCGCGCGCCCTTGTACACGGGCCAGGTGAACTGGAGCGGCCGGACAAGATGGGGCGCAATTTCGAGGAGGATCCGGCGCTCGCGGCTCGATTCAAACACGAGATGAAAAAACCCGTGCTCGAGATAGCGCACACCGCCATGCACCAGCCGCGACGACCGGCTCGAGGTGCCGCTCGCGAAGTCATCCCGCTCAAGGAGTGCGACCGACAGTCCGCGCAGCGCCGCGTCGCGTGCGATCCCCGCGCCATTAATTCCGCCGCCGATGATCAGGAGGTCAAAATGGTCGCGCGTGAGGCGCTGGCGAGCGTGGTCTCGCCAGGAAAGCGCCGGGCCGGGAGCAGAGCTTCCAGAGGGGTTTCCCATCGACGAACAACATAGCCTAGCTTTCATTGATATGGGGACTTCCGGAAGCAGCCGCCGTGTCGCGATCATCGCGGGCGTTCGCACGCCGTTTGCAAAGGCGGGGAGCGATCTCAAGCGCTTCAGCGCGATAGAGCTCGGCAAAATGGCGGTGAGCGAGCTCGTCCATCGGTCTGGTGTGGATCCGAGCACTGTCGATCTGCTCGTGTTCGGAACGGTCGTGCAGAGTGTGCTCGCGCCGAACATCGCGCGCGAAGTCGCCCTGATGCCGCTCTTTCCGAAAAATCTTCAGGCTTGGACTGTGAGCCGTGCGTGCGCATCTGCCAATCAGGCGATCACGGACGCAGCCGATCAGATCATGCTCGGCCAGGCGGATATCGCGATCGCCGGTGGAGCCGAGTCGCTTTCGAATGTGCCGATCCTGCACTCACGCGGCATGAGCGATGTGCTCGTCGCCGCGAGCAAGGCGAAATCATTGGGGCAACGGCTCGGTGCGCTGTCGAAAATCCGGCCGCGCGATTTTATCCCGATCACGCCGGCGATCGCGGAGCCGACCACGGGCGAGACGATGGGCCAGTCGGCGGACAAGATGGCAAAGCTGAATCACATCGCGCGCGCCGCACAGGACGAGCTCGCGCTCGCGTCGCACTTGAACGCTGCCGCAGGGACAAAGGACGGTCGCCTCACCGCGGAAATCACGCCGGCGTACCTCCCGCCGAAATACGAGCGGACGCTGCTATCTGACAACGGAATTCGCAGCGACACGAGCATCGAGCAGCTCGCAAAGCTGAAGCCGGTGTTCGATCGCAAGTACGGAACCGTCACCGCCGGAAACGCGTCGCCGCTCACCGACGGCGGCGCAGCGGTTCTGCTGATGAGCGAAGAGCGCGCGAAAGCACTCGGGTTCACTCCGATCGCGTACATCCGGAGCTATGCATACGCCGCGATCGATCCCGGCGAGCAGCTGCTCCAGGCGCCGGTCTTCGCCGCGCCGATGGCGCTGAAGCGGGCCGGTCTCTCGCTGGCCGATATCGACCTGGTGGAAATGCACGAGGCGTTCGCCGCACAGGTGCTCTCGAATCTTCAGGGATTTGAGTCGCAGTACTGGGCTGAGCGCGGCGGATTCTCCAAGCCGGTTGGTGTGGTGGACCGGACGCGCCTCAATGTCATGGGCGGGTCTATTTCCATCGGGCATCCGTTCGGCGCCACGGGTGCGCGCATCACCACCACGCTCGTGAACGAACTTGCACGTCGCGGCGGACAGTTCGGCCTCATGACCGTATGCGCGGCCGGCGGGCTGGGGTTCGCGATGGTGGTGGAGCGGGTATGAACGCGCTCTCGCTGACTGTGAGCGACGGCATCGCGATCATCACGATCGATCTGCCGAACGAGCCCGTGAATAAATTCTCGGCATCAGTGATCGCGGAGTTCGACGCGATGCTGACACAGATCGAAGGGAACGGCGCGGTGAAGGCGGCGGTGCTGATCAGCGGCAAGCCCGACGTGTTTATCGCGGGCGCAGATATAGACGCGTTCCTCGAATTCAAATCGGCGGCGGACGCCGAGGCGGCAAGTGCGTCGGGGCATCGCATGATGTCGCGGCTGGAGAAATCGCGCGTGCCGGTCGTGGCGGCGATTCATGGCGCGTGTCTGGGCGCCGGACTCGAGATGTCGCTCGCGTGCGCGTATCGCATTGCGACCGATCATCCGAAGACCGTGCTCGCGCTGCCGGAGACGCAACTCGGATTGATCCCGGGTGCGGGCGGCACGCAGCGGCTGCCGAAGGTGATTGGACTGCAGGCGGCGCTCGACATGATTCTCACGGCGAAAAACGTGCGCGCGAAGAAGGCGCTGCAGAGCGGGCTCATAGACGAACTCGTTCACCCCGCGATTCTCCGCGACATCGCGATTCAACGGGCGAAGGCGCTCGCCGCGGGATCGCTGCGCGGTCACAACCGCAAGAAGCCCGGCGCGCTGGCGTCGCTGCTTGAGGGAAATCCGCTTGGGCGCGCGATCGTGTTCCGTCAGGCTCGCAAGATGACGCTCAAGAAAACGCGCGGCTCGTACCCCGCGCTGCCCGCCGCCATTGATGCGGTGGAAGCCGGATATCGCGGGACGGCTGCGCTTGGTTATGCGACCGAAGCGCGCCTGTTCGGCGAGATGGCGGCGACGGCTGCTTCGCGTGAACTCATTTTTCTCTTCTTTGCGACAACATCGCTCAAGAAAGACAGTGGGGTGACGGGCGCATCGCCGGCAGCGCTCCCGGTGACGCAAATAGGCGTGTTGGGCACGGGATTCATGGGCGCAGGAATTGCCGCGATTGCGGCGATGCAGGGGATCCCGGTGCGGTTCAAAGACATGAAGCACGAGCAGGTTGGGCGAGGGCTGGCGGCCGTCCGGGCGGTGCTCCAAGAGCGCCTCACGAAGAAACAGATCTCGCGTCAGCAGTTCGACGATCAGCTCTCGCTGGTGTCGGGCACCATCGAGTACACCGGGTTCGGAAATGTGCCGCTCGTGATCGAGGCCGTGTTCGAAGATCTCGCGGTGAAGCATCAGGTGCTCGCGGAGATCGAGAAGGTGCTTCCGCGCACGGCGATCTTCGCGAGCAACACGAGTACGATCCCGATTGCACAGGTCGCGGAGGGCGCGCCATACCCCGAGAACGTGATCGGCATGCATTTCTTCTCGCCGGTGCAGAAGATGCCGCTGCTCGAGGTGATCGTCACGCCGCGCACGGCGCCGGAGGTGATCGCGACGACGGTCGCGGTCGGCCGTAAACTCGGCAAAACAGTGATCGTGGTGAACGACGCGCCTGGATTCTACGTGAATCGCATTCTCGCGCCGTATATCAACGAAGCGGGCCGCATGCTCGACGAAGGCGTCGCCATCGAGGCGATTGACCGCGCGATGCTCGACTATGGATTTCCAGTGGGACCGATCACGCTGCTTGACGAAGTCGGTTTGGACATCGCCGGAAAATCCGGCGCGATCTTGTCAAAGGCGTTTGGAGATCGCCTGAAGCCGTCGGCGTCGCTCGGCCAGGTGCTGGCGTCGGGCCGCCTCGGACGGAAATCGAAGAAAGGTTTTTATCTTTACGACGAAGCGGGGAAGAAAGGCGGTGTGGACGAGTCGGTGTATGCGCTTCTGCCGACCGGCGCACGCCGCACAGCACTCTCCGCCGACGAGATGCGGCACCGCTGTCCGCTCGCGATGGTGAACGAGGCGGTGCGCTGTCTCGAAGAAAATATCATCCGCTCGCCGCGCGACGGGGACATCGGTGCAGTGTTCGGCATCGGCTTCCCGCCGTTCCGCGGCGGACCGTTCCGGTGCATCGATTTCGTTGGAGCCGCGGAAATCGTGCGGCAGCTTGAAGCAATGAACGTCAAACACCCCGGACGTTTCGTGCCGAGCGCGCTGCTCGTGAGCATGGCGCGCGAAGGGAAACGTTTTTATCCGGCAACAGGAAAGCCGGTTTGAGCCAATCACTGAATGAGGAATTGACATGAACAGGATTTTCCGTCGCGCGACGATTTTCGCGGCAGCGTCATTGGTGTTCGTTCCGGGCGCGAGCGCCCAGCAGACGCGCGCCGAGCGGACGAAATACGCCGAGACGTCGCTCTACACGGACGTGATTTCATTCCTGGATTCGCTCCAGGAACGCGGCGCGAAAATCCATGTCGGCTTCATTGGCCGCACGATGCAGGGGCGCGACGTTCCGTATGTGATCGCTTCGCGCCCGCTCGTGACGACGCCGCTCGAGGCCAAGCGGCTTGGGCGCCCGATCGTGTACGTGCAGGGCAACATCCATTCCGGCGAAGTCGAGGGGAAAGAAGCGATGCTCGCGATGCTGCGCGATCTCACGCTCGATCCCAGGAAGAACGTGCTCGATTCGATCGTCCTGATCGTCGTTCCCGACTACAACGCCGATGGCAACGAGGCGCTCGCGGCACAGCTGCGTAATCGCGGTGCGCAGAACGGTCCGGAGATGGTCGGGACGCGCCCGAATGCGCAGGGAATTAATCTGAACCGGGATTACATCCGGGCGGAGACACCTGAATCGAAGGGATCGCTCGCGATGTTCAATGCGTGGGATCCCGATGTGTTCGTCGACTTGCACACGACTGATGGAAGCTACCACGGTTATGCGCTCACTTACGCACCGTCGCTGCATCCGGCCGCGGCGATCGCCGGCGCGACGTTCGGCGGCGCGTACGCGCGCGATTCGATGCTGCCGGTGCTGCGTGCCCGCATGAAGGCGCGCGACAACTTTGCGATTTTCGACTACGGCAATTTCTCCGGTGACGAAGGCCCGCGTGCCGGGCCGGGCGAGGCGCGCAGCTGGTCGACGTATTCGCACACGCCGCGCTATGGTACGAACTATTACGCGCTTCGCGGCCGCATCTCGGTATTGAGCGAGGCATTCTCACACGATCCATTCGAGCGCCGCGTCAAATCGACGTACGCGTTCGTGCATGAACTGTTGTCGTTCACGGCCGAACGCTCGAAGTCAGTGCTTGCGATCAGCCGCGGTTCAGACGCCGGGCTCGAGTCCGGCAAGTCGTTTGACGTTCCGATCCGCGCGGGGACGATGGCACATCCGTCGACGCAGATCGTAGTCGAAGAAATGCTCGACACGATTCCCGAAGCGCGCGAGGCGCTTCGCGCGCAGGCCGCCGCTGCGGCGGCCGCGCGTGCAAACGGCGGCGGGCGTGGTGGTCGTGGCGGCGGCGGTGCGGGCGGTCGCGGCGGTCCGGCCGCGTGCGCATGGCCGCTGACGCAGGCGGGAATGCGCTGCGGTATGGTGCGTACCGGAAAGTTTGTGAATCAGAAGATGCTGGTGCGCGATCGGTTCGACGCGACGCTCACCGCGAAACTTCCGGTCGCGTATCTGCTCCGCAAAATGCCGGGACAGGACTCGCTCATCGCGCAGCTGCGTTTGCACGGTGTGGTCGTCGAGCGCCTGACCTCGCGCCTCGATGCGCGCGGCGAACAGTTCGCCGTTGACTCAGTCACGAAGCTTCCACCGGGCGACGGACACAGTGATATCCGCGTTACTGGAACCTGGAGCATGAGCGATCACGTTGTTGGCGAGCCCGGCGACTACATCGTGCGCGGTGCGCAGCCGCTCGGCGTGCTCTCGGTCATCCTGCTCGAACCGATGTGCGACGACGGGCTCGCCGCGTGGAATTATTTCGACGCGGCGCTGGATCCTCTCATGAAATCGGCGGATCATACGTTCCCCGTCGCACGCATCAACGCTCCGATCGCCGTCACGACTCGCATCATACCGTAAGGGAATGCTCCGTAACTCGCTTCTGTACCTTTCGCGCCAGCCACAGCTCTTCCGTTTCGTCAGGAAAAACTCGTTTGCGCAGGCGATGGCGTCGCGGTTCGTCGCCGGTGAAACCGTCGCTACGGCGGTCGCTGCGGTGCAGCGGCTGAACGCGCTGGGGATCAGCGCATCGCTCGACTTGCTCGGCGAGAGCGTGACGAACGAGGCCGAAGCTCGCGCGGCGGGCGAAGAATACGTGCGGCTGATCGACGCGATCGCGCAAAACAAACTCGACGCGAACGTCTCAGTGAAGCTGACCGCGATGGGACAGGATATCAGCGATGATGTGTGCGAATCGATCATGCGCACAATTCTGGATCGCGCGCATCAGCACGGCAGCTTTGTCCGGCTGGACATGGAAGGGAGTTCCTACACAACGCGGACGCTCGATTTCTTCGAACGGCGCTTGTATCCGCGGTATCCCGACAACGTCGGCATCGTGCTGCAGAGCGCGCTTCGCCGCACATGGACCGATGTCGAACGCGCCATCGCACTGAACTGCCGTGTTCGGCTGTGCAAAGGCGCGTATCTGGAGCCGGCAACCGTTGCCTTTCCGGAGAAAGCCGACGTGGATCGCAACTACGTCACATGCATGCAGGCGCTGATGGAACGCGGCCGCTACCCCGGACTCGCGACCCACGATCCCGAAATCGTATCACTCGCGAAAGCGTACGCGGCGCAGAACGGCATCGAGCGATCCCGTTTCGAATTTCAAATGTTGTATGGAGTACGGCGCGACATGCAGGAACAGCTCGCGCGGGATGGCTACAGGCTGCGCGTGTACGTTCCGTTCGGGACGCAATGGTATCCGTATTTGATGCGTCGTCTCGCAGAACGTCCGGCGAACCTCGCGTTTATCACGGGAAGCATCGTGCGGGAGTTTGCCGGCGGGCGGCGTAAATCGGGGCCGCGCAGCGCGTGACGCCGGGGCAGCATCTTCCGCCGGAATACGAGAAGGGCGACGAGACGACCGTCGGCGGCTACGCGGCGGTGCATTCTCGTCCGGCCGCGCTCGAAGGGCGCGATGGCATGTCGTACAGTCTCGACTTGCTCAGCGATTCGACCGGCGAAGCGGCACGTCCGTTTGGCGCGTACCTGATCTTTGTTCAATGGGCGCGGGTTGGCGCGCAGAAGGCCGAAGGACATCTCGAAACCGATTTTCTTGCATGGGGGAGCACCGCCGATGACGCCGAACGCGCGCTGGGATCGATGACACTGACTGACGCGCAGCGGGCGCTCGACGCGCTCGTCGCGGCGCGCGACGGCGGTTCGACGCGCCGGTGGTGGGATGTGATGCGCGAAGACGACGGAGCCGAGTGACGGAGGCTCGCGGCACAGTTCTCAACGGCACGGGCGGCATCTGGGCCGTTCGCACATCCGAAGGCGCGACAGTCGACGCATCGCTGCGCGGCCGGCTGAAGCAGGAGAACGCGACGATGAAGCTCGCCGTCGGCGATGAAGTCACGATCGTGCAGGACGGCAGCGAAGGGGCGTGGGCGATTGCAGAGATCCATCCACGGCGCGGGATCCTCGCACGCCGCTCACCGGGAAAAGCACGCGGCGAACGTATTGTCGCCGCGAATGTCGATCAGGTGCTGGTGGTGTTCGCGGCGGCGAAACCGGAACCGCATGTGCGAATGCTCGATCGCTTTCTTGTTATTGCAGAAGGGAACGGCATCCCGGCCCGGATCATCTTCAACAAGGTCGAGCTCGTCGGCGGACCGTCGGGAGTCGACGCGATCGCGCGCGATTACGAACGCGCGGGATACGATGTCCATCGCACGAGCGTGAAAGCGCAGATTGGTCTCACCGAACTTCACGATGTGCTCGCGGGCAAAACATCGGCGCTCACGGGTCCTTCGGGAGTTGGCAAATCTTCGCTCTGCAATGCGCTCTTTCCCGGTCTTGATCTGCGCACCGCCGAGATCAGCGAATCGGTGAACAAGGGCCGGCATACAACCGTCGGCGCGCTGCTCGTGCCGATTCCCGATGCGCTCGGCGGATTCGTCGTCGACACGCCGGGGCTGCGCGAGGTCGGAATGTGGGGACTGCCGAGTGTTGATCTCGCACATTGCTTCCCGGAATTCAGGCCGTTTTTGGGGCTCTGCAAATTTCAGGATTGTTCGCATCAGCACGAACCACACTGTGCGGTCCGCGCCGCTGTCGAATCGGGACAGATCTCCCGCGAGCGTTACGAGAGCTACAGCAAGCTGCGGGAGGAGCTCTCCGAGGCGGAGCATACATGGTGAACCGGAGGCTGCGCGTGGTCGCGGCGCTGATGCCGTTGGTCGCTGGATTCATTGCCTCGCCCATGATGCTGAGTGCGCAAAGCGCCGCCGAGCAATTCAAAGCCGGCCGTGCGCTAATGGACTCCAATAAGGCCGACGCGGCGGTGAAAGCGTTCGAGAAGGCTGTTGCGCTTGATGACAAGAACTCCGAATACCATCTCTGGCTTGGTAATGCGGTCGGAACCGAAGCGAGAAACGCGAGCGTGCTTCGTCAGCCTTTTCTCGCGAGACGCGTAAAGGCGGAATTCGAGCGTGCGGTTCAGCTCGATCCCGCGAGCGTCGGCGCGCGGGAGGGACTGGTGACGTTCTACGTGCAAGCGCCTGGCGTGATGGGCGGCAGCATTCCGAAAGCGCGTGAGCAAGCCGAGGCGATTGCGAAGATCAATGCGATGCGCGGCCATTTCTCGCGCGCCGTCATCGCCGGCAATCAGAAAGACATGGCGGCGGTCGATCGTGAGTTCCGCGCCGCGGTCGCAGAGAACCCCGACAGTCTGGTCGCGACGAGCACGTTCGCGAATTATCTGGCGAGTAGCGATCATAGCGATGAAGCGTTTGCGCTGATCGACAAATATCTTGCGCGGCATCCGGGCGATGTGCTCGCGACTTTTTGGGTCGGGCGGCTTGCCGCGATGACCGGGCTGCAGCTCGAGCGTGGCGAGAAAGCGCTGCGTGAGGTGCTTGCGACGCCGAACCTCGGCGGCGCCGCGAATCAGCCGGCGCCGTTCACGGTGCATTTCAGGCTCGGGGATATTCTTGCCAAGCGCGGAGACAGAGTTGGTGCGAGGAGAGAGTATGAGAAGACGCTTGAATTGAACGCGAGGTATGAGCCGGCGAGGAAGGCGTTGAAGGTTTTATAGTCACCCTCCCTCCGGCGAACTCAAAACCGGACACTTCACTGCTGCGTGCAACTGCATCAGGGCGAGAGGCGTCCGATCTTCCACGCGCCACCGCCGCGAGTGTACACAATGCGGTCGTGCAGCCGGCTTGGCCGGCCCTGCCAGAACTCGAGCGAGTCCGGCGTCACGCGATAGCCGCCCCAGTGCGGCGGGAGCGGCACGTCGCCGGGATGCGCGAGCTCAAGGCGCTCGACTTCTTTCTCCAGCGTCTCGCGCGAATCGAGCGATGCGCTCTGACGCGACGCCCATGCGCCGATCCGGCTCCCATGCGGCCGCGTGCGAAAATACGCCTCCGACTCTTCCCGCGTCGCACGAGCGACGGTTCCCGTCACACGCACCTGACGCTGAAGATCGCTCCACCAAAAACAGAGCGACACGTGCGGGTTCGTATCGAGCTCCGAGCCCTTCCGGCTCCGGTAGTCGGTGAAAAACACGAATCCATTGGCGTCGACGCTCTTGAGGAGAACGATTCGCGCCGACGGATGACCGTCGCGCGTGCTCGTCGCGAGGGTCATCGCATTTGGCTCGACCATTCCAGAGCGCATCGCCTGCCCGAACCACTTCTCGAACTGCCGGATGGGATCGGCGTCCACGTCGCGCTCGGTGAGCGATTCGAGGGCGTAGTCGCGTCGAAGGTCGGCGAGGTCCATATCCGAAACTTAGCCGTCATCGCGAAGCCACGCTAAGTTCCCAGGGAGATGACAATTCTAACTGGAACCGCCACACACCGCGCAGAAGGCGACGCGCTCGCACCCGTGCGCTGCGCGGTTGTAACGGTGACCGACTCGCGGACGGTCGAAACGGACGAATCGGGCGCGCTGATCAAGCAGCTGATCGACGGTGCGGGATTCGCGCTCGCGGACTACACGCTGCTTCCGAACAACGAGGCCAGAGTCCGTGGCCACGTCCGCGGTCTGGTAGCTCGCACCGACGTCGACGCCGTGCTCATCACCGGTGGCACCGGACTCGGCAGCAAAGACCGCACCGTTGAAGCCGTGCGCGAATTGCTCGACAAAGAGCTTCCTGGTTTCGGCGAAATCTTTCGCGTGCTCTCTTTTCAGGAGCAGATCGGCGCGGCGGCAATCCTCTCACGCGCCGTCGCGGGATCTGCAAACGGAAAGTTCGTGGTCTCGATGCCCGGCTCAAAGGCCGCGGTTGAACTCGCGCTTACGCGAATAATTCTTCCCGAGCTGCGTCACGCGATCCGCGAGCTGCGCCGTTAGCTGAGGATCAACCCAGCTCCAGCGACCAGGTGATCGCCATCTCCGGATCCATCGTGTCGCGCACGGTGCAATAGCGAGTCACCGCGAGCTCGATCGCCCGCATCGTCTGCGTATGATCGATTCCTTCGCCGGTGATTTTGTACGCGAGATGTGCGCGCGTGATGCGGCGGGGCGTGTCGGCTTTGCGTTCGGCCGTTGTCGTGACATCGAGCGTCGTTGGCGGCGTGCGCCGCTTGGAGAGCATCTCGACGACATCGATCGCCGTGCACGTCGCGAGCGCCACCAGCAGAACCTCCGGCGGGCTGGGGCCCTCGAGTGATTTCCCGTCGATGCGAACAGTCGGCGCACCCGGCTTGCCTGCGTCGAACGTCCACCCCCCTTTCCACTGCGCGCCGACGGTCAGGTCGGCGCGCACTTCATCCGGCGTTCCGGCGCGATCGTATTTCACGGATTCGTGCCAACGGCGATTGGCGCCCGCACCGCGTTCCCCCACTCGGTCCAGCTGCCGTCGTAGTTGCGGACTTTTTTGAAGCCGAGCAAATACGTCAGCACGAACCAGGTGTGCGACGAGCGTTCACCGATGCGGCAGTACGCGATCACGTCGTCGGTTTTTGCGAGTCCGTTCTCCGCTTCGTAGATCGCGCGCAGTTCATCGGCGTTCTTGAACGACCCGTCCGCGTTCGCCGCGCGCGCCCACGGAATGCTGCGCGCGGTCTTGATGTGGCCGCCGCGCAACGTGCCTTCCTGCGGATATTCGGGCATATGCGTACGCTCGCCGCTGTATTCCTGAGGTGAACGCACATCGACGAGCTTGCCGCCTTTCTCGACGTGCGTCTGCACCTGCTTCATAAACGCCCGGATCTTCTTGTCGTTCCGTTCCGGCGCGACGTAGCTCGTCGGCGGAAACTTCGGGACGTCCGTCACCATCTCGCGTCCTTCGGATTCCCACTTCATGCGGCCGCCGTCGAGAATGCGCGCATTCTGAAATCCGAACAGCTCGAATACCCACAGCGCGTACGTTGCCCACCAATTGTTTTTGTCACCGTACAGGATCACCGGCGTCGATTCGTCGATGCCGCGCGCGCGCATCAGTTCCTGAAAGCGCTCCGACGACACATAATCGCGCAGTACCTGATCGTTCAGGTCGGCGTGCCAGTCGATTTTCTGCGCGCCCGGAATGTGGCCCATGTCGTAGAGCAGAACATCTTCATCGCTCTCGAGAATTCGCAGCGCCGGGTCTTTCAGATTTTTCGCGAGCCACTCGGTCGTGACCAGCCGGTCTCCGCGCACGTATCCCTTTTTCTTGATCTCGCCCAGTGTCCGGTAACGCATCGTCAGTCCTCAGTTTCTTGATGGATGTTGCGATCAACCGATTCTCGTGCCGTTTTCCACCGCATGCCCGGGGCGGAGCAGCACCACTTCTACAGGCGATGGCATCGCGCCGAGCACGAGCACCTGACTCGTGAACCCCGCGATGCGGCGCTCGCCGATATTCACCACCGCAACGACCTGCGTTCCGGTGAGCGTGTCCGGTGTGTAGTGCGTCGTAATCTGGGCGCTCGACCGCCGAACCCCAAGCTCGGGGCCAAAGTCTATTTCCAGTTTGATCGACGGTTTCCGTGCTTCGGGAAACGGCACCGCGCTCACTACCGTTCCGACACGGATATCAATCGCAAAAAAATCCTCTGGAACTGGCACGCGTCACTCCGGCTTGATCGCCGGCGGCTTCGGCGCGGCTTCAGGCATCAGCGTGAACTTCGCGTACTGCTCCGGACGCAAATACAATTTTGCCGCGTCGCGAATCATCTCGCGCGTGAGTCCCTTCACGAGTTCCGGATAGCGCAAATAGTCGCGCTGATCGCGGTGATCTTCATCGGCATCCGACATCGCGTTCAGCCACGACGCATTCTGCTTGAGCCCCGTCTCGTGCTCGCGCAGCTCGATCTCACGGATCTTCGTGAGATTTGAATCGCTCACGGTGCCGGCCTTGATCTCGTCGAACACTTTGAACACGGCCGTAACGAGTTCATCGACGCGTTCCGGCGCCGAGCCGAAATCGACACTCAGATTGTAGTGCTCGTATGGAATACTGCTGCAGGTACCGCCGGCGCTCGCGCCGTACGTGCCGCCTTTTTCCTCGCGCAGCACCTCGCGCAAACGAATGTTCAGCAGCTCGGTGAGCGCGTCGAGCGCATAGCGGTTCGCCATGCTGTACGTGCACGGCCCCGTGAAAATCAGCGACGTCTCCGCTTTCGGCTCGACGCCTTTCCGCACGATGCGCGTCACGACTCCGGTTGGTGGGCGGATGCCATTGTCCTTCACCTTCTCGTGCCGCCCGAGCGACGGCAGCGACGCCAGATACTGCTCGACCAGCGGCCGCATTGAATCAGGCTTGAAGCTGCCCACGATGAAAAAGGTGAATCCGCTCGCGTCGGCAAAGCGATCGCGATAAATCGCGAATGCCTTGCCAATGCTCACCGAGTCGAGCAGTTCGGCGGAGAGCAGATGGACGCGCGGATTGTGCTGCGACATCGTCGCTTCGACGGTGTCGCCGAACACGGATTCAGGATCGTTCTTTTGGTTCGCGAGAGCGGCGCGCATCTGTTCTTTGAACGCGAGAAACGCGCCCGTATCCACACGCGGCGCCGTCATGCGCAGCCACGCGAGCTGGAACAGCGTCTCCGCATCCTGCACCGACGCCGTTCCGCGCACGCCTTCGCCACTGCCATCGATCCCGGCGGCGACGTTCACTTTTTTGCCAGCGAGCTTCTTCCCGAGCGCGATCGCGTTGAATGAGCCGACGCCGCTGCGCGACATCATCACCGAGCTGAGATCGGCGTTCAGGACATCAGCGTCAGAGATCAGTGATTCACCGCCGGGCGACCGTCCGGCAAAGAGCAGTTCGTCGGCTTTGAAATCGGTTGGCTTCAGGAGAACCCGGGCGCCGTTGGAAAGCGTCCATTCCAGAATGCCGGTCTCAGGGAGCGTCCGTTCCGCGACGATCTTTCCCGGCGCCGGCCGGTCCGGCACGAGCGCGGCCTCTGACGTTGAATCCACATACGCCGAAAGCACGGCCACCTTCGCAGCGTCGAACACGCTGAGCATCGCGGCGGCGGTCGGCATGTGAATCTCCGGCTTCTCCGGCGCGGCGACGAGCACGACGCGGTCTTTATCGCCAAACGAGCTCTTCGAAAGCGCATTCACCTCGGCGACAGTGATCGTCGGCGCCAGCGACTTCACCAGCGGCTGCTCCTGTTCGATTCCAACGATCGGCGTATCCCAGAGCGAGCTGCTTGTGTATTCCTCGACGAACCGCGACGAGACGGTCTTGTCGCGCTCGGCGTACTGCTGTTCCATCGAGCGCAGAAGATTCGTGCGCTGGCGGTCGAGCTCGGTTTGCGTGAAGCCATAGCGGACAATGCGCTCGGCTTCCGCGAGCAGCGCCTGTGCTGCTTTCTCGAAGCCACTCTCTTTCACGCCAGCGGAGAGCTGGTAGACGTCCTTCGTGCGCACGAACGCGCCGCGACCGCCGCCTGCATAGACGAATGGCGCGTCGGCATGCTGCGTGATCTCCGCGAGGCGACCGTTGACCATGTTGTCGTAGAATGACGACACGAGCGTGCGGCGAAAATCGGCGATCGTACGGACGCTGTCGCGCGGCTTGAACCAGAGCAGAGCCACCGACGCCTGCGGATATTCCTTGTCCGTCTCGATCGAGACCAGCGTTTGATCGTGATCTGGAACGGCGGCGTACTCACGCTTGCGCGGCGACGCCGGCATTGGAATGGCCGCGAAACGCTGGCGGATCGATGCTTCCATTTGTACCGGATCGAAATCGCCGACGGCAATGACCGTCATAAGATCCGGCCGGTACCAGTCGTGATAGAACTTCACGGCGAGACTGTCTGCGAATGTCTCGAGATTTTCCTTGGTTCCGATCGGCACGCGCAGCGCGTATTTCGATCCCTGGAGCATCACCGGGAACTGGCGGTTTTGCACGCGCGCCGATGCATCCCGTCCGGTGCGCCATTCTTCGATGACGACGCCGCGCTCCTTTTTCATTTCGGCGGCGTCAAACGTCGTGCCACCGCTTGCCCAATCCTGAAGGATGTCGAGTGCCGTGTTCACGAGGCGCACGGTGTCCGTCGGGATCTGCAGCATGTAGACGGTTTCGTCGAACGACGTGTACGCGTTGAGATCGGCGCCAAATCGCATCCCGACGCGTTCCAGGTAATTCACGATTTCCTTTTTCGGGAATCGTTTTGTGCCGTCGAACATCATGTGCTCGACGAAATGCGCGAGCCCGCGCTGGTCGTCGTCCTCGAGAATCGATCCCGCGTTCACGACGAGCCGCAGTTCCGCGCGGTTATCTGGCTTCTTGTTGCGGCGGATGATGTAGTGGAGGCCGTTCGGAAGCTGCCCCCGGACCACATGCGCGTCGGCTGGGAGCCGCGCCGCAAGATCCTGCGCGCTTGCGGTGGCGGCGAGGAAGGCAAGGACTGCGATTGCGAGAACTACGGGATATCGGCGCATGATGACGTTGCGAAGGAGAAACCGGGAGATGTGTGAAAGTAGTTGCTTCTGCTAGGTTGAGGGGTGTGCCCTGAAGCCGCCGCACCCCCGCCACCGGAAATGGAGCCGTATTCACGCCACGTGCTGGTTTGCACGGGCGGATTCTGCTCGCCCAACCGTCAGGGCCGTGCACTTTACAGCCACCTGGCTCAATTGCTGGAACGCGAAGGGCTGCTGTTCGGTCCTACCCGCGTAAAACGGTCCGAAGCACCCTGCCTCGGGGTGTGTGGTTCGGGGCCTATCGTGGCAGTCTATCCCGAGGGGATCTGGTACTCGGGAGTAACCCCCACGCTCCTCGAACGCATTGTGGTTGAACACCTTCGAGGGGGAAAAGTCGTCGAGGAGGCGGTTTTTCACCGGCTGAACGGCTAACTTCCTGTCTTGCGCAGGACGGTTGCGGGCGTGAATTTCGCTGACTGACCGCGAACTGCGGAAACCGGGAAATCCGATGTCGGAAATACTGTACGAACGAACGATGCCTCAGGGGCACGTGGTACGAATCCGGCGGCTGACGCCGGATGGCACCGCACCCATGCGGGCGGTGATCGAAATCGATCGCCGTGCCGGGAGCCCGCGCACGTCCGGCGGCGGCGGCAATCCGCCGGCGCTGATGGCGGTTGAAGGTGAAAGCGAAACGGATGTCGTGGCATCGCTCCTTCCGTTTGTTCAGGACGACGCGTCGGTTGCGCGGCTTCTCGCGCAGCGCGGCGTGCGCTGATGTTGTTTTTCAGTTGACCGGTCCGATCAATCCGCGGCGCATGATGCTCGGCGCCGCCAAGAAACTGCTTCTCGATTCACCCGCTCCGAAAGCCGGTCAGGCTCCCGCCGCCCGCTTCGAGCCGCCCCGACTCACTGCAAATATTCTGGAGAAGAGCCGTATGTCCCGTTCACGTGATCGTATTCTCGCCAATCTCGACGAGATGTACCGCGAAGCGTTCGAGCGCTCCAAGGCCACCGGCGACGACGCGCAGATGGCGCAGCTCGATTTTGCATATCGCCGCGAACAGCTCTATTTCGAAATCCTGCTGGACGTGCGCGACGCGGTCGAACGGCAATAGGGTGATCTCCACCGCCCGCCGGAGCGCGCTGACTTGCGGTTGATACCGCTCGTCCTCGTGCTGCTCGCGGGCGCCGCCGTGGGCTGGTGGGTGCTCAGGTCGCGTGCGCACCTTCGCGCGCGCATTGCAGAAGAAGCCGAAGCACGAAGAAAGCTCGAAGAACTGCAGGCCAGCCTTCTCGAGCGCACGGTGGAACTCGAAGATGCCAACGAGCATCTCGAGCGCGAGATCGAAGAACGTCGCAAGGTCGAGCATGCGCTGCGCGAAAGCGAAGAGCGCTATGCGCTCGCGGCACGCGGCGCCAACGACGGACTCTGGGACTGGAATCTCGTCGCCGGCGAGGTCTATCTCTCGGAGCGCTGGCGCGAGATGGTCGGCGTCGTGGACCGCGCACTCTCGATGAGCCCCGAGGAATGGTTCAGCCGCGTGCACCTGAGCGATCTCCCCCAGCTTAAAGTCGACATCGCGGCACAGGCCGCCGGATCACGGTCACACTTTCATAGCGAACACCGCCTTCGTCACAGCGAAGGCTTTTTCATTTGGGTGCTCTGCCGCGGCATCGTCGTGCGCGACAGCGAAGGACGCGCGCTGCGCATCGCCGGCTCGATGACGGATATCACGGCGCGCAAAGATCTGGAGGAACGTCTGCGCCGCGAGGCGCAGTTCGATTCCCTCACTACGCTGCCCAACCGCAGCTACGCGACAGACTTGCTCCGCCGCGCCATCGCGCGCGCGAAACGAAACAAAGAGCAACAGTTCGGCGTGCTCTTCCTCGATTGCGACCGCTTCAAAGTCGTCAACGATTCGCTCGGGCATCACGCGGGTGACTCGCTGCTTCGCCTCGTTGCGGGCCGCCTGAACGGCTGTGTACGACCCGGCGACGTCGTCGCGCGACTCGGCGGCGACGAGTTCGTCGTGATCCTCGAAGGTGTGAAAGACGAGGCCGAAGCCATTTCGGTGGCCGAGCGCATTCAGCATTCGCTCGCGCAGCCGTTTTATCTGGACGGCCGCGAGCTGTTCATGTCGGTCAGCGTCGGCATCGCGATGAGCCAGCCCGGTGTCGAGCGCCCTGAGGATTATTTGCGCGACGCCGATCTTGCGATGTACCGCGCCAAACTGCGCGGCCGTGCGCGGCACGAGGTGTTCCACGCGGATATGCGCGCGGGCGCGGTGCTGCAGATGTCACTCGAGAATGATTTAAGGCACTCCATGGATCGTGGAGAGCTGCGAGTGATGTATCAGCCGATCTGGTCGCTGGCGACGGGGCGGATTGTCGGGTTCGAAGCGCTCGTCCGCTGGGATCATCCGACGCACGGCGCGATGCAGCCGGCGGACTTTATTCCAATAGCGGAAGAGACCGGGCTGATTCTGCAGCTGGGCGAATGGGTCCTGCGTCAGGCGGCGCAGCGGCTGTCGCACTGGAATACCAAGGTCGTTGCCGACGATCCGGTCTGGATGAGCGTGAACGTGGCCGCTCGTCAGCTGACGCATCCGGGGCTGGTGGAGATCGTGAAGAATACGATCGCCGAGACCGGGATCACGGCGTCGAAGCTGAAGCTGGAGATTACGGAATCGATGATCATGGCCGACGCGGTGGCCGCGGTCGGCGCGCTCGAGCAGCTAAAGGCGCTCGGGATTCATTTGCTGATGGACGATTTCGGAACCGGGCATGCGTCGCTGAGTTATCTGCACCGGCTGCCGATCTCGACGATCAAAATCGACCGGTATTTTGTGGGGCGGATCGATTCGAACAGCGAGTGTCTTGAGATTGTGCGGACGATTCTCAATCTGTCGCGGAGTCTTTCGATGGATGTTGTGGCCGAGGGGGTTGAGAACTCGGCCCAGCGCGAGGTGCTGCAGTCACTCGGGTGCGAGCTTGTTCAGGGATATTTGCTCTCTCCGCCGTTGGATGCGGACGCGGCTGAGCGATTGATGGTGACGAATCGGGCGGTGGAGTCGGCGACTTCGCGTTGACCAACTGCTGCGGTTTTGAGTTTTGACAACAAAAGGTGTGCGTTAACGGTCGTTGGTGACGGGTATCGAACTAAAAGCGACGGGACCGGTCGGCTCATGCTCGACCTGTCCCGTCGCCGTTAGTTCGCTACCAATGCCCAACGACCGTTAACGCATCCCTTTTGTTGCGAAAACCCGGTACCGAAAACGCGTCGTTCAGCAATCAGTTAGAACGCCGCAATTTCCTCGTACGCCGCCACAAAGGTCGAAACCTGCGGCAAAATCGCATCTTCGAGTTGCGGCGCATATCCGACGAACGTATCCGTCGACGCCACCCGTCGAACCGGCGCGTCGAGCCACGCAAAGCATTCGTCGGCGATGGACGCGGAAATCTCTGATCCATAGCCCCAAGACAGCGAATCCTCGTACGCCACGATCACGCGACCTGTTTTCTTGACGCTTGCGAACACCGTCTCACGATCCCAAGGCGACAGCGTGCGCAGGTCGATCACTTCTACGTCAATGCCACGCTCAGCAACTTCGCGCGCCGCAACGAGCGCGCGCTGAACCGTCGCCCCGTACGTCACGACCGTCACCTGCGCGCCTTCCTTCACAACCTTCGCCTTCCCGAACGGAATCATGAAGTTCGGGCCGGGATACGCCGACTTGTTGTACGTCTGGCGGTACAAGTGCTTGTGCTCGAGGAAAATCACCGGATCGTCGCAGCGGATCGCGGTGCGGAGCAGGCCGTTGGCGTCGAGCGCAGTAGCCGGGCACACAACTCGAAGTCCCGGGCAATGCGTAAAGAGCGAGGCGCCTGTTTGCGAGTGATAGATCGCGCCGCGGATATATCCGCCGTACGTCGTGCGGATCACCACCGCGGTCGAGAAGTCATTGTTCGAACGCCAGCGCATCGTCGCGAGCTCGTCGCGGATTTGCATGTACGCGGGCCAGATGTAGTCGAAGAACTGCACCTCGACGACAGGCTTGAATCCGCGCGCCGCGAGCCCGATCGCCCGCCCGACGATCGTCGCCTCCGCGAGCGGCGTGTTGTACACGCGGGCGCCGCCGAACTCCTTCTGCAGTCCCCACGTCACCTTGAACACGCCGCCCTTGCCCTTGACCTTGCCAAGGTGCTCCTCGCGCGAAACGTCCGCGACGTCCTCGCCGAACATGAGGATCTTCGGGTCGCGGCG
>CAIVZZ010000030.1 GCA_903910555.1 uncultured Gemmatimonadota bacterium | reverse complement strand
TCCGACGTGGCTGGCCGATTACAACGCGATCGCGCCGCACTCGGCGCTCAACTATCAATCACCGCAGCTGTACCGCCGCACCATGCTCGTCGCAGGTCCCATGAGCTAACCAAAGTGCCTCACGAACTGGGGTACACAGCAGCCGTAGTGATCGTGATTGCCCGGTACCGTCCACACAGGCGTGTGAAAGGCCTTCGACTCGGTCACGTAAAGGTCGAAGTACGCCTTGGCATTCGATTCGGACTGGCTCATGGCGTCGCGTATGAGATCGCCGCCCATCAGCGCGAACGCCGGATTGAGCGAATCGGTCATCCGGCGGAAACGGCGGAAGCGATCGACGTTCTCGGGCGCGATGTGGGAGTCGGACGCGTGCACAAACGAAAACGTCCGCGGCTGCGCTTCACGCACTAGACCGAAGTCGACCGACGCCGGTGCAGCCGCGGTCGCGCGCCAGAACGCGCCGCTCGAGCGAAATCCGTCGGGCACGGAGACGAACACGATGCCGGTGCCCCCGTTCGAAATCGTGAATCGCCCGAGCGAGTCGGTGATGACGACGTCGTGCTGGTTCGAAACCATCACGCCCGGCATCGCGCGCTCGGAGGCGTCGCGCTTTCCGTTGGCATTTGCGTCGACGTAAACGACGCCGTGAATCACATCAGTCTGCGCGACGGCGGGAGATGAGACGAACGTTCCAAAAGCCGCCAACTTCGCGCACGTCACGAGCGCGGAAAAAAGAATTCGTTGCAACCTGGTGTCCTCGCGCGCCGCTCAGTCCGAGCGCAGCGCCTGGTCTGGGTCCACGCCTGCGGCGCGCCACGAGGGAATCACGCTCGCGGTCAACCGGGTCGATCCTCTAAATGTCTACCCTAAGACGCCGCGTGCACGAGAATGGTTTCCATCTGGGGGAACTGCTTAGGCCCCGCGCGACGAGGCGGAGAACATCGACTTCGCGTGCGGTCAGGCAATGGCAGCCGTCACAGCAGGTGAGCGGCGGATTTCTGCGGGCCATAGCCGTGGTTTGGGTGGTGAGTAAGCCGTTCCCGAACGACAAAATCGTGCCAGCAGTTGCCCTGACAAAGGCGTATTAAAAGAAGGGAAATCCAGTCGCATTTGGCCCTCCCATTTGCGCGAGTTTCTGAGCATACTTATCAATCCCGGCAAAAACAATCGGTATAGGTACCGATGTGCGGATCGGGCGCCACCTCCTTACGATTCCGTTCTCTCATATGCCGCCCGAATCACCGCCGCCTGAAACGACGACGCCCACACGTATCGCGCTGATCGCAGCCGCGTGCGTTGGTGCGCTGATCGTCGCGGGCGTGATGGTGTGGCAGGGATTCACGGCCGGCGGAAATCCAGATCCGACTACCACCAACAGTTCGGCTGCGGCCGTTCTGGATATCGGTGTGCTCACCTTCCGCGAAGGACTCGAGTGTATCCTCGTCCTTTCCGCGGTCACGGCGAGCATGACGGGCGATGCCGAGCTGTATCGCCGGCCGATCGCGTGGGGTGCCGCTGTGGCGTTCGGCGCGACGCTCATCACCTGGTTCATCGTCGTCGGACTGCTCGGCGCGCTCGCTGAGAATGTCTCCGCACTTCATATACAGGCCGCCACCGGGCTCGTCGCGATCATCGTGCTGTTGATCGTGATGAACTGGTTCTTCCATAAGATCTACTGGACCGGCTGGATCGGCCTGCACACGCGCAAGAAGCAGGGACTCATCAAGAGCGCGGCAGATCCCGAAACATCACATTCGAAAGTTTTCTTTGGCCTCGCGATGCTCGGCTTTACCTCGCTGTACCGCGAGGGATTTGAAGTCGTGCTCTTTTTGCAGAGCTACCGCCTCCGCCTCGGCAGTGCGGTCGTGCTCGATGGCGTCGTGACCGGCCTGATGCTCACGGGAATTGTTGCGGTGCTCGCGTTCATCGCGCATCAGCGGCTGCCGTACCGGCGAATGCTGATTCTCACCGGCATCATGCTCGGCGCGGTGCTCCTGGTGATGGTCGGCGAAGAAGCGCAGGAAATGCAACTCGCGCACTGGCTGCCGACTACAACCATTCACGCGCTGCCGAGTTTGTTCCCCGCGTGGGCCGGACTTTGGTTTTCTGTTTTCCCAACTGTTGAGACGCTCGCCGCGCAACTGCTCGCGGCGATTTTGGTGATTGCGTCGTACTATGCCACCCGACTGGTTACTCCCGGCGCCGAACGAAACCGTGAGCTGTCCTGATACGTACAGGCAACCATTGGAGCGCTACTCGCAACTAATGGTTCATGAGACTCGCAGCGACGACCGAGCAGGGCGGGACCGCAACAATGCAGCCGAGTCGCATTGTTGTCGTAGGGAGCGCGGGAGATGATCTCTCGTCCGTGCTCACTCTCTTACGCGACGCCGGTCATCAAATAGCGCACTACGATCCTGCGGTACCGATGCTCGCGCTCGAGCCGCGCGGCGTTGCCGGGCAACTCGTATTTGACGAACGGTCGCCCGCTGAGGAAGTTGTGGTCGGCGAGTTCGCGCTGGATCAGACGGAGCGCGTTCTGCGATTCGGCATGCGCTCGATCTCGCTCGCGCCGCGGCAGTTTCTCGTGATGCGGGCGCTGATGCGCGCACCGCATCGCGCGCTCACGCGGGAAGAACTTTGTGACGACGCTGGAATCCGCAGCACGAAGTCGGCGGCCGGCGGGCGCAGCCTCGATATGCAAATTTTGCATTTGCGAAAGTTCATCGAGTCTGACACGACTCAGCCGCGGCACATTCTTACAGTGCGTCAGGTCGGATACCGGTTCGTGCCGGTTGCTCATCCGGCGATCGCGCTGTACCCGGTCGCGTCGCCCAGCCGGCGTAGAGTTTAGCTGAGCGCCTGCAGCGCAGTTTGCAGGCGTGGCATCGCCGCCAATATCTGCTCTTCACTCGCCGCGCCGACGCTCAGCCTGAACCAACCGCTCTCGTCCGGCACGCCGAACGCCTGAAAGGGCACGACGCCGATCTGCGACGACGAGAGAATCCACGAGCGCACATCCTCGTTGGTCTTCAGCACTTTTCCATCCGGCGTCTTCTTCCCAAACGGATGGATGCGCGCGCTCAAATAAATCGCGCCCATTGGTGCGATGACGTCAACCGGGAGCCCCTGCTTTTTCATCTCGTTGAGTGACTGATAGCAGGCGTCGAGGCGGCTCTGGATTCCGGCGATGAACTTCGTGTTGTACGCTGCGCAGCCGGCTGAGTCGTCGAGCAGCGCCGCGCTCGCGAACTGCTCCGCGCGCGGTGCCCACGCGCCGACATGTCCGAGGATCGCGCTCATTTTTCCGATGACATCCGCCGGGCCGACCGACCAGCCCACTCGCACACCGGTTGCGGCAAACGCCTTGGAAATTCCATCGACGAAAATCGTATAGCGCGCCATCTCGGGCACGAGTTCCGGCGGCGTCGCGTGCTGCGTTTCGCCGACGCAGAGCGGCCAGTAGATGTGATCGTACATTAAAAAAACACCCCTCGCTCCTCTCTCGTCCCTTTGTTGGTTTTCCGCGACGATCGCATCGCAGATTCCGCGCAGTACGTCGGGAGCGATTGCGGTGCCGGTCGGATTTAGCGGTGAGTTCAGGCATACGAGGCGCGCCGTCGGGAGCGCGGCCCGGAGATCTTCCAACGTCGGAAGGAAGCGATTCTCCGGCGTGCACGGGAGCGGAACGCCGGTGGCGCCGAGCATGTGGATGTAATGGACGTTGTTCCACGAGGGGAGCGGATATACCACGCGATCGCCCGCGTTCACAATCGCGCGGTAGATGGCGTAGATCAGCGGCCGAGCGCCGCCCGCGATCAGCACTGACTCGACCGGGTATTTCAGCCCGAGTTCGCGCTCGTAGTAACGCTGCACCGCCTGGCGGAGCTGAGGTATCCCGTCGGAAGGCGGATAGTTCGTCTCGCCGCCCTCGAGGGCCTTCGTGATTTCCGTGCGGAGGCGGTCCGGAATCGGGAACTGTTTCGGATCGAAATCGCCGACGGTGAGATTGCAGATCGCGGTTCCGCTCGTGATGAGCCCGCGAATTTCCGCGGCGATGCGGAGGATTTCCGAGGCGACCAAGCCGTCAGCCATGTCGGAGGCGCGGCCGGGAGCGGTCTGTTTTGCGAGGGCGGTGAGGTCCAGTGGGGTCGGCGTAGGCATGAGATAAATCTGCCACGTGTGAGCGGCGGTTGAAAGAGTGGGAGAGGGAGTTAGAGGTGAGTGTGAGTTGAGAATGAGAGTTGAGTAGGAGAGGGAGGGATGAGTTGGAGAATGTTCAGTGGGAGTTTGAGGGGCGAGAGTGAGATGGAGTGGGAGCAAAGTGTGAGTGGGAGCGCCTCCCACTCCCACTCGCACTCAAGTCCCACTCAACTCCCACTCAACTCCCACTCCCACTCAACTCATACTCATGCGCACTCTCATCCCTCAGACTCCCACTTCGCTTCCTCAAACTCATCCCTCCCTCTCTTACTCAACTCTCATTCTCGACTCGCACTCACCTCTCCCACTCTCTTGCGATCCCCGTCCCAGGGATGTATGTTCAGTCCATACTGAACGCAGTAAACGACACCTCCGTCCGACTCATGGCTACCCGCGATCACGACTGGTTCGTCGGCGAGATGGGCCTCACCTTTGAGGCCGATGGTTTCACCCGCATCGGCGGCCGGCTGTTCGGCCATCTGCTCCTCGCCGACCGTCCGCTCTCGCTCGACGAACTCGCCGACGCGCTCAAGGTGAGCAAGGCCAGCATCAGCACGGACTCCCGCCGCCTGCTCGAAAAGGGCGTCGTCCAGCGCAGCGCGAAGCCCGGCGATCGCCGCGACTATTTGCAGATCGCACCGGATTTCTTTTCCAGCATCATGCAGCACCGCGTCGAGCGGTGGAAGAAACTCAACGCCCTCATCGGCGAGCTGAAGCTGCGTTCGCCCAGCCCCACGGCCACGGTTCGCGCCCGTCTCCGTTATATGGAAGACGTCTACGATTACATCTCCGGCCGCGTCGATGAAGCGCTCGGTTCCTGGCAGGCGCGCCGCGCGCAAAAACCAGCCAAACCGCGTCGCGTGGCGAAAGCCGGCAAACATCCCAAGCGTGGACGCGCCGCCTGATGGATACGTCCATGGACACGAACATCGGCGGCGCCGCGCCCAAAGGCGACTCGCACAAATACATCATCGCCTTCGCAGTGGTGCTCGCGTCGCTGCTGCAGGTCATCGACAATTCGATCGTGAACGTCGCGCTCCCCGACATGATGGGAAACCTCGGCGCGTCGCTCGACGAAATCGCGTGGGTCTCCACGGGCTACATCCTCGCCAGCGTGATCGTCATGCCGCTGACGAGCTGGCTGGGCGGAATGTTCGGGCGCAAACGGTATTTCGTGGGCTCGATCATCCTGTTCACGGCGTCGAGCTTCTTCTGCGGTGCGGCGCACTCGCTTGGCCTGCTGATTTTCTGGCGCGTGGTGCAGGGCATCGGTGGCGGCGCGCTGCTCACGGTGTCGCAGGCCGTGCTGCTCGAGACGTTCCCTCCGGAAGAAGCCGGTATGGCGATGGCATTTTTTGGCCTCGGCGTCATGGTCGGTCCCACAATCGGCCCGACGCTCGGCGGCTGGATCACGGACAACTACAGCTGGCCGTGGATTTTCTATATCAATGTTCCGCTCGGATTTTTCGCGGCGTTCATGATCGCGACCTACGTGCACGATTCCGCGAACCAGAAGCGGTCGCCCTCGGTCGACTATATGGGCATCTCGCTGCTGATCATCAGCGTTGCGTCGATGCAGTACCTGGTCGAGTACGGCCAGCGCGATGACTGGTGGAATTCCAAGCTCATGATCGGCCTCGCAGTGTCATCGGTGCTCGGCGGCGCGGCACTCGTCTGGCGCGAACTCACGTACAATCATCCCGTGATCGATTTCCGCGTGCTGCGACACCGGCAGATGTGGGTCGGCACGGTGCTCGGAATCGTGATGGGCGTCGGCTTGTACGCGTCGGTCTTTACGCTTCCGGTGTTTTTGCAAAGCAATCTGCGAATGACCGCGCAGCAAACGGGAATCGTGCTGCTCCCGGGTGCACTCGCAACAGCGGTCTCGATGTGGGTGGTGGGCAGGCTGACGAGCAAGTTCGACGCGCGCCTGCTGATCGCGAGCGGAGCGGCGACATTTGCGTTCTCGATGTGGCAACTCTCGACGATCACGAGCGACAGCGGCGCAGGTGATTTTCTCATCCCGCTTATTCTGCGCGGACTGGGACTCGGATTCATGTTCGTGCCGCTCACCACTGTGACGCTCGCGGAACTCGATCGCGCGGAACTTCCGCAGGGAACGGCGCTCTACAATTTCTTCCGCCAGCTTGGCGGATCACTTGGTATTGCCGGCGTCGCGACGATCGTCTCGCACGACACCATTCAGGCGCACGCTGTGCTCACCGAGCATGTGACGACCACCGACCCGGCGAGCCTCGCGCGGGTTGGGATGCTGACCCGCGGCTTCATGGGGCGCGGTGCCGACGTCGGCACCGCGGCGTCACGCGCCTATGCTGTGCTCGACCGGCAGATGTTTGGGCAGGCAAGCGTGATCGCCTATGGGCACACCTATATCATTGCAGCGGGTTTGGTGCTCGCGCTCATCCCGCTCCTGGCCCTCGTGCGGAAGTCGAAGACCGCCGGCTCGGCAGAGATGATGCTGGAGTAGTATTTTTCGGGGGTGAACTATTCCCCTCGAATGCTCCGTACGATAGTCGCCGTCGCAACAGTCGGACTCGCCCCGAAGCTGCTCGTCGCGCAGGCGGCATCCGATACGCTCGCGCACATCGCGTTCACCAACGCGACCGTCATCGACGGCACCGGCGCCGCACCCGTCGCGAAACAAACAATCATCGTGAACCGCGGCGTCATCGAAGAAATGTTCGAGACGGGGAGCCGCAAACTTGCTGTCGATGTCCGCGAGATAGACGTCGCAGGCAAGTTCGTGATCCCGGGTTTGATAGATTCGCACGTCCATGTCGCGACCGATCCCGCGGGCGGCGACGCCAATGCGCCCGCGATGCTCCGGCTTGCTTTGCTCGGCGGCCTGACCAGCGTCCGCGACATGGCAGGCGATGCGATCGTGCTGCGCGACTTGGCAATGCAATCAAAGCGCGCCGATTCGGATTCGCCGCGTCTGTTCTATGCGTCGCTCATGGCGGGCCCGAGTTTCTTCACCGACCCGCGCACGAAGGCATCGGCGCATGGCGGCACACCGGGCGACATCCCGTGGATGAAGGCAATCACGCCGTCCACAGACATGAAGCTCGCCGTGCGAGCTGCAAAGAGCACCGGCGCGACCGCGATCAAGATCTACGCCGATCTTCCCGCTGATCTCGTCCAGAAAATCACGACCGAGGCGCATCGGCAGGGGATGAAAGTCTGGTCGCACTCGACCGTTTTCCCTGCGACAGCGCTCGATGAAGTCGAAGCCGGTGTCGACGTGATTTCGCACGCGATTTATTTGTATTGGGCTGCGATTCCGAACCCACCGATGCACTACGCGGATCGTGTTCCGCCGAGGTCGGCGTACGATTCTGTGCCGCCGGACGGGGCTGCAATGCAGGACCTGTTTGCCAAGATGAAAGCGCAGAACACCGTGTTCGACGCGACACTTTCGATTTTGCCGCGGTTCGAGGCCGCGACCGGCGCTTCGTTCGGACTGGTGGATCCGAAACGCGCCGCGCAGTGGGCGTACGACGTCACGCGCGCTGCGAAAATTGCCGGTGTCACGATCTGCGCCGGCACGGACGGCAGACTGGTGGGCGTCCGAGATTCGATGCCCGCGCTGCACGGCGAGATGGAGCTGCTCGTAACGCGTGCGGGATTCACGCCGCTCGAAGCGATCACCGCAGCCACGCTCAACTCGGCGATGGCCCTCGGCTCGGCGTCGACGCTCGGGTCGATCGCGCCGGGCAAGATGGCGGATCTGGTGGTACTCGACGCCGATCCAAGTGCCGACATCCGGAACACACGGCGTGTTGCGTTCGTAGTGAGAGGGGGCGTGATCCACCGGCGCGGCCGGTAACCACTTGTAAGAACGGCCCGAGCGCACCCTACACGATCCTCGCACGCGTTTTCCCTTAGCTTTCCACGATGCCGATGCTTGAACCGCGCACCGCGCTCGACAAAGAGCTTGCACTGATGGAATGGATGCGGAGCCATGGCTCCGTACTGATCGGTTTCAGTGGCGGAGTCGATTCGGCGTATCTCGCATGTGTCGCGCTCGACGCGCTTGGGCCTGAGCACGTGCTCGCTGTGATCGGGCGGAGCGCGAGTTATCCGTTGGAGCAGTGGACCCGCGCGCGCGAAGTCGCGGATCAGTTCGGCGTTCCGGTGTTGGAATTGGATACGGATGAGATCAACGATCCACGCTACGCCGCGAACCCGACCAACCGCTGCTACTTCTGCAAAACGGAACTCTGGTCGCGCCTCGTGCCGGTGGCGCGTGCGCGCGGGCTCGCAGTGGTAGTCGACGGCACAAACTCTGATGACGGTCGCGATCACCGGCCGGGGAAGGGCGCGGCTGTTGAGCACGGCGTGCGATCACCGCTCGCTGAAATCGGATTTACCAAGGACGAGATTCGCGCGCGTTCGCAGGCCCGCGGGATCCCGACCTGGTCGCAGCCGTCTTCACCGTGCCTGGCATCGCGCCTTCCATATGGAACGGAAGTCACGCCGCTGCGGCTTGGAAAAGTCGAGGCCGCGGAGCGCGCACTGCGCGGGATCGGCGTGGCGGGCGATTTGCGCGTGAGATACTACGGCGATACGGCGCGAGTTGAAGTGTCGCTCGCGGAGCTCGCACGCTGGCGTTCGGACGAAGGCCGGGTTGCTTTGCGCGCCGCCGTGCAGAGTGCCGGATTTGAAACTGTCGAGCTCGACCTGCGGGGTTTTCGCAGCGGCTCGCTCAATCGCGCGAACGAGCAGCCGCTCGTCGAATCACTGGGAGCAGTCTGATGTTTGGATGCATTGGGCGGATCGGCTGTTTTCTTGTGATCGCTGTTGTTGCGGCGGTCGGCTGGTTCACGCACGACCTCTGGTATCCAAAGCTGCGTGCGCGGCTCGGCGGCGCGCCTGTCGTGGCCGTCACGGCATCTGCAAAGTGGGAACCGCTGACGGCCGAAGGTTCGGCGCGTGCGCGGCTCGCAGTGGGTCGGCTTTCAACGAAAAACGGCCCGGTGTACGTGGACGTCGCCGCAGGAGATCTTGCCGCGTATGCGCTCGATCAGGCGCTGCGCGATCTGAGCCGTGATTCAACGGGCGCCGAGGCACTCGCTCGTGATGATCATCTGTTTGTTCGAGCCACGGTGAACGTGGCCGATCTCGCCGATGCGAAGGCGCTTGGGCCGCTCACCTCTATGATTGGCGGCAAGCAGGAGATCACGGTGCGCGGGAGGCTTGAGGTGGTTTCACCCGGCCATGCGCAGTTCAAGGTTGATCAGATCGCGCTGAAGGAGTTGCAGCTGCCCGAGGCGCTGATTGAACAGATCGTCGGACGCATTCGCACGAAGGATCGCACGGCGGCAACGCCGAAGAACGCGATCCCGGTGCATGTTCCGATGGAACTAGCCGACGTTCGCATCGCGAAGGGCCATGTCGTCCTGTACAAGTCTGTGCCATGACGCGCCGTCTGCTGATCGTCGATGATGAGCAGGGGATCCGCGCCGCGCTGACCCAGCTGCTCGAGTACGAAGGATTTGAAGTTCGCTCTGCCGGTTCGGGCGCGGAGGGAATTTCCGTGTACGAGCAGTGGAAGCCGCAGCTCGTTTTTCTCGATGTAAAAATGGCGGGGATGGACGGGCTCGAGACGCTGAAGCGCATTCGTGAGCGCGATCCGTCGGCCACGGTTGTGATGATCAGCGGCCACGCGACGATTCAGAACGCGGTCGAGGCCACGCAGCTCGGCGCGTATGATATTCTCGAGAAGCCGCTTGATACCGACCGCATTCTCGTCACGCTGCGCAACGCGACCGGCCGAATAGATCTCGCCGAGGAAAACGCGCGGCTCAAGGCGACGATCGAATCGCGCTATGAGATCGTCGGAAAATCGTTTGCCGTACGCGCGCTCATTGAGAATATAGAGAAGGTTGCCGATACCACGGCACGTGTGCTGATCACGGGCGAGAACGGGACCGGCAAAGAACTCGTCGCGCGCGCGCTGCACCGCCAATCACCGCGGGCGCGGAAGCCGTTTGTCGAAGTGAACTGCGCGGCGATTCCGGGCGAGCTGATCGAGAGCGAACTCTTCGGTCATATGAAGGGATCGTTCACAGGGGCGATTCAGGATCGAGCGGGGAAGTTCGAGCAGGCTGATACCGGCACGCTGTTTCTCGACGAAGTCGGCGATATGTCGCTCGCGGCACAAGCGAAGGTGCTGCGCGTGCTCCAGGATGCCGACGTCACGCGCATCGGCGGGACGAAGCCGCGCAAAGTCGATGTGCGTGTGATTGCCGCCACGAATAAGAAACTTGAAGACGAAATCGCTGCGGGACGGTTCCGCGAGGATCTCTATTATCGACTCAACGTGGTGCCGATTCATGTGCCGCCACTGCGTGAGCGGCGAGAAGACATTCCGCTGCTCGTCGAACACTTTCTCTCTCAGTTCGCGCGGACTGACGGCGTGGTGCCGCGCTCGATAGACGCGGCGGCGATCGAGCGGCTCACTGCGTTCGAGTGGCCGGGCAATGTTCGCGAGCTGCGCAATACGATTGAACGCTTGCTGATTCTTGCGGCTGGTGCGCGTGTTACGGCGACTGACGTCGAGCGGCTCACCGGCGCGCGCGCGTCGACCACCGGCGGCATTGGCGGCCTTGAGGACAGCAAGACGTTTGAGGATTTCAAACTTGCGGCAGAACGTGCGTTTCTCGCGGTGAAACTGCGGCAGCACGATTGGAATGTTGCGGAGACGGCGCGGGCGCTGGATATGCCGCGATCGAATCTTTACAAGAAGATCGAGCGCCACGGGTTGGCGCGGGAGACTGAATGACGGATCGCGATTGGGACGCCGAGATGCGAAAGATCGACAAGCAGCTCGAGTCGATCCCCACTCAGGCCTCGACGCCGGTGCGCGCGGCGGCACCGAGTGGCGGCGCGGCTCCGATGCCGTTTGCGAAGCCGGAGACGTCGACGTTTGGCGTGATGGCGCGATTGGCGTTGGCTGGAATACTCGGCGTTGCGATCATTTTCTGGCCGTATACCGCAAAGTGCGGATTGGGGCTGGCCGGGTATCTCGGCGCGGTCACCACGTTGATTGTTGCCGGCGTGTGGTCGTCGATTTGGACGTGGAAGCACCGTGCAGCGAAGGCGCACACGGTTTCGCTGCTGTTGCTGACGTGGGGGCTCGTGCTTGCCGCCGCTGATGTTCTGCCGCGCATTGGATATGCGAAACCCACGCTGCAGCATCCGGCGCATTGGACTTGTTCTTAAAGAAAAAGAGAAAAGCCCTCCCACGGATTTCGCGGATCACGCGGATCAAAAAGACTTTTCTTTTATTGTTTGTATGAAAGTTGTCGTTGTATCCGCGAAATCCGCGTAATCCGTGGGAAACGCAGTTAAAGCCAAACACAAATCATCATGAGCCCCGAAACACCAACCTTGAAGAATTTCATCGCCGGCCAGTGGACCGCCCCCGCCGACGGCAAATATTTCGACAACGCCAATCCCGCTGACACGCGCGACATCGTCGGCCGCTTTCCGCACTCATCCGCGGCCGATGTCGATGCTGCGGTCGCGTCGGCAAAACGCGGATTTGAAATCTGGCGCCGCACTCCCGCCCCCGCGCGCGGCGATGTCATGCGTCGCGCCGGCGAAATACTGATTGCGCGCAAGGAAGAACTCGCGGATATGATGACCCGCGAAATGGGCAAACCGCTCGCCGAAACGCGCGGCGATGTCCAAGAGGGAATTGACACCGCATTCTACGCCGCCACAGAGGGGCGCAGGATGTTCGGCCACACCGTGCCGAGCGAGCTGAGAAATAAGTGGGCGATGAGTTTCCGGCGGCCGATCGGAGTGGCGGGAATTATCACCCCGTTCAATTTTCCACTCGCGATTCCAACCTGGAAAATGTTTCCCGCGCTCGTCTGCGGAAACTCCTGCGTGTTCAAGCCGGCCGAAGATGTGCCGATGACCGGACATCTGTTTGTCGAGATTCTCCTCGAGGCCGGCCTGCCGCCTGAAGTGATCAATCTCGTGCACGGCAAAGGCGAGGCAGGTGCCGCGATCGTCGCGCATCCGGACGTCGCGCTCGTGTCGTTCACCGGCTCGACCGATACCGGCAGCAAAGTCGGCGAGATCTGTGGCCGCACGCACAAACGGCTCTCGCTCGAGATGGGCGGTAAGAACGCGATGATCGTGCTCGATGACGCCGATCTCGAACTCGCGCTCGAGGGCATTCTGTGGGGTGCCTTTGGCACGACGGGACAGCGGTGCACCGCAACCAGTCGCTTGATCGTGCAAGAAGGCGTGCATGACGAGTTCGTTTCGACGCTCGAGAAACGCGCGCAGAAGCTCGTGCTCGGCGACGGTCGCTCGAAAGGCACTGACGTCGGCCCGGTGATCAATACCCGGGCGCTCGAGAAAATCGAGCGGTATATCGGAATCGGCACCGGCGAAGGCGCAACGCTGCGCATGGGCGGCGCGCGCGCGAAAGGAACGGGACTCGAAAACGGATATTTCTTTCAGCCGACGATTTTCACCGGGGTGAAAGCACTGTCGCGTCTCGAGCAGGAAGAGATTTTCGGCCCGGTGCTTTCTGTTGTCAAAGTCAAAGACGCGGATGAGGCCTTTCGCGTGAACAATGATGTGCGTTATGGTCTGTCGTCGTCGGTCTACACGCGCGACGTGAATATTTCATTCCGCGCGCTCAATGAGCTGGACAACGGCATCACGTATATCAATGCGCCGACGATTGGTGCGGAAGCCCATTTGCCGTTTGGCGGGGTCAAACAGACAGGGAACGGGCATCGTGAGGGCGGGTGGGAAGTGTATGAGTTCTATAGTGAGACGAAGGTTGGATACGTGGATTTCAGCGGCAAACTCCAGCGCGCTCAAATAGATAATTATTGAGGTTGTTGCCATGGATGAAGCGCCACTCGACCCAATTGCACCGCCGCCAGCGCGCACCAGCGGTGCCTTTGCCTCTGTCGCGCGCGGCCTGTTCGAGTGGACCAAATCGCTTTCGCTCGCGATTCTCCTCTTCCTCGTCGTCCGCTCATTCCTCGTCGAAGCGTACCGCATCCCCAGCGGCAGCATGGAAGGCACGCTGCTCGTCGGCGATTTTCTCCTCGTCAACAAACTCGTCTACGGCGCCGAGGTCCCGTTCACCGGCAAACGTCTGCCCGCGGTGCGTCATCCGAAATACCGTGACGTCGTCGTCTTTCAGTGGCCGGAGGATCTGACAAAAAATTTCGTGAAACGTCTCGTCGGCCTTCCCGGCGATACGCTCGCGATGCACGACGGAACGCTCGTGCGCAACGGAACGCCGCAGGACGAACGGCAATTCGTTACGCACACCGACCCGGGCTCGGATCCGAGCGGGGAAGAATTTGGTTGGCAGCGCGAGTTTTTGGTCTCGCGCGCGACACGTACCACACCGTATCGTCCATCACGAAATAACTGGGGGCCGATCGTCGTCCCCGCAAAACACTACTTCATGCTCGGCGACAATCGCGATGATTCACTCGACAGCCGCTACTGGGGATTCGTCGCAGATTCGCTCGTGCTGGGAAGTCCAATGCTCGTCTACTACAGCTACGCGCCCGATAGCACTGCGCCGCTTGACTGGCTCACTCATGTGCGTTGGAGCAGGCTTGGCGAACGAGTTCGCTAACGAAAAATTGGCCGCCGTGTGGTCTTACGCTTGAACCGGATACGCTCCACATTCTTACCACGCTGATGTCGGCGAAGATCTCTCAGGTTGCAGGAGCGGGAAAGCACATGGCCGGTTTGCCCCACAAACGACATTCGTACGAAGAAGGATCGCTCGATCAATACCTGCGAGATATCAGCGTCTTTCCGCTGATCACGCGGGAGCAGGAAGTTGCGCTCGCCCAGCAGATTCGCGGCGATGATCAAGAGGCGCTCGATACACTCGTGCGCTCCAACCTCCGCTTTGTGGTCTCGGTCGCAAAAAAATATCAAAACCAGGGCGTCTCGCTCAGCGATCTCATCAACGAGGGCAACCTCGGCTTAATTCGCGCCGCCCATAAGTTCGACGAGACCAAGGGGATCAAGTTCATCTCCTACGCCGTGTGGTGGATCCGGCAGGCGATCCTTCAGGCGCTGGCGGAGCAGAGCCGCATCGTACGCGTCCCGCTGAACCGCGCAGGAACGCTGCACCGGATTGGAAAACGTGCGAGCGCGCTGCTCCAGGAACTTGGCCGCGAGGCGACGCACGCCGAAATCGCGAGTGGAACCGATCTGACCGAGGAAGAAGTCGCCAAAACGATGGCGATCTCGCAGATCCATCTGTCGTTGGATGCGCCGATGACGCCGGGCGAGGATAACCGGCTTCTCGATTATTTGCCCGACACGACAAATCAGACGCCGGACGAAGAAACGTTCGACAAGGCGCTGACGGAATCGATTCAGCTCGCGCTGTCTGGTTTGAAAGAACGCGAGGCCAAGATTCTGCGGCTCTATTTCGGCCTCGACGGATCGGAACCGATGACGCTGGAGCAGATTGGTGCCGTGCTAAACATCACCCGTGAACGGGTGCGCCAGATCAAAGAGAAGGCACTCTCGCGGCTGCGGCATGTGAGCCGCGCGCGGGCACTCGAGAGTTATCTCGGCTAGGGCTATATCGTGGCGGGAATCACGACTCCGCTCAAGATCGCCCCGGTCACACTGACGGGGCGATTCGTGCGTTTGGAGCCGCTGACGCGCGATCATATAGATGCGCTCGCGCGCTGGGCGTACGATCCGGCGCTCTGGGAGTGGACGCCGACGCAGCCGCTCGATCGTCCGCGGCTGGAGCAGTTCGTGGACGAGGCGCTCGCCTCCGAGCGGACCGGAACGGCACTGCCATTTGCGACGGTGCTGATCGAGAAAAATCTCGTGGTCGGCACGACGCGATTCTTGAATATCTCCGCTCGTGACGGACGCATGGAGATCGGCGCTTCGATTATCTCGCGTGATTATCAGCGCAGCGTGGTGAATACCGAGGCGAAGCTATTGATGCTGAAGCACGCCTTCGAGACCCTCGGCGCGACTCGGGTCGAGCTCAAGACCCACGTTGGGAATGAGAAGTCGCGCCGGGCGATGGAGCGGATCGGGGCGAAGTTCGAGGGGATCCATCGGAAGCACATGCTGCATCATGATGGGTCGCGGCGGGATACGGCGTGGTACGCGATTTTGGATGACGAATGGCCGCACGTGAGAGGGCGGCTCGAGGGGATGGTCTCCAAAGGGCCCGACGTCAGACGTTAGCTGCCAGTTGTTAGCGTTGAGATTACGGCGACACTTACCGTGCAGCGCGCTGGATCGGTAAGTGTCGCCGTGTGCTCGAGACCTGTTGTCACCGACAGCTATCGTCTGACGTCGAGCCCTTTCATAGCCCTCAGCTCACCGCTCAACTAAATTCGACGTATGCCCCCAACAGCCAGCTTCGACGTAACCACCGGTGTCGACCTGCAGGAAGTCGACAACGCGATCAACCAAGCCAGCAAAGAAGTCGCCCAGCGCTACGATTTTAAGGGCGCCAAAATCGAGATCGAGTTCAAGCGCGCCGAGGGGCTGATCAATCTCCTCGCCGATAACGATCTGCGCATGCGCGGCCTGTGGGATGTCGTGCAGACGAAGCTGATCAAGCGCGGCGTCCCTGTGAAAAATCTCGATGTCGGCGAGATTACGCCGGCCGGCGGCGATACGCTCCGCCGCGAGATCAAGCTGAAACAGTCGCTGGATGTCGAGACTGCCAAGAAGGTGACTGCGGCGATCAAAGAGCAGAAATTCAAAAAGGTCCAGGCCTCGATCCAGAGCGAGCAGGTTCGAGTGAGCGCCCCCTCGCGGGACGAACTCCAGGCTGTGATTGCCTTTCTGCGCACGCTGGATGTCGGGGTGGAGCTCCAGTTCGGCAACTATCGGTAGCTTTAGCTCAAAGTTCAAGCTCCCAGCTGGCCAGCTCCCCGCTTGGCCTCGTCAAAGCTCCAGCCCAAAGCCCTCGTACGGACGCCGTGAGCTTGGGCTTTGACACGGCTAAGCGCTGAACTGACGAACTGGGAGCTTGAACTGTGAGCTCATCATAAGACCGCCCCGGCTGCCCTCTCCCAGACTAGCTTTCATAGATGAAGGTTGCCCTCGTTACCCTCGGCTGCGACAAAAACACCGTTGATTCGGAGCGCTATCTCGCGCAACTGATCGATCACGGTGCGGTGCAGGTCGACGATGCTTCAACCGCCGAGATCATCATCGTGAATACCTGCGGTTTTATCGACGCGGCGAAGCGCGAATCGATCGATGCCATCGTTGAAGCCGGGCGAATGAAGTCCGATGGCGCCGCGCAGGCCGTCGTTGCGGTCGGCTGCATGATCGAGCGCCATCGCGATGAGCTCGCCGACGTCCTTCCCGAGGTCGACCTGTTTCTTGGCGCCTCGGAAATGGATCAGCTCGTGCCGCGCCTCCGTGAGAAAGGGCTGATCGGCGATTCGGTTGTCGCGCATCCGGGCGTTCGTGTGTATGCCGGTGATTCGCCCGCGGTTCGATATTTGAAAATCAGCGAAGGGTGTGATCACGGCTGCGCCTTCTGTGCGATCCCACTCATGCGCGGCAAACATCGCTCGTTCGGTCTCGATGAAATCGTCCGTGAGGCGCAGCTGCTGGAGTTGCAGGGCGCGCGCGAGGTCAGCCTGGTCGCGCAGGATCTCGCGCACTACGGTCGCGATCGCCGTGACGGTGTCCGCCTTCCGGAGCTGCTCGAAGCGCTGGTGAAGGAGACGTCGATCTCATGGTTCCGGAATTTGTATCTCTATTCCGCCGGCATCACGCCGCGCCTGCTCGAAGTGATTGCCGCCGAACCGCGGATTTTGCGCTATCTCGATATGCCGATGCAGCATGCGTCTGACGCCGTGCTGGAGCGCATGCGCCGACCCGAGCGCAAAAAGACAATTCGCGAGAAGGTCGCGCGTTTCCGCGATGCGGTGCCGAACCTCGCGATTCGCACGACCTGCATCGTTGGTTTCCCTGGCGAGACGGACGACGATTTCCAGCAGCTTCTCGATTTCCTCGAGGAAATGCAGTTCGAGCGCGTCGGCGCGTTCACCTATTCGCCGCAGGATGGCACGCGCGCGGCCGAGATGGTTGACGACGTTCCCGAGGGCGTGAAGCGCGATCGCCTCGAGCGTCTCACAGATTTGCAGCGCGCGATCACCGCGGAGCGCTATGAACTGCGCGTCGGTACGCGCGCGCATGCGCTGGTCGAGCGCCGCACGGACGAAGCCGATGGTCGCACTGCGCGGACGGTTGGGAGACTGCCCTGGCAAGCGGACGACATCGACGGCGTGACTTGGCTCGATACCGACGCGCCCATTGGATCTTTCGTAGATGTAGAAGTGACGGATGTTGTCGACGACTACGATTTCAGCGCTCGCGTGATTTCAGTGCTCGATGCTCCGGCGATTCCCGCACGCGCCGCATCCCGCGAGCTCCCGCTCGCAACGATCGGGAGTTTCGGACGGTGAGTCTGGTGCCGCGCAGCTGGCGCGCGGTGTCGAAGTTGTTGTTAGTCTCCGTGCTGGCCGTCGCATGTGCGCCAAAACGCATCCCTGACGAAAACGGTCCGCCGGGGATGATCTCACTCCCGCGAACCGCCGCCGACAGCGCCAAAGCTCCCGCGCAGCCTGAAGTCCCGCGCGAGGAACCGCCGCCCCAGCGGGTTGAAGGCGCGCGCGATGTGCGTGTGGCGCTCGCGACCGCTGCGCAGGGTGCGACGCTCTCTGGCACCGGCGCGTTCAGGCTCATGGACGCACGCAATGCCGTAGTCGTTCGCGCGCGCGGCCCCGATGTGTGGACCGTCGAGCGCCGCGGACGCCAGTTGCGCGCCGTGCGACAGGGAACGTCAACATCCTGGAGCGACGGAATCCTCACGCTGCGGCCCGATCGCGAAGATGAGTTCGGCATGTTCGGCGCGCAGAAATTCCGCGGCGTGATCCGCGTGATCGCGAGCGACACGGGGATCGTTGTGGTGAACGTGCTGCCGGTCGAGTGGTATCTGCGCGGCGTGGTGCCGCTGGAAATCGGCGGGCCGCGCGCAGGAAACGAAGAGGCCGCGGTGGAAGCGCAGGCGATCGCAGCGCGCAGCTATACGGTCGTCCGGATCGGCGCCGACGGTGCCGCGCGCAACGCGAACTACGACATGCTTTCGAGTGTGGCCGATCAAGTGTACGGCGGAGCTGACGCCGAGCGGCCGTTTTCGAATGATGCGGTTGCTCGAACGGTTGGTATGGTGCTGAAGTACAACGGCCGCGTCGTGAGTGCGCCGTATCACTCGACGTGCGGCGGCGAAACCGCCGAAGCCGACGAAGTCTGGCGTTCCGGGAACGAGCCATTTCTCAAGCGTGTGAGCGATCGCATTCCGGGGACGTCCGATCGTTTCTACTGCGACATCTCGCCGCGCTTTACCTGGACGCGCACCCTCACCGGCGAGGAACTTGATGCCGGTGTGCGTGCGTACCTCGCCACTTACACAGCCGTGCCGTCCGGCGGCGCGGGGCACATCCGCAATGCGACAGTGGAATCGCGCACCGGCAGCGGCCGCGTGGCGCGACTGGTTCTCGCGGCCGAACATGGCAACTTCGCGCTGCGCGGGAATGACATCCGTTATGTGCTTCGGACTCCCGGTGGCGAGATCCTCAACAGCACTTATTTTTCAGTCGTGACGGAACTGCGTCGTGAGGGCGGGCTGGCACGGATCGTCGTGAAGGGAAATGGGTACGGACACGGCATCGGCATGTGTCAGTGGGGTGCGATCGGTCGGGCGCGCGCAGGGCAGTCCGCCCGCGCGATTCTCGCGACTTATTATCCGGGGACCACCGTGGGGTTGATGAATTGAGCGCTCGTCGATGGAGCTGGATTGCAGCGAACGCTCTCGTACTCTGCGCTTTCTTGGGCGCAACACCGGTGGCTCGTGCGCAGCTCATGCGAGCGCCGCGAGCGCTCGGGGCAGCGCCGCACGACTCGATCGTCATATCCATTCTCACCATGGGTCCTGGCGAGGAAATCTTCGAGCGGTTTGGCCACCAGTCCATTCGCATTCACGACGTCACGACCGGCGTCGACAGTGCCTACAACTGGGGAATGTTCGATTTCGATCAGCCGCACTTTCTGGCGCGGTTTCTGACCGGCGATACGCGATACTGGATGCAAGGCTTCCCGTCGCTGTGGCTGGTCGGTCAGTACAAGAGCCAGGGACGTGCGGTGTGGGAGCAGAAACTCTCGCTCACGCGCTCCGAAAAGGACTCGGTTTGGAACTACATCAAATGGAACGCGAAAGAAGAGAACAAGTGGTATCGCTACGATTACTATCGCGATAACTGCGCGACAAAAGTTCGTGACGTGCTCGACATGGTTCTCCTCGGCGGAATCGAGCATGCGATCGCGACCCATGAACACGGCGTGAGTTACCGCAGCGAGACGCTGCGTCTGGCCCGCGAGTATCCGCTGATCAATTTTGGAATGGACTTCGTGCTCGGCCGTCCCGCCGACGACACGCTCTCGGCGTCGGAAGAAATGTTCGTCCCGATGCGGCTGCAGCAGCTGATTCGTGGGATTCGCGTGCGGCATTCGGATGGAACGGTCACGCGGCTCGTCATGAGCGAGCGGCAACTGGTAGTGGACGAGCGCTATCAGGACACCGACGCGCCGCCGGGTTACTTCACGCCGGCGCTCAAGGTCGGACTTCTGCTGACCGGACTTATTCTCGCGCTCTGCATCCTCCCTGGTGCATCGGCGCCCGCGCGATGGACGATCGGCGTGATCGCGACGCTCTGGAATCTGCTCGCCGGCGTTGTTGGGATATTGTTGCTCTGCGCAGAGTTGTTCACGCGCCACGCGGCGTATATGGGGCACAATGTGAATGTGCTGCTCGCGACGCCCGCGTCGCTCGCGCTCGCGGTGCTGATTCCGCTCGCGCTGTGGAAACCGCAGTCGGAAAAACTCGTTCGCGCGGCGCGGTCGCTGAGTATTTTCGCCGCGGGATGTGGAGTGCTCGCCGTGTTACTGCGCATCATTCCGATTCTCGCTCAGCAGAATCGCCCGCTCCTCGTCCTCGCGGTGCCGGTGCAGGCGGCGCTCGCGTTTGCAATCTGGCGTGTCACCGCCGCCAGGAACGGAGAAACAGTCTGACACACTCAGTTGGCATTGATGTCGGCGGGACGTACACCGATCTCGCGGCCGTGGGTTCGAACGGCCGCGTCGAGACGCGCAAAGTACTCTCTACTCCAGCCGATCAGAGCGAAGGCGTAGCGGCATCGCTCGCGGCGCTCGGCGCGCCGGCGTCCTCCGTGCGCCGCGTTGCGCACGGCACGACGGTCGTCACGAATCTTCTGCTCGAGCGGCGCGGCGCGCGCGTGGTGCTTTGCGCGACAGACGGCGCGTCGGATCTGCTCGAGTTGCGGCGTCAGGAGCGCGCGGCGCTGTACGATCTCTCAGCGCAACATCCTTTGCCGCTGGTAGACGCGAGTCATGTGGTGGCGGTGAAGGAGCGGCGTACGCCAACGGGAGTTAGCGTCGCTCTATCTGCCACGGAAGCTGCGCGCGTTGCAGAGGCTGTGGCGAAGCTGGAGCCAGAGATCGTCGTTGTGTCATTGCTCCACTCATACGAGGACGATTCGCACGAGCGGCTGCTCGCGGATGCGATCGCCAAGCGTCTCCCTCGTGTGGCGATCGTGCGCAGCGCCGAAGTGTTGCCGGAAATTCGCGAGTACGAGCGTACGACGACGGCTGTGGCTGAGGGATATGCGCGGCCGCGTGTCTCGCTTTATCTGCAGCATCTCTCCGAGCGGTTGGCGAAGGGTGGCTATCCCGCTCCCGATGTGATGACATCCGGTGGTGGGATGCGCACTGCGACCGAGGCATCCACTGCGGCGGCATCGTTGGCGCTCTCCGGCCCCGCGGGCGGTGTTGTCGGCTCCGCTGCAGTGTTGCGCGCGGCGGGACTGAACCACGCGCTCACGATCGACATCGGCGGCACCAGCGCCGATGCCGGACTGGTGCTCGACGGTGAGCCGCTTGTTGAGCCCGGCGGGAGCGTCGCCGGAGTGCCAATTGCGCTGCCGCGTGTGCTCGTCGAGACGGTGAGTGCCGGTGGCGGCAGTATCGCGTGGATCGACGATGGTGGTGCGCTGCGTGTTGGGCCGCGCAGTGCCGGCGCGGTGCCTGGGCCCGTTGCCTTTGGCCGAGGCGGTACGCAACCGACCGTTACCGACGCGCACATCGCGTTGGGGCGCCTCGATGCTGCGCGACTTTCTGGTGGCGTGACGCTCGATGCAGCGGCGGCAAAGCGTGCGATTGCCGCGCTGGCAGAGAAACTCGGGGCGACGCCCAAGCGTACTGCCGAAGCAATCATCGCGATTGCCGATGCGGCGATGGCGCGCGCGCTGAGGCGCGTCAGCGTGGAACGCGGGATCGATCCGCGGAGCTGTGCGCTCGTCGCCTTTGGTGGCGGCGGACCTCTGCATGCGTGCGCGCTGGCGGATCTGCTTGGGATGACGACGATTCTCGTGCCGCCGCATGCGGGGGTGCTCAGCGCGCTTGGGCTGGCGATTGCGCCCGAGCGGCGCGATGCGGCGGTGAGCGTAATGCGCGCGGCGGATGGTGTCGATAAAAAGTGGTTTCGCGTTTTGCTCGACGCGCTCGCGAAGCGTGCGGTGAACGCATCGGCAAAGACGCTCGCTTGGCATGCGCGCGTTCGATACGCTGGGCAGGGACATGAGCTGGATATCGCGTGCAAGCCGGGTGATGACGGCGCGTCGCTCGCGAAGAGGTTCGCGGCTGCGCATGAGGCGAGATACGGATTTACGCTCACTCGGGCGGTGGAGATCGTTGCCGTTCGCGTTGCGGCGACGGGGAAGGCGGTGCCGGTGAAGTTCGGCACGGGGAAGAAGAGCGCGGTAAAGAAACTCGTTGGGCCGAAGGTCGAGACCCTTGCTGATGCGACGATGGTGGTCGCAAAGGGCTGGACGGCGAGGTCACTGCCGATCGGCGGCTGGCTATTGGTGCGGAAATGAGCACGGCATTCCGATCGCGCGTCGCGCATAGCCCCTCGCCAAGTCGCCCCTCATGCTTCGCCCGTCCCTGTAGTTCCCGTCCCTCTTCGCCATGACCCGCACTCCAAAGTTCGATCCGCTCGACCTCGCGGTTATGTCCCATGCCGTCGCGATGATCGCCGAAGAAATGGGGACTGTTTTAGAGCGCGGCGCGCTCTCGCCGAACATTCGCGAACGGCGTGATGCGTCTTCTGCGCTGTTCGATGTGAACGGGGCAATGGTCGCGCAGGCGGCGCACATTCCCGTGCATTTGGGCGCGATGCCGGAGTCGGTGCGAGCGGTGCGCGCGCGGAATCCAGAGCCGGGTGATGTGTTCATCTTGAACGACCCGTTCCACGGCGGATCGCACCTGCCGGATCTCACGCTGGTCGAAGCGATTGACATCGGCGGCAAGATCGCGGGATACACGGCGATTCGCGCGCACCACGCCGACGTCGGCGGAATGAGCCCTGGCTCAATGCCGCAGGGTGCCACCGAGCTGGTGCAGGAAGGGATTATTCTTCCGCCCGTGCGGCTCGAGCGGCGCGGCGTGCCGGATGAGTCGATGATGGAGCTGATCCTCGCGAATGTCAGGACTCCGCAAGAAAGACGCGGTGATCTCGCCGCACAGCGCGGCGCGTGTGCGGCCGGTGCAGCGGGCTGGCGCGCACTGATTGCCCGTGAAGGCGCGCCGCGGTTGAAGGCGGCATGCGATGCGCTTCTTGCATATACCGAGCGTCGCGCCGTCGCGCGGCTCCACGCGATCGGCAATACGATCGGGCACGCCGAGGACATGCTCGAGGGGGACGGCTACAGTACCGATCCAGTCCCACTCAAAGTGAAGCTCGAGATTCGCGGCGGAAAGCTGCATCTCGATTTCACCGGTACATCGCCGAAAGTTCGCGGCAATGTGAACACACCGATGGCGGTGACGCGCGCGGCGTCGCTGTTCGTGCTGCGCACGCTGCTCGATGATGACGTCCCGACCAACGAAGGAATCGCGCGTGCCATATCCATCGTTACTCCAGACGATTGTCTGATCAACGCGAAGTGGCCCTCTGCGGTTGCCGCGGGAAATGTCGAGACCTCGCAGCGCGTGACGGATCTGCTCTTCGCCGCGCTAGCCGATGCGGGCGTCGCTGTTCCTGCGCAGGGGCAGGGGACGATGAACAATATCACCTTCGGCGGTGACGGCTGGACGTTCTATGAGACACTCGGCGGCGGCCAAGGCGCGAGCGCGAAGGGGCCCGGACCAAGCGCCGTGCATGTTGGAATGAGCAACACGCGAAATACACCAATCGAGAGTTTGGAGCGAAGCTATCCGATTCTTGTCGACGGCTATGCTATTCGCCGCGGGTCGGGCGGACGCGGTGAGTTTTTTGGCGGGGACGGAGTGGTGAGGAAATACCATGTGCTGGAGCGGTGCACGGTCACGCTGCTGACGGAGCGGAGGATGCGGGCGCCGCGAGGGGCAATGGGCGGAGGGGATGGGGCGGTGGGGCGGAATCTGCTGAATGGTCGTGAGTTGCCGGCGAAGTGTCGAGTTGAGCTCACGGCGGGGGATGTGGTGACGATCGAGACGCCGGGTGGGGGTGGGTACGGCGTACTACAGCTTTGAACACATGTACAGCGAGTGAACTGTTAACCACTAACTGTTGGTCGGTTAACGAAGGTTAAATAATCAGTCCTGACATTGAGCCGTTCGACGCGGCTCGTTGTCAGGACTGATTTTCGCACTTTGGTTAACCGACCAACAGTTAGTGGTTAACAGTTCACTCGCCGTTCATCCGTTCACAGCGGAGTGTTTGCTCCTGACCTTCGTTTACCAGTCTCAGCCCGAACCAACTCGTACACCTTTGCCTCGACGAACGCATCCAAAAGGGCACTGTCGAGTGACCCCTCGGTTGCCTCAGTTTTCAAAATCTCAATCGCCCGCTCCGCCGGTACCGCCCGCTTGTACGGCCGATCAGTCGCCGTGAGCGCATCGTAGATATCCGAAATCGTCATCATCCGCGTCTGCACCGGAATCGCGTCGCCCGCCACCTGCCTCGGGTATCCGCGCCCGTTGAGCTTCTCGTGATGTCCGTGCGCGATTTCGGGGACTCCCTTCAGGTCGCGCGTCCACGGAATGTGCTCGAGAAAACGAAACGTGTGCGACACATGCGACTCGATCTCGCGCCGTTCGCGCTGGTCGAGATTTCCCTTGTTGATCATCAGGTATTTCAGTTCTTCATCTGACAGCAGCGGCTTCTCCACGCCGTCGAAATCGACAAACGTGCGCTCGTTGATTTCGGTCAGCTCCTCGAACGTGCCTTCGGGAAGGATGGTCGGTTCATTCGCGCGCACGACTGAATCGAGAAAGCGCAGCAGGTCTTCGCGCTCGGAACGGCGAACGCTGTCGAGATGCTGAAGCATCTCTTGGTAGCGATCCTTCCCGTCGGCGAAAAGATATTCGGCGCGCTCGCGCTCGTACTGCAAATCCGCGCGCTGAAGCAAAAACTGAAAACGGTGCTTCACAATCGCGAGATCGCTCGGATAGAGCTTCTTCTGCTTCACCAGCACCTGCTCACGTACTCCAACTTTACCGAAGTCGTGCAGCAGCGACGCGTAGCGAATTTCTTTCATTTGCTCGCGCGAAAAGTGCGTCCCGCGGTACGCCCCGGCGCCAACGCGATCCACCGCTTCGGCGAGCCCGCAGGTGAACGTCGCAACGCGCGACGAATGTCCGCTCGTGGTCGGATCTCGCGATTCGATCGCCGTGACGGCCGCCGTCACGAATCCCTCAAACAGCCGCTCGATATCGTCGTACAGCCGGCCGTTCTCGATCGCGACCGCCGCCTGCGATGCGAGCGCGCTCACGAGATCCACCGAGCGCTGATCGAACGGCAGCACCTCGCGCTCGACCACGTCGTTCGACGTCAGTCTCGCATCGGCGACACGCTTGCGATTGATCAGCTGAAGCACGCCGATGACTTCGTCGCGATGCGTTTGCATCGGGATGACCAGCATCGACTTCGTCCGATAGTTGAACTTGTCGTCGAACGTGCGATTCTGCCGGTACGAAACATCTTCCGGCAGCAGGTACACATCAGGGATGATCAGCGGCTCGCCTGTCGACGCGGCGTATCCTGCGAGCGAGGCGTGATTGAGCGGGATCGTCGCTTCGCTGAACGGCAGGGTGGGCAGCGTATGATTCTGCGAGAGCTTGAAGCGCAGCGTCGATGGCGCGCCGTCGTGATGCTCAACCAGATACAGCGACCCTGCGTCGGCGGACGATAGCCGCCGCGCCTGACTGAGAATCAACTCGAGCAGCGTGAGCAGATCGCGCTCTGTTGATAGCGCGACCCCGATGCGCGACAGCTCGGTCACATCGCTGGCACTGCGCCCCTCGAGACGCGTCGCGCGCCGGGTGGCGACGAGCGCTGCCGCATGCATCAGCGCGCCGTGCAGCGTGATACGCGCCGCGCCGGACGGTGTATCGCCCGCGAAATAGCCGCTGAGCAGTTCGGTCGGGAAGAACTCCGGCGGCTCCGCCTCCCCGGCATCGCCGACGCCGACGAGCGCGGCGTGCGCCGAGAGCTGTCCGAACAGCGCCTGATCGTCGCCGGCGCCATGCACCAGCGCGCGGTCGAGCAGAATCACCGTCGCGCGTTCGTGCTCCAGCGTCGCGACCCCCGGCAGCAGCGGCACGCGTTTGATCTCGACGTCGCCGCGCGATGCGAGGGCGTCGAGCGCGGGAACTGCACGGCCGAGTGAGGTGAGGATGAGGGGTTTCATTGCTTCGAACTTATGCCGGAAGCCCGAAGCCGGAAGCCGGAGCGCATTGGCTCCAACTTCCGGCTTCCGTGCTTCCGGCGTCCGGCTTACTTCAGCTTCGCCAGTTCCTTCGACGGAGCATCGTAACGCGGGAAACTTGCGAGCGCCTGATTGAACAGCGTGATCGCGCCAGCCTTATCGCCCTTGTCCTTCGCCTCGAGCCCGCGCGAGTAGAGCATCACGCTCTGGAACGGGATCTTCTCGTCCTTCGCCTGACGGACTTCGCCGACCTGACGCGGGATATCCGGAAGCTTGAGGCCGGCGTTCATCTTCACGGCCAGCTTGTGAATCATCGCGAGCAAGTTGGCGGTCTTGTCTGTCACGCTCGTCGTATATTCGATCACGCCCGTCTCGACGTTCGTCGAGTGCACGTTGAGAATCATCGTTCCTGACGGGTCCGTGATGAAGCCGCCCGACAGCATGTGGTGAGCGCTCAGCAGTTTCCCGACCTTCACGGCCGTCTCTTTGTCGGCCGTGCCGTCCGTTGCCATCTTCTGCTCAGCCAGAATGTTCTGGAGCGCGTCGCGCTCGACAACCTTGATGCCCGGGTTGTCTGCCAGTTCAGTGATCAGCACGTCGGCGATGCCTTTGCTGAGCGGCGCCAGCTCTTCGTTCGCCTTGCCGATCGCGCCATCGCGGAAATAGAGAACCGCCACAGTCGGCTTGGACTGTGCGAATGCGCTCGAGGCGGCGAACGCGACGCCAGCGGCGGCAGTGAAGTACCGGTGAAGCTTCATGATTCTCCTCCTCGGGAGATTAAACGGTCAGTGTGAGTCCTTCTGCGGCGGCGAGAACATTGAGCGTACCGCCGCGTTCCTTCACCAGCGCCCTGCATTCCTCGGTCCTCTGATCCAGCTCTTCGTCGCTGCGCCGCGGCTCGTGATGGAACAGCACCAGCGTCTCCACCCCTGCTTCCAGCGCCAGCTCTACACCTTCGCGAAATGTTGAATGGCCCCAGCCGCGATGGTGATCGTATTCTTCAGTCGTGTACGTCGTGTCGTGCACCAGCACCTTCGCGCCGCGGCAGAAATCAACGAACTTCTCGTTCCATCCATCCGGCGTGTTGAACTTTCCCGTCGCCGGACCAAGCTCGTTGTCCGACACGTACACCAGCGCCGGCTTGCTTCTGGCCTCTGTGAAGCGATATCCAAGCGCACCGCCCGGATGCCGCACCTCCATCGCCGTTACCTCGTATCCGTTCCCCGTGCAGCGCTCGCCCTCGGCGAGATGACGGAAGTCGATCGTCGCATCCAGTTCTTCGAACGTCACCGGAAAAACAACCGGTGACATCTGATCGCGCACCACGGTATCAATGCTCGTCTCGAGCGACTTCGAACCCCAGATCGTGAAATGATTTCCGCGCTGGAAAATCGGCGCAAAGAATGGCATTCCCTGAATGTGGTCCCAGTGTGCGTGCGTCAAAAAAATGTCACCCTGAATCGCGCCGCCGTTCGCACGCTCGATCAGCGCACGCCCGAGTTCGCGGATTCCGGTTCCCGCATCGAGAATCACCAGCCAGCCGCCCGCAGTGCGCACTTCCACGCACGGCGTGTTGCCGCCGTAGCGAACGGTGCGCGGGCCTGGGCTCGGAATCGAACCCCGTGTTCCCCAAAACTGGACCCGCAGGCTCATCTGGTTTCTCTCGACACGTAGGAGAATACCATGAGCGTGCCGTGACTCGAAAGGCGGGCGGTCACGGGTCGAGTGTGACGAAGATCACGAAGTCAGGTGCGCTGCTGCGAGCGCTTCTCGAGCGCGCCGCGATCGATGATGCGAATGCGGCGGCGTTCGGTGCTGATCCAGCCGGATTCCTGAAACTCGCGCATCGCGCGCGAGACAGTCTCGCGGCTCGCGCCGATCACATGCGCGATCGTCTGATGCGTCAGCGCTTTCTCGATCAGCGGGCCGCCGCCTTCATTGGCGGTGTCGAGCAACATGCGCGCGATGCGACCGGGGACGTCGAGCAACACGAGCGAGCCAATCTGTCCGTCCGCGCGACGCAAACGGCGCGACAGCTCGGACAGCAGCGACCACGCGACCGACGGATTTGCCTCGACGCGCTTTCTGAAATCTTCGCGGCGGAGGACGAGCAGCGCCGAATCTTCCATCGCGATCACATGCGCGGAGCGCGGCTGATCGTCGATCAGCGAAAGCTCACCGAAGTGCTCGCCCACACTGAGGATTCCAAGAATTACTTCGCGGCCGTCCTCCGCGACGAGCACGACCTTCACGCGACCCGCGCGCACGACAAAGAGCGCGTCGCCCGGATCGTCTTCAAAAAGAATGACGCTTCCTTTCGGCTAGCTCTTCTCGCGCACGAGCTGCCCGAAATGCACGAGCTCGGCCGCATCGAGCGACTTGAAGAGCGGAACGGAAGCGAGGAATTCTGCGGTATTCATACTCTTGGATGCGGCCGATGGCGGGGGACCTGCGACAGCCGCGTCGTCCGCTGTTATGCGGCTGACACAACTGCCATAACTGCGCGAAGTTACGGGCTTTAGGAGCGCCCTGTCAAACTTGGGCCCTGGAATGGTCCGAAAGCAGTCTCGAGGTGCTTCGCCACAGCCAGCGATAGGTCCTCTCGCCACGGGTGGGTGACGCACTGGATTCCGAGCGGCAATCCCTCGGGTGACGTTCCCGCGCGGATCACCGTGCTGGGCCAGCCCGTAAGGTCAAAGAGCTGCGTGTACGCCGCGGCTGGCCGCGAGAACGTCCCGTGCAGCGGGGCGGGGCCACCATTCACCGGGCAGACGATCACGTCGTAATCCGCGAACAGGTGCAGCAGTTGCGAGCGCCAGTTGTCGAATTTTTCGTATTGCGCGGAGTAGTCCGCCGATGACAAGACAGTCGCCGCCTTGATGCGGTCGAACAGTGGCGATTCCGTCGTGCCCCAGCGCTCGAGGATACGCGCCATGCCGGCGCCGCCGTCGCCCCATATGAGTCCCGTATACCGTGCGTAGATATCGTCGGCGTCGGGGATCTCGATCGCTTTGTGTTTGCAGCCGGCTTTCTCGAGAATCTTCAGTGCATTCTCGACGCAGCTTGCCGTTTCGGCGGTCGGCTTGAGCGAGCCGAGGTCGATGAAATACGCGACGCGGAGATTCTTGACCAGGATTTTTGTGTAATCGCCGAGCGGAGCGGCGACCACGTGCGGATCAATGTTGTCGGGCCCTGCTATGATGTGCAGGGCGAGCGCGAGGTCGTCGACGGTTCTCGCGAGCGGTCCGACATGCGTGAGCGATTCACATGGGCCTGCGAAATCGATGATATGTCCGGCGCGCGAAACTCTGCCCGCTGTCGGTTTGATACCGGCGATTCCGCAGAAGTGCGACGGGACGCGAATGCTCCCGCCCGTGTCGCTGCCGATATCGAGCGGTGATCCGTGTGCCGCGACGATTGCGGCCGCGCCGCCGCTGCTCCCGCCGGGCGTGCGGGTGACATCGAACGGATTATTGGTTCGGCCATACACGAGATTGTTCGTCTCGAACGCCATGGTGAGATCTGGCGTGTTGGTTTTGCCGAGTATGATCGCGCCGGCGGCTTTGAGTCGCGCGACGGCGGTGGCGTCGCGCGGCGGGATGTAGTTCGCGCGGCCCTTCGTGCCACCGGTTGAAATGATACCGGCCGTATCGAGTGAATCCTTGATCGTGATCGGGACGCCATGCAGCGGTCCGCGCTTGTCGTGTGGGACCAGATCTGCTTCCCGCGCCCTTTTGAGCGCTGCATCGTGCTGGATCTGCACGACGGCATTGAGCTTTGGGTTCACCGCGTCGATTCGCTCGAGGAGCGCGCGCACGGCGTTCTCGCTCGTGAGTTCCTTGTTGCGAATCGACTCGGCGATCTGGCCCGCGGAGAGTGCGAGGATGTTGAACGCCGGCGCGGGGGTCGTAGCGGAATCGGTCACGGGATGCTCGGGCTCGAGATTGATAAGCGGTCCACCGAGGTGCGTACCGATGGCCGCCGCGCCGCTCGCCGCGATGAACGCGCGGCGGGAGAGCGGTTCACTGGCGGTCGGTCGATGGTCGTCCGGTGTCATGGGCGCAATTTGCTTGACAGGTTGCCAGAATGCTTGCACTGTACTGGACAACCAATACACTTGAAATCATGCTGAGAGAGTTTGGGACGTCGCTGGTGGGTGCAATGCGGTCGATGCGTCGGCGGCCGGCGTTTTTTGTGGTGTCGACCGTGACGCTTGGGATCGCGCTGGGGTTTGCGACGACGATTCTTGGCGTTGTGGACACCGTGCGCCATCCTCCGATGCCGTACGCCGATCCGGATCGCACGTTTGAGATTACGAACTGGGGTGGTGGCGGCCGCGTTCATCCCGGCCCGTCGCGCGATGAACTGTTTTCGATGATCGGCCAGTTGCCCGGATTTGACGGCGTAACGCATCCCAGGCATGACACGAAAGCGCGCTATGTCTTTCTGGGCGATCGGCAGGTGAACGATGCGATGAACGGCTGCGTGCCGGCGGTGCCGGGCAATTTCTTCAACGTGGTCGGCGTGAAGCCGCGTCTCGGACGCGTCTTTGCCGACGATGAGGCATCGCGCGGAAACAGCATCATCGTCAGCGACAACCTCTGGCGCAGGTTCTTCCAGAATCGTGCGACGATTGGGAAGGCCGAGTTGAGTGTCGACGAACGGGTCTATACGGTGGTTGGCGTGATGCCCGCTGGAATGGCCCAGCCGTCGTGCAGCGCCGACGTGTGGCTGTCACTCGCGGCGGGCAACACGGGATACTGGGGGATGCCGATCGCGCATCTTCGCGCGGGTGTCACGCGGACCGCGACCGAGGCGCAGCTCTCGTTGCTCGCGGCGCAAATCACCGCCACCTATCAGATCGAAGCCGCCCGTAAGTACGCATTCCAGCTCCACCCGATCCGGCGTGAGGCGAAACAACTCGGCGGATTCTACCTGACGCTCATCGGCATCGCGCTCTGCATTCTCACGATCGCCAGTGCGAACATCACGACGCTTATGCTTGCCCGCGCGGTCGCGCGGCGGCGTGATCTCGCGCTTAGGCTCTCACTGGGCGCGAGCAATCGCACTCTAGTGCTCGATCAACTCGCGGAGGCGGTCGTACTGGCCGTCGGCGGCGGAGTGGCCGGGGCGATTTTCGCGTTCTGGGGGATCGGCGGCGTCACCCACTTTCTAGCGGGTGAAGTCCGCGGGCTCACCGCGCTTGAGCCGCATTGGAACTGGCGATTCTTTGGAATCTCGCTTGCTGCGGCGAGCGGCGTAGCGTTGCTGACAGGATCGCTCCCCGCGCTGCAGGTCGCCCGCATTCAACCGATGGAGCCTTTGAAGGAGAGTTCCGGCGGGACGACTAGCCGCGGCGTGCGCCGCGTTCAGGTGCTCGTTGCGGTGGAACTCGCGGTGTCGCTGTCACTCCTGATGGCGACGGCTCTCTTCGCACGGAGCACGCTGCGCCTCGACGCCTTTCACTTTGGGTTCAATGCGAGTCACGTGCTCTCCGCAACAGGGAACATCGTGTACAAGTGGAACGCAGAGCAGATCGGGGCAGACAATCCGGTTTCGGTAATGCTTCCGCGGATTGCAGCGATGGACAGTGTTGAGAGTGCGTCGAGTCTCGCGATCGGACATCCGGACAGAAGTCAGGTGTTTTCCGATCGCACGATCGGTGTCGCGCCGCTGCTCGTCGAGGACTATCTCATCGCGGGCCCGCACTTCATGCGGACGATGGGGATCCCCGTCATCGCCGGGCGCGACTTTGAGCCCGGAGACGAGGTGACGGGCAAGGTGATTTTGGACGAGCGCGCGATTCACACGCTCTTTCCGGATGGAAACGCCGTGGGCCACACTGTGCGCCTCGGCGGTGACGACGGATCGGCACCGTGGATGGAAGTCATCGGCGTCACGCGCGCAGCGGATCTGAAGCTGCCGAAGTACCTCGCGGAAGGACCGAGGTGGCCGCCGATCTATGCGAGCAACGGCGAACACAACAAGCGGATCTGGCAGGTCGTTGCGCGGGTGTCCGGAAGTGCGCCGGCCGCCGCCGTTCGGATCAATCGGTCGCTCAATGCATTTCTTCCAGGAAGCGCCGCGGCGACCGTCATGCCGTTCTCGGCGGACTACGACGTGCTGATGCGAAGCGATCTGTCAGTGATGCGCGTCTTTCTCATTGTAGGGCTGCTGTCGTTGGGGCTCGCAGCCGCAGGACTCTTCGCGGTGATGTCGTACATGGTGAATCAGCGGATGCGTGAGTTCGCGGTGCGCGTGGCGATCGGCGCGCGGAGCACGCATCTCTGGCGCCTCGTACTCAGAGACGGCGCCGAGATGGCGCTCGCGAGAACAGCGCTGGGCGCGTTCGGCGGTTTTTTCGCGGGATCGTTGTTTGCGGACGGGTTGTACTCGACGAATCCCACCGACGCCGTCTCGTTGGTCGTCGCGGAAGCTGTGTTGCTGGCGGTCGCGCTCGGGGCGTGCGCCGTCCCTGCCTTGCGCGCGACGCGAGCCGACCCGGTGGAGATTCTACGCGCGAGCTGATGCCTTGGCTAGCGCGTGTGCGTCTGCGCGAGCTTCGCCACCCGCTCGAACAACTTCGTAAACATCGCCTCCGTCAGCTTCCCCGTATTCGTGTTCTGATTCGACGGATGGTACGACCCAACAAGAATCCGTCCGTCGGGCGTTCTGTATTCGACGCCATGCCCAAACACATACTCCTTCTTGCTCTCGATCACTCCGATCCGTTTGAGATGATTGAGATACGCTTCGAATCCGATTCGTCCCAGCGCCACCACGACGTTGACCTTCTCGAGAATCGCCAGTTCGCGGTCAAGAAAGGGCGCGCAGTTTGAAAGTTCTTTCGGAGTGGGTTTGTTCTGCGGCGGCGCGCAGCGGGCGGCCGCGGTGATATACGCATCCGTAAGCACCAGGCCATCACCGCGGTGCGTCCCGCGCGGCTGCGACGCAAACCCGGTGCGATGCAGCACGGGATACATGAAGTTGCCGGACGAGTCGCCAGTGAACACGCGTCCCGTGCGATTCGATCCGTGAGCGCCAGGCGCGAGGCCGAGTATGAACACGCGCGCGTTAGGATCGCCGAATCCCGGCACTGGCTTGCCCCAGTATTCCAGATCCATGTACGCGCGCTTCTTCTCGCGTGCGACCTTCTCGCGCCACGCGACGAGCCGCTTGCAGCGCCGGCACGCAATCACTTCAGCGTTCAATGCGTCGAGCGCGGCGGGGAACGTCGGAAGTTTTCGTTTCGCGCTTGCCATGGTGATCTGTAATATGTCGCGGTCGCAGCCCGCACGAAGCGGGCAACTCTCCGCGTGAGATTCGTGACAGACCATGCGGCGACGAATTCAATCGCTCACTCCGGAGGAGACGATGACCCGTTCGAAACACTTTCGATCAGCCGCGCGCACCGTCGCTGGCGTGATCGCCTTCGCCGTGCTCGGCGCCTCGCGCACCGCAGCGCAATCTGCGCCGCATATGTCCGCGACCGATCAAACACGCATTCGAGAGGCGTTCAATCTCGCTTCACGCCTCGGCGATCATATTTGGCCCGGCTGGCACGATGCGCCGTTCGCGCTGCTGCTCGTCACGCCCGAGGTCGAATTCCTCGTCCATCACGCAAGTCCGACGCCTGAGTTCATGCGCGCGGGATCGGACACGCTCGTCGGCGCGCAGCTGTTTTATCGCAAGCGCGTCTTTTCGACCGGCATGCAGGCGACCTTTCCCGCAGTGAACGGAGTGAACACCGTCGTGATCGGCCAGGCCGAACTGACCGGTGACAAAACATCGACCCGCTGGGTGCTCACGGTGTTGCATGAGCATTTCCATCAGCTCGTCTATTCAGCGCCCGGCTATTACGCGGACGTTTCGAGGCTCGGTCTCGCTCATGGCGATGAGACGGGAATGTGGATGCTCAACTATCCGTTCCCGTACGATTCCGCGTGCGTGCAGGAAAAGTTTTTGTCGATGAGCCACGCGCTGCTCGACGCACTCGCGCAGGTCGATGAAACCGCGCTCAAGAAGAAGACCGCAATCTTCACGCGTGCGCAGCGCGAGTTTCGCGAGTCAGTGCCCGCCGAAGCCGCCAAGTACTTCGATTTTCAGCTCTGGCAGGAGGGCGTGGCTCGTTACACCGAAGTGGTGCTCGGCGAGCTCGCCAAGAGGAATTATGTGCCGCTGCCCGATTTCAGCGCGCTCCCGGACTTCACGCCGTACGGCACCGTTGCCTCAGCCATTCGCAACAACATCATGACCGACCTCGGGTCGCTGTCGCTGGCCAAAGCGCGGCGGATTGTGGTGTACTCAGTGGGCGCGGCCGAGGCGCTGCTGCTCGACCGCGTGCGTCCGGAGTGGAAGCGGGATTTCCTCATGCACCGCTTCCGGCTCCCGGACGCACGCTGATCGACGTGCCCGCACGCCCTCCGTGCTACGGCACCACGCGAGCCGATTCAATTCGCTGCAACCCTCTCGCCTCGAGCAGCTTGTTGATCTTCGGCAGTTCAATCGTGATCCAACGCTCGAAGTCCTTGGACACGTCACCCATCTCGCGTCCGATCGCGCCGGTGCGCTGCTCCTGCATTTCCGACGGCCGGCCATCATAACCGACGACGCTCCCGTACAGTTCGGCAAGATTCTCGCGCAGTCGTTCCTCGCCGGTGATCATCCCGCCTTCTTTTGTCGCAACGATCTTCTTCCGCATGGTATCGACCTGCGCCGAGCCCTTCGCGAGCGCGCGCAGGAGCGAGTCGGCGGCGCTCAATCCGGTTTCGCGGTCGCCGAGTGATCCGCGCATGTCGTTCATGCGATCGACGACGGTCGACATCTGATTCATGAGATCATACAGCGTGACGGAGAGCGCGAACTGCGCTTTGCGATCGGCTGCGTTATGCGTGACGCGCGCGTCACCGATGACGCGGAGCGTGGTGGAGTAGGTCGAGTCGCCTTCCGTGAGCTTGACCGTATACCGCCCTGGCAGAAAGCGCGGTCCGACCACGAACGCCGCAGACGCAGCGGTCGGAACGCGCGGCGGTGCCATACGCATCGACCACGCGACACGGCTCAGCCCGCGCCGTTTTCCCGTCGGGAGCGTTTGAATCAACTTGCCGGCGGAATCGAAAACCTGAAGGCGCATGTCGCCAAAAATGTGGCGCTTCTGGAGGTAGTACGTGATGACCGCGTCGCCCGGTGGGTTTGAGCCGACAAACTCGGCGTCGCCGTTCGGCCAGCCACCGCCCGCGGAGAGCAGCGCGACCACCGGCTTCGTCTGCACGAACGCGCCGCCATGCGCAAGTTCGACCGGTGTGAGTTTCCGGAGCGGAGTGATGTCGTCAACGATCCAGATCCCGCGCCCATGTGTCGCAATCACCAAGTCGTCGTCGCGCGAATGGATCGCGAGATCGCGAACCGCGACTGCCGGCATGTTGCCGCCTTTGTATCGGCCCCAATGCGCACCGGCGTCGGTTGAAATCCACAGACCAAGCTCTGTACCGAGGAAGAGCAATTGCGGATTGACCAGATCTTCCTTGATCACATGCGCGTAGCCGCGCACCGGAGAGTTCGCGGCGACAAGGGGTGTCCATGTTTTGCCGAAGTCCGCCGATTTGTACGCGTACGGCGTCATGTCGCCGAACGTGTGAAGATCGAATGTCGCGTAGATCGTGCCGGCGGCGAAGTGCCCGGGCTCGACGCTCGACACCCACGCGCTCTTCGGCAATCCGGAAATATTTCCGACGACGTTCGTCCACTTCTTTCCGCCGTCGCGTGTGACCTGCAGATTGCCGTCGTCGGTGCCGGCCCAGATGACCGCCGAGTCGCGCGGCGATTCTCCGATCGCGTAAATCGTGGTGTGCATCTCGGCGCTGGAGTTGTCGACCGTTACGCCGCCCGACTGTTCCTGCTTCTGCTTTTCTGGATCGTTAGTGGTGAGATCGGGCGAGATCCGGTCCCACGACTGCCCATGATTGCGCGAGCGAAAGAGATACTGCGCGCCGATGTACAGCGTCCCGCTCTTCGTCGGGCTCATATGGATCGGGGTGTTCCAATTGAAACGCAGCTTTCCCTCGTTGTAGCCGGGGAGCGGTTTGATATCGCGCGTCTCGTGCGTTTTGCGATTCACGCGTCCGATCGTTCCGCCCTGCGCTTCGGCGTAGATGTACGTGGGGTCGGATGGGTCGACGAACATCCAGAACCCGTCGCCGCCGTACATGTTCTCCCACTGCGCCTTCGCGATTCCACCTGGAAACTGCGACTCACCGACCCAAGAACTGTTGTCCTGCAGTCCGCCGTACACCCGGTACGGTTTCTCCATGTCGACGCTCACATGATAGAACTGCGAGATCGGCAGCGTCTCGGCTTTCCACCATTTGTCGCCGCCATCGTGTGAGTACCAGAGACCGCCGTCGTCAGCGACCATCAGATTGTCGGAGTTGAGCGGATCCACCCACACGTCGTGTGAGTCGCCGTGCGTGCTGCCGGAGATCACGCTGAACGAGGCGCCACCGTCGGTGCTCATGATGAGCGATCCGTCCGGTTTGTACACGCGGTTCTCGTTTTTTGGATCGACGATCAGGTTGGCAAAATAGAACGGACGCCAAAGCATGCTCTGGCTGCGGTCGCGCAGTTCCCACGTTTTCCCGCCATCGTCCGAGCGATATAAGCCGTTCAGGGGCGGCACCGCCTCAATAAACGCGTAGACCACGTTCGGCTTCGATGGCGCGACCGTTACTGCCACACGGCCCCACGGTTTCGGCGGAAGTCCCTTCGCAGATTTATCGTCGAGTGCGATCCATGTGGTTCCGCCATCGGTGCTCTTGAACATTCCGCTCGCGCTCGGTGCGTCGGGGCCGTCGCCGCCGGAGCGGAATGTCCATCCCTTGCGGCGGAAGTCCCACATGCCGGCGTACAGAGTGCGCGGCGACGACGGGTCCATCGTCAGCAGCGAACAGCCCGTGGATGCATTCGCGCCGGCCAGCATCTTCGTCCAGCTCTTGCCGCCGTCGGCGGTTTTGTAGACGCCGCGGTCATCGCTGTCGCTGAACAGTTTTCCCGGGACGCACGCGTACACGACGTTCGTGTTCACCGGATCGATGAGAACCTTGACGATGCGCTCGGAATTCTTGAGCCCCATGTTCGTCCACGTTTCGCCGGCGTCGGTGCTCTTGTAGATGCCGTCACCGAGCGAAACGCTGTTGCGCATCCATCCTTCGCCCGTGCCCGCCCAGATGGTGTGCGGGTCCTTGGGGTCGATCGCGAGCGCACCGATCGACTGCACGTCCTGCTTGTCAAAAACCGGCTTGAACGTCGTACCGCTGTTGGTGGACTTCCACACGCCGCCGCTCGCTGCGCCGACGTACACGGTGAGGCGCTCACCCTCGTGGAATGCCGCGATCGACGTGATGCGTCCGCTCATCGCCGCCGAGCCGATGTTGCGCGCGCCGAGTCCCGATGTGGTTTCGGAATCGACGATCGCGGACAGCCGCGCGGCGGTTCCCATTGAAACTGGCGGCGTCGTGGGTGCGGGCGGCAGCGGCGCGGTGGTGCCTCGTGCTTTCGCTGCGGCGTCGGCGGCGCTCACGAATTTCTCGCCGGCAACGGGCTTCGCGAAACGCCGGTCGTCGAGCTCGACGTTCAGTGTGATCCGCTCCCAAGTGTATTGCTGCTTATCAGCGCCGGAACTTCCTTTTGCGCCGATCGCGAACGAGAACGGAAAGAGCACACCCTGCACGGCTTTGTAGTCACCGAGTTCAACTTCGAAATAGCTCTCTGCGCCGCGGACGGTGCGCTTCACCTCGTACTTAATGGGCACGCACGATTCGGCGTCGAGATAGTAGGTGCGTACATCGCCGTTGCTGGCGAGCGTGACTTTGAGTTTGTACACGTCGGTGCCTTCGATCTGATCGGTGCCGATCAGTTCGACGGTGTTGCCTTTGCGCTGATAGTCGAGGATCGGATCGTCGAACTCACCGTCCTCGATGATCCCCTTGAGTTCTTCTTCGCTCAGCGTCTCGGCGTCCTTCTTGCCGGCCCACGGTTCGATCTTCCAGCCGGTTTTCCCGTCGTATGAGGTCGCGCCGGTCATTCCGCCGAAGGTGGTTTCCTCGCGCACTTTGTTGCTGCGCTTGTTTTCGTAGGTCACTTCAGCTTCGAACCCGACGCCGCCGTAGAACTTTCCTACGCGACGGATCGACTGCACGGCGCGAAGACGATCGGCACCGCCGATGCGCTGCGCGTAGCGGGCGATGATCTGGTCGGCGTTGAGCGGGGCCTGCGCCGACGCATGAGTGGCGGCGAGGACGAGGAGCGTGAGAACGAGGCGGAGCGACCGTCGCATGTTGGCAACCCTCTTGGAGTGTGGCGCTGTCAGTATAGGGTCAAATCGATCGAGCGAGGCACTTCTGTCGATTGTGTGACGCTGAAGCTACCGTCACGGGTACGGATGGGGAGCGGCTGCACGCCGGGTACACAGTCACGCACTTTCTTAGGAGCGTCGATGCGCCGAATCGTTGCCGTCATGTGTGTTCTCGCGATGCCCGTGGTTTGTACGGCGCAGGCCGGCGCGAAGTTTCCGCCGGACACGCTCACCAACGTGAAAGTGATTCCGCATGCGACGCCGGTGATCAACGTGATCGGCACGATGCGCAACTTTACGTCGTACCTCGGCGTGCGCTGTCAGTATTGTCATGTCGGCAATGAGGGGCAGCCGCTCAATCAGTTCGATTTCGTCTCCGATGAAAAGCGCACGAAAGTCGTCGCGCGCGAGATGATGCTCATGGTGCAGGAGATCAACCGGCGGCTCGACACGCTCCCCGTGGGAATGGGCGCGAAGCTTCAGGTCACGTGCAACACCTGTCACCGTGGAACGACGCGGCCGGTGCCGCTCGCCACTCTCATTGTTGATGCGGGCACGGCCGCCGGCGCAGACTCAGCGGTTAGGGCGTATCGCGGATTGCGCGAGCGTTACTACGGTCGCGATGCCTACGATTTCGGAGAGGGATCGCTCAACACCGCAGCATTCAGACTCGGCGGCGCGAAGAAGTTCGACGAAGCGTTCGCGGTGCTCAAGCTCAATGAAGAGCTCTATCCGAACTCATCCGGGATGTCGGTGTTCAGGGGAAATATCAGTCTGATGAAAGCCGATACCGTTGCGGCGGAAGCTGCGTTTCGCGAGGCAGTGAAGCGCGATCCGAATAATCAGGAAGCGAAAGGCCGGCTCCAGGCGATCGGGAAACAGCCGTGAGGGGCACACTGATTTTCGGTTTCGCGATCGTCGGCGGAATGCTCTTGGCGCTCACGCCGCTTTCCGCGCAGGCACCGGCCGCACTGCCGAAGACCGAGCTGGGAGTGAACTATCGGTCGGCGACCGGTTCGGTGCTGCGTCTGCTGCTGAGCGATGCGAACCTCGGCTCCGAAGTCTCGATGGGCGAGATCACCTTTCCGCCGAATTCAGATTCGGGTGATCATCAGCATGGCGCGATCGAGATTCTCTATGTGCTGTCCGGCACGCTCGAGCATTCCGTAAACGGGAAGACTCAGATTCTCACGGCGGGCATGGTCGGTTATGTGAAGCCGCCCGATAAAATCCGGCACAAGACCGGCGCGGACGGAGCGAAGGTGCTCGTGACCTGGGTCCCCGGCGAAGAAGCGAACAAGATCGTCGCGCGATGGAAGAAGGAACCGTAAGAGTTACGGCTCGCGCTGTGCTCCGTTCGGTCAGCGTGACGACGCGCCAGCAGGTGGTTGCACGACGATGGTCGCGCACCCTTTGACGCTCGTCGCATCTGCAGCCGTCGCGCACACGGTTACGCCGGGCGACGAAACGATTCCGTGAATGTTGCCGGCGTTATCGACCGATACTTTCGTCGCGTCCGATGTCGACCAGTTCACTGTTTTTCCCCGGGCAGGATTTCCAAGCGTCGTGATCACGACCGCCGCGAGCTGAATGGACTGTCCCGGCGCGATCGTCGCGCTGGGCGGCGTGAGCTGAACGGCGTTGCTGATATTTCCATCGACCGTAAGCGTGAAGTTCGAGCTTCGGCCCGCGGTCGCAACGGTGATCGTCGTCGATCCCGCTGAGATGACGCTGATCAGCCCGTTCACGTCGACCGTCGCGACCGAGTGATTGCTGCTGGCAAAGGTGAACGCGACCGGCACGACGTCACCTGCGGCGTCGAGTGCCTGGGCGTTGAGCTGGATCTGATCGCCGGCGAAAACGCCGAGCTGTGAGACATTGCTCGCGACCTGAATGGTCGTGATCGACGACGGCGATGTCGCGCCCGAAAGGCAGCCCGTGAGAAAGACCAGACCGATGATGATGACCCGCCGCATGGTGATACTCCGCCGAAGAAAGTTCTATGTAAGACATACTTCGTCGGCCCGTGTTCCGTCGAGGGGGTGGTGAGCGGTGGCGGCCGACGATACGCTTCACTCACTCACTCCGGGGATCGCTCCTATGAACCGCCGCAATGTCTTCGTCGCTCTGCTGCTCCTGCCGCTCTCGCTTTCCGCGCAGGGGCGTCCGGACGCGCTTCAAGTGACCATAGATCAGCGCGCGGCCGCGATGGCCGACAAACTCACCGCGTGGCGCCACGACATTCACCAGCATCCTGAACTTTCGTTTCAGGAAGTGCGCACCGCAAAGCTCGTCGCCGATCATCTGAAATCGCTTGGCCTCGAGGTGCGCACCGGAGTTGGCGGCAACGGCGTCGTCGCCATTTTGCGCGGCGGGAAACCGGGTCCAGTCGTGGCGCTGCGCGCGGAGATGGACGCGCTGCCAGTCGCGGAGCAGGTCGATCTTCCGTTCAAGAGCACGATCCGCACCACGTACAACGGCGTGGAAACCGGCGTGATGCACGCCTGCGGCCACGACATGCACGTCGCGATGCTGATGGGCGCAGCCGAAGTTCTGACGGCGATGAAGGCCGATCTTCCGGGCACCGTGGTGTTTCTTTTTCAGCCCGCCGAAGAAGCACCGCCGATTGGCGGCGCGGGTCCGATGGTTGCCGCGGGCGCGATGGACAACCCGAAAGTCGAAGCAGTGTTCGGTTTGCACGTCGGCCCTGGTCCGATCGGCTCTGTGCATGCGATCGCCGGATCAAGCACCTCGGCCGCAGATCAGTTTCGCATCGTCGTGCATGGCAAGCAGACGCACGGCGCGTTCCCGTCTGCCGGCGTTGACCCGATCGTGATTGGATCGCAGATCGTGCTCGGCCTGCAGACGATTATCAGTCGTCAGGTCAATCTGAACACGGCCGCGGCGGTCGTGACGGTTGGCGCGTTCAACGGCGGACTGCGTGAAAATATCATCCCCGATACCGTCTGGATGATCGGCACCGTGCGCACGCTGGATGAAGGGATGCGCACGCTGATTCACGAGCGCATCAAGCGTGAAGCCGAAGGGATCGCGCAGGCCGGCGGCGCGACGGCGACTGTGACCATCACGCGCGGTTACGACGTTACGCAAAACGACACATTGCTGACCGAGCGGATGATGCCGACGCTGCGCCGGGTTGTCGGCGCGAAGATGGTCTCGACCGGCACACCGAGCAGCGCCGGCGAGGACTTTTCACGATTCGCGCAGAAGGCGCCCGGGCTGTTCATCTCGCTGGGCGTCACGCCGGCATCGATCGACTGGCGGACGGCGGCGGTGAACCATTCGCCGCTCTTTCAGGCTGACGACAGCGCGCTGCCGATCGGGGTGCGGCTCATGGCGGGGATGGCGGTCGATTACATGCGGCTCAACCGGGTGCAGTGAGGCAAACACCCCCAAACAGCCGCAAACGCCCTATAGTTGAAAATCGCCCTCAGCCTGATTAGCTTATAAAGCTCGTCCAAATCACAGTTGAGGTCCCAAATGAAGCCAGAAATCCATCCCGTTTACGCCGTGGCGAAGGTCAGCTGCGCGTGCGGAAATACGTTCCAGACCCGCAGCACCCAGGCCGAAATCCACCTCGATATCTGCGCCGCCTGCCATCCGTTTTTCACTGGCAAGCAGAAGCTGATCGACACGGCTGGCCGCGTTGAGCGCTTCCGTCAGAAGTACAACAAGCCTCAGCCCGCAGCAGTCTGAGCCTCCGGGATCTCCTCGCCGAGGCGGTTACCCGCGCGGCGGAAGTTGAACGGGAGCTGCTCGACCCGAAGACGCTCCGCGATTCCAGGTTGATGGCGTCGCTGGGCCGCGAGCACCAGCGGCTCGTGCAGGTCGTAGAAAAAGCGGCAACGCTCCATAAGTACGATGACGAGCTCGCGGAAGTCCGTGAGCTCGTCGGCGTTGACGACCCCGAAATGGCCGCCGAAGCGCAGGCTGAACTCGTTCGTCTCACCGACGCGCTCGCGAAACTCGAAGAAGAACTCAAGCCGCTGCTCCTGCCGCACGATCCGCTCGACGATCGCAACGCGATCGTCGAAGTGCGCGCCGGAACCGGTGGCGACGAAGCCGCGCTCTTTGCCGGCGAACTCTTCCGCATGTACACGCGCTACATGGAGCGGAAAGGGTGGAAGATCGAGCTCATGTCGCTCTCCGACGCGGATCTGGGCGGCGTGAAAGAAGCGATTTTCAAAATCGAGGGCGCCGGCGCGTTCGGTGAAATGCGCGGCGAGAGCGGTGTGCACCGCGTGCAGCGCGTTCCGGCAACTGAAGCGCAGGGGCGCATTCACACCTCGGCGGCGACAGTTGCGGTTCTGCCCGAAGCAGAAGAAATCGATTTGAAGATCGAAGACAAAGATCTGCGTATCGATGTCTTCCGCTCGAGCGGCCCCGGTGGACAGTCCGTGAACACGACCGACTCCGCCGTGCGCATCACGCACATCCCATCGGGCTTGGTAGTCAGCCAGCAAGATCAGAAGAGCCAGCTGCAGAACAAACTCAAGGGCATGCAGGTTCTTCGCGCGCGATTGCTCGACATGAAGGTCGCCGCGCAGGAAGCCGAACGTTCTCGACTGAGAAAGTCGCAGGTAAGCACGGGCGACCGCTCTGCGAAAATTCGTACCTACAATTTTCCACAGAACCGCGTCACTGACCATCGAATCAACTACACGTCACACGACCTGCACGCAGTGTTGAACGGTGATCTCCATGAGCTAATGGAGGCGTTCAAGCTTGCCACGGTTGAAGAGCAGTTGTCAGGCGGCGGTAGCTGAGTTGTCACGTCGCAGTTCGCTCGCAGCCAGCAGCTCACCGCTATCGTCTGACGTCGGGCAGTTCCAATGCTCATAGCCGACCTGTTTACCCAGCTCGCGCAACAGCTCGCCGGCCCAGGTGTTCCCCCCGCCAGAGCCGACGCCCGCGACCTCATCGCCGCGATGCTCGACCGCCCGAAATTCTGGCCGACCGCGAACCAGCATCTCGACCTCGACCAACCCACCACACAAGCGATCCAACTCGCCGGCACCAACATGGCCAATGGCATGCCGATGCAGTACGCCGTCGGCCGCGCCGCCTTCCGCCATCTGGATCTCCGCATCGACCAGCGCGTCCTCATCCCGCGCCCCGAGACCGAGATGCTCGTCGAGCTGGTCCTCGGCCTCACCGGCACCGGCACGGGCGGGATCGCCATCGACATCGGTACCGGCTCCGGCGCGATAGCCCTCGCCCTGGCCGCCGAGGGGCGCTTTGAACGCGTCATCGCCACCGATGTCTCGCCGGATGCCTTGGCCGTCGCGCAAGCCAACCTCGCCGCAATTCCCGCCGAAAAACACGCGTTTGTCGAGTTCCGGCTGGGCAACCTGCTGGAGCCGGTGTCCGGCCTGCTTGCCCGCGCGATTGTCTCGAACCCGCCCTATATTTCCCCTTCGGAAAGGGGCGATTTGCCGGCCGGCGTGCGCGACTGGGAGCCTCATCTCGCTCTGTTCAGCGAGGAAGACGGAATGGCGGCGATTCGCGGTATAGTCCGCGGCGCGGCTGACTTGTTGGAGCCTGCCGGTTTGTTGGCGCTTGAAATTGACTCCCGCCGGGCAACCCTCGCACGCGAATGCGCGGAAACCGACTCGCGACTCCGCGATGTCGAAATACGAACTGATCTCACCGGTCGCGAGCGATTTCTCGTGGCCCGCAGAAAGGAGCGATGATGCTGAACGAACGCGCGACAGAGTTGGGCCGCCTTATCGGCCAGAGCACCGAGTATCAGGCGGTGAAGCGCGCCAACGCGTCGCTCAACGAAGACGCAGCGGCGATGGCGCTGCTCCAGAAAATGGAGGGGCTCCGCACCGCCGCTCAGCAGATGATCGAGCGCGGCGAGCAGCCGACCGCCGAGATGGAGCAAGAGCTCGACGAGCTCCTCACGCAGGTCCAGACGAATCCCACATATCAGCGCGTGATCGTCACCAACGAAAATTTCGACAAGGTGATGGTGCAGGTGAATCAGTGGATTCTCGACGGCATGCGCAAAGGCGCCGCGAGTCCCATAATCACCCTTGGATGAACGAAAAGAAGCGCGGGCGGCTGATCGTATTCGAAGGCGTCGAGGGTGCCGGTAAAAGCACCCAGCTCGAACGCCTCGTCGGTCAGCTCGCGCGCGCCGGCGTGCCGCACAAAAAATTTCGTGAACCGGGCGGCACGAAACTCGGTGATTCCATCCGGGCGCTGCTGCTTGATCCGGGCTCGACAATCACCGCGCGCGCAGAAGCGCTCCTGTTCATGGCGTCGCGCGCCGAACTCGTTTCTTGCGAGCTGCGTCCCGCGCTCGACGCGGGATCGGTCGTCTTGCTCGATCGGTTCTTTCTCTCGACGTACGCCTATCAGATTGCCGGCCGCGGACTCGCCGGCAGCGATGTGCGCTCGGCGAACATGATGGCCACCGACGGCCTCGTGCCGGATCTCACCGTGCTGCTCACGCTGCGCGCTGATGTCGGGCTTGAGCGCGCCGAGCGCCGCAGCGGGCCGGATCGCATCGAGCAATCGGGTCGGGAGTTTCATGCGCGCGTTGAAGAAGCATTCGCAGAGTTCGCGACGCGCGGCTGGCAGAACTCGCATGAAGAGTGCGGCCCGATCGTCGCAGTCGATGCAAGCGGCGACGAGAGTGTCGTTCAGGCGCGCGTGCTCGACGCTGTCACATCGCGCTTCCACGAACTGCGCACCGTGCTCGGAGCGGCCGCGTGAACCGCGCCCGCGTACTCGCTGTCACTGCCGTGCTCTTTGGCGGAGTCGCCGCGGGGAGCTGGCTGGTGCAGCGGGCGGTCGCTACGCGTGCCATGCGCGGCAAATCGGCCATCACGGAAGCACAGGGCGCGCGAATGTTCGACGCCGTGCTGCGCCGGGTGGAAGAGAGCTGGGTCGATTCAATCTCCGCTGAAGATCTCTACGAGCGCGCATCCGCCGGCCTCGTGCAGCAACTCGGCGATCCAAACACTGCCTTTCTCACGCCCGCGCGATTGGGCAGGCTGCGCGAGGTCGTGAGCGGCAGCTATCGCGGCGTCGGCATGTCCGTCGACACACGCGACGGTTGGATCACCGTGATCGCACCGCGGCCGGGTTCGCCGGCGGAGCGCGCGGGGATTCGTGCCGGCGATCGCTTGATTGAGATCGACGGGCAGGCGATGAAGAGCTGGACCATCGAAGAAGCGCGCAACACGCTGCGCGGTCCGCTCGGGAGCACGGTGAAGCTCGTGATCGACAGGGCCGGCGCAAAGATTCCGCTGACGCTCGAGCGCAGCGACATCCACGTGCGTTCCGTGCAGCGCGCCGCAATTCTCGACGATCACGCCGGATATGCCGCGGTGGCGTCGTTCACCGATTCGACGAATCTGGAAGTCGCGTTTACCGTCGACTCGCTCGTGCGCGCTGGCGCGACGTCGCTGACGCTCGATTTGCGCAACAATCCGGGCGGCTTGCTCGCACAGGGTGTGGCCGTTGCGGAGCTCTTCTTGAATCCGGGGCAGAAAGTTGTCTCGACAAAAGCGCGCGTCGCTACGGCGAGCGCGTCGTACACGGCAACGAGTGCGCAACGCTGGCCCAATCTTCCGATCGTGGTGCTGGTGAATGGCGGCACGGCGAGTGCCGCCGAGATCGTGGCGGGAGCGCTGCAGGATCACGATCGTGCGATCGTCATCGGCCGGCCGTCCTATGGGAAGGGAAGTGCGCAGGCGGTGATCGGGCTGCTCAACGGATCGGCGCTCAAGATCACCGACGCACTCTGGTACACACCGGCCGGCCGCAGCATCGATCGCGCCCACCCGAATCACGTCGCGGGCGCTGCGCCGACAGACACCACGCGCCCGCGCTATAAGACTGACAAAGGGCGTGTCGTGATCGGCGGCGGTGGCATCGTGCCGGATCTGGTCGTTGGCGACAGCGTTGTGCCACCGGCGGAGCGCGCGTGGGTCGCCGCGGTTGGGTCGCGCCTGCAGAACTTCCGCGATGCCCTCTCGGCGTACGCAGCGCAGGTTGTGAAATCAGGCGTTGTGAAAGATCCCGATTTCAAAGTCACTCCCGCGATGCGCGACGGTTTCTGGCTCGCGATGAAAGAACGGAAGCTGAATGTGCCGCGTGATATTTTCGACGAAGCGCACGACGCGATCGATCGCGTTGTCGGCGCCGAAGTTGCGCAGCAGGCGTTTGGAGTGATCGGCGCGCAGCGGCGCGCGGTGCATCTCGATCCCGTCGTCAGTCAGGCGGTGCAGCTGCTGCACGGGGTCACGGTGCAGTCGGCGCTGTTCGATCGGGTTGCGGCGCTGAATGCGGCGCAGAAGCCGCTGGCCGAACGCTGACAGCACTTCGGCAGTCCGCACTATTCGCTACGGCTTTTTTCCCATCAGCGAATTCTGATCGAGCACCTTCACACCGGCAGGCACGGTAAAGGTCATCGCGTCGCTCGGAAGATCGGCGTTGATATTCACCGACGTGAAGCGGACGCGGCGCACGAGGCCGCTCAGTTCGACGGTTTCGAGCTGCCAGATCAAACCATCCGACTTTCCGATCCAGAGCGTCGCGTGTGTAAACGGCAGATCGGTCTTCCTCGGCGAGAGCGCGAAGACTGTTGTCGCGTGTGAGTCGACGGGCTCCTCGCGCCACTTCACCGCGAGATAACTCGCCTTTGGCGCCGAGAGCAGCTCGGTGAGAATGTCGAACCCTTCTCCGGCCTGGCTCGACATCTTGAGCACCTGGCCCTTGGCCGAACTCGGCAAATAGATCCAGAGCGCGGCGCCGTCACTGACGATCGCATCGCCGGCGGGGTCGCTAAAGCGCAGTGCGAACCGCGATCCGCTCTGGAAATACTCCCCGTGCGAAACGTGCGTCGATCCCGTTCCGGCGCCGGTGAGCGTTTGCTCGAACGTCGCTCGCACACTGTGCGCGCCGCGATACTGTGCGGCGGCGCGGTCGACGAGCGATCCCGCGGTCGCAGGTGCCGCAGCTGGTGCAGCGGCCTGTGCAGCGGCGGTCGAATCCTGTGCAGCGAGTCTCGACGCCACGAGCACGCCGAGCAGAAGTCTCCTCACGCCACGCCCGCCGGGACGCCGGCAATCTGACGGTCGACCGCCTCCGCCACGCGGCGCAGCTGGCGCATCATCTCGATGAACTGCTCGGCGTTCAGCGTCTGCGCGCCGTCCGACAGCGCGCGATCCGGATGGGGATGTACTTCGACGATGATCCCATCGGCGCCCGCGGCGACTGCGGCGCGTCCCATCGGCGTGACTTTGTCGCGGCGGCCGGTGCCGTGACTTGGATCCGCAACGATCGGCAGATGCGACAGCTGATGTACCACCGGAATCGCGGTGAGGTCGAACAAATTCCGCGAGGTGGTATCGAAGCTTCGCAGTCCGCGCTCGCACAGAATCACGTTCTGATTTCCTTCGGCGAGCACGTACTCGGCGCTCAGCAGCAAGTCCTGAATCGTTGCGGCCATGCCCCGTTTCAAGAGAATCGGCTTGTTGATTTTGCCGACTGTTTTCAGGAGCGAATAGTTCTGCATGTTGCGTGCGCCGATCTGAATGCAATCGGCGACTTCCGCGACGAGATGCGCGCCTTCGTCGTCCATTGCCTCGGTGACGATGGCGAGTCCGGTTTCACGCTTGGCGAGCGCGAGCAGTTCGAGTCCTTTTTTGCCGAGCCCTTGGAACGAGTAGGGCGAACTGCGCGGCTTGAAGGCGCCGCCGCGGAGTGCGACCGCGCCCGCGGCCTTCACGAGCAGTGCGGATTCGACGATCTGTTGTTCGGTCTCGACGGAGCACGGGCCCGCGATGACGGGAATGTCTTCACCGCCGAATGACACACCCGGTGCGATCGTGACGATGGTGTTTTCGGGACGCCACTCGCGCGAGACCTGCTTATACGGATTCGACACGTGGATCACACGTGCGACGCCGGGAAGTTCAATGATCAGCGAATCATCAACACGGCCGTCGTTGCCGACGAGCCCGACGGCCGTGCGCTGCGCGCCCGGCATCGGCGCGGGCGTGTAGCCCATCGCGCGAATTGTTTCGCACACGCGATTGACGTCTTCATCGGTGGCGGTGTGGGACATCACTACTAGCATTGGAGCGGGCCTCGAAGGGGGCAGTACCCCTTCAATATAAACGGGAGGGGTGAGGGGTGAGAGGGAAGATCAGTGAGGGGTGAGAGGGAAGATCAGTGAGGAGTGAGGGGGAAGATCAGTGAGGAGTGAGGGGGAAGATCAGTGAGGAGTGAG
>CAIVZZ010000029.1 GCA_903910555.1 uncultured Gemmatimonadota bacterium | reverse complement strand
TCCGACGTGGCTGGCCGATTACAACGCGATCGCGCCGCACTCGGCGCTCAACTATCAATCACCGCAGCTGTACCGCCGCACCATGCTCGTCGCAGGTCCCATGAGCTAACCAAAGTGCCTCACGAACTGGGGTACACAGCATGACGCAACTGAGGTCATGAAGGGCGTCACAGAAGTTCTCTGCTATGGGACTGCGGTTCAGGTGGAACCGCTGGAAGGTTGATCAGTTTTATTCGGCCACACTTAGGAGAATCAAATGAAGAGAGTCACAGGTATCGGCGGAATCTTTTTCAGCGCGAAGGACCCTGCCGCTCTGGGAGCGTGGTACAAGACGCATCTCGGCGTTGACGTGCAGCCATGGGGCGGCGCCGCGTTCGATTGGGTGGACGATGCGGGCAAGCCGGTGGGCGGAACGACCGCGTGGTCCGTCGAGCCCGCGGATGGTAAGCACTTCGCGCCGAGCAAGTCGACCTTCATGGTCAACTATCGCGTTCATGATTTGGTCGCGCTGCTACAGGCGCTGCGCGACGAGGGGTGCAACGTGCTCGAGAAGATGGATGACTCGGAGTACGGGAAGTTTGGTTGGGTGATGGATCCAGAGGGGAACAAGGTCGAGCTCTGGCAGCCGCCCGCGGGGCAGTGAGCTCCACACGTGAACCTGCGTGTCGCTACCGAGGATGATGTCCCCGCACTTGGCGCCCTCATCGAAGTCTCTGCGCGCCAACTCAGCACGGCATTCTATTCTCCGCAGCAGATCGATGCCGCAGTGGCTCACGTCTTTGGCGTCGACACGCAGTTAATCAGCGACGGCACTTATTTCGTAATCGATGCGCCGGACGGACCGGCCGCGGCGGGCGGCTGGAGTGCACGCCGCACGCTCTACGGGGGCGATCAGACGAAGGCCGGAAGCGATCCCAGACTGGACCCACGAACTGAGCCCGCGCGGATTCGCGCGTTCTTCGTTCATCCGAACTGGGCGCGCCGAGGACTGGGTCGTCAGCTCTTTGCAGCATGCAGCCGGGCTGCTTGGGATGCGGGCTTTCGGAATTTCGAACTGATGGCGACGCGACCCGGCGAGCCGCTCTACGACGCGCTCGGATTTACCGTCGTCGAACGCGTCGTCGTGAAGCTGCCGGGCGGCGTTGAAGTCCCTTTCGCGCGGATGCATCGCGCGATTACACCACCGGACGGAGGCGATACATGAAGAACGTTGCAAACGCTCGATTCGCCATCAAGAACTGGGACGAGAAACCCTACAGTGAGGGTCCGGAGCTCCCGAAGATGACGCGCGCTGCCGTGACGAAGACGTTCACCGGCGATCTCGCGGGCGACGGACAGGTCGAGTACCTGATGATGTATCGCGCGGACGCCTCGGCCACATTCGTTGGCCTCGAGCGGATCGTTGGGACGCTGGCGGGAAAAACCGGCAGCTTCGTGCTGCAGAGAACTGGCGTATTCGAGAACGGCGCCGCAAAAGAATCCTACTTTGTCATCGCCGGTTCGGGCACCGGCGAACTTCGCGGCCTCCGCGGTGAAGGAGCGTCGGCCGTTGGTCACGGGATGGAACACCCATTCACGCTCACATACGAGTTCGAGCAATAAGATGAAGAAGAGCCCGTCGAAGAAATCCGGTAAGAAACCAGATTCCGCGTCTGCGCTGATCGACGCGCGAATCGAAGAGCTCGGCGGCTGGCGAGGCGAGATGCTCGCACAGCTGCGCGCCGTGATCAAGGACGCAGACCCCGATGTGATCGAAGAATGGAAGTGGGCGATTCCAGTCTGGTCGCACGACGGGATTATCTGCACCGGCGAGTCGTACAAAAAGGTTGTGAAGACGACATTCGCGAAGGGCGCGCAGCTGAAGGATCCCGCCGGCCTTTTCAATTCCAGTCTCGGCGGAAACGTGAGGCGCGCGATTGATTTTCAGGAGGGCGAAAAGCTGAACAAGAAGGCGCTGAAGGCGCTGATCAAGGCCGCGGTCGCGATGAACAAGTCCGCGGCCCGCGCGTAGCAACGCTGAGGTATGCCATGCACAAGCGCACCCGCTAACCGCTGCGGCTTGCCAAGGATACAAAGCCGCGGGGCCGAAACTCCTACGGCACGTTGCATCCATCGCGCTCGCGGGTGATTCTTAATAACAATGCTATGCCCATCGTGCGGCAAAGAGAGCAATAACCTCCGGGTTTGCGCCTTCTGCCAGACTCCGTATCCGACCGACAGGGACGGGACCCCGCGGTCGAGCCGCTCGGTTACGTCGCCGCGCGGAGCGACGTCGGTCTCCGCCGCCGGCGATCCGCGCAATGCGATGGCAAAGAAGGCGCGCGCAAAGCGCTGGACCTTCATTGGATTCCTCGCGGCGCTGACCGTCGGCGCGTTCTTCTACGGACGCCCGCCGAATATCCCGATCGGTGTCGTGATGCCGAACATGATCGCCAGTCCGATGTCGACCGGCGATGCGAACGGAATCCTCAAGACCGTCAACGGCGGCTCGAAGGTCGAAGAACACAACGGCGAGCTTACGGTTCGTATCACCACCGCGACCTTCCCCGAGCGCCGCGACGGCCAGCTCGCGCTCGCGCAGCAGTACACGCGCGCGGATCAGCTCGTCTACGGCAAGAAACGCGCAATTACTTTTCTCGATCCCAACGGCATCAAGTTCGCGCAGGCCGAGCCCGACAAGGGCGTGGTGATGACGCGCTGACGCGCTTGCGATGCGCAAACCGGTCCTGTTGTACGGCCTGCTCGGCGGAGTGCTCATCGTCGCGCTGAAGCTGATCGAGTATCGCTGGCTCGTCGTCGAACATTCGCTCGAGATTTACGGTGGGCTCGTCGCGGTGATATTCGCGGGCCTCGGGATCTGGCTTGGCCTCAAGCTCACGCGAAAATCCGAGACCGTAATAGTCCGCGAGGTCGAGGTGCCCGCGCCGGCCGATTTTACGCGCGATAACTCAAAGGTCGAATCGCTCGGCATCACGCCGCGCGAACTCGAAATTCTCGAGTTCATCGCCGCAGGGCTGAGCAACAAGGAGATCGCCGAACGCGCGCATGTGAGCGAAAACACGGTGAAAACGCATTCGAGCCGCGTGTTTGACAAGCTCGGCGCGCGCCGGCGTACGCAGGCCGTGCAGCTGGGGAAGGAGTTCCGCCTGATTCCTTGATCCGATCGGCGCCCTGGGCGCCGATTCCCTCAGACTTTCGTATGATTTCGAGCAGGATTTGCCAAAATCATCCGTTCGGGTGACGCGCGGATGGTTGGCGTGCCGGTAGAATCGGCCGTCCTCTACCACAACGGAGCTCTCATGCGAAAGGTTGTACTGAAATTCGGGTTCATCGCCGGCGCGATTCTCTCGGGGCTGATGGCGATCACCATCCCGTTCCAGGATCAAATCGGGGTCGACCATAGCCTGCTTCTCGGCTACACGACGATGGTCGTCGCATTCCTGATGGTGTACTTCGGCGTGAGGTCGTATCGCGATAATGTCGGCAGCGGGCGCGTGACATTTGGACGAGCCGCTGCCGTCGGCCTGCTGATCACGCTGCTCGCGAGCTGCTGTTACGTGGGTACGTGGGAAGTGATCTATTTCAAGTTCATGCCCGATTTCGCCGACAAGTACGCGGTGTCCGCGATTGCCAAAGCGAAGAAATCCGGCGCGCCCGAAGCCCAGATCGCGGCGTTGACGAAAGAGATGGACCAGTTCAGGGTGGCCTACAAGAATCCGCTCGTGAACATCGCATACACCTTTCTCGATCCGCTCCCGGTGGGAATCGTGTTCGCGCTCGTGACCGCGGGCATTCTCAGCCGGAAACGCAAGCCGGACGAAGCGGTGGCCGTTAGCGGGTGAACACGTTTGCGGGCCGGGGTGTTTGTCCCCCATTTTGTCCCGATGACTTCTCATATCTCACGCCCGGTGCCGCGCATGATTTTCTGCGCGGCACTGTCGCTTGCCGCCGTCACTTCTACGATCGCGGCGCAAGCTCCGCAGTCGCGCCCGATGTTCGACGTGACCGAAGCGACAATTCCGCAGATGCAGGCGGCGCTCACCGCCGGCCGCGTCACCTCGCGCGAACTGGTTCTCGCGTACCTCGCGCGCGTCGCGATGTACGACCACACGCTGAACGCGGTGATCGCGATCAGTCCGACGGCGCTCGCCGAGGCCGACGCGCTCGATCGTGAACGCGCTGCCGGGCATGTGCGCGGACCGCTGCACGGTATTCCGGTCGCACTCAAAGACAACATTCATACGACCAACGTTCCCACGACGGGCGGCGCGCTCGCATTCAAGGGACTCGTTCCGCCGTACGAGGCGACGCTGACCAAGAATCTGAAAGACGCCGGCGCGATTATCATTGCGAAAACGGTGCTGACCGAGCTCGCGAATTGGGTCGCAGGAAGCCCGACGCCGATGCCCGGCAACTACAGTGCGGTCGGCGGCTACGGAATGAATCCGTACGATCCGCGGCCCGATCCCCGCCCGGGTTTCAATGATGGGCGTGCCGTGATGGGCACGGGTGGGTCGAGCTCGGGCATTGGTACGGCCGCGAGTTTCTGGGCGGCGAACGTCGGCACCGAAACGTCCGGCTCGGTGCTGAGCCCGTCGAACCAAAACATGCTCGCGGGGATCAAGCCAACGGTTGGGCGCATCAGCCGCTACGGCGTCATCCCGATCACGGCCGATCAGGACACGCCTGGGCCGATGGCACGCACGGTTGAGGACGCGGCCATTATGCTCGGCGCGCTCGAGAGTCCCGCGCCTGATCCGAACGATCCGGCGACGCGCGTCTGCAAGCCACCCGCCAATCGCGATTACCGGCCGAACTTGAAGCGCGACGCGCTCAAGGGCGCACGCATCGGCATTCCACGCGCGTTTTACTACGAGGCGTTCACCGTTCCGGGCACGACGACTCCGCGCGGCGGGATGAGCCCTGCGCAGACGGCGGCAATGACCGAGGCGATTGCGGAGCTCAAGAAAGCGGGCGCAGTGATCGTCGATCCGGCGAACATCCCGAGCGTGACGACGCCGGATACGCTGCGCAATCTTCTCTATTGGAACACGTGCAGCGGCGTCGAGAACAGAAAGGGGCACAACGCGAGCTGCTCGATCGATTTCGCGTACGGGATGAAACGCGATTTCAATAACTGGCTCGCGTCACTCGGTGCTGCAGCGCCGTTCAAGACGCTCACCGATCTGCGGTGGTTCAATATTTCGAACGCCGGACGCGGTGCGATCAAGTACGGTCAGTCGCTGCTGGACATTTCGGATGAGATCGATCTTGCCGCTGACAAAGCCAAGTATGACGCCGATCGCGCGAAGGATATCGATCTCGGTGGCGCACATGGCATTGATGCCGTGATGCAGTCCGAGCATCTCGACGCGCTGCTCTTTCCGGGTGCGAACGGCGCGGCGATTTCGGCCAAGCCGGGTTATCCAACGGTGATCGTGCCGTGGGCGCGCGTTCCAAACAGTTTTGGACCGGCCTTCCCGGCGGGGTTCGATCCTCAGCCGGTTCCGTTTGGCGTGAGCTTCGCGGGGTCGGCGTGCAGTGAGCCGAGGTTGATCGAGCTCGCATATTCGTTCGAGCAGGCAACAAAGAAGCGCGTGGCGCCGGTGCTCAAGTGAAGCGGCCCGAGAGCCGGCGCACGAGTGGTGTGCCGCTAACCGCGCTGGTCGCCATGCTAATTGCGGGCGGATGCGCACGCGCTGCGGCGGTGCGCGAATCGCCTGACGCGCTCCCGGAAACGGGAACGTTTTCGATTCTCGCATATGATACGACCACCGGCGAGTGGGGCGGTGCAGTGCAGTCGCGTGTGTTCTCCGTTGGCAACGGCGTGCTCTCTGCGGAAGCTGGCGTTGGAGTTGTTGCCACGCAGGCGGTTGTCGATGTGAGCTACGGTCCGCAGGCGCTCGCGCTGCTGCGCCAGGGGAGGTCGGCGGCCGAAGTCGTGAAGTATGTGTGGGATCACGATCCGGATCCCGACACCGCACGCTGGGCGAAGACCGGGCGGCAGTTCGCCGTGATCGATGGCAAGGGAAATGTCGCGGCGTACACCGGCCCCACAGCACCTGTTGCCGCAGGTGACAAGCAGGGCGTGCATGTCACCGCGCAGGGAAACACGCTCGCGAATAAGGGTGTCGTTGATTCAATGGTCGCCGCGTTCAACCGCACGGGCGGGCATCTCGCGTTTCGTCTTCTCGCGGGAATCGAAGCAGGGCAGGCGGCGGGGGGCGACAATCGCGGCAAGCAATCGGCGGCGATGATCATCGTGAAGAAGTGCGGCGGCGTTTGGCTGCACAATGATGTGGTGCTCAAGTTGCAAGTCGATGACAGTCCGGAGCCGATCATCGAACTTCGGCGGCTGGTGGAGAAGGCGCCGCTCCCGCCGCGCGCGGTGACGAACGCGAAGAACGATCCCGCGTGCCGCTGACGGTATGCGTGCGTGGCGGCTGCGATGATTGAACGCTGCGTCGGATGCGGCGCGGAGTTCGAGAAGATCGACGGGCCGATACATCGCTACATGACGTCGTCTGCAGGCTGCTGGGAGCGGTACGGTGAACTGCTCGGCGTGATGGCAATCGCACCAGAGTTGAAAATTGCGCGGCAACTGTCGACGGACGCATACGCCGCACAGCATCCGGGGACGCCGACTCCGCAGGCGACACAGTCGGTGGCCGTGCACCTGCTCAATCTTTACGGTTATCTCGTGCGAGGCCGACCGGTGGGCGTTCCGCAGTTTGCGGGACACAAGGGTGCCTTTCCGCGATTGGAGCCGCCTTCGTTTGAGCAAACGCGAACTGTAGCCGACATGCCGATCACGGGTTCTCATGAGGAGATCGCGGTCGCCGCACGCGCTTGGGCGGAATCGGTGTGGGCCGCGTGGTCGGAGCGGCATGGATTGATCGCAGAGTGGCATGCGAAGTACTCCGCAAAGTGAAACGAACGCACATTTGCACATCAGGAGCCCAATGACGATTCGATCATTCGCCGCCGCCGCACTGATTGCGATTTGCGCTCCCACTGTGAATGCCCAGCAGCCGGCAGCAGGCGGTGCGTTCACGCTCGAAGAGGTGATGATCCCGATGCGCGACGGTGCGCGACTGCAAACCGCGATCATGCGACCGGTGGGCCGCAGTGAAGCGCTGCCGATTTTGCTGAGTCGCACGCCGTATGGAGTGCCGGCCATCGCGCCGCCGATCGTCCCCGTTGCGTGGAAAGAGTTCGCGGCCGACGGCTACATCTTCGTCATTCAGAATCTGCGCGGGCGGTTCAAGTCGGAGGGGACTTTTCTCCTTTCCTCGCAGGTCGATCTCACGAACACAAAAAGCACGAACGTGAACGAGACGACCGACGCGTACGACACCATCGACTGGCTGGTGAAGCACGTCGCGAACACGACTGGCAAGGTGGGAATGTTCGGAGTGTCGTACGATGGGCTGACGACGGGAATGACGCTGTTGATGCCGCATCCCGCGCTCAAGGCGATCAGTGAGCAGGCGTCACCGGCCGATCAGTGGATGAATGACGACAATCACCGATACGGCGCTGCGCGTGAGAGCTACTCGTTCGAATATTCCGTCTACGAGCAGGCCGACAAATTCAAGAACACGCACTTTGAGTTCGATATTTACGATGCGTATGACTGGTATCTGAAGCTCGGGCCGCTGTCGAACATCAACGCGAAGTATCTGCACGGTACGATTCCTGCTTGGAACTCGATCGTCGCGCATCCGAACTACGACGCCGAAAACAAACGCGAGGCGTGGTACACACAGATCAAAGGCTCGACCGTTCCGAATCTCAACGTCGCAGGATTCTGGGATCAGGAAGATCCGTGGGGGCCGTGGCAGATATTTCATCAGGCCGCCAAAAACGATCCCGATCACACAAACTTCATGGTTGCCGGCCCGTGGTTTCACGGCTCCTGGCGGACCGCTAAAAACGACAGCATCGGGATCATTCCTCTTGGCGGTCACGAAACCGCGCGCGAATATCGCGAAAACATCGAGGCGCCGTTCTTCCGATTCTATCTGCACGGTAAGGGAACGAAGCCTGCGTGGCGCGCGACGATGTTTCAGACCGGCTCCAATGCCTGGCGCACGTATGACAGCTGGCCCGTGAAGAGCGCGATGCCGACGAATCTGTATTTTCACAACGACGGCACGCTCTCGTTCGAGAAGCCGGTTGCTTCGTCAGGCGCGCTGTATCGCGAGTACGTGTCAGATCCGGCAAATCCGGTTCCGTACCGTCAACGGCCGATTTCTCCGACGTACCCGAATGGCGATTGGCGCCGTTGGGAAGTTGCGGACCAGCGGTTCGTGGACGGTCGTCCCGATGTTCTCACCTACACGAGCGCGCCGCTCGATCACGACATCACGGTCACCGGCGAACTCGCGGCGAAGCTCTTCGCGTCGACTTCGGGCACGGATGCGGACTTCATCGTGAAGCTGATCGACGTCTATCCGGAGAACGCGCAGCCGAACGAGTGGAATGCCGATGCGGGGCCCGCGCCCAATGCGTATGCGCGATCACTGAACGGCTACAAACTTCCCATCGCGATGGAAGTGCGTCGCGGCCGGTTCAACGAAAGTTTCGAGACGCCGCATCCGCTCGTTGCCGGCAAAGTCACGGAATGGACGGTGCCGCTGCGCGAGCACGATCATGTCTTTCTCAAAGGACATCGCATCGCGGTGCAGGTGCAGTCAACCTGGTTCCCAGTGATCGATCGCAATCCGCAGAAGTTCGTGCCGAACATTTACGAGGCGAAAGCGTCGGACTTTGTGAAAGCGACGCAGCGCATCTACGGATCAGCAGCGATGCCGTCTCATATCGTCTTGCCGGTCGTGCATTAATGACGGACGGCGCGCTTGCCCTCCTCGACCTGTTCGTACGCGATGCGCTGGAGTGTCGTCGCGATCGCGGGTGAGATGCCCAACTCGGCGGCTGCTTTCTCTTGCGCGCCGAGTGTGCGCGGATCTTTGCCGGTGATCTGGTCAAAGACTACGAGCGCGTTGAGGTATGCGCCGTAAATGCTCGGATGGTACGAGTCGCGGCCCCAGAGATTGATCTTTGTGGAGTCCGGATGGGTTGGGTCCGGCTCGGCAACTCCGGTGTGAATCGCGCGCATCCATGCATCGCCCGCCGGCGCGAGTCCGGCAAAGTGTCCGTTGTGCGCGAACTCGCGCGCGTACGAATCGTGGAGATCCGTGGCCATCGTTTCGATCGGCTGGCCGGTGTACGGACGGTTTGCCGGGTAGGTGAGATCGGCGCGCGACCAGGTTTCGTAGAGGTAAATCGACGCTGATTTGTTCGCGGAGTGAATTGTTTGTTCGAGCAGATCAGCGAACTTGGTGAAGCGGTCTGGATCTCCAGTGCGTGCGGAGGGGACAGGCCCGGTGCTCAGGTCGTGCATGATGACGACATCCCACTTCGGCTGATTGATCACACTCAGCGCGTTCGCGTAGTGAAACTCCAGTGGTTTGCCGCTGGCGAGCTCACTGTGCACTTCGTAGCTGAGGCCGGCTTCGTCGGTCAGCTTCTTGAAGATTGCCGGTATGCCACCGTACGGCCCCGCAGCACCCTCGGAACGCGGATTTCCCGCGGGGAGACCGGCGTTTTCGTCAGTAACAGCGGCGGCGTTGTAACTGCGCACCGGTTCAAAGGCGCCGTGAAAGAAGCTGTTTCCAATGAACAGGATGACAATCGGCGCGTACGTGAAAAAACGCATTGAATTTCTCCTGACGGGGGCTCTCCGAGCGATAATCTACGGTCTCCTCGCGCCTCACATCAGCCCCGATTTGCGGACTTGGTGCGCGGAGCCGCATTTTGACGGTATGATCACACGCCCGTTTCATCGCTGCGCGCCGATTGCACTGGTCGCCGCATTCTCGCTTTCCGCCGACCTCGCTGGCGCGCAGAACGCGCAGTCTGCAAAACCCGCCCCCGTGTTCGTCGATGGCAAGGCGCAGGTCGTCCCCGCCTTCCAAGACTCCACCAAATGGATCCGCCAGGATCTCTGGGTGGAGACCGACTTCGATACCGATCACGACGGGAAGAAGGACCGCGTGCATGTCGACGTCACGCGCCCCGCACAGACGGCTTCTGACGGCCTGAAAGTTTCCGTCGTGTACGGATCGAGTCCGTACTATGCCGGCACCGCGCGCGACGACGTCAACTGGGATGTGCGCCAGGAACTCGGCGCGCAGCCGCCCGTGCGCGCACATATGAACCCGCCGCCGTATGAACCCAACCGGCACCGCATTTCAAATGCGCTCGTGAATGAATGGGTGCCGCGCGGTTTCGCAGTCGTGCACTCCGAGGCGAGCGGAACCGGGATGTCGCAGGGATGCCCGACGGTCGGCGATTACCCCGAGCGCGCAGCGATGAAGTTCGTCGTCGATTGGCTCAATGGCCGCGCGAAAGGCTACACAACGGCCACCGGAACCGAAGAAGTTCAGGCGACAGCATGGTCTACCGGCAAAGTCGGGATGATCGGAACGTCATACGAAGGCACGCTTCCGCTCGCCGCCGCGACCACCGGTGTGAAAGGACTCGAGGTTGTTGTCCCCGTTTCGCCGAACACGTCCTACTACCACTACTATCGCTCGAACGGTCTCGTCCGCTCGCCTGGTGGCTACCTGGGCGAGGATGTCGACGTGCTCTACGATTTCATAGCAAGCGGTGATCCGTCGCTGCGCGCGACGTGCGATGCAATCTGGAAGAACGGAATATTCGCCGGCCCGAACGGGCAGGATCGTTCCAGCGGCGACATGAATGATTTCTGGTACGAGCGCGATCTGCTGCCGTTCGTGAAGAACATCAAGGCGGCGGTTCTCCTCGCGCACGGATTCAACGATTACAACGTCGTGCCCGAGCACAGCGTGCGCATTTACGACGAAATGAAGGCGCGCGGGCTCCCCGTTTCGATCTATCTGCATCAGGGCGGCCACGGCGGAAACCCGCCCGCCGACATGGTGAACCGTTGGTTCAGTCACTACCTGTACGGCGTCGATAACGGCGTTGAAAAAGATCCGCCGGTCTGGATCGTGCAGGACGCCGCTGCACAAGCACCTGCGGCATTGACGGCAGCGGCGGGCACGGCACCAGGCGGCCGTGGCGGACGCGGACTTGTTCTCCCCGCGCCGTTCGCGTCGTTCCCTGTGCCGGGCACTGTGCCAGTCGTTCTGCACCCGACGGCCGGCGGCGCCGGCGTCGCGGCGCTCTCGGCTGCGGCTGCTGCGAGTGGCACTGACAAGCTCGTCGATGATGTCGCGATGAGCGGGAGCGCGCTTGCGAGTGCAGCGCAGTCGCCGAACCGGCTCATCTACGCAACCGCGACGCTCACCGACACCGTTCACATCTCCGGTACGCCGCGTATCACGCTGCGCGTCGCGTCGAGCAAAGCAGCAGCGAATCTCACCGTGTGGCTGGTGATGCTTCCGTACGATTCGGCGCGTGTGGGATCGCAGAGTCACACCGGCGTGATCACGCACGGCTGGGCTGACATCCAGAACTACAAGTCGCTCACGAAAGGCGGCAACTATGAATCGAAGGCGGCGGGCGAGGAGCTCGTGCCCGGAAAATTCTACGACCTCACATTCGATCTTCAGCCGGACGACGAATTCGTTCCGGCGGGGAAGCAGCTTGCCGTGATGATCATGTCGAGCGATCGCGAATTCACGCTCTGGCCGCATGCCGGAACGGAACTCACCATCGACCTTGCGCATTCGTCGTTCACGATTCCAATTGTCGGCGGAACAACCGCGCTCACGAAGGCTGGCGCGCGGTAACTTAGGAAAAACAGCACCAACCCAGGAGAACTGACACGTGGAAGACGAAATCACCCGACTGTTCAGCGAGTTCGATCGCGGAAAAGTTTCGCGACGCCAACTGCTGCAGACCCTAGGCTTTGCAGCCGCGGCGGCCGCGGTCCCGATGAACCTGTTTGCGCAGGGCCGTTGCGGCGGAGCTGCCGCGGGCACAGCGAACTGCGACACGACACCGGCGAAGGCCCCGTTCGCGCCCACCGGCTGGAAGACGGTCTACATGGACCACTTCTCGCTCCAATGCGCCGACTACAAAAAGGAAGCTGCGTACTACGCGGCGTTGATGAATTGGAAAGTACGCAGCGATGACGGTACGAAAGCGTACATGGATATCGGCGACAACGTCGGCGGCGTGATCCTGCGCGGCGGCTACGTTGCACCGCCGCCGCCCCCGCCGCGTGTGCTCACGGCTGCTGAAAGCACCGCTGTGGCAGCGCGCGCTGGCGGCGGAGGCGGACGCGGTGGCGCCGGTGGCGGTCGCGCGCGTACACCACTCACCGCTGTGTGGGATTCGTATTGCTGGGGCATTGAGCCGTGGGATACCAAGAAAGTCGAAGCCGAGCTCACGAAGCGCGGACTCAATCCTGTGGCCGATCATGACGGCAAGGATTTCCAAAGTTTCCACGTAAAGGATCCAGATGGATTCGACGTCCAGATCAGCAACGGCAGCAAGAAGAACCGTCGCATTGGCGCGCCGAACGGATCGCTCGGCGTCGCAGCACCGTTTGATTCGTCGCCGTTGAAGACCGTTTGGCTCGATCACATCTCATTCGCCGTGACGAACTACAAAGAGAGCACGGCGTGGTATGAGGCGCTGCTCGGCTGGAAGGGAACAGGCGATGAAGGAAGCCAGAATGAGTGCCAGATCGGCGAGCTCGGCAACATCATCGTCCGCGGCACGAGCGGCATCGTTCGTCCCGGCGCCGATTCAACGGGTCGTGGCGCGCAGGCGATGGCGCCGCGCAAAGCGGTGATCAATCACATCTCGTTCGGCATCGCACCGTGGGACACGGACGGCGTCCTGGGCGAACTCACGAAGCGCGGACTCACCGCGCGACCGGACACCGGTGGCACGATCGATATTCATGATGCCGCCGCGAAGTACAAGAGCTACCACACGACCACCCCGGGCGGCTGGGATCTCCAGATCAGCAACGCGACGAAGGAGACCCGCCAGGTTCGGTAGGAATCGCGGCGCGCACGTCGCTCGGCATGCATACTTCAACGCGGCGATCTGTCACGAGACGGGTCGCCGCGCTGGCAATTCGTCCTGTTGGATTCTTCAGCTGGTTTCGACCATTCATGACGCCACCCGGCGAACTGACCGACCGCGACCTGATGCAACGCGCGATGATGTTCTATCGCATCGCGTTCGACCGGCAGGCCCGGGCCACAGGCGGCACGGTTCGTTGGCTCGGTCAGCACGGGTTGATTTACACGTGGATTCGGGACTACAACCTCGATCCGAACAAGGGCGACGGATTGTGCGCGGGCCTCGCAATCGACTGGCTGAACCGGCGTGCGAATCCGAAGCCCACCGACTTGATCGCGCTGCTGCGGGAGCAACAGGGGGCTGCCTTTCAAGAGCCGCCGGAGAGCCGGGTCGCAATCGAAGCTTTTGCGCAAGCACTCGTCGAGTCACACAACGGACAGCGCAGGGTGAAGCAGGCGTTGGAGGAGTTTCTGGTTATTCGCGATACCAAGACCTTCGACTATCCCTATGCGAAGATAGAGGCCGTGTTTGTGAAGAACCGGTTTTTCTACATCTCCACGGACGGACATTCCATGGCGGCTGCGACTAACGCCAAGGGAGTTGTCACGTTTTACGATCCCAATGTTGGCGAAGTCGCCGGCACAACAGCTAAGTTCTTCGGCCCGTACCAGAAGGCATGCATCGATGCGACAGTCATCGCGACCGATCCGAGGACATACGGCTTGCATCGGGAATCGCCGGACGGATTCGTGCCGCCGCCCGTGGTCATCGTGGACAAGAAGACAGTGAAGGTTGAGATCTTCTCACCCAAGTAGCGTTCGCACTTCAGCAGACAGGAGATCCCGACGATGGGCGCATCCGCAGCAGTCGCAATTCTTTTCAAGCGCGAGAAAGAGCTCGTCGCGCACTTCAGAAGCCATGGCGCGACCGACAGCGCGCACGCGATGACGCCGCTCGCGCTCGGCGTCGAGCAGCGCCTCGCGTGGGAGATCCTTCAGCGCAACGCGATCATTCGCGACGGCGCACCGGGGACTTTCTATCTCGACGAGCTCTCGTGGGAAGCGTCGCGCCGCCGCCGCCGGCGAGTGGCGCTCATCATGCTCGTTATTGTTCTCGCCGCGGCGCTCATCGCATTCATGGGCACCACGACCGCCGCCATCTACAAGGCAGGACAAGCGGCGGGTGCGCACTGAGCTTCACGCGCTCAGTCTGATCGCAGCGCGACGAGCGGGTCGACCCTCGTCGCGCGCCGCGCTGGAATAATCGACGCGGCCGCGGCGACGAGCAGCATGAATCCGCCGACCACGACGAATGTCGCCGGGTCGGTGGGCTTCACGCCGAAGAGCAGCGTCGATGCCACTCGCGTGAAGGCCGCGGCTGCCACCAACCCGATCACCAGCCCGATTCCGGCGAGCGTCAGTCCCTGGCGCAGCACCATCATGAGCACGCCATGCGCGCTCGCACCGAGTGCCATGCGGATGCCGATCTCGCGGCGCCGCTCGGTGACGGTATATGCGAGCACGCCGTACGTGCCGATCGCGGAGAGCAGGAGCGCGACCGTCGCAAAGACGCCGAGCAGGTTCGCGAGGAAGCGCGGCCGTGCGACGGATTCTGAAAACACCTCGTCCATGCGGCGGTACTGGACTATCGGGAGCGTTGGATCGAGCCCGTCCACAATCCGCCTGATCAGAGGGGCGAGCGCCGCGTTGTCGCGCGTCGAGCGCACGACGACGTTCATGTTTGCCTGCCCAAAGCCCTCCGTGCGCGGCGTCTGTTCAAAGTCGAGATAGAGTTCGGTGCCCGTTTTCGAGTCGACACCGCCCTGCTTCACGTCTTTCGCGACGCCGATGACCGTGAACCAGAGCGAGTCTCCGTTCGGTTTGATGCGCTTGCCGATCGGGTCTTGTTTCGGATAGTACAGACGCGCGGTGGTCTCATTGATCAAGAGCACCGGCGGCGACAGCGGCCCATCAGACGGGCCAAAGCCGCGGCCGGCGACGATCGGAATTTTCATCGTCGTGAAATACGACGGCGAGGCATACTGGTTGTAGTCGACGTTGGCTTGCGGTCCGACGCCGTTCGGCTGCGGCGTGAACCCTTCGAACTGCGTGTCGTTCGCATTCACCTGACGGCGCGGCGGCAGTCCGCTCATCACTGCAGCGCTCTGTACACCGGGGAGCGCATCGAGCTGCGCGATGAGGTTGTCGAAGAATGCCACGCGACGCGTGCTGTCCGTGTACACCCGAGTCGGGAGCGCGATGCTGAACGTGGAAAGGTTTGTGCGATCGAACCCGGCGTCGACGTTCATCAGATTCCAAAAGCTTCGCAGCAGCAATCCCGCGCCGATCACCAGCGTGACCGCGAGCGCCATTTCGGTGATCACGAGTCCGCGGCGAAGTTTGTTGCGTGCGGCAATGCCGGTCGTGCGGCTGCCGGCCTCGCGCAGCGCCATGCTCAGGCTGCCGGAACTGAGGTGCAGCAGCGGCGCGAGTCCGAAGATGAGGCCGCATCCAACGCCGAGCAGCATCGTGAACGCGAATACCCGCCCGTCCATCGTGATCGCACCGGCGCGCGGAATGCTCGACGTGCCTGCGGCGACGAGCACGCGGAGTCCAACGAAAGCGAGCGCGCTCCCTGCGAGCGCACCGGAAATCGAGAGCACCAGGCTTTCGGACATGAAGAGGCGCACGAGACGGCCGCGTCCGGCGCCGAGCGCGGCGCGCAGTGCCAGTTCCTTCTGGCGCGACTCCGCGCGCATGAGCAGAAGATTTGCGAGGTTGGCGCACGCGATGAGCAACACGACGACAACGGCGAGCTGCAGAATCCAGAGCGCCTTGCCGATGCTGCCGACCATATCGGCCTGCAGTCCGTCGTAGCGCAGGCGATGGAGCTTCGTATTTGGCGTATGAATAAATCCGGCCGCGCCCGGAGTGGCGTTCGGCACGACGCCGTCGGTCGCGGGCCACTGTGCGAGCAGCGTCTCCAGTTCGGATTTTGACTGCTGCAGCGTGACGCCGTCTTTGAGGCGGCCGATCAGGTACAGGTAGTGCCCGCCACGATACTTCGCGCGTTGCGCCGGATCGAGCCGCAGCGGGAGCCACAGTCGCACGTTCTGATCGTGCACGTCGAATGTCGCCGGCATCACGCCGACCACCGTGCGCGGCACGCCGTCGATCTGCAGCTGCTTGCCGACCACCGGATGGCCCGCAAACGCGGTCTGCCAGAGCTCGTATGAGAGAATGGCAACGAGCGGGGAGTTCGGCAGCGTCTCTTCGGGCGTGAACGTGCGTCCGGCGACGGGATCGGCTTTCATCGTTTCGAAAAAGCCAGCCGACACGGATGCCGACGCCACACGCTGCGGACTGGCGTCGGTGCCGACATTCACCGCGCCGGTGGTGTATGCGCCGACATTCTGGAACGACTGGTTCCGTTCGCGAAACTCAAGAAACTCGGCCGCGTCGACCCAGAACTGATCGAAGCCCAGGCCAGGGAACTGACTCGTGATGAACACGAGCTGGTCCGCCTTCGGAAACGGGAGCGGGCGAAGAATGACGCCATTGATCACGCTGAAAATCGCCGTGTTCGCACCGATCCCCAGCGCGAGCGTGAGAATGGCGATCAGCGTGAAGCCGGGCACGCGCGCGAGACTGCGCATCGCGTGACGTACGTCCTGGATGATCAGGTGCATGTTCTCTCCGCTCCACATGTCGGTGGTGACTTCGCGTACGGTGACCGTGCTGCCGAAGTCCTGCTGCGCGTGCTTTCGCGCGCTTTCCGGCGATTCTCCGCGTGCGGCGCGCACACTCGCGTCCATAGCGAGGTGCGAGGCGAGCTCGGCTTCGAGTTCTTCCTCGCGCCGCTTCCGCGATTTGAAGAAATCGCCCGGAAAACTCATCTATCCGCTGCGGTCGGCGGGAGAAACAACTCACTCATCGCCTGCGACAGCTGCTCCCATCGCGACCGTTCGGCGGCCAGTTGTTTGCGCCCGGCCGGAGTCAGGCGGTAGACGCGAACCCGCTGACGGTTTTCGGAAAGTTCCCACGCGGCTTTCACCGCGCGCTGCCGTTCGAGGCGGTGCAGCGCCGGATAAATCGAACCGGCATCGACGTCGAGCACGCCGCGCGATGTGGCGCGAATCAGCTGCACGAGGCCGTATCCGTGCTGCGGTCCCCACCGCAGTGACTGCAGGACGATCAGGTCCAGCGTTCCCTGCAGCAGCTCGATTCTGGTGAGTGCGGGGGTGCGTTTGAGCACAGGTCCGGTGTCCGTTGGCTGAGGGGTATAGACAGCCCATATGCAGGGGTAAAGACTGTCTATACCCCTCTGACACTGAGACCGTACGGAAGGTTTACATCGGCGGTTTCGCCTCTTCTGGCCGGGGTTCGGCGGCGAGCTCGGGCGCCACCAGCGCACGGGGCGTGATATCAACTGGCTCGAGCGCGGCGATTTCTCCTCCGGACGCCGCGCCGAGGTCGTTGAGCTTGCGCGCGGTGGGAAGTACGCGGCTCTCGAGCGAGCCAACCGCGGCGTTGTAGGACTCCACCGTTTTCGCGAGCGACCGACGGAGCGTGTCGAGATGCGCGGCGGTCGTGCGGAGCCGGTCGTACAGTTCGATGCCGAGGTCGCGAATGCGCTCGGCGTTTTCGCCGATCCGTTCTTGCGTCCAGCCGTATGCAACGGCTTTGAGGATCGTGATGAGAGTGGTCGGGCTCGATGGAATCACGCCCTTGTTGACCGCGAACTCGATCAAACCCGGATCGCGACGGCATGCTTCGCTGAAGAATGCCTCGCCCGGGAGAAACATGACGACGAAATCCGGCGCTTCGGTGAGTTCGTTCGCGTAGTCTTTTGCGGCGAGCTGCTCGATGTGCGTGCGAACCTGGCGCGCGTGCTGATCGAGGAACGCGGCACGTTTCGCCTCGTCGGTCTCTTCGGCGGCGTCGAGGTACGCCTGCAGCGGCGCTTTTGAATCGACGACGACTGCTTTGTGGCCGGGAAGGTGAACGATGAGGTCGGGGCGAAGGCGTCCGTCGACGGTCGAGACGGTCGCCTGCTCTATGAAATCGCAGTGCTCGAGCATCCCCGCGAGTTCGACCACGCGCCGCAGCTGCATCTCGCCCCACTGGCCGCGGACCTGTGGTGCGCGCAGTGCCCGCACGAGCGTCTCGGTTTCGTCGGCGAGCTCCTTTTGCCCTTGGCCCATCAGGCGAAGGTGCTCATGCAGGGCGGCGTGGCTGGCAGCGCGCTCTTTTTCGAGCGAGGCGAGTTGTGCGCTCATGGTCGCGAGCCCTTCGCGAATAGACGCGCTCTCGTTCTTCGAGCGTGTGAGTGCCCATGCGACCGCTGCTCCGGCAAGCAGCGCGACGATCGCGACCAGGATGTAGTTCGTCATCGATCAGCGGTTGAGGTAGTTTAGTGCAGATCAAATTTACTGTCCAACATCACGAGAGGATCGCATGGCCGAGGCCGCACTGAACGCGCAGGATGCTTTTCCCAGCATCACTTGCAACGACGTCGACGAGAGCATTCGATTTTATACGGCGCTCGGTTTTGAGATGGTTCACAAAATGGAAGACGATGCCGGAGCGATCCAGTTCGCTTCCATGAGAGCCGGCGGGGTGACGGTCGGGCTCGGCCAGGATGATTTCGCCAAGGGGAAAGATCGCGTGAAGGGCGTCGGTCTGCGCATCTGGATCAACACGACGCAGGACATCACTGGCGTAGCGGCGCTGGCCAGTGCAGCGGGCGTGAAGATCGACGATGGTCCGATGGCACTGCCATGGGGCCCGATGGCGTTCGCCGTCACCGATCCAGACGGCTTCAAGATCACGGTCACGAACCCGATGGTGGATTAAATATGAATACGCGCCGGCAGTTCCTCGCGACCGCTCCGCTCGGTGTGCTGGGGGTGATCGCGGCGTGCAACGACGGCGCGCATGATTCAGTTGCGGCGCCGGCCGCGACGCCTGGCGTTTCTGGAAGCGCCGCGCCAGCCCCCGGCAACGGGATGGCCAGGCCGGTCTCGGCGATCCCGGCCGACGCACCGACGCTCAACTGGATTCCGAAGCACGAGGAGCTCGTCTACACGTTCGGCGGCGCCGCGCCGCGGCAGCGCATCAAGGCGGGTACGCGGATTGTCACGTGGACGGAAGATTGTTTCGATGGTGCCGTCGCTACAGCGGCTGATTTGCCATCGAAGAAAATGACTGCGGGTCACGACAATCCACAGACGGGGCCGTTCTACATAGAGGGGGCCGAACCCGGCGACACCATCGCCGTTCATATAGTAAAGCTCGAACCCGCGCGCTCGTACGCGGTGTCTTCATTCGGTCCGGGTTTCGGTGCACTCGTAGGAAACAACGAGACCGCGATGCTCGGGCCTGATTTTCCGGAGACGACGTGGCGGTACGACGTGGATGCGAAGCGCAACGTGGCGCGCACTTCGTCACGCGACGGGAAGCATTCGTGGGAGGTGCCACTCGTTCCGTTCTTCGGTTGCATCGGCGTTGCGCCGGCGAGCGGTGAAGTCCGCACGTCGATCGTGCCGGGAAATTTCGGCGGCAACATGGATTGCCCCGAAGTTCGCGCAGGAAATACGGTATACCTCGGCGTAAACGTCCCCGGCGCGCTGGTGTCGTTTGGCGACGGGCACTACGCGATGGGTGAAGGCGAAATTATGGGTGCCGCCATCGAGGGCGCGCTCAATGTGGAAGTTTATATAGAGCTGATCAAGAAGAGCGCCACGCCAATACCGCGAATTGAAAACGCGGACGAGATCATGTTCGTCGGTTCGGGCCGCCCGCTCGAAGATGCGGCGCGCGTCGCGTTCAAGGCGATGATCGGCTGGGTGCGCGAGAAGTCGGGAATGAGCGAGATGGACGCATATCAGTTTGTGTCGCAGAACGCGAAGGCGCCGATCATTCAGCTGGTGGATCCGGAGTACACGGTGCTGGTGAAAATTGAGAAATCGCGGGTGACCGGGGCACGCAGCTGAGGATGGACGACCTCATCGGAGGGATTGTCTTTCTCGCCACGATCGGCGTCCTTTTTGCCTGCGTCGTCATTGGCGCGCGCCGGTTTGTCCGCAGGCGCCGGAAGGAAGGACTGTGGAATGAAAACGGGCCGATCGATCCGTCGCTGCCGCCGCCCGATTTTCTTCAGGTGTATCCGCGTCCATGGGGGATCCAGCGCCCGGTCATCGAGACGGAATTGGAGGAGGAGAATCCGTTCCGGTATCCCGTCGAAAAAAAACACCACTCCGAGTCGAACGAATGACAAAGACGATCCTGATTGTCGCGCTTGTGCTTCCCGCGTTCGCCGGTGCCCAGCGTACCGCGACGGTGCCGAACGCCCCGGTGGACGCCGCGCACTACCTCGATCAGTACATAGACAAGACCGCCGATCCACGGCAGGATTTCTATCAGTACTCGGTCGGCAAGTGGCTCAAGGCGCACCCGATCCCCGCAGCGGAGCGGTCGTGGGGAATCGCGAACGTCGTCCAGGAGGAGACGTACACGCGCGTCCTCGCGATCAGCCGCGGCGCCGCGGCCGATACGAAATCTGCCAAGGGAAGCAACGCGCAAAAGATCGGCGACTTCTGGTTCTCGGCGATGGATTCCGTGACAAACGCGAAGCAGGGAGTCGAACCGCTGGCGGCGGAGTTCGCGCGCATAGCGGACGCGAAAGACTTGCAGTCGCTCCTCGGCGACGCCGCGCACCTCCAGTATCTCGGCGTGAACGCATTCTTCAATCCGTCGATCTCGCAGGACGAAATGAACAGCGACGGTATGGCGCTGTATCTCTTCCAGGGCGGGCTCGGCCTCCCGGACCGCGACTACTACTTCGATACCGACGCGCGTGGAAAGATGCTGCGCGCAGAATACGTCAAGCATGTCGGCAAGATGTTCGAACTGCTCGGCGATGCGCCGGCGACCGCCGCCGGCGAAGCAAAGATCGTGATGGCGCTGGAAGCCGAGCTCGCCGGTGCATCGCGCAAGATCGAGGACATGCGCGACCCGCATAAGAACTACAACGCGATGACGCTCGACAGTCTGGGGAAGCTCACGCCGAGCGTCGCATGGAGGGCATTTCTCGAACAGGGAAATATTCGCGGCGTCGATACCGTCGTGGTCGGCCAGCCTGAGTTCTACCAGCAGCTGCAAAAAACGCTCACATCGCGCCCGCTGGCAGAGCTGAAGACCTACATGCGCTGGCAACTCGTGAATACCTTCGCGAGCCAGGCCGGCGGGAAGTTCAACAAGCAGAACTTTCATTTCTTTGGAACGGTCATGAACGGCACCACCGTTCAGCGCCCGCGCTGGAAACGCATGCTCGATGAGCAGGAAGGCTATCTGGGCGACGCGCTTGGCCAACTGTACGTAGAGAAATATTTCTCGGCGGCAACGAAAGATCGGTATCGGAAACTCGTCAGCGAGATTTTCTCGGCCTTTGCCGATCGCATTCGCGCGGTCGACTGGATGAGTCCGGTCACGAAGGACCGCGCGCTCAAGAAGCTCGGGGCCGTGATGATCAAGGTCGGATATCCCGACAAGTGGCGCGATTACTCCGATTTTCAGGTCGACCGTACTTCGTTCCTCGGCAACGCAATCCGCGGAAACGCATGGCGCAGTGATTTCTACATCAAGAAACTCGGCAAGCCGGTGGATCGCACCGAGTGGGACATGACGCCGCAGACGTACAACGCGTACTACAATCCCTCGAACAACGAGATCGTGCTTCCGGCTGCGGCGTTCATTCTGCCGGGAATCGCCGATTCCCTCGTGGACGACGCGATCGTGTACGCGTACGCCGGCGGCAGCACGATCGGTCACGAGATCACGCATGGCTTCGACGATCAGGGCCGCCAGTTCGATGAGAAGGGAAATCTCAAAGAGTGGTGGACGCCTGAAGACGCAAAAGAGTTCGGTGCGCGCGCCGCAAAGATCATCGCGCAGTTCAATGGATACGTCGCAGTCGATTCACTGCACGTGAATGGCTTTGCGACGCAGGGCGAGAACATCGCCGACCTTGGCGGCGTGCAGCTCGGCTGGGACGCGTTCACCAAGACGAAGGAGTACAAAGAAGGGAAGCCGGTCGGCGGGCTTACGCCGGCGCAGCGATTCTTCATCGGCTGGTCGATCAGCTGGATGACCTCGATTCGCCCGGAGAACATGCGGAACGGTGTGAAGACCGACGTACACGCGCCGAGCCCAATGCGCGCGTGGGCGCCGCTGACCAACTTGCCGCAGTTCTATCAGGCCTACGCGGTAAAGCCCGGTGACAAGATGTATCGCGCTGACAGCGTCCGCGTGAAGATCTGGTGAGGCGCGTTGTCGTCATCGGCGCAGGCGCCGCAGGGACGATGGCGGCGATCTTCGCCGCTGGCGCGGGCGCGGAGACGATCCTGCTCGAGCGGACCAAGGACGGTGGCCGAAAGATCCTGATCAGCGGCGGTGGCCGGTGCAATATTCTGCCGGCGCGTCTCGATGAAACGCGATTCGTCACGGACTCGTCCGTGAATACGCTGCGGAAGATCGTGCGGTCGTGGCCGCTAGCGGAGCAGATTGCGTTCTTCGAGAGCGAAGTCGGGATCCCGCTCGTCGAGGAATCGGAATCGGTGAAACTCTTTCCCGCGTCGCACAAGGCGCGTGATGTGCGCGACGGTTTGCTCGCCCTGGCGCGCGCGCGCGGCGCGACACTGCGCATGGACACGCTCGTCACCGACGTCGTGCCCAATGGCGCCGGGTGGTCCGTACGCTGCGCCGGTGCAGATGCAATCGAGGCCGACGCGGTGATCATCGCATGCGGCGGGCTCTCCGTGCCGATGACCGGCAGCGAGGGTGCCGGCCTGCGCATCACGGAGAAACTTGGCCATACGATTCATCCGACGTACGCCGCGCTCACACCGGTGGTCGCGCAACCGGCGGTGTTCGGCAGTCTATCCGGGGTGTCGCTGTCGGTGACTCTTACGGCGACGGGTCGCGGGAGAAGTGCGGCGGCAACGGGCGGGTTTCTCTTTACACACGTCGGCTACAGCGGACCGTCGGTGCTCGACGTGTCGCACGTGCTCGTGCGATCGCGCGCGGAGAACGAGGATCCCCGTGCGCGGCTTACGGTCCGGTGGACTGCGCACGGCGACGCCGAATGGACCGAGCGGCTCAAGCCACATGGAGCGCGCACGGTAATCGGAGCGCTGCGCGCCGAGATGCCGGATCGTCTTGCGGGCGCGTTGCTATTGAGCGCGAACGTTTCACCGGACCGTGCGCTGTCTGAATTGCCACGCGATGAACGGCTGCGACTCGTGGAAACACTCGTACGCGGCTCGCTGCCATGGAATAGCGACGAAGGGTATAAAAAGGCCGAGGTGACTGGGGGCGGCGTGAGCCTCGCGGAAATTGATCCGCGCACGATGGAGAGCCGGATCTGCCCCGGGCTTTTTTTGTGCGGCGAAGTGCTCGACGCGTTCGGACCTATCGGCGGCTACAACTTTCTCTGGGCTTGGAGCACGGGCCGCGCGGCCGGTACCGCGGCCGCGCGATGAGCGCTAATGGCGCGACGCAATATTTATAACAAGCACCCAGACGACCATCGCGGCGAGAACTACAAGAGCGCCGAGGAAAAGCTTCTCTTTGATTTCACGCTTTCGCTCTGACATGTCGGTGCGCCTCAGATTTCTGTCTTACGTTGGGCGATCATGCGCAGGAAGCCGTTGATGGCCGCATGCAGCAGGGCGTACACAACGATGGCGATGATGATCGGCACAGCCAGCGTGAAGCCGCCGTCGACGCTCGGGCTCGGCACGATTCCGCGAAACATTGCATAGAACGGGTTCGTGATGTTGTCGATCAACTGCACGAATCCGTTTCCGGAGCGCGCGGCGACCATGCTCAGCACGAGGCGGATGGCGAGCAGTCCGTAGATCAGGCAGAAGATGTAATCGACCACCTGCGATAGGCGCGCGAGGCCGCGAGCGCGCGATACTTCACGATCCTTTCCGACGACTTCGTCTATCGCTTTTCCACGGAAATTCGTCGCTACGGTCTCGAGGCGTGGCGTCTCAGCAGCACGGGCGCTCTCTGCACGCGCGGTGATATCGGCGTTCACGTCGCGTTCGACGCGCGACTTCATCGCTTCATGCTGCGCGATGCGACGGGCTTCGTCGGCGGCAAGGACATTGTCGTCCATGGGTCCTCCTGCTCACTGATTTGGTTGGTGCGCCACGCCGGACGCAGACGGTGGGTGACGGATGAATACCGCACGGTGCAAAGCAGAACCATCACACCGAAGGACTACTCACACTTGTCTACACAGCGAAAAATCGCGTAGTTCCGGTGTGTGGATCCGTTAGGACAGGCGCCTACACTGTCCAGCCTGCGCGGTTATCTCCGTGCGCGACGGGCGTTCCACCACATCGCGAATCCGGTGACGATCTGCGACACCATCACGAGTGCGGCTAGAAACCAGAGTGCCTCGGTGGGTTTTCCGAGAACATCACCCGCGTGCAGCGAGCGCTTCAGGTTGTCGATGCGCGTGCCGGTTTGAGCGTTCCTCGTGCTGACGTTCCCGAGTATCACCCCGGTGTAGCGATCGATAAATACGCGGCTGCGCCCACCGGGGGTGCGGTCTTCGGGAAAGCGCATCGCGACGGTCGCGGGATTCTTCGCGCCGCCGTTCGAGATGAACATGATCGTCGCACCGGGGAGCGCACCGTGTGCGGCGGCAGCGAGTGCATCGAATGACTGAAGCGCGCCGCCGTTGCCGGCGGCTTGCTGCGGAGCAGGTGCCGGCGGTGCTGCGTCGAGCGAACGGATCGCGTTCGTCAGCGCGTCATAGTGAATCACAAGCCCGCTCGCCGTGATCACGATCAGGATCAGCGCCGCAACAATCCCAAGCGCGTGGTGCAGGTCGAAGTTGATGCGTTTCCAGCTTGCCGTTGTGCTGATGCGAATGAGCTTGTCGGGCCACCAGAGAATGATTCCCGTCAGCACCAAAAACAGCGCGACGCAGGTGGCGACCCCGACGATAGTACGGCCGATCCGCCCGGCAAAGAGTTCAACGTGAAAGACGTGCAGTCGTCGCGAGAGCGTCGTCTGAGATTCCTGCGCGGTACGCGTGCCGGTGATGTTCCCCGTGTATGGATTCACAAAAACGGTAAGGCCGCCCGCACTCATCGTCCACGCGCGGCCGGGAACGGGCGAGAGCGACACCGCACCGACTTTGCCCTGCGGATACTTCGCTTCGACGCGCGCCACCATCGTGTCGATCGACAACAGCGCTCCCGACGGTGGCGCGGTCCACAGCTCCGGATGCAGCCCGCGGTCGATGGCGCCCTCGAACACCAGTGATGCTCCGCTCGCCGCCGTGCCGAGGAGAATCACGCCGACGACCAAAGCGGTCCAGCGATGCAGGATGATCAGCGTTGCGCGCATCCAGCCAAGTTCGCACTCCGGCTGGTCGCGCGCAATTCTCGCGATCACGTTATGCATTATATAGGTGAGCAGCTTCAGTCGATCACGACTTCTCGAGCGTATTAATCCAGATGATGAAACGCTATACGGTGACACCCGGACAGACGCTTCACTGGAGCGGCGTGAATCCGGACGATCACGGCGATTTTGCGAACGAGGCCGATTCCCTCGACGAAACCGAGGCATGTGTCCGCAAGATCGACCCGTTGCAGGAGCGGCTCTATGCCGAGGGCCAACGCTCCCTGCTGATCATCCTTCAGGGAATGGACACGAGCGGGAAGGACGGCACGATCCGCCACGTGATGCGCGGGATCAACCCGCAGGGCTGTCAGGTCACCTCATTCAAAGCCCCGACGCCGGATGAGCGCTCGCACGATTTTCTCTGGCGCATTCACCAGCATGTTCCACAGAAAGGGCTGATCGGCATCTTCAACCGGTCGCACTACGAGGACGTCCTGATCACTCGTGTGCATCGTGATATCTCGGCAAAGGAGAGCGCCAGGCGCTTCAAGGAGATCAACGATTTCGAACGGATGCTCGTGCACAACGGCACGACCATCGTGAAGTGTTTTCTGGCCATCTCAAAGAGTGAACAGCGGCGCCGCCTGCAGGCGCGGGTCGACGATCCGCAGAAGCGGTGGAAGTTCAATCCTGCGGACCTCACCGAACGGCGCCTGTGGGATCAGTACGCCAAAGCGTACACAGAGGCTTTGTCGGCGACGAGCACCAAACACGCGCCCTGGTATGTCATTCCGGCCAACCACAAGTGGTACCGGAATTATCTTGTGGCAAAGATCGTTCGCGGAACATTGAAACAGATGAACCCGAAGATTCCGCCCGCCGCGGTATCATCCCGCATCAAAGTGAAATGACCGTCGAGCGCGCCGAGGACAGCGAGATCGAGGAGAACAATCCGGCGCTCGCCGATATCGTCGAGCGGAATATCCGCACGATTATCAGGCTCCGTGAGAAAGCGGCGCGAGACCGGAGCGTGCAGGACCGGATCGCGGATATTATCACCGATTTTTCCGGCAGGACGGTGTTCGTTTACGTCCATATCGTCTGGTTCGCGCTATGGATATTCCTCAACATCGCCAGTTTCGGCTTTCACCCGTTCGATCCGTATCCGTACGGCCTCCTGACGATGATCGTATCGCTGGAGGCGATCTTCCTTTCGACGTTCGTGCTCATCAGTCAGAATAGATTGAGTGCGGAAGCGGAGCGCCGGGCGGATCTCGATCTGCATATCGGCCTCCTCACCGAACACGAACTGACGCGCGTATTGAAAATGCTCGACGCGATCCAGCATAAATTGGGGATCGCGCATGATGACGATCGCGAGCTCGCCGAGCTCGAGATGGAGACGCGGCCTGAAGAAGTACTCGCGGAAATCGAGCGGGTGCATCAGCGTGCGCTCGAGCGGCACGCCATGACTCAGAAACGAACGAACACTCAAGGACAATGATCCCTGCCAATGACGCCCTGCAGCAGCTGAAAGAAGGCAATGCGCGCTTCACAGCGCACGTGCACAGCACCGACGCGTATGTCAGCTACAAGCGGCGCCCCGAACTCACGATGGCACAGGAGCCGTTCGCGATCATCCTCGGCTGTTCGGATGCACGCGTGCCGGCCGAGCTGATTTTCGATCAGGGACTCGGCGATCTATTCGTGATTCGCGTCGCCGGCAATATCGTCGCGCCGTCGCAGGTGGGGAGCATTGAGTTTGCGGCCGAGCGATTCAATACGAGGCTCGTGGTGGTGGTGGGCCACTCGCAGTGCGGCGCGATTGCGGCGACGCTTGAAGAACTGCGGCGCCCGACCGAGAACCAGTCGAAGAATTTGCACGCGATCGTCGAGCGCGTGCGGCCTGCCATCGAAGGATTGCTTGCGACGCCGCTGGCGTCCGATCCGGCCGCGCTCTACCAGGAGGCCACGCGCGCAAATATTCGCGCGTCGGTCGATCACCTGTGCCACGGATCAGAAGTGTTGGAGCAGCTGATCCGTGACAACGGGCTGATGATCGTCGGTGCGGAATACTACGTGGAAACGGGAGTGGTGGAGTTCTTCGAGTAGCGATCCCGCGCCGTTCAAAACTGCGCGAAGCCGACCATGTTCCCGCCGGGTTCGCGAATGTACAGCTCCGTGCTGCCGTAGAAGGTCTTGTGCCGCGGCTTCACGACAGGCGCACCGGCGACGGCCCTCTCGACGGCGTCCAGATCGTCGACCGCGATGAACAGCGTCACGGAATGGCCTGAGAGCTCTGCGGCCGCGTCGGGAGCCTCTGCGACCACGCTCGCGCGGGTCTGGTACATGATCTCCATCGTGTCGATCTTTATGCTGGCGAAAATGAGCTTGCCATCGGGACCGGGTACTTTGTTTTCTGCGATGAACCCGAAACGATCGACCCAGAAATCGACGCACGGCTCGACTTCGTCGACCACGAGTACGGGCGTGAGATGATTCAACTTCGGCGGCAACGTGCGGGGCATAGTGATCTCCGTGAGTGTGTGTTGCAATCCGCACTGATGATATCCGGCCTGCTGCGCCGCGTATTGGATAAATACGACACCACACTTCCCGCAAGCATGCACTGCTCCGCATGACCTCGTCAGAGTTCGCTGAGATTCCCCGCGATCAGTGGTATGTCGAGATCGCACCCCCGGCGCAGCTCGCAGACTGCGTCCTCTGCTTATGGGAAATGCGGATTCCGGCGATGCCCGGCACGGCGCGCGTCCGGATCCTTCCGAACGCGTGCGTCGATATCGTGCTTTATGGAAGCGAGACATCACGTGGGGAAGGGAGTGCCGCGATCGTTGCGCCGCCGCATCGCAGTTATGTGGTCGGATCAACACTCCGCAGTTTCATCGTCGAGTCGGTTGGGTGGCGACACGTGCTCGGCGTTTCGCTGAAGCCTGAGGGTACGCAACCGCTGCTCGGGATTCCTGCTGCGGTTATCGGAGAGAGCGTTGCGCTGCTGGACGATGTGATCGGGGCTGAAGCCGGTGTGATCGAGGAACGGGTGCTCGGCGGACCCGCCGAAGGGAGTATGGGGCGTCTCGCGGATTGCCTGATAGAGCGGCGTCGCGCGGCCGAAGCTCCGGACGAAACGGCGCGCCGGGCCGTTGCGCTAATCCACGGGGCGAGCGGCCGTAAACGGATTGACTCACTCCTCGGCGATCTGAACGTTTCCGCGCGGCGCCTCGAGCGGAATTTCCTCACGCACGTGGGGATGTCGCCGAAACTCTTTTCACGGTTGGTCCGCTTCGACCGGGCGGTGCGCGACCTCGGCGCGCGCGGCGCCACGCCTTGGTCGCAGTTCGCGCTGGCGCACGGGTACACGGACCAGGCCCATTTCATAAATGAGTTCCGCGAGTTTGCCGGCGTCACCCCTGCGGAGTTCGCCAAGGAGAGCTCGTAAACTGCTTTCCTGCCTTGCACTTGCGTCTGCTCCGCCCGAGCAGGAGTTTTACGTTTTCGGATCTCCCACCCCTCCGATGACGGACACCCAAATCACATCCACGGTTACCCGCGCGATCGGCGACCAGTACGACGAATTTCAAACGTCGCTCGAGTCGTTGGAGTCGCTTGGAGTTCAGCAGAAATATCTGAACTACGGGTTCCGCTCGTCGGCCGATCAGACGTACGAGGAGACGCAGATTCAGCTCTGCCTCGAGGTGTTCGGCGCGGCTGGAATCGCGCCGGGAGACGCTGTTGTCGACGTGGGATTTGGCAGCGGCGAGCAGTCACTCCTTCTCGCAGCCAAGTTCGACTTCAAACAGTACACCGGTTTCAATATCTCGGTGAATCAGGTCAACTACGCGACGCACCGGGCTGCGGAGCGTGACCTCTCGTACAAGCTCTCGTACAGGCATGGCGAGGCTGAGGCGCTGCCCGGTGTGGCGAACGGATCTGTGGACAAGCTGACGGCGGTCGAATGCGCTTTCTACTTCGATCGGCCGCGCTTTTACGCTCGTGCCGCCGAGGTTCTCAGGCCGGGCGGCCGCGCGGTGTTTGCCGATATCACACTGTGCAACGCGCTCGGCTTCCTCCGGAAATTTCGTGAAGATTTCCGGCGAATCGGTACGGTTGCCTCGAACCGGCGTGCGTGGGAGCAGCACCTCGTCACCAAGTCGGTTCGCGACATCAACCCTGAGACCCGGCCGGGCGTACAGGGGACGGTATTCCGGATCATTAAACTCGCATCGATGGCGCATATCACGGGCAAGCAGCGCCGCGAATGGTGGAAGATGGCGTTTTACACTCAACTCGTCGCGATCGGTCAACTGCTCGGCTTGGTGCGCTATGAGCTGATCGTACTCGAAAAGAAAACAGCCGCGTGAGCGACCCAACGCCTTCGCTCGTCGAACTGTTCGCGCCCACGTATCGCGTCGAGCGCGAGCTCGGCCGTGGGGCAACCGCGAAGGTGTATCTCGCAGAGGACGTGAAGCATCAGCGCCGCGTGGCGATCAAGGTGCTGCGCGAAGAGATCGCGGAAAGCCTCGGCACCGAGCGGTTCTTGCAGGAAATCATGGTAGCGGCCGGGCTCTCGCATCCGCACATCGTGCCGCTGCTCGATTCCGGTGAGCGCGCCGGCGCGCTGTACTACGTGATGCCGGCGATCGAAGGCGAGACGCTGCGCGAGCGCCTGACGCGTGAGAGTCCAATGCCGATTGCCGATGCGCTGCGCATTACCGCGCAGATAGCGGACGCGCTTTCGTATTCCCATTTGCGCGGAATCATTCACCGCGATGTGAAGCCGGAGAACGTGCTGATCGCGCGCTCGGGTCACGCGCTGGTGCTGGATTTTGGCATTGCGCGCGCCATTCGAGATGCCGGCAGCGATCGTATGACGCAGACCGGATTCTCGCTCGGCACGCCGGCGTACATGAGCCCGGAGCAGGCGTCGGGTGAGCGCGACGTCGATGCACGGTCGGATCAATACTCGCTGGCGATGATGTGCTACGAAATGCTCACGGGGACGACGCCGTTCAGCGCGCCCTCGCTCGAGTTGAGTTTGCGAAAGCGCTTCACCGAGCGCGCGCCAAGCGTGCGCGCGATTCGTCCGGAGGTCGCGCAAGAGCAGGATGAGGCATTGCAGCGCGCGATGGCAACGGCGCCGGAGGATCGATACGCGACGATCGCCGAGTTCGTGCCGATGCTGCTGCGCTCGCGCAATGAGCAGCTGACAACGGGGCAGGTTGCGAAGCGCGTGCCGGTGATTGCGGTGCTCCCATTCACCAACGCGAGTTCCGATCCGGAGAATCAGTTTCTCGCCGATGGAATTGCGGAAGAGATTCTTGGCGCGCTGGCACAGTTGAAAGCACTGCGAGTGGTGGGCCGCTCATCTTCGTTTGCGTTCCGCGGCGATAGCGTCGATGTGCGAAAGATCGCCGATCAGCTGCATGCGAGTCATGTGCTATCCGGGACGATGCGGCGCGCGGGAACGAAGCTCCGCGTCTCGGCGCAGCTCGTGACCACCGCCGATGGACAGGTCGTGTGGTCGGATCGGTTTGACCGCGAGCTGGTGGATGTGTTCGCGATTCAGGACGAGATCGCCGCGGCTGTTTCGGCGGCGCTGCGGCTGGTGCTCGTGCCGAGCACGACGCGGCCGATGCACACGCCGAATCTGAAGGCGCATGAGCTGTTCCTGCAGGCGCGATCGCTCTATCTGCTCGGACCGCAGAAGTACGCGGAGGCAAAGGAGCTGATCGAGCGCGGGATGGCGATGGATCCGGAGTCGATTGCCGGGCGGTCATTGCTCGCGGGATTCCTGGCGAACACGGGAATCTTTGGAATCAGCGCACCGCACGACGCGTTCCCGAAAGCGAAAGCGATTGCGAATCAGGTTCTCGAGGACGGTCCAAACGCGTTCGCGATGTACGTCCTCGGTCTTGCCGCGTGGCTCTACGATTGGGATACGCGGCTTGCGCGGCGGCTCTGGGAAGAATCGTTGCAGCTCAATGGTCGCGCGCGTGCGCTGCACGCGACACTGCTCGTGTTCTGTGGCGAGACTGAGCTTGCCATCCGCGAGATTGCGGCGGCGCTGATTGAAGATCCGTTCGATGTGAACAATCGCCAGCAGCACGTTGAGGTGTACTGGTATTCGCGCCGGATGGATCAGGCGCTCACGGAAGCGAACCGGCTGCAGGAACTGTACGGGGATTCGAGCCACGTGCATTTCCAGTTGGCGAAGATTTTACTCGCGACGGGAAAGCCGGAAGAGGCGCTGCCATGGGCGCAGCGGTCAGCGGCCGGACATCATCCGAACGGCACGGCGTCGCTTGTGGAAGTTCTCGCGGCGCTCGGGCGGAATGACGAAGCGCGCGTCGTGCTCGATGCGTCGCTGGCGCGCGCTGCGAAGGCCTTTGTCTCGCCGACGAATCTGGCGCGGATGCATTTCGCGCTCGGGGAGAAGGACAAGGCGTTCGCGCAGCTAGATCGCGCGGTTGAGGCGCGGGATCCGTTGTTCGTGACGCTGGGGAAGGATCCGATGTTTGATGGGTTTAGGTCGGATCCGAGATTCGATGCGTATGTTCGGAGAGTGACGTACTAACTGCAACTGCATCGACGTCAGACGATAGCTGTCGGAAACTTCCTGCTGTCAGACAACGGCTTCATTACAGATCAGTATTTGCTCTGGAACGGTTTGAGCGATGGCCATTCGGAGAGCAACGATCCTGATCGCAGCGCGTTTACGGTTGCTGGATTTCCGGGCGCGGCCGAGTTGGCGACCAGTTGATCGATGATCCACGATCCCAGCGCGCGGTAGCTCTCGAACTGCGATTCGCTGAAGAATTGATCGGCGCTCGATTCCTGCGGGAACGTCGGTGAAAGGTTCGCATAATTCACGACGTCGCGCGGCTCGACCTTTCCGTAGACCGCCGGCTTGATGTACACGAGGACGCCATCGTAGTCCTCGGCTCTGCAGCCGATTTCGTCCGGCATGTCGACGGCCGAGTAGCGGATCTTCGCGGTGGCCCAGTATGCGCTATCCGCCGTTCCCGCACGACCGATATTCACCGGGTTGTCGAACTCGATCGGAATCCCGAAGTCGATTCGGATTTTCCTGACGGCATTGCCGAGATCTTCGAAGGTGTAGTCGGGATCTGCGCCGGCATCGCTGACCACGATGAACCGGTTGCGGCGGAAGACCATTTCGTACAGAGCAAGATTTTCGAAATGTCCGCCGTCGGAGAGATAGACGTATTCGCTGCGATCGCTCGTCTGTCCGAACATCTCGGAGAGAATCGGTGTGAGGCGCCATTTGGGCGCGGGGCGCGTATAGGTGGCTGCGCCGGGCGCTCCGGGGTTTCCGAGCCACCATCCGAGTCGCGCATTAAAAAAAGTCATAAGGAACGCGCCGAGCGCCGTTGTGCCGGAACCGTCGTTCGGGCTCGCGGCCGCGCCCGAGATCGCCATCGCGGTGCCGAGGCTGACGCCGTCTGGGCCGCCGTAGCCCGGTGCTGAACTCGGATTTTGCACCGCGGGATCGGCGTGCGGTTCCATGCGCCGATAGCCCGTGAACATCGAGCCGCCGTGCAGCGGCGTGAGCGTCATCGACTCACCTTTGCGCTGCTGCCAGGCGAGGTCGCGGCCAGCAGCGAGATTCAGCGTCACGTTCAGCACGTGCATTGGCGGCACGACTTCCGAGCGCTCCGTCGCATTCGCAGCTTCTGCCGCGCTGGCGCGTGCGGGCCACAGATCGCGCATCGAGAGGTCGTCGTCGGCGTCGAATCCGGTGAACGGATTGGGATTTCTCGCCGAGCTGGCGCGTGTCGTGCCCAGGAATGCGCGCACGGTACGCGCTTTCCACATTGCGTGCAGCGAGAATGTGTTGGTGTTGACGAACATGCTGAAGATCACGCCGGTGCCGATCATCAGGATCATGAGCGCGAGCACACCGAACCACAGGGCGCGCGCGGCGGGATCGAAGTGCGCATTGGCCTTGCGCACGCTGTCATCGAGGCGACGGAGACTGAGCAGCGATGCGTCGCGCTTTTCGAAGTCGCCTTTCAGGGTTGTGTCTGTGGCGAGTGCGCTCTCGACCCACGCGAGCATGTGGCCGGTCGTGTCTTCCCCAGCTTCAAGGATGTGTTTGTCGCGCGCTGCCGTGAACGCGCGAAACCCACCCAAGAGTCCAGCCGAAGAATCGGGGACTCCACGCAGTGCCGGCGGCAGGTCCCACGCCTGCCTGAGAATCATTCGGGCCTTGACGCTGTCGCGCGACAGAGATGCAGCGGTGAACGACTTCGATGCCGCGGTGATCGCCGAGTCAGCCGCGAGTGCGTCGGTCGCTGCGGAATCCGTGCCGGGGATGCCGCCTGCGTCCGCATCCATGAGTGCCGCAAAGCCTGCTTCCGCCGCGTCGGCGTCACGATCCTTCGATTCAAGAATGACACCCAGCATCGGCACCGAGGTCGAATCGAATGAAGGTGGACTGCAGTGAAGTTTCTTCGAAATTGTTTGATCTTGGCACGCGGCATTCAGCGCACCGTTGTTGGATGCGGCGAGTGCGATGATCAGACACGCCACCACGAGCGGCATCACCAGTGACAGCGCCACTTTGCTCACCGCATCCGCTGTTGATGGCTTCCCGCTCGTGGTTTGAGCGGAACGCTTCGAGAGCGCGACGGTCAGCCAGCTTGACACACCGCCGACGCCGATCAGCGTGAGTTTTTCCCAGAGTTCACCGAGAAGCTGAGGGCCAAACAACACGATCCCGCTCGCCACCATCCAGCCGATCGAAACGATGAGAATCCAGGCGTTCGCTCGCGCAGACCACTCACGCTCTGCGTCGCTCGCCTCGTTGCTCGTCATGCCGGTGTACAACTGATTGGCCACAACGCTCCCCAGCATCATCACGACCGGCGCGAGCGTCACGTACAGCGCGCCGTCCCACTGATTGAGAATGAACATCGGCAGCACATAACCGATGAGGCCGCTTATCAACGCCTTCGTGCTCCGGCCGATCGACTGTGCCGGCGTCTGCGTTCCGCGGCGCATCAGAGCGATCGTGATGACTAGCACGGACGCCAGCAGCAGCAGTGACGCGGCAGTCTCCTGCATTCGATCCTCGATCAAGCCGCCGTCGTGCGCCCGCTCGCTCCAGACACTCCCGATATGGTACGCCAGAACAATGATCGTCGAGCCGAGTACTCGCGGCGCCAGAAAGCACACCAATACCTGCCCCTGCGACGGCGCGCCGCGCCGCCCTTTCGCAAAGTTATCGCCGCTCGCGCGCACCCATTCGATGTACGCGGCCGACCCGAGCATAAACAGCATGCCGATCGCCACGCCGAGCGACACGCTCTCGGTTTGAATCGACTTCGGCGTGATAAAATCGAGCGCAAGCACGGCCAGCAGCAATCGCGGCAGCAACACGAGGCCGGCGAGCAGGGGGAGCAGCACGAGCCAGTTGAGCAGGAGATTTCGGATCACAGTCGCGATCACGGTCCAGCTGTCGACCGACATTGCTCCTGCGCTCGGCGTCAGCCAGTGGCTGAATGCGCGCAATCCCTGCAGCGGCTCCGGCTCAGGCTGAAGCTTTTCGCGCCCCGGCGTGCGCAGCGCTTCATGTACGGCCGGAGCTCCGCTCCGCCGCATCCACGCGCTCAGCCATCCGCCGGAGAGCCCGCCGCCGGATACGGTCGAGAGATAGTCGAACTGGCCGAGCAATTTGTGACGGGCCAGCCCCTGCATGATGCCGAGCGCAAAGGTCGAGCTGCGGATCCCGCCGCCTGAGAGGCACAGCGCAGCGGTGTCGCGTTTGCGCGCCGCGTCGAACACCACGGCGAGACGGCGATCGCGCATCAGCGCGACTTCGTCCGGAAATGCCGCCTCGAGGAGTGCGCGGTTCGCGCGACGAAGAAATTGCGCGCTCGCGTCAGCGGCGCTCGCGGCAGGGTCGACCTCTCCGAGCGCGTCGACCGCGCCAGCCTCGACGAACGAGCGAAACGCGGGTTCGTCGACGAGCCGCTGTCCGAGCAGCGCATTGAACGTTGTCGTGAGCGCGATGGCGAACGCATTCGCAGCGGGCGTGCCACTCGTCATTCCAGCGCTCTCGTAGGCTCCGAGCGCGGTCTTCAGCGCGGCATCGCGCAGGAGAAGCTTGCCAACCGCGTCGCGCGGCGTGAGTTCCGCGTCGAGTTTGACGCGTTTGCTCGTCGCGCCCGGTGCGAGGAAATCGCTCGTGTTCAGCGCGTCGCGGAGATCACGCGCGAGCGCGGGAACGTCTGTGAATTGCGCGGGGTCGAAGTCCACCGAGATCTGATCGAGCGCGGCGCTGAGATCCTCGCCATGCATCGCTTCATGCTCGTCGGCCAGCGCGCGCTCCACCGGCAGCACACCTTCGGCGCTCGTCCAGTCGCCGAATGTCTTCAGACCGGTTGTATCACGACGCGCTGCACTCATCTGGAATTCCCCGCTTCGGGTGGCTCGATATCTACTTATCGACGACGGCAAACGTCGGCGCCAGCCCTCACCGAGTCAAGGAATTCGCCGCCTCAGGCCGCCGGCGAAATGAGAAAGCGGCAACTCGGCGCGCCCGACCGATCACAGCGCTCGGTAACCTCGCCGCGCGTGACCTCGCGCAGGAGCTGTTCGAGAATCGCGCAGGTCGCCGGACACTCCTTCACCGCGTCGGAAAGCAAGCAGCCATGGCCGCGAATCTCGTAGCCTTCGTTCGTCTGTACGAGGTCGGCATCGGCGCCCATGCCCGTGAGGAAGGTCGCGCTCGCGCGAACGCGCTCGTCGAAGTTCGATCGGGCGGGAAGGGTACCGGCGAGGCGCTTGCCGGCGCGGCGCATCAGTCCTTCGAGCTGCTTCGGCGTCATGCGCTCGCCGAGCTCGGCGAGTATCGCGCCGAGTACGGGCGAATAGGCGCTCGAGAATAAGGCAGAGGAATCAGGCGCTATTCCATATAGCGTGGCGGGCTTGCCGACGGTGCCGTCGCGACGAACGCCGGTCTGCTGAACGACCTTCTCGCGCTCGAGGGTCGCGAGCTGCGCACGGACCGCGTTGTCGGTGAGGCCAAGCGATTCGGCCATTTCCTCGACGGACCGCTGCCCGCGCCTCAGCAGCGCGATGATGCGGTTTCGAGTCGTCTTGTCGTTCTGCCGCTGCCACCAGGCCATGTGATCCTCCGCACAATCAAACTAATCATAGCCTGTGGAAAATAATAAGTCAAATAAATACTTGACATATTGAAATCCAACCATGACCTTCATGGCGTAGCAGTTCTGTCAACGAGTTCTCAACCCGTACCCGGAAACTCCACATGAAGAAGCCGATGATCGCCGTTGCACTCACCATCTTCGCCGTGACCAGCGCAAACGCGCAGGCCGCGCTGACACCCGCGAACGCTGCGGCTCGCGCGAACGTCGCGCCCCGTGCGCTGGACGATCCGACGATCGTCGCGATCTTCGATGCCGCCAATACGTGGGACATCGAGACGAGCGAGCTCGCCGTGAAGAAGAGCAAGAACAAGGACGTGACGATGTTCGCCGACATGATGATCAAGGACCATACGGCCGTTCGTAAGCTCGGCCGCGATCTCGCCGCGAAACTCAAGGTCACGCCGACGCCCCCGGGGAAGGATTTCGCGCTGTACATCGATCACACCGACATCATGAAGAAGCTCAACAGCACGACGGGCGCCGAGTTCGACAAGGCGTACATCGATCATGAGGTCACGTACCATCAGGCCGTGATCGACGCGGTCACGAAGACGCTCCTTCCGGCCACGCAGAACGCGGAAGTGAAGGATCTCGAGACGAAGGTCGCACCGAACTTCGTGGCGCACCTCGCAGCAGCGAAGGCAGCTCAGACGAAGATCGACAAGTAGGCGGAAGCCGGAAGCCGGAAGCCGGAGGCCGGAAGTGTCCGGCTTCCGCGCTTCCGCTTCGGGCTCCAGTTCAGTCCGCGAACGGCTTGTCGATCGCCACGCTCGGCTTCGAGAAGAAGTGCGGACCGTCCTCTGACACGTAGACGCAATCCTCGAGGCGGATTCCGAACTCGCCCGGAACCGCGATCGTAGGTTCATCACTGAAGCACATCCCCACCGCGATCGGAGTCGTGTTTCCCTTCACGAAGTTCGTCCACTCGTGTCCATCGAGACCGATGCCGTGGCCGGTGCGGTGTGGAAGGCCGGGCAACTTGTAGCCCGGCCCAAAGCCGCCGTCCGTGATCACTTTGCGCGCGGCGGCATCGACGCTCTCGCACGGCGCGCCGATTTTGATCGCTTTGAATGCTGCCGTCTGCGCTTCGAGTTCTTTGGTCCACACTTCGGTCTGACGCGCTGTCGCTTTGCCAAACACAACGGTGCGCGTGATGTCCGACGCGTAGCCCTCGACCTGCACGCCGTCATCGATCATCACGACATCGCCCTCTTTCAGCTTCTGCGGCGTCGCGCTGCCGTGCGGGATCGCGGTGTATTTCCCGAACTGCACGCTGACGAAGCCGGGGAAGCCGAGCGCGGTGAAGCCGGCCATGATGTTGCGCTGGAGCTCGTCCTGCGGCATGCCCTCGCGGAGCGTTTGCAGTCCGGCCTTGTACGCGGCGATGGTGACGTCGTTCGCGCGCTGCATCAGCGCGATCTCGGCCTTTGATTTGATCACGCGGCAGCCGGCGGTGATCGGCCTCGCGTCGACGACTTCGGAACCCGACGCGGCTTTGCGTATGCCGTCGGCAATAAAGAAGCGCACTCGCTCTTCAACGCCGATGCGATGGTACTTCTGGCCGCGATCCTTCACGATCCCGGCGATCACGGCGTACGGGCTTTCGTCTTCCTGCCAGACGCGGACTTCATTCCCGTAAACAGGCTTGAGCAGTTCGCGCGCGCGATCTTCTTCAAAGCCGGGGCAGACGTAGCAGATCGCGCCGTTCGCTGGAATGACGACGCCGAACGTGCGCTCGCTCTGACCCCAGCGCATGCCGGTGTAATAGAAGCAACTGGTTGTGCCCTCCATGAAGATCGCGTCGATCTTCTGCTCGTTCATCAGTTTCTGCGCTTTGGCGATGCGATCTTTGCGTTCATCCTCGCTGATCGGGACGACGCCGTCTTTCATTGGCTTGAGCGCTTTGATGACGTCGGGGATCTCGCCCGGATTGTTGCCGATCGTTGCGGAGTACGTTGCGCCATCCGTGTGACAGGCGGCGGCGAGTGAGCCCGCGCCGAGCACGGCGGCGGATTCCAGGAAGCGGCGGCGATTGAGGGGCATGTGCTTTTGATGAATGGACGGCGGACGGTGGACGGCAGACGTGACAACAGACGGTTGTTGATTGCCAACGATATAATTGTGGTACATCAACGCGACTCTAGCGAGCGATACGCTCAAGGACGATTCGAATGGCACGCAAACATGTCGAGAGCAAACGCGGCCCCGCGGCGCTCGGACCTTATTCGCCGGGAGTGTGGGCGGGGAAGCTCCTGTACCTCTCCGGTCAGACGCCCGTCGATCCGGCGACTGGAAAATTGATCGAAGGTGATGTCGACGCGCAGACGATGCGGGCGTTCGACAACCTCGAGCTCGTGCTCGGCGATGCGGGCCTCACGATGGACCACGTCATCAAGTGCAATGTCTATCTCACTGACATGGCGGACTTCCCGGCGATGAACGGCGCATACGGGAGGCGGTTCAACAAGCCGTACCCGGCGCGGACGACAGTTGCGGTCGCGGGACTCCCGCTCGGCGCACGAGTCGAGATTGAGCTGGTCGCTAAGAGGAGGAAGCCCGCCAAGCCCGGCAAACCCGTCTCGCACCACTAACTCGGAGGGAAGGCGCAATGTCCGCACCAGGCGCTGAAAAGAATCCCGCTGATCGTTCGAGTTGCGAGATCGTCATCTCGCGCCTGTTCAACGCTCCGCGCGCACTCGTGTTCAAGATGTCGACTGATCCCAAGCATCTCGTGCACTGGGCGATTCCGAAGGGGTTTTATCCGCCGATCATCGATCACGTCGACGCGCGCGCAGGCGGCTCACTGCAAATGACCATGCGCTGCACGGACGGAAACGTATACCTCTCGAAGTGGGCATTCATTGAGGTAGACGAGCCCGCGCGGCTGGTATACGATGAGGTGTGCGATGAGAACGGGCGGCCGTTTCATCGATCGAGGCAGACGGTGGAGTTCACCGAGCATGACGGGAAAACGACACTGTCAGTGCATGGCCGCATCGACATCGTCCCCGGGCGTGATCCACGGTGGACGCTCGAGATTATGAAAGCGGGGTGGGCCGAAGGGTGGGGCGAAAACTTCGACCTGCTCGAGAAATACCTCGCGACGTCGCCGGCGCCGTAATGCGCGGCGGGATGCCCGAGCCGTTTATGTGATCGGCTCGGGTTCCAACGTTTTCTCTATCGCCGCACCGCCGGTGACGCTGACGAAATAGCATTTCGCGCCGGCGCGTGCGGATACCACGCGCTTCACGGCATTGTCTTCGAAATAAATTCCGGCGTCGTTGTCGCACGCATAGCCGGGGGCCATCGTGCCGCTCGCGATCAGCTTCTGGTAGAGCGGCCGACGTCCTGCCTCTGCGTCGTAATGCGGTGAGTGGCTCCCTTTGATGAAGCCAAGGCATTTCACAACCGTCAGCTCTTGCGGCCTTGAATCAGTCGTGCCTTCATCGAACCAGCAGAGCGAGCCCGCGCTCGCGCCGCCGAGTACAATGCCGCGATTCCACGCTTCACGCAGCACCACGTCGATCCCCTGCGCCTTCCAGATCGCCTGCTGATTCAGCGTGTTGCCGCCTGATGCGACGATGCCGTCCATCGAGAGCAGCACTTCTGACCAGCTCTGATGCTGCGAAAGACTCTCGATAAACGTGCGCTGGACGTGCGGCTCGACGTTCACCGTCGCGCAGGCATCGTAGAACCGGTTGATTCCGCCCGCGTCATCCGCCGACGCAGTAGGAAGGAAACAGATCCTCGGGCGCGGTTTGCCCGTGAGCTGCGCCATGTAGCGAATGAATGGCGCGACGTAGTTGCCGCCCGCGATGAGAATCTTCCGCGTGGCGGCCGGCGCAGAATCAACTGCGCCCTTCGGCTCCGCGGCGATGTCCGCCGCGGAGTCACGAAGTTGGCCAGCGCTGATTGCCACGGCGCCGAGCGTGGACGTGGTCAAAAACTCTCTGCGCTGCATAGGGACTCCATTACAGGCGCGGTTTGGTGGAGCGCGGAACATGACCGCAGTTCGCCGGCCATCCCTCAGGCCACGTTCCCGGTGCGCGATCACGCTTGATGAAATCCGGATCTTCCGACGCGAGATAGGCGAGCATCGCCGCCAATGTTGCATTGTGCTTCACATCATCAATCACAACCTTGTCGTACGTGTCGCGGTTCGTGTGCCACGTGTACGAGTTGTAGTTCCAGCTGACCGCGCCCATGCCGAACGATGGCGTGCCGAAGCACGCAAACACGGCGCCATCGGTGCCGCCCGGATTTCCGGTGGGGACGTCATTGAACGCCCACGAGACGACGTTATGGCTCGTGCTGTCCACGAAAAACGGCGGCAGCTTTCCGTACCACGATTTCAGGTGATGGCCGATGTCTGAGAGACCCGACGACGTCACCGACTGAACCCGTCCCGTCCCGTTATCCTGATTGAAGAGCGCCTGCAATCCCTTCATCACTTCGGGGTGATCCTCGGTGAACGCGGTCGAGCCGTTCAGTCCCTGTTCTTCGCTCGCCCAGTGGCCGACGAGAATCGTGCGCTTCGGATGCGGATACACCGCCTTGAGGATGCGCATCGCCTCCATCGCCATCATCGTGCCGGTGCCGTTGTCCGTCGCGCCGGATGACCCATCCCACGAGTCGAAATGCGCGGAGAGCATCACGTATTCGTTCGGCTTCTCGCTGCCTTTGATTGATGCGATCGTGTTGAATACCGGCTGCTCACCGAGCAGCGACGCATCGAGATCGAGGCGCAGCATCGGCTTCTGCTTGTTCTCGGCGAGGCGGAACACGAGACCGTAATCCTCACAGTCGAGTGTGACCGCAGGTGCGACCGTGTTGTACGTCTCAAAAATTTCTGTCGTGCCCCAGCCACCGCTTCCCTGCGGTGCGTTCGCGCCACCGCGTCCGCCGCCAAAACCACCTGCGGCCGGCGCTCCCGGATTTGCTCCGCCGCCATGATCGCTCGCGGGTCCCGGCTGGCCACCGCCGCCACGACCGCCGCGTCCACCACCTGGAAATGCGCCGGCGGTCTGAAACGGATTGGGAAAGCCCGCGATTTTCGGACGCGATGAAATTGTCGCCAGCACTCCGGCCTTCTCGAGCCGCGTGCCGAGTGTGCCCGTACCGAGCGCAAGCGAGTACCCCGTGCCGCGATAGAGTTTCGTACTGTCGGGTGATCCGTCGGCCTTCGTGATCGGTCCCCACTCGCGCTGCATCACCGCGATTTCCGTGTCGATGCGCGCCATCGATTCCGGCGTCGACCAGCGGAACCAGTCTTCAGACGGACGGCACGTCGGCCATGCAGGCGAGACCATCACGATCTTTCCCTTCGCTTTCGGAAGCCACTTCACGAACTCGGTGCTGTCGCTGAACTTCGGCAGCGTGATGACTTCGGCGTTGATCGGCTTACCGTTCGTGCCGGGGCTCCACGCGAGCATTGTGCCGTCGAGCGAGCGCACACGCGGCGCCATGAGATCGATGTGCGACGTGCCTCTGCGCCAGCCGCGCCATGTGCCGTAGTTCTCGCGCTTCGCGTCGATTCCCCACGATTTATACTGGTTGATCGCCCAGTTGCTCGCGGCGAGAAGGCCGGGGCTGCCCGTGAGGCGAGGCCCGACGGAGTCGAACAGCGCCTGCGCGAGCTGCTTCACATGCGAGCTGTCCATGCCGAGTCGCCAGATGCGCGCGATGTTCGGATCGGACGAGGCGCCGGCACCCGGACCCTGTGCGGCGAGCGGAGCGGCGGCGAGAATGGCTGCGACGCCAAGGAGGGACAGTCTGCGAATCGAATTCATTGGACCACTGCTCCGATTTAAATAATTACGCGCTGAGCTTCTCGACCACTGCTTCAATTCCGGGCCAGCCTGCCGCGCTGTAGCGCGCGAGCGTGTGCAGATAACGCGCGCCGTCGGCTCCATGTTGCTCTATCACCTTGTCGGCCGCCAGTCGGACGGCGGCCTCATCAGCAAATGGCGGCTGAAGGGATTCGGCCATGACGCCCCGCTCGTGTGCGACTCGGGCGGTGTCGAGGAAGTCGATTTGAATCGCCGGCTCGAGCTGCACGTAGAGCAAGTGCAGCAGGTCGAGCTCATCCTGCGGCTGCTCGGCTTTCAACCTGACAATTTCAGCCGCGAGTTTCTCGGCGGGCCAGGAGTTCAGCGTGACGGCACGGAAGCCGCCGCCACGAGAGAGGATGCGCTGGGTGTAGAGCGTGCGGGCTTCACGGCCGGTCTTGATGGCGTGGAGAACCAGCGCGAGGCGGCGCTCGGTTGGGAGCGAGCGGTATGGGGAGGGATTGGTCATGAGTTAAACTAAACGACATCAGACGTTAGCCGTCAGTTGTTAGCTGTCAGACAACTGCTTCATTACCGTTCTATTATGGCAAACCCGACCCATCCGTTGCTGGCGTTGCTCGACCTCGAGCCGCTCGAGGTAAATATCTACCGCGGACAGAACCGCGACCTTGGCACCGGTCGCGTGTTCGGCGGCCAGGTGTTCGCGCAGGCGCTGGTTGCCGCACGGCGGACGGTCGACGGTGACCGTGAAGCGCATTCCGCGCACGGATATTTCATCCTGCCGGGCGATCTCAAGGCGCCGATCGTCTATTTCGTCGATCGGCTGCGCGACGGAAAGAGCTTCACCACGCGTCGTGTCACGGCGATTCAGCATGGCCAGGCAATTTTTAATCTCTCGGCGTCGTTTCACGTCGCCGAGGAAGGATTCTCGCATCAACCAACAATGCCGGTGGTGCCGGATCCCGAGACGCTCGCGCCGGAACTCGCGCTGATTCGCGAGATGGCGCACCAGATTCCGGAGCAGCTCAGGCCGGTGATCACGCAGGACAGACCGATCGATTTTCGGCCTGTGGCGCCGCTCGACCCGTTCAATCCCGAGAAGCGCGATCCGACTCGACAGGTCTGGTTCCGTGTGATCGACACGCTGCCGCCGGAGCCGTGGATTCATCAGGCGATTCTCGCGTACGCATCGGATTATGGTTTGCTCACGACGGCGCTGCAGCCGCATGGGATCGGATACCGCACGCGCGGTCTGCAACTCGCGTCGCTCGATCATTCACTCTGGCTGCACCGTCCGTTTCGTGCAGACGAGTGGCTCCTGTATACGATGGAGAGCCCCGTGATGACCGGCGCGCGCGGGTTCGTACGCGGGGCGATTTACTCGCGTGCGGGTGATCTCGTTGCGTCGGTCGCGCAGGAAGGATTGCTCCGCCTGCGGAAACCATAGATCGTTTTTCTTGCTGCGTCCTACTCTGCGCGCAGGCTGTTAATAGGATCGACACGCGTCGCGCGGCTGGCCGGCACGACGCATGCGATCAGCACAACGACAAGAAGTCCAAACACGACGGCGATATACGTCGTGCTGTCAGTCGCGCTGACACCATAGAGCGAGCTCGCGAGCAGTCGCCCGAACGCGAGTGCGCCGCCAATGCCGATCGCGAGCCCGGCAACAGACCAGCCGAATCCCTGACGAAGCACGAGTATCATGACGTCACGGCCTGTTGCGCCAAGCGCGAGCCGCACGCCGAACTCGCGGGTTCTCGCATTCACGGAGTATGCGAGCACTCCATAGATGCCGACCGCCGCGAGTATGAGCGCCAGTATGGCGAAGCAGGCGGCGAGTCCCAGCGCGAAGCGGCGCGCCGAGAGACTGACGCCGATCACTTCATCGAGCGTCTCGACATCGCGCAGTGCGAGCGTGGGATCCGCAGCTTTCACGGCGGCCCGAATCGCGGGGACCACGGTCATTGGATCGCCGCTCGTGCGCACGACAACCGAGAGAGAACGCCACCACGTTTCCTGTGCGGCGTTGTCGTAGATCGACGGCACGGGTGCGGCCCAGTTTGCGGCGTCGCGCATGTCACCGACTACGCCGACGATCGTTACCCAGTCCGCAGCGGGATTCGGTCCGATGCGAACGCGGCTTCCCACGGCGTTGCCGTTCGGGAAGTACGCATGCGCGGCGGATTCATTGATGATCGAGACCTTCGGGCCGTTGGGCGTGTCCGTCGCATTGAACATGCGCCCCGCAACCATCGGAATTTTCAGCGCTTTGAAATAGTCACCACGCACCATGTTGTAGCCGATGTCCGGCGGCGTGCCTGTTGGGGGCGGTGCTCCCTCGACGAACTTCGTGCTGAACTGTTTTCCCTGCGCGGGTGCGGCCATCGATGCTCCCGCTGCCACGACGCCCGGTGTTCTCGCGATCGCACCGAGGACGTCGTCGTAGAATTGATTGACGGCGGAGATTGAATCGTAGCGCGCGCCGTCAACGCGAAGCTGCGCGGTCATGACGTTGGATGGATCGTAGCCAAGATGAACCGTCGAGACTTCACGGAAACTGCGCACGAGCAATCCCGCGCCGATCAACAGCATCACGGCAAGACTCACCTGCGCGACGACGAGCATGTGACGAAGCCGTTCGCTCGCGCGGCTGCCGGTGCCGCCGCGACCACGATCCTTCAGCGCGGTCTGCAAATCCGCACGCGCGGCGGAAATAGCCGGCGCAAATCCAAAGAGAATACCCGTGCCGACTGACACGGCGACGCTGAACAACAGGATGCGTCCGTCGATGCCGATTTCAAAAACACCCGGCAGCACGTGCGGATTGACCGCGAGCAGCGCGCGCGTTCCGACGATCGCCAACAGCACGCCGCAGGCGCCGCCGACAATCGAGAGGATCATGGATTCGGTCAGCAGCTGCCGCGCGAGACGGCCGCGGCCTGCGCCGAGTGCAGCGCGTACGGCCATTTCGGTTTTGCGACCCATGCTTCGCGAGAGCGTGACGTTCGCGAGATTCGCGCATGCAATAAGCAGAATGAGCAGCGCGGCGCCGAGCAGGAGCAACACCGGGTCGCGCACGCTGCGCCCCATTGCCTCGCGCAGCGGCGTGAGTGTCGCGCGAAGATCGGAGTTGATGTCGGGATAATCCGCATCGAGCCGCGCCGAGATCGCCGCGAGATCCGCCTGAGCGGCTTGAAGCGTGATGCCAGGCTTGATGCGCGCGAGGCATTCGTAAACGTGCTGCTTGCGCGTCACGGCAGCACGCGAGAGATCGTCGGCGAAATCGAACGGAACCCAGAATGCCTCGTTGTTCCCACGCGTGAATCCGCGCGGCATGATGCCGATGACGTCGTATGGTTTGTTGTAGACCGTGATCGTGCGGCCGACGATGGTCGCATCGCCGCCGAGCGCGGTCTGCCAGAACTGATAGGAGAGCACGACTTTCGTGCTGTTCGCGTCGGCGCCTTCGCCGGCGGCAAAGGTGCGGCCACGCCATGCGGGCACGCCGAGCACGTCGAACATGTTCGCTGTGACCGACGTGACCGTCGCGATTTGTGGATCGGAGTTCCCGGATCGCCACGTGGCGATCCGCGTGTAATAGGACGCGATGCCGCTGAGCGAATGTTGCTGGGTTGTATAATCGGCGAGATTCGGCGCCGACAAGCCCAGCCGCTGGTTCGGTACTTTCGGATGGCCTTCGTAAAATGCCACGAGCGATCCCGGTGCCGCGTACGGGAGCGGCTTGAGCAGCACCGCCTGCGCCACGCTGAAAATCGCGGTGTTCGCGCCGATTGCGAGTGCGAGCGTGACGATCGAAACGATTGCAAATCCCGGACTGCGTCGCAGCGTGCGCAGGGCGTATGCAGCGTCCTGGCGAAGTTCGTCGAGGCGATCGGCGGTGCGCACCGATCTATCTGATGCGTTGTCCACGTTGCGGCAGTAACTGCGGGTGAACTCGAGATCGCCGAATTCGTCATGCGCGCGTTTGCGCGCATCATCGGCGGACAAGCCCTGCGCGACCAGTTCGCTCACGCGCATCTCGAGATGAAAATCGAGTTCGGTGTCGACGTCGCGCGCGATCTGCGCGCGCGAGCGCCACGGGAACTGGAAGAAGCGGGAAGGAGTGCGCGGCATTTGGGCGGTGATTGCGAGATGATCAGGCGGGGCTCAATACTTTCGACACAGCGGCCGCATAATTCCGCCAGACGGTCGACTCGGCTTGCAGGCGCGCGCGTCCAGCTGTGCTGAGCGAGTAGTACTTGGCCTTTCTATTGTTCTCTGAGAGGCCCCACGATGCCGTGACCCATTTGTTGCGCTCACTACGGTGCAGTGCTTGGTAGAGCGCGGCGCCTTCGACGGCGAGGACGCCGTCGCTGCGGGCGGCGAGCCAGCGCGAGATGGCGTAGCCGTGCATCGGCTCCCACGCGAGAGCGCGGAGGATGAGGATGTCGACGGTTCCTTGTAGTAGTTCGGCGGGGCTGCGGGTCATCTTGGGGCGCTCCAGTCACCAGATGAGTGGAACGATTGCTTACTGCAGGGGATGAGTCAAGAGTGAGGGGGAAGATCGGTGAGGGGTGAGGGGGAAGATCGGTGAGGGGATCGGTGAGGGGTGAGGGGGAAGATCGGTGAGGGGTGAGGGGGAAGATCGGTGAGGGGTGAGGGGGAAGATCAGTGAGGGGTGACGGGGGAAGATCAGTGAGGGGTGACGGGGGAAACATGGCGCGGGCCGTTCGGGACGGCGTATGTTCTTCAATCAAATTCGAAGCGATCTCTCCAATGCAGCCAGCTGAGAATGCGGTACGCTCGCCGCGCATCACGTCGATCGACGTGGTGCGGGGACTGGTCATGGTGTTGATGGCGATCGATCATGTTCGTGTATACTCGGGGCAGCCGGCCGGTGGGCCGACCCCGGGTATTTTTTTTACGAGATGGATCACGCACTTTGTTGCGCCGGCGTTCGTGTTTTTTGCCGGGACGGGTGCGTTTTTGCACGGGCAGAAGCTCGCGGATCGCGGCAAGCTCGCGCGCTTTCTCGTGAGCCGCGGATTGTGGCTGGTTTTTCTCGAGCTGACATTCCTGCGATTCGCGTGGACGTTCAACTTCGACTACGCGCACTATTCGCTCGCGGGCGTGATCTGGATGATTGGCTGGTGCATGGTGCTGATGGCCGGAATCATCTATCTGCCGACGTGGGCGATAACTGCTCTCGGCATGGCGACAATGTTTCTGCACATGCACCTCAATGCGCTCAGAGAATTCGCAATACAATCGCCAGTCAACTGGCTCTTCCAGATCTTGTATTTCGATGGCGGATTGCGGATCGGAACGAACGGCCCACCGTTCCTGATCCTCTTCGTGATTGTCCCGTGGATCGGCGTGATGGCTGCCGGGTATGCGTTCGGTTCGGTAATGCTCTGGACGGTCGAACGACGCAGAGCGTTTTGCCTTCGAATCGGTTTCACCGCAATGGCTGCGTTCGTTTTCACTCGCATAGTGGGCGTCGGCGATTTGAACAGTTGGGACGCGATGGTGAGTCGCGGCTTTCCGCCGCTCCTGGCGTTTTTGAACACCGGCAAGTATCCAGCGTCGCCGAGTTTTCTGCTGATGACGTTGGGTCCGACAATCACGCTGCTGCCGTTGGTCGAAAATGCGACGGGATGGCTGGCGCGGCGCCTCGAGATATTCGGCCGCGTTCCGCTCTTCTATTACATCCTGCACATCCCGCTCATTCATCTTGCCGCGATCGCGGTGTCGCTGATCCGCACCGGCGCGGCTAATCCGTGGCTCTTCGCGAATCATCCGATGAACCCGGGGCCGGCGCCGGCCGGATATATGTGGAGCTTGCCGCTACTTTACCTCGTATGGGCAATCGTCATAGTCATCCTGTACTTCCCGTGCCGTTGGTACTGCGCGCTGAAGTCACGCAGCAAGAATCCACTGCTCTCGTATCTGTGATGTCGTTTTGAGGATCGTCGGCGGGAAGTTCAAGGGACGCGATCTCACATCACCGAATGATTTTCGAGTACGGCCGACTGCCGAGGGCGTGCGGTCGTGGATGCTCGATCAGGTCGCGGCCAGCGTGAAAGGCGCGCGCGTGCTCGATCTATTCGCTGGCACCGGCGCGATTGGTCTCGAGGCGCTCTCGCGCGGCGCGCGCACGGCCGATTTCGTCGAGACGCGGCCGTCGAGTTTGCACGCGCTGAAGGCCAACATTGCGCTGCTGCGATTTCTAAAACAGACGCGCGTGTTCAAACGTGACGCGCTGCCGTTCGCCGAAGCGCTCGGCCCGGACAGCTACGATATCGTTTTTGTGGATCCGCCGTACGAGTCGAAAATGCTCGATCGCGTGATCGCGTCGTGGCGCGAAAAACAATTCTCGAAGATTCTCGTCGCCGAGCACGCGAAGGTGCACGTGCTGCCGAAGGGCAAGGTGAAGCAGACGTTCGAGGATACGTCGGTCACCATCTACAGTCTCTGAGCTGAGCGCGCACGGCGGCGGAGAAGCATTGTCATCGCCGCCGCCGCGAGTGCCAGTCCGCAGAGGATGAGCATTCCAGACGCATAACTCCCGGTCGCGTCTTTCGCCTTTCCGAGCAGCGTGGGCCCGAGATAGCCGCCCAGATTGCCGACCGAGTTGATCAGCGCGATCGCCCCAGCTGCCGCCGTGCCCGAGAACATCGCCGACGGCACGCACCAGAACGTAGGCGTGAACGCGCTGGCCGCGATCGCGACGGCAAACAGACCGCCGATCGTCCATGCGGAACCGCCGCCGAGCGCCATCATTGCAAAGCCACCCGCCGCCACCAAGAACGGAACGGCGGTGTGCACGAATCGTTCGCCCGTCCGATCGGAGTGCCATCCGTTCACGAGCATTCCCGCGATACCCGCGAGCCCGATCGCGCCCATCACCAGACCGGTTCCCGCGTCGCTCAGTCCGAGCGCGTCGCGCACTAAAATCGGCCCGAAGAAAATCGGGCCGAGCGCGCCGCAGAGCGCAAAGAGGTAGAGCAGCGCGAGCGACCAGGTGACGCCACTCGACAGCGCGCGCTTCACATCGGCGCGCTCTCGGCCAGCGTCCGCCGCGCGCTCGCGCTGCATCTCGCATACAAGCCAGTCGCGCTGCTCTGCCGTGAGCCACGCGGCTTTCTCGGGAGAGTCCGTCAGATAGAACAACGCGACCACACCAAGCACGATCGCCGGGATTCCCTCAACGAGAAACAGCCACTGCCATCCCGCGAGGCCCAGCCGCCCGTTCAGCGACAGCAGTGCGCCGCCGACCGGACCGCCGATCGCGCTCGCGAGCGGAATCCCGATCATGAACCGCGACATTGCGCGCGCCCGCTCGCGTTCCGGAAACCACAGGCCGAGATACCAGACGATGCCGGGGAAGAACCCCGCTTCTGCGACGCCCAAGAGGAGCCGCAGCACGTAGAAGCTCGTTGTGCCGCGCGCCAGAATCATCGCGCTTGCCGCGATGCCCCAGGTGATCGCGATGCGTGCGATCCATTTGCGAGCGCCGATGCGCGCGAGAAACAAATTGCTCGGCACCTCAAACAGTGCATAACCGAAATAGAAGACGCCTACGCCGAACGCGTAGGCCGACGCACTCAGGCCGAGCGCGCCATTCATTTGGAGCGAGGCTACACCAAGATTCGTGCGGTCGAGGAAGCTCGCGACGAACATGGCGAGCAGCAGCGGCAGCAGCCGCCACGACACTTTGCGAATCGTCGCCCGGCGGAGCTCGGCGTCGATACCGGCGCTCTCGGACACGTTCAGCAAGTCAGAGCGACTCAACGCGATCGTGTATGCGGTATTCGTGACGGATCGTGCGGCCGAGTACCGGATCGTGCAGCTCCATCTCGAATCGCGATGACGGGCGGATTGCGGAGATTGTCGCGAGCGTTCCGCAGAACATCACTGTGCCGGGCTCGAACGCGCCGCCGCGCGAAATGAGATCCTTCACGAGCGCCTGCGGCGGTAGCATCGCTGCGGCAGTGCCGCTCTGATACGGTGTGCGAACGCCGTCGATATCGATAAACGATCGCAGCTCGAGCTGATCCCAATGTCCGGCGACATCGCTGAAGCGCCAGAGCGTGCGCGCGGCGGGTTTGTGGCAGACCTGTTTGGATTTTGCGACGCTCGTGCGTTCGAGCGCGCGATCGGTGTGATCGGAGCCGAGTCCGACCCAGAGGCCGTCGTCGCGCGAGATGAGAAGACATTCGATTTCGCCGCTCGTAGCGGGGCCAACGACCGTAATCGCATCGGCGGTCGTCAACAGCGCGGCGGACAGGAGATAAAACATCGGCGTGCGCGGCGGCCGCGGGATCCCCGCGGCCTCAAGCTCGCGCACATGAGCTTCGACACGAGCAGATTCGCGGCCGGTCCAGCCTGCGATTACCAGCTCACGAATGTCACCCGGGTTGAGCGTACCCTCGGCCGTCCCTGTAAGCACACCTGTGGGCGTCGATGCAGACATACCCGTTTTGGAAGTATGTTAAGTGCCTGAACTCCCCTGCCAACGTTACCAAGGTATCCCATGCGCCGTCTGTCCGTTTTTGCGATGCTCGCCCTGGTTGTCGCAGTGCCGTGCGCTGCGCAGTCCACGCCGCATGAAAAGCTGGCGCGCGAGATCTATAAAGAACTGATCGAGATCAACACGGTCGATACCGTCGGCTCGGTTACGAAAGCGGTCGAGGCGCTCGCTGCGCGCTTCAAGGCGGCGGGATTTCCGGACGCCGATGTGCACGTGCTCATCCCGCCGGGCGCACCGACGAAGGGAAATCTCGTCGTCCGATATCATGGGCGCGGCGGTCCGGGCGGACCGAAGCCGATTCTGCTGCTCGCGCATCTGGATGTGGTCGCAGCGCTGCGCGCCGACTGGCCGCGCGATCCATTCATCCTCAACGAGGAAAACGGATTCTTCCTTGGACGCGGAACCGCTGACGACAAATCTATGGCGTCGATCTTCGCGACGAACATGATCTGGATGAAGCAGGAAGGATTTGTGCCGGATCGCGATATCATCATGGCGCTCACAGCCGACGAAGAGGGCGGGCCGCAGAACGGCGCGCACTGGCTCGCGACGGAGCACAAGGATCTCATTGACGCGGAGTACGCGATCAATGAAGGCGGTGACGGCTCGCTCGTAAATGCGAAGCCTGTCGCGAACGGGATTCAGGCGGCAGAGAAGGTCTCGGTGAACTTCGTGCTCACCGCCGTGAACAGCGGCGGTCACTCGAGTATGCCGCGGCCCGACAATGCGATCTATGAATTGGCGAAGGCGCTGCTCAACATCGGCGGATTTGAATTTCCGGTCGTGCTCAACCCGATCACGACGGCGTATCTCACGCAGTCGGCCAAAGTTCAGCCGAACGCAGAGTTTGCGGCGGCCGAGCGGACGATCGTTGCGAATAACAAAGACGCGAAAGCCAATGCGGTTCTCGCGCGCGATCCGTTTGTGCATTCGATCCTGCGGACCACGTGCGTGGCGACGAAGCTTTCAGGTGGACACGCGCTGAACGCGCTGCCGCAAACGGCGACGGCGAATGTGAACTGCCGCGTAGAGCCGAGTTCAACGTACGAATATGTGAAATCAACGCTCGAGCGGGTGATCGGTGATACGGGGGTGAAGGTGACGATGCTCGGGCGTCAGCTGAGCGGCGTGGTGGGTGCGCCGCCGAGTGCGGTGCCGGCTGATTTCCTCGGCGCGGTCACGATGGTCACCAAGAAAATGTGGGGAGATATCCCGGTGGTGCCGTCGATGAGCACGGGGGCGACGGATGGGAAGTATATGAGAGAAGTTGGGATTCCTACTTTTGGAGTGAGCGGGTTGATGTACGAGGGGGAAGAGCGGAATATGCACGGGAGGGATGAGAAGATTCGGGTGAAGTCGTACTATGATGGGCTGGCGTTTTTGGATCAGGTGGTGAGGGCGCTGGCGGTGAAGCCGAAGGCTTGAGTTGGGAGCAACGGCCCGACGTCAGACGCGAGCTGTAAGTTGATAGCTGCCAGACAACTACTTCATGACGGTGTTGATATGAGAAAAGGCATTCTTATTCTCTCTCTCGCGATTGCGGCTTCCGCTTCGGCGCAGACTACTGCCACGACTGCGGCTTGGGAGAAGCAGGCGCACGGGATTACGATCACGCGCGATGATTGGGGAATTGCGCATGTGCGGGGGAAGACCGATGCCGACGCGGTGTTCGGGATGATCTACGCGCAGGCGGAGGATGATTTCAATCGCGTTGAGACGAACTTCATCAATTCGATGGGGCGGCTCGCGGAGGCGGAGGGCGAGAAGGAGATCTATCGTGATCTCCGGATGAAGCTGTTCATCAATCCGGATTCGATCAAAAAACAGTATGCCGGCGCGGCACCGTGGCTGCAGAAACTTTGCGTCGCGTGGGCGGATGGTCTCAACTATTACCTCTACAAGCATCCGCAGGTAAGGCCGCGCGTCATCACGAAGTTCGAGCCGTGGATGGCGCTGACGTTCAGCGAAGGATCAATCGGCGGTGATATCGAAAAAGTGAATCTCACGCAGCTTGCCGCGATGTATCCCGGCGCGGCGGTGCCGGTGGCGCAGCCTGGCGCGGCGGAGGAGAAGTTCTACGAGGAGCCGCAGGGGTCGAACGGCATCGCGATCGCGCCGTCCAACACGGTGAATCATCACGCGCTGCTGCTCATCAATCCGCACACATCATTCTTCTTTCGTTCCGAGCTCCAGATGACGAGCGACGAAGGGCTGAACGCGTACGGCGCGGCGACGTGGGGACAGTTCTTTCTGTATCAGGGATTCAACGATCACACGGGCTGGATGCACACGACGAGCGGCGTCAACGATCTGACGAACTACCTCGAGACCGTCTCAAAGAAGGGGGATGGCTACGTCGCGAAATACGGGAATGGCGAGAAGCCGCTGACCGCGGTGATGATCGCCGTGCCGTACAAGACGGCGAGCGGCACGATGGCCACAAAAAATTTCACGGTCTACTACAGCAGTCACGGCCCAATCGTCCGCAAGATGGACGATGGGAAGTGGATGACGATCAAGATCATGCAGGAGCCGGCCAAGGCGCTCGCGCAATCGTATTCGCGCACAAAGGCGACGGATTATAAATCATTTGCACAGACGCTCGAGCTCCACACCAACTCGTCAAACAACACGATCTTCGCGGACAAGGATGGCGACATCGCGTACTTCCACGGCAACTTCATCCCGGTGCGCGATCCGAAGTTCGACTGGACGAAGCCGGTTGACGGCAGCGATCCGGCCACCGAGTGGAAGGGGCTGATGTCCGTGAAGGACAGTCCGTTGCTGCGGAATCCCGCGAGCGGATTCATCTACAACTCCAACAACTGGCCATGGAGCGCGGCGGGCGAGAGCAGTCAGAAGGCCACCGACTTCCCGGTGTACGTCGAGAACGGCCGAGAAGAGGCGCCGCGCGGCTGGCACGCGCTCAAGGTGCTGCCGGGGAAGAAGGACTTCACGATCGCGGGCCTGATCAATACGGCATACGACAGCTATCTGCCTTCGTTCGAACGGATGATTCCGCCGCTGCTCAAAGCGTATGACGATGCGCCGGCGTCGAATCCGCTGAAGGCGAAACTCGCCGAGCAGATCAAGACGCTGCGCTCGTGGGACTATCGCTGGGGTGTGACATCGGTGCCGACATCGCTGGCGGTGTTCTGGGGCGAGGACATCGCGCGCCGCGTCGGCCAAGACGCGCGCCGTGCGGGGCAGGGGATTGAGCTCTATCTCATGAACAATCAGCCCGGCGACGCGATGCTTCAGTCGCTCGCTGCGGCGAGTGACAAGCTCGCTGCAGATTTCGGGAAGTGGCAGACGCCGTGGGGCGATATCAATCGCTTCCAGCGCAACGACGGCGCGATCGTGCAGGAGTTCAATGATTCGAAGCCGAGCATTCCCGTGGAGTTTGCGTCGGCGCGGTGGGGCTCGCTCGCGTCGTTCGGTGCGAAGGCGTATCCGGGAACGAAGAAATGGTATGGGACATCGGGGAATAGTTTTGTCGCCGTGGTGGAGTTTGGCGACAGTGTTCGCGCGCGCGCTGTGTCAGCGGGTGGCGAGAACGGGGATCCTGCGTCGAAGCACTTCAATGATGGGGCGCAGAACTACGCCACCGGGAATCTTCGGGAAGTGTATTTCTATCCGAATCACTTGAAGGCACACACCGAGCGCGTATATCACCCGGGAGAATAACAGCAACTCTCGACTGCCAAAGGCCAACTGCGACCTGTCAATTACTTTCTACGCGCAGTCCGTCTCCACGCTTCCCAAACGTTCGCAACTAGAAGTCCGGCAAGCATGAAGTACGCCGCCCCGATCAGCTCGAATACCGCGTAGCTCACGACCGCCGTGATCACGCCGTAGACGAGCTGATCGCGTTCCTTGGGTGGTGATGTCGGCGGATCGGTCACCATGAAGAACGCGAAAAACAGCGCCATGTGCAGATCGGGCGCGCGGTAGAGATCGACCACTTTCGCGGGGTTGCCGACGAACGCAGTGATCGTGAACAACAGATAGTGAGTGCCGAGGAACGAGAGTACGAGCGGAACCTTGTTGACGCGGTCGGTGATAAAGATTCCGATGGCGAACAGCAGAACGATCGCGATCGGCGTGACTTCCGGGAGCGCGCCCCACCAGCTCTGGCCGGTGTTGAACAGGTAAAACGTCGCGACGAGCGCGAACGCCGCCGGATTGAAAACGTTCGCCTTGCCGGCGCGAATCAGATATTTGCTGAGCACGCCGACCGCGGCGGTGATCGCTGCGATATACCACGGCTCATGCGGGCTGAGCACCATCGCGACAATCAGTCCGGTGAGAATCGCGCCGTCCGGGACGAGCCATTCGCCTTCGCGATACCGCAGAATGGGCGCGTCGACAATCGCGGCGCCGAGTATTCCACCAAGCACAACAGGCGCGACGAGCGCGAATCCCGATCCGAACGCAGCGGTGAAGGCGAGAATTGGGAGCAGTAGAATCAGCAGTCCCTTGGGAGTCCGGAAAAAGCGCCTCAGTGAAACGGGGAGCGGGCGCGGCGCGGTGGTTGTAGGGGCGGTCATACTCGCGCCGCCGTCTCGAGCCGCTCGAGCGATGACGTCATCATCACGCCGCGTACTCCCTGGCGCTCCAAGAATTCGAGTCCGTCCTGCGGGCCGAGAGCGAACGCGGCTGTTGCAAGCGCGTCGGCGACCATCGCGGATTGCGCGATCACGGTGACGCTCGATAGCGCTGCGGCCGTTTCTCCGCTGCGCGCGTCCATGATGTGATGCACGCGATGGTCCGCCGGACTCTTCCGCTCGTAATCGCCCGAAGTGCATACCGCGGTGTTCGATACGTGCAGCGTCTCGATCAGCGACTGTTCGCGCGGGTGACGGATTCCCACCGACCACTCCGCGCCCTCGGCGTTGCGCCCGCCGAGATAGAGATCGCCACCGGCATCAATCGCGAAGTTTTCAAATGGCGCGAGCTCGCGTGCAGCGGCATCGACGGCGAGTCCCTTCGCGACTGCACCGAGATCGAGCACCAGCGGCTTGAGCAGCGTCACAGTTTGCGCGCTTTCATTGAGTTGCACGTCGCGCCAGGAAACGGAGTCGTCAGCGCCAATCCCCGACGATGCGACTTCTCCACTCTTATAGTTGCGATCAAAACCGCGCGACTCCATCCGATGCCCGACGGTTGGATCGAACGCGCCGCCGCTTTCATCTGCGACCGCGAGCGCGAACCGCACGGCCTCGTAGAGCGTGGCGCTCACATGCACGGGCGTGCCGATATGATCGCTGAGTTTCCGCAGTTCGCTCTGCGCGTCGAACCGGCTGCAGCAATCTTCGATGCTGTCGAACCAGCTCGCCGCGCGCGCGACGGCGTCCGCACGCGATGCACGGAGCGCGTCTGATTTGCCGTGACCGACAACCTGAATCGTGACAACGGTTCCCATCGGCGCAAATGTGTGGACGTAGACGTCACTCACTTCGCGCTTATCTCGCTTTTTTCAGAGCGTCCATCACCGCGTAGTAAAACGCGTTGCTGCTCTGCGTCGCGCCCGACACGTAATCCACTTCGGCGCTTTGACGCTGCACCACTTCAGGCGGCAGCGCCGACACCCACGAACAGGAATACTGCGTGAGGCACTGCGCGATGTACGCGCCGATGATCTTGCCATTCTCGATCTCAACCGACGCCTGGATGTCACCGTGGCGCGAGGTGCCCCATCCATAGTAGACACCGTCTTTCAGTTGCTTGCTCTCTACTTTCTTTGCGGGCGTGGCGGGTGCAGAATCGACAACTGGTGCGGCGGCGACCGGCGCGCTCGGCTGAGCGGGAGTCGGTGCTGGTGTTTGAACGGGAGTTGTGATCGGCGCACTCGCGGCCGCGGTCGCCGTTGGCGGCGCCGGCGAGACGGGAACGACCGCTGTGGGCTGGAGCTCTGGACTTTGAGTTGCCGCTTCCGGGGCTGATGACAGGTGCATGACAGGCAGCTTCTGTCTGTTTGTCGCCGCCACTTCCGTCTGTGGTGCGCCGGGGTTCACCTTCTGTGATGCCGACGCCGGCACCGCAGCACGACGCTGAACTGATTGATCTGCAAAACGTTGCGCGGCTTCTTGTGTGCGAAAGTAGCCGGCGGAATACACGGTAAATACCGCGGCTGAGCCCAGCGTCACGAGATTGTTTCGGAGCCACTGGCCCGCGGGTTTTCCGGCTTCGGATGGTTCGTCCATGGCCTTCAATTACGCTGGATTCAAGTGTCTGTAAAGGAGAGAACGCGTGCGCGCACTCATTAATAAAATTGCTCTCGCTGCCGGCTTCGTTGCCGTGCTTACATCCACAGTAACGGCTCAGGCGGCCGACCCGTTGTTCTCAGCGATGCGCTGGCGGCAGATCGGGCCGACCCGCGCGGGCCGCGCACGCGCGTTGGCCGGCGTGCCAAGTCAGCCGAACGTCTTCTACATAGGATTCGATAACGGCGGCGTGTGGCGCTCGACGGACTACGGTTCGAACTGGGAACCGCTGTTCGACAAAGAGCCGACCGGCTCGATTGGCGCGATCGCTGTCGCGCCGTCGAATCCGAACATCATCTATGTAGGCGCGGGCGCCGGAATTATTCGTCCCGATCTCGCGGTGGGCGACGGCATGTATCGCTCGTCCGATGCGGGCAAGACGTGGCGTCACCTCGGGCTTCGCGAAACGCAGATGATCGCGATGATCGAAGTCGATCCCAAAGATCCGAACCGGATTTTCGTTGCAGCGCTCGGCCATCCGTACGGCCCCAACGCTGAGCGCGGCATTTTCCGCTCGACCGACGGCGGCGAGACATTCCAGAAAGTGCTGTACAAAGATGAGTACACGAGCGGGAGCGATGTCCGTATAGATCCGAACGATCCAAGCATTGTATATGCGACGCTCTGGCCGCAGCAGCAGAGCTATCTCGAGGGCGCGGCGTTCGGCAACAGTGAGACGACCGGCGGAATTTTTAAGTCGACAGACGGCGGCACGAACTGGCGGAAGTTGACCGATGGCTTGCCCGAAGTCTCTCAGGCGAACCTCGCGATCGCGACGAACAATTCGAAAGTGATTTACGCGACGGTCGCATCGGTGACCGGCACGGGCGGCGGAGGCGGGCGCGGCGGTGCAGGGGGCGGCGGAGTCGGGCTATACAGATCCACTGACGGCGGCGAACACTGGCATCTCGCGACGTACGATCCTGGCGCACCTCCGGGAACACTCGCGCGCGCCGCAGACAATCGCCCGATGGCGCGCATCGGCGGCGGCGATCTCCCGACGATCGTCGTTGATCCGATCAACTCGAACGTGGTGTACAGTGCGTCAACTGTTTTCTGGCGCACAGAAGACGCGGGAGTGACCTGGTCTGCGGTGCGCGGCGCTCCGGGCGGCGACGACTATCAAAAAGCGTGGGTCAGCCCGACGAACTCGAACATTATTCTGCTCGTTTCGGATCAGGGCGGCGTGGTGTCGGCCAATCGCGGCCTGAGCTGGAGCAACTGGTACAATCAGAACACGGCCGCGATGTACCACGTGACCGTGGACTTCGCATTTCCATATCGCGTCTGCAGCGGTCAGCAGGATTCCGGATCGGCGTGCGTCGACAGTCGCTCGAACGACGGCGAGATCACCTTCCACGATTGGCATCCTGTAAACATTCAGGAATACGGCGAGGCTGCGCCCGATCCGAAGAATCCCGATAAAGTATTTGGCAGCGGACGCAACAACGTCACGCTGTTCGATCGCATCACCGGTCAGACAAGCAACGTCGGGCCGGATCTCACCGGCTTCGCGCGCAATGTCAGGACGATGCCGATCGAGTGGTCACCCACCGATTGGAAAACGATGTTCTACGCAAACGCCGCGGTGTACAAGTCGGCAAACGGCGGCAAGGAATGGACGCGCATCAGCGGCGATCTCGCGCGTCAGACGTGGGCGGTGCCCGCGAGTGTCGGAAAATATGCGAGCACGGTGACGCCGGGTCCCGCAGGTTCGATCACGGCGCTGTCGCCGTCACCGCGCGACATCAAAGTTCTCTGGGTCGGCACCGACGACGGCGTGATTCAGGTGACGATGGACGGCGGCACGAAGTGGGCCAACGTCACGCCGCCGGAGATCAAACCTTGGGCGCGCATTTTCAATATCGAGGCGGGCCACTTCGATACGCAGACCGCGTACGCCGCCGAGAACACGCTGCGTCTCGACGATCTCAATCCGCACTTCTGGCGCACGCACGACGGCGGCAAGACGTGGACGGCGATCAACACCGGGATCACTGCAGGTGTGGTGGTGAATTCGATTCGTGAAGATCCGCGCAAGAAGGGGCTGCTCTACGGAGCGAGTGATACGCAGGTGTGGGTTTCGTTCGACGATGGCGATCACTGGGAATCGTTGCGGCTCAACATGCCCGCGGTTTCCATTCGCGACATTGAAGTGAAGGACGACAGCACCTGCATGTGCGCTGATCTCGTCGCGGGAACGCACGGCCGCGGCTTCTGGATTCTTGACGACGTGATGCCGCTTCGGCAGTACGCCGAGGCGAAGGCGGCAACTGCTGCGTTCCTGTTTAAGCCGGAGCCTGCGGTGAGAGTGCGCTGGGCGACCAACAGCCCGACGCCGTGGCCGCCGGAAATGGCGGCGGGCGAAAATCCACCGCCGGGTGCGATCATCGACTACTACCTGCCGAGTGATATCTCGGGCACGGTGAAGATCGAAATCCTCGGCGCGGGTGGAACAGTTGTTCGTACGTATTCCAGTGATGAGCCGGTTCGCAATCCAGATCCGGCGCTGGATCCGATTGCGTACGACAAGCTTTGTCAGAAAAATCCGAACATGGCGGACTGCAACCTGCCGCTCTACTGGCCGGCGCCGCAGATGATCGTCTCGACGCGCGCCGGCATGCATCGCGTGATTTGGGAAATGCACTACGATCCAATCACCGACGGTGGCGGACGCGGGGGCGGCGGCGGCTCGAACGGTGCCGTACCGCATCTCACGTTCCCGGGAGTGAACTCGCCGTGGGCGGCGCCGGGTGCGTATACGGTTCGACTCAGCGTAGGTGGCAAGACGTACACGCAGCCGATCGTGCTGCACATGGATCCGCGCATCAAGACTCCGGCGATTGGACTCGCGCAGCTCAACTCGCTGACGACCGAAATGTTTGGCGGCGCGAAGAAAGTGCGCGCGGAATACGCGAAGGCGCGTGAGCTTGCGGCGGCGCTGGATAAGGCGAGTGGGGCGGATGTTGCCGCGTTCAAAGCGCGGCTGGATTCGATCGCGCCGCCGGCAGCTGCGGGCGGTGGTGGTCGCGGCGGGCGCGGCGGCGGTGGTGGACGCGGCGGTGCTGCGGCGGCTCCGACAGTTCCGACGCTGGAGAGTGTGAGCGCGACGATGAACGCGGCGGCGATGGCAATGCAGTCCGCAGATGTTGCGCCGACCGGGAATCAGGTGGCGGCGTGCACGAAGGCTCGGGGCGAGGCTGCGAGTGTGCTCGCGAAGTGGCGAGTGATGAGTACTACGGGGCTGGCAGCGCTCAACGCGAAACTGAAAACCAGTGGACAGTCGACGATCCAGATGCCGGAGTAAGTGTCCGACGAGTTGACTGTTAACTACTAACTGTTGGTCGGTTAACCAAGGTTCACTAATTTGTTAACCAACGATGGCGGCTTCGCGGGTGCGGCGGGCTTCGTACGCCCGCACATGCGCATATGCGATGGCCAGTGGTGACCGCTCGTCCGCCAACCCCACCCGGCGGGCGAGCAGGTCACCAAGGATGTGATCACCCTCGGTACGGCTGCCGCGCTCCATGTCTTTGAGCATCGACGCGACGAGCGTCGATCCGGGAGCGGTGAGCAGCCCGCGCGCACGTTCGATAATCGCCGCGCCCGGCGGATGATTCTGCCCCGCTGAAATAGCACTGCATTCCTCAATCAGCGCGAGGGCAAGCCCGCTGGCGCCGACCTTTTCGATGTCGCCGACTTGCGCGCGCATGAGGCAGGTCGCACCAGCCAGCGATGCGATCAGCACCCACTTCTCCCACAACTCGTGCACGATCACATTCGACGCGCGTGGATCGAAATTTGCGCCGGCGAACGCCGCGTTGATTGCAGCCATTCGCGCCGACTCCGCGCCATCGAGCTCGCCGTAAACGATTCCGTGATGCTCGTTCAAGTGCAGGATGATCCCTTCGTCGTCGAGCGTAGCGGAAATGAAGGCGAGCCCGCCGAGCACACGCTGCGCACCAAATCGCTCCGACAGCGAATCGATGTGCTTCATGCCGTTGATAATCGGCAGGATCGCCGTATCCGGTCCCACGGCCGGTGCGATCGACTCCATCGTGTCAGCGAGGTCGTATGACTTGCACCCGACGAGAATCACGTCGTAGTGAGTCTTGATATTTTCGGCGAGAACGATCGGCGGCGAAGGGATGTGCACGTCGCCGTGGCGACTCTTCACGACGAGTCCCGTCTTCGCCAGCTGCGCCGCCCGGCGCGGGCGGACGAGAAAGGTGACATCACGATTGACCTGCAGCAGTCTCGCGCCGAAGTAGCCGCCGAGCGCACCGGCACCAACGATCAGGATTCGCATGCGCTGAAAGCTAGCAGTAGTTTCCTGACGGCGGGATCCATTACTCGGGGAGCTGTGGAGATGAACGGCATGACGCGTCGCGGCGCATTGTTCTTGGCAGTACTTCTCACGTCGCTCGGTACGCCGGCGCTCGGTGCGCAAGCGGTGAGCGATTCGATGCGCATCTATTACGTCGCGCGGCCCGTGGGGTGGGAGCACTACGATATCAGCGCCGACGGAACGGGATTGAAGCTCTCGGCGGATTGGAGTTATGTCGATCGCGGCCGGCGAATTCATACCGCGGCGGCGATGTCGCTCGCCGCGGATTACACGCCGATCGCGCTGAAGGTCGATCGCCTTACCGATACCTCGCGCACGCCGGCGCTGGACATTACGGTCGATGGCCGCCGCGCGACCATTGCGCGCAACGGCGGCGCATCAGCTTCAATCGACCTGCCGAAGGTCGCGTTCGCGATATCGCAGTATACGCCGGTCTCGCAGCACCTCGCGCTGCTGCGCTATTGGAAAGCGCACGGGTCCCCGTCAACGCTCGCCATGTTCCCCGGTGATCCGACGAATCCGGTGAAGATTCGCTCGCAGGGCACGGACAACGTCACGGTCGCCGGGAAGCACATCGCGCTGACGCGCTATTCAATCGACGGTGTGGTGTGGGGAATCGAATATGCGTGGCTCGATCCCGAAGGGCGGCTCGCGATGTTTACCTCGGCGGGTGGCGGCCTTTCCACGAAAGCCGTGCGCGCCGAACTGGTGCCCGCCTATGACGAACTCATGCAAGCCGCTACGCGCGCTGCGATGCACGATCTCGAGGCGATCTCATCCGCCTCGGTTCCGCTCTCGATCGCCGGGCGCACAGGAATTCAGGACATGGGGTCCGGCGGGTCGACAAAAGTGCTCGCGAGAGGGAAAGTCGCGCTCGTCGGCGCGACGCTGGTCGATGGCAGCGGTCGCGCGGCGATTCCAGATGCGACGGTGATCGTCGCCGACGGATTGATCGTGAGCGCGGGTCCGAGCGCGACGACGCCGGTGCCGTTCGATACAAAAACGTTCGATGTGCGCGGCAAGACGATCGTCCCCGGACTGTGGGACATGCACGCGCATCTGCACCAGCTCGAATGGATTCCGGTGTACATCGCCGCGGGTGTGACATCCGTGCGCGACATGGGGAATGAACTCCCGTTTATCGTCGCGTTGCGCAATGCGGTCGACTCGGGGAAGGTGAACGGCCCGCATATCCACGTCGCGGGGCTCGTGGATGGCGATGGGCCAAATGCGTTCGGTGCGTTCAGCGCGAGCACGCCGCAGGAGGGCCGCGCGATTGTCCGCAAATATCACGACCTCGGCTTCGAGCAGATGAAGCTGTACGATCTGCTTTCGCCCTCCGTCGTCGCGGCGATCTGCGACGAAGCACACACGCTTGGTATGTCAGTCACCGGCCATCTTCCGCGTGCGCTCTCGGTAACAGCGGCGGTTGACTCGGGTATGGATCAGTTCGCGCATTTGCCGGTGCGCGGCGATCCGCAGAGCGATGCAACGAAAAGTGTGATCGCGTATCTCAAGGCACACGGAACGGTGATCGATCCGACGGAATCGTGGAATGAAATCGGCGGTCACTCACGCGACGAATCCGTTCAGGCGTTTCAGCCAGTACTGCAGCATCTGCCGGCGCCGTTCGTGCAGTTTCGCGTCGCGAATTGGGGATCCGCAACGGTCGATCCGGCGACGGCACACACGCGGCTTCAGAGTTCGCTGAACACAATTCGCGCGCTGCATGCTGCAGGCGTTCCAATAGTCGCTGGCACTGACGAAGGAGTCCCCGGCTTCAGCGTCTACCGCGAGATGGAGCTATACGTGATGGCCGGCTTCACGCCGATGGATGCGCTGCGCGCTGCAACTTCTGTTTCCGCAACCGCGCTGCATCTAGAGCGAGAGGTCGGGACGGTCGAACACGGCAAGCGTGCCGACCTGCTCGTGCTCGATAAGAATCCACTCGACGACATCTCGAACATCCGCACGTCGCGCTACGTGATGAAAGACGGGCGGATGTTCGAGAACGCGGCGCTGTGGCGCGTCGCGGGGTTCACGCCGTAAACGAGCGCGATGTTCTAGTCCGACCGCAGCGCCACGTTCGGATCCGTTTTTGCCGCGCGCCGCGCCGGAACAGCACTCGCGCCGACGGCGACCATCGTAAGCGTAAGCCCGACTAGCGCGTACACGAATGGATCTCGCGCGGATTGGTGGAATAGCAACGGCTGGAACCAGCGTGCCGCCCCGAGCGCGATTACGGTGCCCGCGGCGACACCTATAAGCGCGAAGCGCAATCCCTGACCGACGACGATCCCCATGATGTTCGACGTCTGCGCGCCGAGCGCGACGCGAATGCCGAGTTCCTGCGTGCGCTGACCTACGTCGTATGCGATCACCCCGTACAAGCCGACCGCCGCGACGATTAGTGCGAGCAGACCAAAGCCGACGAACATCGTCGCGCCGAGTCGCCACGAGCGTTGCTGACCGTCGACTTCGTCTTGCAATGGCCACACGGTTACGTATGACTCGCCCGGCATCACACTCTGCAGCGCGCGGCGAACCGCCTCTTCAAAACGCGGGGCGTCGCGGCTCGTCATGCGGATGACGGTGCGCGCGCCCATTCCACCATCAGTGGCCTTCTGATCGAAGGGCAGGTAGTACATCAAGTGCTGGTCGTCAGCGAGGGAACCCTGAACGGCGTCTTCGGCGATACCAACCACGGTTGTGCATGGCGCCGCATCCGAGCTCACGTGCATGCACTCACCGATCGCGTCATGGCCCGGCCACAGCCTGCGCGCCATTGATTCGCTGACCACGGCCACGAGCGGCGCCCCGCCTCGGTCGGCCGCGTCGAATGAACGGCCGCGCACAATTCGCGTATCCACCGCCTTGAAGAAATCGGGCGTGGCCCACTGCTGATTGAACCGGCCAAGACGCGCGACAGAGTCGATCCCGGCAACACCGAGGTAATCGGAGTTCGTGCCAAATGGATCGGCATTTATTCTGGCGACTGCTCTCACACCGGGAATCGCCTGCGCGGCCTCGAATAACCTCTTCCCGAGCGCGAGCGTGGCAACACTGTCGAGTTGCATCCCGCGAAGATTCGCGCGAGCGACCAGCACTGGCTCGGCGTCCCATCCCATGTGCATGTCACGGACATTGTCGAGGCTGCGCACGAAGAGTCCCGCGCCGATCAGCAAAATAACGGAGAGCGTTCCCTGCAGTATGAGCAAGCCGGAACGCAGCGCTGAGCGCTGTGCAGTGCCGCCGCGTCCGCCGGATCGGAGGTCGGATGCAAGGTTGCTGCGAATCGCGAGAAGTGCCGGCCCCACCGCGATCAGCAGCCCGGAACCAGCAGCGAACGCCGCTGCGACGCCGAGGGTGCGCGGATCGGCGGCGACTCCGCCGGCGGTGTCGCCGAGGATGATCAGCCGCAGCGCCGCACCGCCCCATTCGGCAATCGCGATTCCCGCGCCGCAGCCGAGGAGCGCGAGGAGCAGGCTTTCGGTGAGGAACTGCATCATGAGGCGGCGGCGGCTCACTCCGAGTGCGATGCGCACGGCGATCTCACGACGGCGCCGCAGCACGCGCGCGAACATCAGGTTCGTCACGTTTGCGCAGGCGATGAGCAGCACGATGACGGCTACACCTGTCACCCAGAGCAACGTGCGTGATTCGAGGCCGGCCGCCGGGCCTGCCGCCTCTCTGACGGGGCCCGCGATTGCGTGTGGGTGAATCGAGTCGATCGGTGCGAGCCCCCACTTCGCTCCTGTGGATCGGTTGAGCGCTTGAAGCGCGAGCATACTGCGCCGGTACGCGTCGGTGAGATTCGCAGAAGCCGCGTCGGCACTCACGTCCGGCTTCTCGCGCACCATCATGCCCATCCAGTCCCAGTTGTATCTCGAAAAGAACGTGCTCGCATTGCTCTGGTTCCATGCGTATGCGATCGTCGTGATCGGAATGAACAACGATGGACTAATCCCGCTCGCGACGCCGGTGAATCCCTCTGGCGCGACGCCGATCACGGTCAGATATAGCGGACCCACGGCCAGCTTTGTGCCGATGACATCACGTCCGCCGAACTCCGATTTCCAGAATCCGTAGCTGAGAACCGCGACGTCCGCACCACGAGGAATCGAGTCTTCGCGCGCAGTGAAGAAGCGGCCTGCAACGGGTTTCGCGTCGAAGAACCCGAAGAACGACGCGCTCACGCCAACAACGTCCCGCTCCTTGGCGTCGGCTCCGGACCCGATCGCGAGCGGATGGACGGCGAACGCTGCGTGGTCTGAGAACGCACTGGACCACCGCGCGAGATCGAGGTAGGTGGTGTATGGAAACGTGGACTTCGTCACGACGCGCCCACGTCCCGTCGTCTGCAGATACACGCGATGCACGTGCGCCGGATCGCGCATGTAAGGGAACGGGCGGAACATGAGCCGGTCTATCACTCCGAACATCGCCGCGTTCGCGCCTATACCCAGTGCGAGCGTGATTACTGCCGCGGCGGTGAATCCCGGTGAACGGCGGAGCCCGCGAACTGCATACCGCAGATCCTGAAGAAAAGTCTCGACCCACGCGAAGCGCTGATGCATGATTTCCTCAGTCGGATCGGAGAGCGGAATTGGGATCTGCTTTTGCGGCGCGCAGCGCAGGCGCGGTGCTGGCGGCCACGGCTACCGCTAGCAGTGTGACAGCTACGAGCCCGTAAACGATTGGATCCTTCGCTGACTGGTGAAAGAGCAGCGGCTGGAACCAGCGGCTCGCGGCCAGCGCGAGCAGGATTCCAACGCCGACCCCGGCACACGCGAAGCGCACGCCCTGGCCAACGATCAGTCGCAGAATGTTCGCCGACTGTGCGCCGAGTGCGACACGCACACCCAGCTCGTGCATCCTCTGCGCGACGTTGTACGAGATCACGCCGTAGAGACCGACCGACGCAACCACAAGTGCGAGCAATCCGAACCCAACGAACATCGTCGCGCCGATCGCCCACGAGCGCCGCTGGTCATCGACGAGCTCACTCAATGGCCGCACGGTCACATACTGCTGCCCGGGCATCTCCCGCTGGAGCGCGCGGCGAACCTGTTCAGCGGCGGCTGCGGGCGCGCCGCGCATCTTCAGCAGCAAGTGCCACGCGCCGAACTCCGGGAACTGCTCGATCGGGAGGTAGTAGCGATTCGGTTCGTCCGTGAGCGGATTGTGAACCGCGTCTTCTGCTATCCCAATGACGGTCGAGCAGCCGAGTGATTCCGGCGTGGCCTGCCAAATTCCAATGCGAATGCATTGGCCGAGTGCGTCTTTATCCGGCCAGATTGCTTTCGCCATCGACGCGCTGACGACGACCACGCGCGGCGCACCGGCGCGATCGGCGCTCGTGATGGCGCGGCCGCGGAGTATACGCGTTCCCATTGTTGTGAAGTAGCCGGCATCGGCAGTCTGACTGTCAAAGCGGCCGAGCTTCGACACAGTATCGATCCCGTCGACGTACAGCGACTGCGTGTTGGTGCCGTCGAATGGAACCGTGCTGATCCAACTCGCGCTCTCCACGCCAGGCTGGGTGACCGCTGTTGCGAGCAACCGCGCGCGAATTGGAAACTGCTCGGCATCGCTCAGGTGCGCGCCCCGCCGGTTCCATGCGAGCTGAAGCACGTGACTGACATCGTACCCGAGCGGCATCGTGCGCACATGATCGAGACTGCGCACGAATAGTCCCGCGCCGACGAGCAACACGACAGAGAGCGCACCCTGTGCGACGAGCAGCGTCGAGCGCATTCCTGATCGCGCGTGTGTTCCCTCGCGCACTCCCGCTTTCAGTGTTTTTGAAAGATCGTCATCGCTGAGCAGCATCGGCGCGAGGCCAGTTGCGACGCCGGCAAATAGCGCCGCGCCGACAGCCACCGTGAGCGTGCGCCAATCGGATCGCAGGTCGAACGCCCCGGCATTCGGTATGAACAGATTCGCGAGCGTTGCGCCGCCCCACTGTGCGACCGCAATTCCCGCGGCACAGCCGAGCAGCGCCAGCACGAGGCTTTCGGTGAGTGCCTGCGCAAGCAGCCGGCGTCGCGAAACGCCGAGCGCAATTCGAAGCGCCACCTCACGACGGCGACGCAGCGCGCGGGCGAGAAAGAGATTTGCGACGTTCGCACAGGCGATGAGCAGCACGATCGCCGCAACTCCCGTCACGGCGAGCAGTGTGCGCGCTTCGAGTCCTGCGTCCGGGCCCGCGGCAGTCTTCAGCGATCCGACCACGGCCACCGGACTGATGCGCTCGACTTGAGCGAGGTTGGCAAATGCCGCCCGCGCGATAACGCGGCTGTGCACGTACGCGTTCGTCGCATCGAGCGATGCCGCCGTGATAGAAACGCCCGGCTTGCGACGTACCATCACCTGCGCCCAATCCCAGTTGTACTTCCAGTAGAAATCACGGTTGCTGCTGCCGCCGAGCTGCGCACCGAAGGTCGTCATCGGCACGAACAACGCGGGAGCGGCACCCTCCGCGACGCCGGTGAAGCCGGCGGGAGCGACGCCGATAATGGTGCACGACATATTACCGATTTCGAGCTGCTGGCCGATCACATTCCGGCCGCCAAAGTGCGACTGCCAGAACGCGTAGCTCAGCACCGTGACTTCTGCGCCGGCGGGAATGGTGTCTTCTGCCGTTCCGAAGTACCTCCCCAAAGCCGGCGGCGCGTTGAAGAATCCGAAGAAGCTCGCGCTGACCGCGGCGATCGGTTGCTCAGCAGCCGACTCGCCGAGTCCCACCGCGAGTACCTCCGGGTCGAATGCGGCGAGATCCGAGAACGACGTCGTGAACTTCCTGAAGTCGAGGTAGCGCGTGTACGGCATACCAATCGTCGTGAGTCTGCCGCGCTGGTAGGTGCCCTGGAGATACAAGCGCTGCACCGACGCGGGATCGCGCAGGTAGGGATACGGTCTGAACATGAGCCGGTCGATCACGCCGAACATCGCAGCGTTCGCGCCGATGCCGAGACCGAGTGTGACAATCACGGCCGCGGTGAATCCTGGTGCGCGCCGCAATCCGCGGAGCGTGTAGCGCAGGTCTTGCGAGAGAATCTCCAGCGCTCGTGAGACGGTCAACTTCGGCGTTCGGAGTTCGCGCACGGGAGTCTCTCTGCTAATGTTGAAAGCGGGGGTCGCGATCGGGTCGGAATCGGCTGCGCTATTAAAGAATAGACAGTGTCTGTCTTCAAGAGGTTCGAACGATGGCTGAACGAGAGGCGAGCAAGACGGCAATCGGCGTGGCGATGCTCCGCGCGGTGCATCAGCTGTGGGACGGGCCGCCGAAGATTCTCGACGACCCCGTCGTGATGAGCCTGCTCAGCGCCGAGCTGCAAGACCGTATCCGCGCCGGGACAACCGGGTTTCTGGAACCGCGGTCGATCGCGCTCCGCGCACATGTGCTGCTTCGGAGCCGATATGCCGAAGAGCGGTTGGAGCAGGCGGTCGCGCGCGGCGTCACGCAGCTGGTGGTGCTCGGCGCGGGGTTCGACACCTTCGCGCATCGCCAGCCGCCGTGGGCGCGCGCGATAAATATTTTTGAAGTGGATCATCCAGCGAGCCAGCGATTGAAACGCGAGCGGTTGGCGACGGCGGCGATCCCGGTGCCCCCAAACGTGATCTACGCTCCGGTCGACTTTGAGCACGACACGCTGACAGGCGGGCTGGCGAGAGTGGGCTTCGATCCGCACAGGAAAACGTTCGTGTCCTGCCTCGGCGTGCTCGTCTATCTCACGGGCGAGGCGATCGCGGAGCTCTTCGCATTTATCGCGTCGCTTCCACCGCGCAGCGAATGCGTATTCACCTTTGGTGGCGCGCGCGGGCTGGACGAGCCGGGGAAACCTTCGCTGGCGACCGCGGCCGCCGCGGTCGGTGAGCCGTGGCAGTCGAGTATGGAGATCGACGATGTGATCGCGGCTTTGGCGCGCGCCGGGCTGCCGGAGCCGGTATTACCGACTCCGGCGGAAATCCATTCGTATCTTGGCAACCGCACCGACGGACTCGGCCCGCCGAAACGGAATCGAATCGCGTCAGTCGTAGTCGGCGCGAAGTGAGACCCGCGCGCTACCAAATCCGCGCGCGCGCCTTTGGCTCGAGATACAAGCGCTGACCGGGCTGAACATCGAACGCGTCATACCACGCGTCGAGATTTCGAACGGTGAACGCGCGATAGGGCTCCGGCGCGTGATCGCTCACCGCCTGGGATCGCATTGATTTCTCGCCAATCTGCGCGCGATAACTCTGCGCAAACGCGATGAAGAACTCGCGATCCTGCTGCTTCACGTACGCCTTGTCGCCGGCGCGGCTGCCGAGCGTCGCGCGATACGCGTCGAATGCCGCGTTGAGGCCGGCGAGATCCGCAACGTTCTCCGTCTCGCTCAATTTTCCATTCACGGCGAGATCCGGAAACGGGTGATAGCTGGAGAACTGATCGACCAACGGTGCGGCGGCAGCCTGAAAACGCGCGCTGTCGTCGGCGGTCCACCAGTGATGCATTCCGCCATCGGCATCGTAGTCCGCGCCGAGTACGTCTACGTAGTGCGACACGTCGTGGCCAATGATCGCACCGATCGCGCCGTAGTTCGCGGCGTCGGAGGCGGAGGCGTCGAACTTTGGCGCCTGCAATAGCGCGGCCGAGAAATCGTACGCGTTGAGCTGGAAGATCAGGACGGCGGCAGCCGGCTGGGAAGGGATGAGCCATTCCGCCGTATTGATCGGCTTTCCGATGCGCGTCACGAGGCGATTGTAATTGCGCGCCTCGACGCGTCGCAGATTTCCGATGGCGTCCGCCGGTTTGATGGTGAGATTGGAATAATCCTGCCAATGCTCCGGGTAGCCGATGCCGACGTACAATACGCGCAGTTTGGCGAGAGCGATCTTGCGCGCCGCGGGCCCCATCCACTTCACCGACTCAACGCGTTTCGCAAACGCCGCGGCGACGTTCGATACGATCGTCCGAACGCGCGCCTTTTGATCGGCGGGAAAGAAGTGCTCGACGTACAGCCGCCCGATCGCATCGCCGAGTGCGAGCTGGGTTGCTTCGAGCGCCCGCTGCGCGCGAGGGGCTTCTTTGGATTGGCCGGTTGCGACGCGCAGGGCGAGCGCCTCTCCTGCAAAGGCGCGCGGAAGAACGTCGGCGTAGCGATCGATCAGGTGAAAGCGCAGATAATCTTTCCATGCTTCGAGCGATTCGGACGCGACCAACTCGCCGACGCCTTTCACCGCCGACGGCTGCCATACCGCAAACGTTTCCTGTTTTGCCATTCCCGCGGCAGCGAAGAACGAAGTCCAATCGAGGCCGGGCGCATTGTGCGAGAAGTCGGCGCGCGTCCAGACGTTGTCTGCGTTGCGATCGTTCTCCGATACTTCGTGCTTCGTGTGGGTTCGCGCGATGGCGGTTTCCAGTGCAATCACTCGTTCCGCGCGCTCGTCTGCGTGATCGAACCCCGCAAGCGCGAGCGCGCGACTGACATATGCCCGATACTTGGCGCGCAGCGCTTTCATCGGCGCGTCGTCGGTCAGATAGTTCTCGCGGTCCGGCAGGCCGAGTCCTCCCTGCACGAGGAACGCCACGTAATTCTTTTCGTCGTGAATGCTCTCTGTGACGGCCAAGCCGAGCAGGTGCGATGACGTGTACGTCCCCCAGTTGAGCGGGTCGACATCCGTCCCGAGGCCGCTGCCGAGCAGCCGTGCGAGCGCGAGCTTGTCGGCGACGCGATCGATGCTGTCGAGTGATGGCTTGAGCGGCGCGATACCTGCCGCGTCGATCGCGGCTTCGTTCTGATACGCGTCGCGGTAATCGGCGATTTTGCGCGCGAGCGATCCGGCGGGCGCGGTGCGTGCCGCGTTGAGCAGGTTCGTGACACGCAAGCTCGTCAGTTCATTGATCTCGTCGCGTGCACCCCAGCGGAGTTTCCCCGCGGGAATCTGGGTTGCCTTGAGCCAGGCTCCGTTCGCGTAGGCATAGAAATCGTCACCCGGTTTGATGTTCGGATCAACGGTGCTTGCGAGCGGGGGCTTTTGTCCCGCTGCCTGCGCTCCGGCGGCGATGGGAGGCAAGATCGAGAGCGACGCGGCGAGCAGCGCGAACGTGCGTGTGATTGTTTTCATGCAAGATGGTGCACTGATGCGGTGCTGAATGCTCGCCGGAATCGGCCCTCGAATTGTGGCGGCGTGCCACGTGCCGGAGGAGCGCACGGCGGGTGATGGGCATGGCGGTCACATCTTGACAATCAAGAGGTAACGTTCGTATTGTCCGGCACACTCACCGGACAGCCATGGACGAGCAGACGACGGACGTCATTCAGGGCACGCTGGATATGCTGATCCTCAAGACCCTGAGTCTTGAGCCGATGCACGGGTTCGGTATTGCACGCCGTATCGAGCAGATTTCTCGCGGAGTGTTCAAGGTGAACCCGGGCTCGCTGCTGACCGCGTTCCAGCGGCTCGAGCGCGCAGGATTGCTCGATGCCGAATGGCGCCAGACGGAGAACTCGCGGCGCGCAAAGTTTTATGCGCTGACCAGATCCGGACGCAAGCAGCTCGATGTGGAGACGGCGGATTGGGCACGCCGCGCGACCGCCGTGGCGCGACTGCTTCGCGCCGAGGGCTGACAGTGTCGCTCTGGCGCCAGTTGGCGCGCGGCATGCGCGCCCTCACGCATCGTGCCGCCGCCGAGCGTGACGTTGCGGACGAGGTCGGGCACTACGTGGAGCAGGCGACGGCGGCGAATGTTGCGCGCGGTCTGCCCCCGGATGAAGCGCGTCGCGCGGCGCTGCTCGAAATCGGCAATGTGACGCGTGTGCGCGAGCAGGTGGGCGGGGCAGGGTGGGAGGCTGCCGTCGAGTCATTCGTCGCGGATCTGCGCTACGCCGGCCGGATGCTGCGGAAAAGTCCCGTGTTCAGCATGGTTACGATTCTTGTCGTCTCGCTGGGCACCGGCGCCGTCACGACGATTTTCAGCGCGACAAATGCGATGCTGCTCCGGCCCTTGCCCGGCGCGCACGATGCCCGGCGCCTGTACAGCATCGACCGGAAGCACACGAACGGAAACGAGGGGATGACAGCGTCGTATCCGTACTACGTGTGGATCCGCGATCACTCCCGTTCGTTCGACGGCATCGTGGCTTGGAACGATATGCCGATCACAATCTCCGTTGCCGGCGCGGGCGCCGCGGCGTATGGAAACATCGTAACCGGGAATTATTTCGGGGTGCTGGGCGTGAAGCCCGAGCTCGGGCGATTCTTCGCGCCGGATGAGGACCAGACGCCGCTCACGCATCCGGTGATGGTGATTTCCGATGCATTCTGGCGGACGAAGTTTGGTGCCGACAGTACGATCATTGGCCGCGCAGTGCTGGTGAACGGGCACCAGTTCACGATCATCGGTGTCGTGCCCCCGTCGTTCAGGAGCGTCTACATCCCGCTCAAGTCGGACGCGTGGATTCCTGTCATGATGGAGTCGCAGGTGCGTCCCGGTCACAGTCTGACCGATCCGTCAGACATATCGCTGAGACTGTTCGCGCGGCTGAAGGACGGCGTGAGCACCGGCGCTGCGCGCCAGGAGGCAACGGCGCTGACCGCCTCATGGATCGAGGCCGGGTCGGAGACGATGCCGTGGGCCAAAAAATATTCGGTGGCCAGACTCGTGCCGTTGTCCGGCCTTCCGGAGGACGCGACCAAGGCGATCACCGGTTTCTTCTTCCTCTTGCTCGGTGCGTCAGCGCTCGTCCTGTTGATCGCGAGCGTAAACGTTGCGGCCATGCTCTCGGCGCGTGCGGTTGCCCGCCGGCGTGAGATGGCGGTACGCGCGGCGCTCGGCGCCGGCAGGGGCCGGCTCGTACGACAACTCCTTACCGAGAGCCTCGTGCTCTTCGCGCTCGGCGCGATGGGCGGTATTGCCGTTGCCATATTCGCGACGCGGGCGCTCGAGCGACTCCCGCTTCCAGATGAGATCTCGCTGGACTTGGCCCCCGACTATCGCGCGATCGGTTTCGCACTCGTTGTCACGCTCGTCACGGGGATCGTGTTTGGTCTCGCGCCCGCACTCCAAGGCGCGCGTACGGATATCTCCAAACGCATCCGCGAGGACGCGGCGGCGAGCGGTGTGCGTCGCACCGCGATGGGAAACCTGCTGATCGTCGGACAGCTCTCGTTGTCGCTGCTGCTCCTCGTTGCCGCGGGACTCTTTCTCCGCGCGCTCGACCGCGGCAACCGGATCGATCCGGGATTTGAGTCGACGGGCGTATCCGTTGCAACGCTCAATACGGAGTCGTGGGGATACGACAGCGCAAAAGCCCGGGAGTTTTATCGTGCGCTGCGCGAGCGCATCAAGGGTGAACATGGCGTTGCCTCCGTCGCTCTTGCAGGCGTGACGCCGCTCACCGCGCAAGACAACGGCGTGTCGATCTACCGGGATCAGTCGGGTGGTGCGGAGTCGGTGCATGCAACCGAATCGCGGATGCGCTCCGGAATGGCCGCCGTCGACGCCGATTATTTCACGACACTGCGGATTCCGATCGTACGCGGGCGGTCGATCACCGCGAGCGATGACGACCGTTCAGAAAGGGTTGCGGTGATCAACGAGACGTTCGCGCATACGTTGTGGCCTGACGGAGGTGCAGTCGGCAGTACGTTCACCTACGACAGCAATCGTGTCACGGTCGTCGGTGTCGCGCGCGATTCGAAGTACGTCTGGCTTACGGAAGCGAAAACGCCGTTTGTCTATTTTCCTCTCGCTCAGCAATGGGCGCCGCGCCAATACCTGCTCGTGCGATCCAGCGTCCCGGCCGCCCCGACGGCGATCGCGATTCAGCGTGCGGTGCAGGCGATCGATCGCGGTCTGCCGGCGCCGCTCGTGACGACATTGCGCGAAGCGAATTCCGTCGTGCTGCTCCCGCAACGGGTCGCCGCAATTGTCACCGGCGCACTCGGCCTCATTGGTCTCGTCATGGCGACCGTTGGTCTGTACGGAATCATCTCGTTTTCGGTGAATCGGCGCGGCCGGGAAATCGGCATTCGCATCGCGCTCGGTGCGCGACGGTCGGACGTCCTCAGAATGGTGGTTCGCGAGGGGATGAGATTGGCCGCGTTCGGCGTCGCGATAGGAGTGCTGCTCGCCGCGGCGGCGACGCGACTGTTGGCGTCGTTTCTGTTCAATGTGAGCCCGCTCGACGTGCTGACGTTCGCGGCGATGTCGGCGCTCTTTCTCGGCATCGCGTTCTTCTCGAGTTATTTCCCCGCCCGGCGCGCCGCTGCGTCGGATCCGATGGTGGCGCTCCGCACGGATTGATCGCGCACTGTCGTTCAGGTGCGCGCGGCATCGATATTTCGTGGATGGCAGAACATACCTTCCGCGCGTCGGCGATCCTCTTTGACATGGATGGCGTCCTCGTAAACTCGAAGCCCGCGATCGAGCGCATCCTTCAGCGGTGGGCGCTTGTCCGCGGACTTGATCCTGCGGCAACGCTCCACTTCCCGCACGGACAGAAAACGAGCGATACCATCAGGGCGTTCGCGCCGCATTTGAACGTCGCTGAGGAAGTCGCGTGGCTCGATGCCGAGGAGGAGCGGGATCTCGAGGGCATCACGGCGATTCCCGGAGCTGCTGCGCTTCTCGCGCAACTCCATCCCACCGATTGGGCACTCGTGACTTCTGCCGGCCGCGATCTCGCGCCGCGTCGACTTGCCACCGCCGGACTTCCGCTCCCGGCCACGATGGTCGCCGGTGAATCCGTCACGCGTGGGAAGCCCGCACCCGAAGGCTACCTGCTCGGAGCGAAGTTGCTGGGGCGGCGGCCCGACGAGTGCGTTGTGCTCGAGGACGCACCCGCCGGGATCGAGGCGGGGATCGCCGCAGGCATTCGCGTGATCGGCGTCGCGACGACGTATCCACGGTCGCGACTGCACGGATGCGCGGCAATTGTGAACGATCTTTCGGAGATCTCCACCCGGCGGGAGGCGCAGGGATTCACCCTCGTATTGCACACCCACGAGTGACCGGCGCAGATTGAAGTCATGACGACATCCCGACGCGATTTTCTCCAGCGCTCCGCGGCCACTGCGGCAGCGCTGACCCTCGGTGCGCAGACGGCGCACGCCATGCGCTTCAACGAACACGGCGTGTTGGAAGATCCCGCCATCCACGCGTTTGAAGAGAAGATGGTTCAAGCGCATCCGCTCGCGTTGACGGCGGTGCGCGTCACGGGTGGGCCGCTGAAGAATGCACAGGATGTCACCGCAAAATATTTACTCTCGCTCGAGCCCGATCGGATGCTCGCGTACTATCGCGTTCGCGCGGGGCTGCCGCCGAAGGCGCCGGGCTACGGCGGTTGGGACGGCGACAAGCGGAATCTCACCGGGCACATCGCGGGGCATCACCTCTCTGCCGTGAGTCTCATGTACGCGGCGACCGGCGACGTTCGCTTCAAGCAGCGCGCGGACTATATCGTCGGCGAACTCAAGATCGTGCAGGACAAGAACGCCGATGGATACCTCGGCGCACTCGAGGGCGGGCGCGAAGCATTCGCCGCAGTTTCCAAGGGCGACATTCGCTCGGGCGGATTCGATCTGAACGGCTTGTGGTCGCCCTGGTACACGCTCCACAAAACGTACGCCGGACTGCGCGACGCATATCGCCACACGGGAAATAAGGCCGCGCTCGGAATGTCTGTGAAGTACGCGACGTGGGCCGAGGGTGTGCTCGCTCCGCTGACCGAGGTTCAGGTACAGAAGATGCTCGACACGGAGCATGGCGGGATGAACGAAGTGCTCGCGGATCTGTACGCGGACACCGGTGACAGACGCTGGCTCAAACTTTCGTATCGGTTTGAGCATCACGCGTTCACCGACCCGCTCAAGCGCCATCAGGACAATCTTTCGGGCAAGCACGGGAACTGTCAGATCCCAAAGCTGATCGGCTCAGCTGCGCGCTACGGATACGTTGGCGACACGGCGGACATTCTCGCGGCCTCGTTCTTCTGGGATCGCGTGGCGCAGCATCACAGCTATGCGACCGGCGGGCACGGTCTCTCTGAATATTTTGGCCCGCCCGATATGCTCAGCGCGCGCGTCGACGGCCGCGCCTGCGAGACGTGCAATGTGTACAACATGATCAAGCTGACGCGCAGGCTCTTCTCGCTGCGCCCCGATGCGAACTACGCAGATTTTCATGAACGCGCGCTGTTCAACCACATCCTCGCGTCGATCGATCCTGAGAACGGCGCGACGTCCTATATGGTTCCGGTTGGGCGTGGAGTCTCACAAGAATATCAGGACATGCTGCAGAGCTTCACCTGCTGCGTCGGCACGGGAATGGAGAGTCACGCGCTTCACGGATACGGCGTGTACTACGAATCGTCCGACACGCTGTGGGTGAACCTCTTCGTGCCATCCGTGGCGCAGTTCACGACCGGCGGCGTGAAGATGACGATGGAGACGGGATTCCCAGACGGCGACAACGCGAAGATGACGCTCGCAATGCCGGCGTCGAAAGAATTCACGATCGCCGTGCGGCGGCCTGTCTGGGCTGGAGATGCGTTTGCGATCAAAGTGAACGGCACCGCAGTCGATCAGCCCGCGCTCGCGAGTCTTCGGGATCTCGCTGCGGGCGGGCGTGCTGGAGCGCCGGGAATGGAAGCGGCGCAAGCGAGTTCGTATGTGGAGCTCAAGCGCACATGGAAATCGGGCGATACGATCGAGCTCACGATGCCGAAGTCGCTCCGGCTCGAGGCGACGCCGGACAACCGCACGGTTGCGGCGATTATGTGGGGCCCGCTCGTACTCGCGGGCGATCATGGCCCGCGTCATGAAGGGCGCCGCAATGATCCCGCGGCTGCACCGATCCCGGCACTCGTCGCGGCGAACAAGCCCGTTGATACGTGGGTCGTTGCGAACGGATCGCGACAGGGTGATTTCAGGGCACAGAACGTCGCGCGTGTCTTTGGACAATCCGGCGCGGCCACGGATGTCACGCTTGCGCCGTTCTATAGAACGCAGCGCCGTACCTACAGCGTGTACTTCGATGTGGTCACGCCCGCGGACTTCGACGCGCGCGGCGCTGCGATGGCTGCCGAGCGCGAAGCGCTGCGCCGGCTGCAAGCTGCGACCGTTGGCTTCGCACAGCCCGGCGAGATGCAGCCGGAGCGCGACTACAACTATCAGAGTGAACCGGCAGATCGCGCGGTTGGCCGCACGAACGGACGGGGAAGCCGTGCCGGTGCGGGTTGGTTCTCATTCGATCTTCCGGTCGACTCAAGCACGCCGAATACGGTGATCGTCACGTACTTCAACGAAGTGGGACTGCCGGCGCCGCTCGGCGACTTTGACATCCTCGTCGACGGAACGAAGATCGCGCACTACGAGCCGAATCAAAGCGCGTCTGGATTCTATCCGGCGCTGTACGCGGTACCAACGGCGCTCATCAGCGGCAAAACAAAAGTTGCCGTCCGCTTTCAGGCGAACGGCAACTCTCGAATCGTGCCGGTGTGCGGTGTTCGGATGGTGAGGGCTAACGCTTTGTAAGCATCCTGGCTGCGGTGATTTTGTCGTTGAGCTCGATGTGGTCGACCACATCCATTCCTTTTGTCACACGGCCCAGAGCAGTAAAATCGCCTTCGTTGTGCGGCTGCACGGCGTTTGCCAATGTGTAGCCCGGCGTGCCGGTGTCGAGGCCGGCTGAAGCCCACGCGACGTTCGCGCGCGTGAGCCCGTGACGGCTGACTTCATCGCGAAGGCGATGGCCGCCCGGAATCGTTTCCTCTTGATCGACGAAGTCAGGGACGACGCGCGTAAACTTCGTGTCGACGATCGAGCCGGACTCAACGATGCGAACGAATTCTTCGACGCCGAGTGGCGCATCGCCTGGGTACAGCTCAATCGTGATTTTGCCGCGCGGGGTTTCCCATTCCGCGGTCGGACGCGGCGCTCCGTTGTAATCAGGAACGACCCAGCGTTCGACGATCGCTTTGTAATCTGAGAGCGGGCGCGTAATGGGCGGCGGCACCGGCCGCGCGCCGCGCCCGCCGCCACCCTGACGGCCACCACCGGCTGGAGCGGGCGGCGGGTTGAGCCGCGCGAGCGCCGCAACTGCGCTCGATGAAATCCACCAGTCGGCTGATTCTTTCGCCGTGTTCATCGCTGCGACGGCGGCGGAATCATTGTATGTCCCAATCGCGACGACGGCTTCGGTGCGGACGCGACGATCTTCGTCGTGAAGCGCCGCGAGCACGATCTTTTCGGCCTGCGCGGTTCGCTCCGCGGAATCCGCCTGCGGCTTCGCGAGTGCGCGCGTTGCCCACACACGCACGTCAGCGGATTTGTCGTGCGCGAGGTTGAGTAGCGTTGTGATTGCGGCGGGATCGCGCGGGCGGAATAGCGCCCACGTTGCGCGCCAGCGGATTTCTGAATTTGCTGATTCGGACCAGCGAACAATCGGCGTGATGTCGCCGCGGGGAATGCAGCGGCCGATTGAAAGGAGCGCTTCGCCGATCGCGGCGTCGCGGCGCGCGCCGGATTTTACGGTGGAGAGAAAACGGACGAGCACGGCGCGTGCGGCGGCATTCTTGATCTTGCCGAGTGCCGTTGCGGCTTCGGATGCCACCGTTGGAGCGGTGCGCGGATTGTTGAGCAGGGAGTCGAACCACTCGACGCGTGATGAATCTTTGAGTTGGCCAACGGCGAAGACTTCGGTCGCGGCTACCGACGTATCTGCGTCGAGCGGGCGGGCGGTGAGGAGGGAGAAGCCGGATTTATTGGCGATGCGGCCGATGGCTAGGGCGGCGCGTCTTCGGACTTCGGGATGGTTGGATGCTAACAGCCGCGACAAATCAGTCGTGTCGAAGTCTCTATGATCTTCGAGCATGACGAGTCTTGCGATGTCGTCGATGTCTTGAGCTGCCAGCGGGCGGCGCGACTGCGCCGGCGCTACGCGCGCGCTGCCAAGCAGCGCGGCGAAGACGACGAGGAAACCGTTCAGGCGCATGGGAAACCCGTTAACTGTTAACAACTAACTGTGCGTCGGTTTTCTGTTGACTAATTCGTCAACTACTTACGGAGTGCCACGGCCGCCGCGGCCAGCGGCGGCGGCGGGGATGGTCAGGGGCGGCGCAGGCGGGACATAGCTCCAGTTCAAAATCGAATTGAAGATCATGTTGAACTCGCCGTGGTTCTGCCAACGGTAAATGGGATTATTGGCAAACATGATCACGCGGCCGTTGCCGTTGTGTGCGTTCGGCACGTCCATCGCAAACGCGCGTCCCTTAATGTTGTCAGCGCCAACCATCAGGCCGCTGAGCACCGAAGCATCGCCGCCGACGTACTGCGCGAGCACGTTCGCCTGATCGGCAACGCCGACTTTGAACAGCTGCGATCCCTGACCGAACTTGATCGGAAAAATCTTGCTGCCGTAGCCGTAGAACACGGGATGCTCGGGGCGCATGATCTCCGCGGTGATCAGCGGTTTCTGCGCGTTGACCCCAACCGGGGCCTCGGTATCGATCGAGCGTGCAAGTCCAAATTCGATCGGGTAGCGTACCGCTTGAAGCGTCGTGATCAGCGTGCCGCCGCCGTCGAGGAATTTATTGATCGCATCCACACCGGTCGCGCCGAAACCGCCGGTGATGTCGGCCGATGATCCGTAGACGCCGAGCGACTTGTACTTGTCGCTCTGCATGTATGGCACCGGCTTCGCCGCCGGCGCGGCCAGCACTGCGGCGCGATTGATATTCTGCGCCGCCATCAGAATCACGTCGTAATCGGCCTTCAGATTTCCTTTCGCGACGCGCTCCTTGAAGATCGGGTCGAACGGAATCCCGAACTGATCGAACGCGTGACGGTACCAGCCGAGCTCCTGCGTGCCGCTCCACTGTGAGTAGATCGCGATGCGCGGAACGATAGCATCGTGCGAGCCGACCGTCGGCAGCGCAGAGAGCGCGGCTGCCGTGAGGCCGAGCTGCTCGACCTGCGCGCGTGCCGCCTGGATGTCGGCCGCCGTGCCGGTAACGATGAACGAGCCGGCCGGGAAAGTGATTCCCTCCGCGGTGAACGACGCTTCCGCGATCTTCATCTTCACCGCTTTCAGATGATAGCGGAACGTGATCATGTTGTTCGACCCGAAGTGCGCGACGGCGAGACCAGCCGAACCGCTGCCCACGATCGGAACCTTCACTTCGGCCATCTTGATCAGCGGTGCATTCGCGGCGAGGATCGTGCTGTCCTTGATCTCGCGAAGATCGACATTGAACGCGAAACCCATCGACCAGCCGCTGTCGTCGTATGTCGTCAGCGCCGGATCAGGATAGTCCTGCTTCTCGAGAAGATTTTTGGCGAGACGCCCATACGGCTGGTTGAGCTTGATCAAATACGAGCCGGTCGGAAAAGTCTCCGTGCCGGATTTTACCGCAGCTGTGAGCTGTCCTACTTCGACGCCCTGCGCGCGCAAAATGTTCACGAGCGTCGCGACCTTCGTCATGTCGCGCTGCACCGGAATCACATAGCCGTACGGCGCCTGCTTGCCGCCCGCTTCGAGCGAGTTGCGCGTCTTGATGTAGAAGTTCTCAAGCACCAGCTCCGGGAACATCGAGGTGAGCTGAAGTCCCGACAGCACACCGGTCTCCATGAAGTTCGTGTTGTCGCGGCGCGTGAAGTTCGCGATTGCATTCGGCGGAATCGGAATGCCGCGATACCATTCGCGCGGCTGACCGCCGCCTTTGCCCGTCGGGATCGGTGGCGGACCGCCGCGTCCGGCACCTGCCGCACCCGGTGCGGCAGCGGGTGCACCTGGTGTTGCGGCAACCGTTCCAGCGGCTGCGGCCGCCGCGCCGCCCGCTCCACTACCGCGTCCACCACGACCACCGCCGCGGCCTCCGCGCCCGGTTGTGCTGTCAGCCGGCGTAGCGCGACTTCCTCTCCCCGCGAGGGTGTCAGACACTGCGGCTGCCAGCGTCGGTGCGGTCGCGGTGGGTTCGACACCGGACTGGGTCTCATACATCCGCATCATCCCGTTGTGGTTGTACGCAACGGAACCGAGGTAGCCCGGAGACCAGCCGTCCATGAACGCGAACGTGTACACGCCCGGCATTCCCCACTTGGTCATCTGCGAGAGTTCCCAGTTCGCGAAGAACGGGAGCTCGGTGAACAAAATCGGATCGAGGTTCGGATTCTGCGGAGGGCCGCCGCTGTAGATGTACATGAGGGGCTCTGCTTCATGCAGATCGTGCATGATCGGCGGATGCGCCGTGTAGTACCAATCGGTGATCGCTCGCATTGAAATCTGCGAGAGATTGATGTCGCGGTTGTTGTCGTGGAAGACGTACTTGCCCCAGTACGGAAGCTGCGCGCCGCCGCGGCCGCCTGCGCCAGGCGTCGTCGCGGTCGTGTCAGCAGGCTTCCCGCCACGCGCGATGCTGTCGGCCTTCGCGCGCTCGAGTCCCTGATAAAACCAGTCCACGTTTCTGTCGCGGCCGTCGGGTTCTGCGGCCGGTGTGATCGAGACGTACACGTTGTTGCGGATCTGCGTGATCATCGGCGACGTCTCGGTCACCAGACGATACGCGAGCTCCATCAACATTTCCGACGGACCGGTTTCGCCGCTGTGCAGGCCGCCCATGAAGTGGTAGTGCGGCTTGGTCTTCGCCATGATCGAGCGGACCTGCGCTTCGCTCATGCCGCGCGGATCTGCGATCTTCGCGAGATTTGCGCGATTCTGCGAGAGGTTGCGAATGTTCTCGTCCGACGAAATCCAGACGACGACGAGTTCGCGTCCTTCGTCAGACTTGCCGATCGTCTCAACCTTCACGCGCGGCGAAGCCTTCGCGAGTGCGCGATAGTACTTCAGGATGTCGGCGTAATAGGTGAGTTTCGCCGGCGCGCCGATGTAGTAGCCGAGCACGCTCTTCGGCGTCGGGATCCCCGCGACGAGCGGCAGGTGGTCGACGAGCGGGCTGCCGTACTTCGCCTCGCCGGTCCAGGTCGCGTAGAGTTTTGCGAACTCTTCGTCCTGCTTCTGGTTGGGGTCGCGGGTTTCGTTCACCATGGCCTGCGACATGGCCGACGAAACGGCGACTAGCGACAGGGCGACGAGCCTTACGACAGAACGGACAATGCGGCGGGGGGAAATCATGATCTGCTCTTGGCGGGGGAAGGACGTGAACTGTTTTCTGTTGCTCGGTGTTCTGTTTTCCGTCAGCTGATTAGCGGCACACAGGATATGACGGATCGGCACCGGTAATCGCTGGCCGATCCTTTCTCTGCGAGATCGCCCAGGCGATGTCATGAATGAAACGGCCCAAACGCGCGGCGTGATCGTAATCGATGTACTGCGGTTCGTCCGTCGGCTGGTGATAGTCCTCGGCATACCCGAGCGAGAAATACGTCACCGGCACATCGTGATGGACGTAGTTCACCTGATCGCTGCGGCAAAAACGATTCATCGGATTCGCCGACACATCCCACGAGCGATCGATCGACATCGTCTCGGTGCGCGTGGCATTTACGGAATCGATGATGTCGCCGAACGGACGCGAGAGACGACGCGAGCCGAGCATCTGAATAGATGTCGGGCCGCCGAACTTCACCTGATCGGTGCGCCCTTTGCCAACCATGTCCATATTCAGCGCTGCAGCGACCGACGCGAGCGGAATGGTTGGGTGATCGGTGAACCAGCGCGAGCCAAGCAAGCCTGATTCTTCACCGGTGTGCGATACAAAAATGATCGAGCGTGCCGGCTTCTCACTTGCGAACTTCTCCGCAATCTCAAGGAGGACCGCGGTGCCGGATCCATCGTCGTCGGCGCCGTTCATGATCGAGTCGCGGCGCGGCGGGCGGATGCTGCGCGCGCGTGCGATGAGCGAGTCGATGCGATGCTGCTGTTCATCCGTCGGACGGCAGAGCGGATCGTTCGCGCCCTGCGGCCGCGTGACGATGTTGAACGCGCGGAGTGAATCGTGATCGACGGCCACCGGATTGATGCCATTGTGATCGTTGTGTGCGCTGATCAAAACGTATTCCGCAGCGCGCGTCGGATCGGTGCCGGGCAGAATCGCGACGACGTTTCGCGCGGGCGTCTTTGAGATGTGCCAGTCGTAGTTCCACGCCGCTGAAACAGACTGACCCGCGGCGCCAACAGAAAGCTGATCGACCGGCTTGCCGAAGAGGCGCTCGGCAGCGGCCGGCGTGATCGCACCCGCGCCGAGCGATCCTGCCGCCGGCGTCGGAAAGGCAGACTGCAGCGAGTTGCGGCCGTTGAATGCGGAGGTCAGTGCCGCCGCCGGGATCGAATCTGTCGAGATGATCAGGACCGCGACTGCACCGGCTGTCTGCGCGCGCATATCGCGACCTGCGCCACCAGCACCGCCGCGACCACCGCCGCCGGCAGCACCGCCGCCGCGCCCGCCGCGTCCTGCCACGCTGTCGGCGCGCACCGCCGCTTCGACTCGCGCGGCTGCATCAGCGCCGAATTTATCGGGAACGGAGTCGCAACGGAGCACTCGTGCCGCACCGCGACCGGCGACGATCAGTCCCGCGTTAGCCGCGTTCGACGTGAACACCGCGATCTTGCCTTTGAACATTGCCGGATCGAGTACGACGCTCGTGTCGCGCCACTTTCCGGCGAACACGACCTGAACATTGCTGAGGTCGGCTTTCGCGCCGATTCCGTTCGCCGTGGAAGGCGCGATCGGAATCCAGTCGCGTCCCGGCGCGAGCGTCGCAGAACCGGCGATCAGCTTCGACGTCGCGATGTCGAACTCAGCCGGGCCGTATGCAAGATTCTGGAAATAGCCGCCATTGTCGCCCGCCGGCTTGAGGCCGAGGCGTTTGAACTCTGCTGCGATGTATGTGGTGGCTTTGTAATTGCCGAGCTCGCCTACGCGGCGGCCGAGCATTGAGTCGTCGGAGATTTGGTAAAGCCGTGTGCGCAGATCGTTTGCGGTGATTGCTGAAACCGTAGGCCGCGGTGCCCACGTGCGGGGGCCTTCGTCGGGCCAGACTGTTTTCGCCGCTGAGGCCTTGGCGGTCGCCTGGACGGTTGCCTTGTGAGATGAGTCGGTCTGGGCAGAAGCAGTCCCGGCGACGCAAAGAGCGAGGGCCAGCGCAAGCGATATACGGGGCACGTTCGTAATCCTTTTGGGAACCGTTTGGAGTGGCTGAGTTGATCGAAGAAAGCTACTGTATCACCGAGCCTCCATCAAAGGAAAACCGATGCGCCGTCTGCACTCGTTTCTGACAATCGTAGGAGTATCGTCGTTCGCGGTGGCGGTTGGAGCCCAAGGGGCACCAGCCACGCCTGTTGCGAACGCCAACGCAAACCTGCCGTTCGGCGCCTCGAGCGCCACGCCGGTGTCGAAGTGGACGCCGCCAGCGTCGGCGGGGCGACAGCTGACGCTCAACGACCTGCTTACCTGGAAGGGGATCCGCTCGCCGGCTCTCTCCAATGATGGCAGGTGGTTCGCGTATATCCTCGCGCCGAACGAGGGCGACGCCGAGGTCGTGCTGCGCGCGACATCGGCTGGCGCCACGGAACGGCGCTTTCCTATAGGTGACGCCACCGGCGCCGCTGCAGGCGGGGGGCGTGGCGCTGCGGCTGGTGGCGCAGCGGGCGCGAGCCCCTCGATTTCGGGCAACAACAAATGGGCTGCATTTCTTGAATATCCGAGCGGAGTAACCGCTGCGGGCGGTCGCGGAGGACGCGGCGGGAGAGGCGGCGCGGCTGGTGCAGCACCGGCGGCGGCGGCCACCGCGGGCCCCAAGCTCGCGATTGTCGAGCTCTCGAGCGGTACGAAACGCGAGTTTGAGAGCGTGCGCAGCTTCCGATTTGCCGGTGATAAATCGGATTGGCTTGCCGTTCTGCACAGTGCTCCAGCAGCGGCGGGCGGCGCGGCCGGTGCAGCTGCGGCTGGCGGCGGCGCGGCGCGCACGGCGGGCACGACGCTTGAGCTCGTGAATCTGACTGGTGGAACGTCGATTCCGATCGGCGATGTCTCCGAGTTCGCCTTTGATGACTCCGGCGATTGGCTCGCGTACGCGGTGAGCAGCGCTGGAGATATCGGCAACAGCGTGCAGCTCCGGCAGCTCTCGACGAGCGTCTCGCGTTCGCTCGACGTTGGCAAGGGACAGTATCGCCGTCTGGTGTGGGGCGATTCGAGCGATGCGCTCGCGGCGCTGCGTGTGGTCAGCGATACGAGCGGCGCTGACGAAGACGTGTCGGTTGTCGCGTGGATGCACGCGTCGCGTGCAGCGGAGAAGACGATCGAAGTGAGTGGTAAGTCGGCGGGAGTAACTGGCGGGCTCGTAGTCAGCAGCGATCGCGCGCCGGAGTTCGGCAAGAACGCGTCGACGATTTACTTCGGACTGCGCGAGCCGCGTCCGCCGCGTCCGCGTGCGACTGGTGCTCCGTTCACGCCGCCGAATCCGGGCGGTGTCGCTCCGGGCGCGGGCGCGAGCGGTCAGGTTGCCGGCGCTCCGCAGACAGACGCGGAAGTGCCGTCGCTGATTCTTTGGCACTGGAAGGACCCGCGTCCGCAGCCCGAGCAGCAGGTTCAGGAAGCGGCTGATCGCGCGTACAGCTATGTCGCCGCGTTCAACGTGAACGGCGGAAAGGTGACGCGCCTGGCCGACGAAAACATGCGCGATGTGGCGGTCGGCCCGAAGGACACGTGGGGTGTCGGCACGGATATCTCGCCGTACGAGCGTGAGCAGGGGATTCGCGGCTTTGCATTTCGCGACATGTACGCGATCAACGTCGCGACTGGTGAGCGCAAGCTGATCGAGAAGAAAGTTCCCGGAGGTCGTGGGGGCGGCGGTCGCGGCGGTGCAGGCGCCGCTTCGAACTTCTCGCCGGACGGCACGCGCTATCTCTACTACGATGCCGGTGATTACAAGGTATACGATTTCGGAACGGGCACCGCGAAGACGATCACGACCGGCGTTGCCGCAAAGTTCTGGAACACCGAAGACGATCACAACGAAGTCAAGCCGGCGATCAATGGTGCGCTCGTCGGCTGGTCGAAGGACGGCGCGGCGGTTTATGTGCGCGACAACTGGGATGTGTGGCGTTTGCCGGTGAGCGGTACCGGCGCGATCAACATCACGGGGAACGGTCTCAAGGATCAGATCAAGTATCAGGCGCGTTCGATTTCCGATCCGCGCGACCGCGGCGTGATCGATCCTGCGAAGCCGATGTATTTCGAGACCTACGGCGAGTGGACGAAGAAGGAAGGGCTCGTGCAGGTCGATCCAATGAAGAGCGGCGCCAAAGTTCTTTCATGGGAAAACGACAAGGTCGACTATCGCCGCGCGCGCGATTCGGACATCTGGCTCTTTCAGCGCCAGACGGTGGTGAAGGCTCCGGATTGGTACGCGGTGGACGGCGATCAACTCGCAAATGAGCGCAAGCTCACCGACGTTGCCGCGCAGCAGAAAGACGTCGCGTGGACACCGGGCGCGCGTCTCATCGACTACACCTGCGAGAACGGCGGCGGTCATCATCAGGCGGTGCTCTATCTGCCGGCGGGATACGAGCAGGGGAAGAAGTACCCGATGCTGACGTACATCTATGAGAAGCTCTCGCAGGAGTACAACGTCTACACCGAGCCGAACGCGACGCGTTATTCAAACCCGAGTGTCTATACGAACCGCGGCTACGCGTTCCTCAAGCCGGACATCGTCTATCACGTCAACGATCCGGGCCGTTCGGCAACGTGGTGCATCGTGCCGGCGGTGAAGGCGGCGATCGCGACGGGAATCGTCGACGCGGATCGTGTTGGTCTGCAGGGACACAGCTGGGGCGGTTACCAGACGACATTCGTCACGACGCAGACGAAAATCTTCAAGACGGCCGTCGCGGGCGCACCGCTGACGGACATGGTGTCGATGTTCGGTTCCATCTATTGGAATTCGGGAAGTACCGACGCCTCAATTTTCATCTCGAGCCAGGGCCGTTTCACTGGCGGACCGAACGATGTTCCCGATGCATATGCGCGTAACTCACCGCAGAACTTCGCGCAGAATCTCTCGATCCCGTTCATGCTCCTGAGCAACGATCGCGACGGCGCAGTCGATTTCAACCAGGGCGTCACGTACTACAATCATCTCCGCGACCTCGGCAAGGATGTCATCCTGCTCGAATACGCCGGCGAGAATCACGGGCTCGCGCGGCCGGCGAACATGAAGGACTACAACCTTCGCATGACGGAATGGTTCGACACGTTCCTGCGCGATCAGCCTGCGCCGGATTGGCTAAAGGACGGCGTGCCGCGTCTGAAGATGGAAGAACATCTGAAGGAGCGGAGGCCGATGGTGGATCCGAAGGCCACAGCACCGGCGGCACCGAAGATCGTGCCGTAGGGACGGAAGCCGAGGACCGAAGACCGAGGAACAGGAGAGAAAAGACGGGGCGTGCACCGGTTCGGTGCATGCCCCGTCTTTTGTTGTGAACGCATGTCGGATGATCTGCGACTTCATGTAACTGTCATGGCGCCACCGTCCGCAGTGGTCGAGCCACTCTCGTGCAGATGGCGCAATGTCGTCGGCACCACTCGCGGTGCGCTCAACGGCCTCGTATGATCAAAACGGGAGCCATCGATGCCGATTCCGCTTGAGCTGTACAAGCGATTAGTAAACACCGTTCGCGACTACGCCATTTTCGCGCTAGACGAGCGTGGCAATGTTGTGAGCTGGAACGAAGGCGCGCGGCTGCTCAAGCAATACGAAGCCAGCGAGATAATCGGCAGGAGCTTCAGTGCGTTTTATCGCGAGAGCGATCGCGTTGCGGGATTGCCTGACTCCGAGCTCGCAACCGCGATTGCGACAGGGCGCGTCGAGCAAGAGGGATGGCGCGTTCGCAAGGATGGGTCAGAGTTCTGGGCGAACGTCGTGATCACCGCCCTCCGTGATGACGACGGCAACCTCATCGGCTTCGCAAAGGTGACGCGCGATCTCACCGCGCGCCGTGCTGCCGAAGAAGCCCAAGTCGAGGCAGCGCGCGCTGCCGCCGCTGAGGCCGCAGCACGCCGCGCGGCGGACGAGCGCGTTGAGGAACTGCGCGAACTGAATCTGACGCTCGAAGAGCAAGCCATTCAGCTCGAAGAGCAGGCCCAGGAGCTCGAGATCCAGCTCCAACAAAACACCGAACTCGAGGCGGCTCGTGAAGCGCTGCTCGCGGACTCGATCGACCGGGCCGAGCGACTGATGCTGCTCGAGGCCGCCGTGGAGGGAACGACCGAAGGTGTATTTATTCTCGGCGGCGAGATGATGGGTGAAGGCCCGATCGTCGTCTACGCGAACCCCGTCGCAGCGAAGATCACCGGGTACGCCGTGCACGAACTCCTCGGCGAGAACCTTCGCAAGCTGATCAGCGGCCCCGCCTCATTCAACGCGTCAACTGCACGGGGACGCGTGCAGCTGGATTCAGGACAGTCGACCGCGTCGCGCGTGACGCAATACCGGCGTAACGGTTCGGAGTTCGTCGCCGAGTGGGGCGTGACACCGCTCGGCATGAGCGACAGCGGCATCAAGCATTATGTCGCGGTGCTGCGCGACGTGACCGATCGAGCGCAGCTCGAAGAGCAGTTTCTCCAGTCGCAGAAAATGGAAGCCGTTGGGCGGCTCGCGGGCGGAATCGCGCACGACTTCAATAACCTGCTGACCATTATCATCGCGAACGCGCGGATGCTCGATGGCGCCAAGAGTCCGAATGAACTGCCGGGAGCACTCGACGAGATTCGTGCCGCCGGTGAGCGAGCGGCGGGCCTTACGCGGCAACTGCTGACCTTCAGTCGAAAGCAAACACCCGCAATGGTGACGCTGGACTTGAACGCGACTGTCATGGGCGTGTTCGGACTTCTCCGCCGCGTGCTTGGCGAGGATGTCGAGATCACGACAGACTTGATGAAAGGCCTCGGCTCCGTTCACGGTGACACGGGACAGATGGAGCAAGTCCTGATGAATCTCGCCGTCAACGCGCGCGACGCGATGCCGAACGGCGGCAGGCTCTCGATTGCCACGTCGCACGGCGATCGTCCCGACACGGTCGTGCTCCGCGTTACCGATTCAGGCGTTGGCATCGACGACGTCGTCAAGCTGCACATGTTCGAGCCGTTCTTTACAACCAAGGACGTTGGCAAGGGCACCGGACTTGGCCTCGCAACCGTCTACGGGATCGTTCGACAGATGGGCGGTGAGATCGAGGTAACGAGCGCACCGGGCGACGGCGCGTGTTTCGGCATCACGCTGCCGTGCGCAGTCGTGCCACCACCCGTTGGATCAGTCAGCACGCCGTATCGGCACGAGACACGCGGATCCGGTCAGACCGTGCTGGTGGCGGAGGATGAGCCGGCGCTCCGGCGGATCGTTCGCCACATCCTCTCGCATAGTGGCTATAACGTGGTCGAGGCGGAAAATGCGGCGGCGGCGCTCGCGAAAGCCGAACGTATGGATGTGATCGACCTGTTGGTGACGGACGTGGTGATGCCAGGAATTCGCGGCAGTGCGCTCGCGGCAGAGCTGAGGCGGACGCACGGCGGGCTTCGCGTGCTGTACATGTCGGGATATACACATGACGCCGCGATCGAACGCGACACAACCTCGCCTGGCTGCGCGTTCATCGAGAAACCGTTCGACGATCGCGAGCTCTTGCATGCCGTGCATGCGATTCTCGCAGGATCGGGATCAGTCTCGAACCTGGTGTAGCTCCGCGCACTCCGCGGCTTTCACTAGAGCGTAAGACTGAGCTCGTGTCCGGTAAATACCGCGGACTTCGACGTGGTCGATCCGGCGACGCGAACGGAGATGCGTCGCGGCGCCCCGATGAATCTCGATCCCGTTGCGAGCCGAATCGATAGGCGCCGCGATTTGTCGTGCCATGTCATTACCGCGCTCATCGATTCTCCGTGCCGGTAATCAAAGCTCTTTCCGTCGTCTTCGTACCAGTGCGATTCGCCGTCCGCACCCGGATACACGACCATCGTCAGCGGCTCGTCGCTCGGCTCGCTGGTGTACTGCTTCACCGGTCCCATGGGAATGATCGCGCCCGCGCGCACGTAGAGCGGCGTGGTGGCGAGGTCAACGGCGCGTGTGATCTCACGGCCGCCATTCACACGCTCGCCGGTCCAGTAGTCGTGCCAAAGCCCACGGGGCAGATACAACATCCGCGACGTCGCGCCTTTCTCCACGACGGGCGCAACAAGCATGTCCGCACCCCACATGTATTGATCGCCGCGCGCAACTGCAGCGGGATCATCGGGATAGTGCAGCCAAAGAGAACGCATGATCGGCAGACCGGTCTTGGTGCAATCGCGAACGGCCGTGTACAGATACGGCATCAACTGATAACGCAGCTCGAGATATTTCTTGCAGATCGGCTCGACCTCCTTGTCGTGCATCTCCGCGGGATCGGCCTTGTAGTTGTTCACCTCGCTCGGACCGCCGTCGCCGCCATCCCAGCCCCATGGCAAATGCAGATGCCAGTTTCGGCCGTGTGAACGAAAGAGCGGGCAGAACGCGGCGAACTGGAACCAGCGCACAAACAATTCGCCGGTGTAATCGGCTGTTGGATAAAATCCGCCAATGTCAGTGCCCCAATACGGGAGACCGGACAGCCCCGTGTTGATCGCAACGGGCACATGTGTCTTCAGTGTTTCCCAGCGCGACTGGATATCTCCTGACCAGATGAATCCACCGAAGCGCTGCACACCCGCAGACGCGTTGCGATGCAGCGCAAACGGCCGCTCGTTGGGATGATAGAGCTGCGTTCCCTCCCAATACATGCGATGCCGGTTCAGCTCTGATGGGCCGTCAAAGCCGTCGCCCTGATCGGGCCACCATCCATCCACGCCGATGTCCATCAGCGGCTTGTGGTACGGCCAGTAGCAGGAGACCTGCCTGTCCGGCGGCCATTTGTTATCGGGCGTGCGGCCACTCGGCAACGGCGGGGCGGTGCACGGATCGTTCACGCCGCCGGTCAGCGTGTGCCCTTCAATGACAATGTGCATCACAACTTTGAAATGCTCGGCGTGCAACTCCGCAAGCATCGATGCGGGATTCGGAAAGTTGGTTGGATGCCAGGTGAACTCTCCGTTGCGCGTATTCCAGCCCGAGGGTGTGAATTCCGTCCCGAGGTAGATCAGCGTGTCGCACGGCAGCTTCTTCTCGCGAAATGTTTTCGCGATTCCGAGGATCTCCTCGGGGCCGGCGAGGGTGCGGTGCGACTGCTGGTACCCGAGGGTCCATAGCGCCGGAAGCTCTGCGAATCCGGTGATGCGCGCATACTCGCGCATGATGACTTTCGGATCGCGCGACGCAACCACAAACATTTGCAGCGGCAGGGCAGTTGCCGCGCGCGGACTGAACTTTCCCTCGGTGCCGGTAAAATCGAACGCGCCGTACGGCTGGTGGATGAACATCGCCCAGCCGTCGGTGCCAACGAGCCACTGCACCGGCGCGCGCGTGCCGTGCGTCGCGAGGTGGTAGCCGCCCTGGCCGATGATCATTTTGTCGGTGATGCCCTTTCGATCGAACTGCGGACCTCCTTCTCCGAGGCCGAGCAACGGTCCGGTCGGCAGAATGAACGACATGCCGGGTTCGACCGTGTCGAAGGTCAGCCGCTGAACGAGTGACCCGCCCTTGGTCTCGACCACGATCGTCGGCGGTCCTTCGTGGAACTTCACGACGAGATCTCCCGCTCTCACGTGCTTGAGCGACACGGTCTGCGCGCCGTGCGCGACGATTTTCCCGGGGCTTTGTTCTACGAGTTCGCCCGTCGCCGGGACGGGCGTCGTGTGTCCGTCGCGCACCGGCCGCACGGTGATGCGTACCGTTACGGCGCTGACGGATGCAATCTCGATTTCCACGCGCTGCCCCGCGATGGTGATGCCGTCGGGTCCGCCGCCAAAGACGTGCGGGCCGACATGGGGCCCGACGGTGAGAGCGACGCCGGCGGCGCCGAGTTGTTTGAGGGCGTCGCGCCGGGAAAGGTGAGCGGGCATTGGTCGGGGCTGTCCTTGCGGGGAGGGCTGCGCAGGAGAACGTTTCTGTCTATGAAAACAATATTGCAACGCCTCTGCGCGCTCGCGCTAATCGCATCAGCCGCGCCTCTCGCGGCACAGGCGCCAAAGAGCGCATCCAAGTCGGTCATTGCGGTTCCGGCCGCAATCTCGGCTATCAAGGAATCGGATCTCAAGCGCGACTTGTATTTGCTCGGCGGAGACTCCATGCATGGCCGCGAGGCCGGCACGATTGACGAGATGCGCGCGTCGATGTGGATCGCCGATCAGTTCCGGGCGATCGGTGTCGCGCCAAAGGGTGAGGACGGCTCGTACTTCCAATGGTGGAACATGCGCCGCACGCGCATCTCGACCATTTCGAGTTCGGTCACACTCGATGGCAAAGCACTGACGCTCTGGACGGAGATTTCACCGACGTCGAATCTGGGGAGCGACGTTACCGCGCAAACGCTGTTCGTAGGCGACGGGCATGACACGACAGTTGATGTGAGAGGAAAAATCGCCGTCGTGACGATGCTGCCGCCGACCGCGGCGCTGCGTTCGACCACGAACAGCTACGAGTATCGCTACGCGCGCGCCTCGATCACTGCGCAGGGGAACGCCCTCACGCGCCGCGGCGCCGCGGGCGTGATCATCGTGGCGGACTCCGTCGCCGAGATCGCCTACGACGGCGTCTGGAAGATTCAGGAGCGCGGTGCGTACGATGTGATCGGCGGTGCGCCACGGAACGCGGTGACGGCAAATCCGCCGCCCGCGCCGCGTACCACTGGCGCGCCGGTGTTGTTTGTGCATCGCTCAGCGCTGAACATGTTCCGCGACAACGGACACAATGTTGAGGTTCATCTCCACCTCGAGAGCTTCGAATCGCCGTCAGTGAATATCATCGGCGTCGTGCGCGGCACGGATCCGAAACTTCGCGACGAGTATGTGCTGTTCAGCTCGCATCAGGATCACGATGGAGTGCGCTACGCGATCAACGGCGACTCCACCTGGAGCGGCGCTGATGACAACGGCAGTACGAGCGTTGCACTGCTCGCGATCGCACGCGCCTTTGTGAAGCAGCCGGGCAAGCGTTCTGCACTCTTTGTATTTCACGGTGCCGAAGAGCGTGGCCTGCTCGGTTCGCGCTATCACGCGCAGCATCCGGTGGTGCCGCTGCAGAGCATCGTCGCCGTTCTCAACGGCGATATGATCGGCCGCAACAATCCGGATTCTGCTGCATTGCTCGGATCGCAGCCGCCGCATCGCAACTCGAGCGATTTGGTACAAATGGCGATGGAAGCCAGTGGGGCGACAGGGAAGTTCATCATCGACTCGCTCTGGGATCGGCCGACGCATCCCGAGGGGTGGTACTTTCGCAGCGATCATGTCCCGTACGCGCGATTGAACGTGCCCGCACTTTTCTTCAGCACGAATCTTCACCCCGACTATCACACGCCGCGCGACAAGCCGGAGGCGATCAATTATCCGAAGCTCACGCACATGACGAAGTGGATGTACATGACCGGATGGATCGCGGCGAACGCGGCGAAGCGACCGGGGATCGATCCGGGATTCAAGTTGGAGCGATAGGGATGCGGTTGAAGCTGGTAGGCGCGGCGCTGCTCGCGTGCGTGCCGTTCAAATTCGCGTTCGCGCAATCGGTCACTCCCGCGGTTCGCGCGTGGCGAGAGCAGCACGAGGCGGAAATAGTACGTGAGCTTGCCGACCTCGTCGCGATTCCTGACGTGGCGCGCGATCACGCGAATATTCTCAAGAACGCGGAAACAATTCGCGCGATGCTCGAACGGCGCGGCATCAGCGCGAAGATATTGGACAACGGCGACGCGCCGCCGGCCGTGTTCGGAGAGATCAAGACGCCGGGTGCGACGCGGACGATTGGTTTGTACGCACACTATGATGGCCAGCCGGTGGTTGTCGCCGATTGGGTGACGCCGCCCTTTCAGCCGACGCTGCGCGCGCGCCCCGGGGCTGACGGATCACTCGGCGCCGTTCAGCCAATCCCGACGGCGGGGCGTGTGGATCCTGAGTTTCGCTTGTACGGCAGGGGCTCGGCCGACGACAAAGGGCCGCTCGTCGCGATGCTGTTCGCCGTCGACGCATTGCGCGCGACCGGCAACAAGCCGACAGTGAACATCAAGTTTTTCTTCGATGGCGAAGAAGAGGCGGGATCGGCGCACGTGGGTGCGATTCTCGAGCGCGAGAATGCGCTGCTCCGCGCGGACGTCTGGCTCTTTGCCGATTCGCCGGTGCATCAGAGCCGCAAAATGCAGGTCGTGTTTGGCGCGCGCGGCGACATGAGCGTCGAAATGACGGTGTACGGTCCGTCGCATGCGCTTCATAGCGGTCACTACGGCAATTGGGCGCCGAATCCCGGCGTGCTGCTGACCGACGCGATTGCATCGATGCGCAGCGGCGACGGGCGCATACTGATCGATCATTTCCTCGACGACGTTCCGCCGATCTCGGCCACTGACCGCGCGGCGATTCGCGCGCTGCCGGTGATCGATGCCGATCTGCGCCGCGAGCTGCTGCTCGGCGGGAGCGAGGCGAACAACGCGCTGCTCGCCGAGCGGATACTGTTGCCCGCTGTGAATCTCCGGGGGATTCGGTCGGGGCAGGTCGGCGCGCTCGCGTCGAACTCGATTCCTACAGATGCCAGTGCGTCAATCGACTTCAGGCTCGTCCCAAACCAAACGCCGGCGCATGTGCGCGATCTGGTTGAAGCGCATTTGCGCGCACGGGGATGGTTTCTCGTGCACGACGAGCCCGCGGATTCCGTGCGCTTGAATCACCCGAAGGTGATGCGGCTCGCGTGGGGCGCTGGTGCACCGGTGGTGAAAACGTCGATGGATCTGCCGATCTCCAAGGCGATCCGCAGCGTGATATCAGAGGCGACGGGATCGCCGGTGTTCGCCGTGCCAATGATGGGCGGCAGTCTGCCGATTGATATTTTTGAAGCGGCGCTGAAGGTCCCGCTGATCATCGTGCCGACCGTGAATCACGACGACAATCAGCATGCGAAAGATGAAAACGTCCGCGTTCAGAATCTTTATGACGGCATTGAAGTGTTCGCGGCGCTGATGACGCGCCTCGGGCCGGCGTGGAGCGGGGTTGTGCCGTAGCGGTCGTGAATCAGCGCAGCAGCGCGACCAGCTCGTGCTGCTGCGAATCCGAGAGCTTGATGCGCGCCGAAGCGGTGTTCGCCCGCATATGGTCCGTGTTCGCCGTGCCGGGAATGGTGCACGTCACGGCCGGGTGCGACAACGCGAACGCAATCGCGAGATCGTTCCACGTATGCGCGCCCGCTTCGGCGGCCCATGCCGGGAGCGCGCGGCCTTTGACGCGCTTGGCGAGCGAGGCCTCTCCGAACGGCCGGTTCGCGAGCACCGCGATTCCGCGATCGGCTGCGAGCGGAAGAATGCGATCGGCGGCGTCCGGCTCGATCAGCGAATAATTCACCTGAACAAAGTCGAGGGATTCGGCACGCATCACAGCCTCGAGTTCTGCGTGGGCTGCCGCCTTGTAATGCGTGACTCCCACGTAGCGCACCGTGCCGCGCTGCTTCCACTCGCGCAGCGTCGCGAGGTGTGTGCGCCAGTCGAGCAGATTGTGGATCTGCATCAGATCGACGCAAGCAACCCCGAGCAAGTCGAGAGAGCGCTGCATCTCGGCGATTCCGGCGTCGCGCCCGGTGGTCCACACTTTCGTGGCGAGAAATGGTTTTGTCCGCGGCGGATCCGCGGCGAGCAGTTCACCGATCGTCGTTTCGGATCGCGCGTACATCGGCGAGCTGTCGATCACGCTGCCGCCGGCGGAGAACAGCTCTCCGAGAACGCCCGCCAACCCGGCGTACCGTGCGGAGCCGGGTGGCACATCGAAGCCAGACCATGTGCCGAGCCCGACGACCGGAATCGCCTCGCCGCTCGACGGAATCACACGCGTCGGGAGGCCGGCGCTCACCGTATCGGTCACCCGCCGTCGCCGGTCAGCGCCGCGGCGGCCGGTCCCACGCACAGATTTCGCCCGCGCTTCTTGGCTTCGTACATGCGGCGGTCGGCGGATGCAATGAGTTCAGTCGACAGCTGACCGTCGTCCGGCCAGCTCGCGATGCCGACGCTGATCGTGACTTTCATATTCGGCGTCGAACTGCGCGCCTTGTGCTTGTCGAGCGGAAGTGCGCTGCTGGCGATCGCCTCGCGAATGCGCTCCATGCGCATCATCGCCTGGTCGGCGTTCGATTCGGGGAGCACAACGACAAACTCCTCGCCACCGTAACGCGCAACGAGATCGGTGCGGCGCACGGCGGTTTCAAGTGCCTGCGCGATGTGGCGCAGCACGCGGTCACCGGCGGCGTGCCCGAAATCATCGTTCAAGCGCTTGAAGTGATCGACATCCACCAGCGCGACGGCGAGCGAACTTTTATGGCGTGTCGCGCGCGCGAGTTCGTTCCGCAGATAGTGATCGAGGAAACGCCGGTTGAATGCGCCGGTGAGCGCGTCTGCGTTCGAGAGGCGGCGCTGATGCTGCAGACCGCTGACGATGAACACATTCAGCGCGGTCACCGCGCCGAGCAGGACGACGCGCGAGAACTGATCGGACCACTGGAAGCGCCCGTAGCCGGCAACGTCGCCGATTGCTGCGACGTCGAAGTGGTGCGCGACGAAAATGACGGAGAGAAGGAATTGCGCGATTGCGGTGAGGCCGGCAATCAGCGCGACGCGTCGGTCAAAGCGAAGACAGGTTCCAACGAGCGCAACGAAGTAGGTATCGAAGGTGAGTCTGTTGTTGAGCAGGACCAGCGGGTTCACCGCGAACGCGTAGAGCAGCTGCGTCAGCGTGATGAAGGAAACGTCAAAGAGGCTGGTCGCGAGCGGGAGCCACCGCTGCCGCCGATCCTGCGAGACCATCAGCAGGATTCCCCACGAAAGCGCGAAGGCCGCGAAGGTGACGATCAGGCCGATCCAATGAAGGGGCCGGCCGGCGTTAGCAGCCTCGATGTTTCCGGCGATGGGGACTAAGAGCAGCACACCGGTTACTGCGATGCGGATCTTGGCGATGACCAGCTCGCCATCTTTTCCCGCATCGAGAAGGACCTGTTCCGGGCGCTTCCAGAACTGAGTAGACGGCCCGGTCGGTTCCTCGGTGATCGCTTCTTGCATGGTGGACTAATCTGCTACAGCGCTACACAATTGCGCCAATACTAATGGCAACGACGTCAGACGACAGCTGTCAGAAAACCGAAGCTTTCAGACAACGACTTCATTACCGATTGGCGAGGGGCCTACAACCTTGTTTCTGCCGGACTTCTTGGCCTCGTAGAGGCGGGCATCAGCTTCGGCTACGAATTCTGAGGCACTCTGACCGCGGTCCTCGTCCCAACTCGCGACGCCGATGCTGACGGTGAGTTTGGCGGGGGCGCTGCGGCCGTCTTTCCAGGCGAGCATGAGTGGTTCGTTCTCGATCGCCTCGCGAATGGCGTTCATCTTTGCGATCGCTTGTTCGGCGGAGCTGTCGGGAAGGACGACCACAAACTCCTCGCCGCCGTAGCGGGCGACGAGATCGGTGCGGCGGACGGCGAGCTCGAGGGTTTGCGCGACCTGGCGCAGCGCGCGATCACCTGCGCCGTGGCCATGCGTATCGTTGAACTGTTTGAAGTGATCGACATCGATCATCGCGATGGCGAGCGCAGTCTTGTGGCGCATCGCGCGCGCGAGCTCGTTGCGCAGGAAATCGTCGAGGAAGCGCCGGTTGTACGCGCCGGTAAGCGCGTCGGCGGTCGAGAGTTTTCGCTGCTGCTGAATTCCGGAAACAATGAACACGTTCAGCGCCGTCGCGGTCGCGAGCAGAATTACTCGTGAAATCAGATCCGACCATGCGAAGCGTCCGTAGAACTCGTCCACCGCGAGCGCGGCAGCGCCGGAATAAATGAGGATGAACACAACCGACGCGACCCACTGCGCGATGGCGGCAAGACCGGCGACGAGCGCGACGCGTTTGTCATAGCGCAGGCACGTGCCGCCGAGCGCGAGAAAGTAGGTGTCGAACGAGAGCCGGTTGTTCGTGAGGACCACCGGGCCGACGAGCAAGCCGTACAACACGAGCGTCAGCGTGATGAACGAGACGTCGAACAGACTCGTGGCGAGCGGAAGCCAGCGCTGGCGTCTGTCGCTGACGACGAGGAAATAAATCCCGACAGAAAGCAGGCACGCACTCGCCGTTACGAAGAAGCCGATGAAGTGCTGCTCGCGCCCTTCGTTGGCGGCGCTGATGATGTCCGCGAGCGGGACGAGCAGGAGCACGAAGGTGAGCGCGACGCGGATTTTCGCAATCAGCAGCTCGCCATCTTTGCCGGCATCCAGCAGATACTGCTCGGGTCGCGCCCAGAATTTGCGCGGCGCTTCGTGTGCGATCAGATCGGCCATAAATGGATTCAGTAAGTACTTCTGTTACTTCGCGATCGTGTCGAGCGCCTGCAGTCCTTTCAGCACCCACATGGGCGCGAGGAACGCAGACCCGTGGCGCATGCGCGGCGCGTGCAGCGAATCGGTGAACGGCTCGAAGTGCTTGAAGTCTTTCGTGCGCACCGCACCGTACCGGCCGCGCGTGTACTCGTCGTAATAGATGTACGACCACTCGGGCGTTTGCAGCACCGACGGTCCCTCGGTGTCTTTTGATGTGAACGAAGGCGATGCCGGACCGTACGGCCCGGTGGCGTGTGCGCTCGACGCGATTCGGATGTTGCGTGTCTGCACGGGGAAAAACGTTTCATCTTTCATCACGAGATAGTACGTCCCGCCGCGCTTCGTGATCGTGCCGTCGATCGCGCAGAACCCGCCGTCATAGAGCAACGCGGCGTGGGAATACGTTTTGAAATCTTTCGTCGTCGTGTAATAGAGCCGGTGATCCGCGCGGCCGCGCGAAGTTTTCTGCGCGACGCTGTCGGTAGCAGGGAAGCGCCCGGGGATCGACGTCGCCCAGACGATCACATACTCCCGCTTCACATCATCGTAGAAAAGATCTGGTGCCCATGCGTTCAACGCGTCGGCCTCGTGATCCATCACGGGCACGCGCGTCTGCGGCGACCAATGAATCAGATCCGGCGAGTGCGCCACACCGATTCCGTGATCGGTCCACGCAACCGTCCAGACCATGTGAAACTCTTTGTCTGGTCCGTAGATGATGCTCGGGTCGCGCATCAACGCCGCGCGCGAATTCCAATCCTGCCAACCGATGCCGTCACCGGTGATCGCCGGCGTGATCACCGCGCGTCCGCCATTCAACGCAGTCCAGGTGATGCCGTCGGCGCTCGTCGCGAGATGAACGCCGTCGTCTCCGTTGCCGCGGAAGTAGGAGAAAAGGTAGGCTGGGGAGCCGGAAGCCGGAAGCGCGGAAGCCGGAGGCGATGCGTTCGCGCATGCGCCGACGGCGAGCGCAAGGAGAAGTGCTGCGCTCTCCCGCGCTCGCCGTCTACACGCATTCACCAAGCTCAAAGCGACGGATGTTTCAAATGAATATCCGTGTTTACCTGATACTGATGCGCGACCGACAAAATCTTGTCGTCGTTATACAGCGCGCCGATGATCGTCGCGCAAATCGGCTGCGCCTTGAGATCGAGCGGAGCAGCCACCGGGCCGCCGCGTCCGCCGCCACCGCCGCCCTGCGCGGGAACGTCGAACTTATACTGCACGACCGCGCATGGATGTCCCGTCTGCGAGTTCGGCCCAACGTCGCTCGCCGGTGCGCCAATGAACATGTCGAGATCCTTCATGTACTCGCCCCACGCGCAGACCAGCATATAGCGGCGGCGCTGACTCTGCATGAAGTCGAGCGCTTTCGCGGTGCGTCCGTTGACGAAACGCGGATTCCAATCGGCTGGCGCCATCGGATTCGTCGGTGCGGCAGGAGCTCCACCGGCGCCTCGGCCACCACCGCCGCCGCCACCACCGCCGCCACCAGCGCCGCGCCCGCCAGCTGCCGGTTCCGGCAAGTTGTTGAGATCGAGTCCAATCTCTTTGGCCTTGATCTGCACGTAGCTGTCGAACGCTGCTGCGCCTTCGACATTCAACCCGCCACCCGCCGCTCCGGCGACTGTCGGACGCGGGCCAACGTCCTTCGGCTTCATGCCGAGTTCCTTGAGCTTGTCGACAAACTCCTTCGGCGCGTTCGCGTCAACGCCGATGCGCAGCGCGGCCAGATTAATCTTGCGATCAAACTGGAACGGTGTCGTGACCGTCGACGGATCCTTTTCGTCGACGCCATGAATCGCGTTAAAAACCATCGCCGCATCTTCAACAGTTCGCGTGATGGGTCCGACGCGATCCTGCGACCACGCGAGCACCATGCCGCCCTGACGGCTCACGCGCCCGAACGTCGGACGCAGCGCGCTCAGTCCGCAACGTGTCGCCGGCGATACGATCGATCCCGATGTCTCCGTGCCGATGCCGAACGCGACGCAGCCAGCCGCCGTCGCGGACGACGGACCCGCCGACGATCCGCTCGAGCCGAGTGCCAGATTCCACGGGTTGTTCGTGCGGCCGCGGAACCACTGATCGTTCTGCGCGAACAAACCAGTCGAGAGCTTCGCAATGAGTACCGCGCCCGCGTCGCGCAGACGCACGACCACCTCGGCGTCTTCGTCAATAATTCGATTCTCGAAATCCTTGGTGCCCCACGTGGTCGGCACGCCTTTCGTCGAGAACAAATCCTTCACGCCGTACGGAAGTCCGTGCAGCGGACCGCGGTATTTGCCGGCTTTGATTTCGGCGTCGGCTTTCATCGCCTCGGCGCGCGCGGAGTCCGCCATGATCGTCACCGCGCACAGCAGCGTCGGATTCAGGCGATTGATGCGCTCGAGATAAATCTCGGTGAGCTGAAGCGAGGTGATCTTCTTCGCCTTGATGAGCGCCGAGAGACGATGCGCGGGGAGAAATGCGATTTCTTCCGGATTCGTCGGCACCGCGCCGTTCCATTTCTCGACCGTGAACACCGAGCGCTCGAACGCGGCGTGACCGCGCTCTTTCGCGAGCTTTTCCATGAGAGCGCCCGTTCCGCCGGGATATGGCTGGAACTGAAGCGCAGGTGCTTCACCATTTCCGAGCGCCACCGGCGGAGCTTGCGGCTGCTGTCCGCGACCGCCGCCAGCTGCACCCGCGCCTGCCGCACCGGCTGGAACTCCCTGCGCGCGAGCGTGCTCTGCACCGAACGCCGTCGCTGCCGCAGCAACGAGCGACATGAACATGAATTGGCGTCGATCGATGCCGGACAGTTCTTCGTCGTAGTCGGCGTTGATCAGGTCGGTTTCAGTTTGATCGAGGAGTTCTTCCGGACTCGGCATTGTTCTTCCTTAAGAGGGGCGGGAAGGGCGGGAGACACGCTGACTAATTGACCACCAAGTGAGCGGGTGCATCAAGTACACGGACGAACGGCGAGTTGACTGTTAATCACTAACCATTGGTCGGTGATCTGTTAACCAATGAGCACACTACAAACACTACAGATAGCTGAGCCAGGGGTCGGTGCGGCGCTGCTTCAGGGCCCCGAACCACCAACAGAGGGGATACAGCGAGATCACCACGATCGCCCACCAGAAATAGACCCACGGAAGCGCGAGCCCCCAGCCGGGCGGCGGCGTGAACGGAGTGTTCGCGAGCGTGGGTGATTCGAACATCCAGTGAATGGCGCCATTCTGGTAGTAACAAATGGCGACTGCGACCAAATGGATGAGCGAGAGATGCAGCATGTAATAGAAGAGCGGCACTTTCCCGTACGTCAACGCGGGCCGGATCAGCGCGGGGGTGCGGCCGTCGACGGCGCGCAGCAAGAGAAGCACCGGGCCGAGCGTCATCAACAGGAAAAGCAGCGACGGCGGATACTTGTTCGCGTTCAGGAACGACAGCGCCGTGAATACCGCCGAGCGTTGCGAATGCCACGGTGCAGGATCGTCGTAGACATTCAGCGCGCGAAGCGCGATGAACGACCCCGTTAGTGCGAGTCCCGCGGTCAGCAAGAATTTCTTGCGGCGCTCGGGTGCCCAATTGAATATCGGGCCCAGGCCGAATCCCACGGCGGTGACCCCGATCCACGGGATCAGCACGTACGCCGCGAGGACGAAGTGTTCCTTGTCCGCGTATAGGAGGCCCGGCGCATGTAAAATCGTCCAGAGCGGCGCAAATATTCCGAACGAAGACGCCTGCACGGAATCGAACAAATTATGTGTCAGAATCATGACAATGCCGACGGCAGAAACGATGCGAATCGGCGCATACATTAACACGGACAGCGCGATCATCGACCAGCCGAGCGCCCAGAGGATGTAGAGCATGGTCACCCGGAAATCGAGATTGAACTGAAAGCCGAGTGCGCGCACGACGACCAACTCGAGAAAGATCAGCCACAATCCGCGAGTGAAGAGAAAACGCGAGAGCTCGCGCTTCGATTTGCGGCGCAGTGAGAGATACGCGCCGGTTCCGGTGAGCAGAAAAAATGTCGGCGCGCAGAAGTGAGTGATCCAACGGGTGAAGAACAACCCGACCGTGACAGTGCCGATATTCGTCGGGCTGGCGGAAGTGCCCAAATAGTCGCGGGTGTGATCCAGTGCCATGAGGATCATGATGACACCGCGTACGACGTCGACAGACTCGAGGCGTTCGCGCTTGGCTGTACCGGCGGCTGTCATGGTAAAAAAGCTACGCCGCGGAAGTTGCCGCGGCCATTCTCTCTCCCGTTCGAGGGTGTTCATTCATGTCGAAGCGCGTTTCTTCCGCAAAAAAAACTGGCTGGCTCGCCGGCGCCGCACTGCTCGCTGGAATTGTCTCGTTGGTGGCGGCCTCTCCGCTCGAGCCGAATCTTGTGTCCGGTTTGCGCTGGCGCATGATCGGTCCGTTCCGCGGCGGACGCATCGCCGCGGTGACCGGCGTGATCGGCCAGCCCGGCACCTTCTATATAGGACTGCCGCTCGGCGGCGTGTGGAAGACCACGAGCGCCGGCACGACGTGGTATCCGATCATGGATGGCGTGAAAGAAGCGTCGTCGGTCGGATCGGTGCAGGTCGCGCCGTCTGATCCAAACGTGATTTACGCCGGCATGGGCGATTTGATAACCGGCGGTGGAATCAACGAAGGAAACGGGATGTACAAATCCGTCGACGCGGGAAAGACATGGCAGCATCTCGGCCTCGATGAGACAAAACAGATTCCATCGATTCTCGTCGATCCCAAAGATCCGAACCTGGTTCTGATCGCCGCGCAGGGGAACGTGCACAAGCTGATGGACATGCGCGGCGTATTTCGCAGCACTGACGGCGGAAAGAATTGGACGAAGACGCTGTTCGTTGACAATCAGACAGGCGGTCAGGAAATCGCGTGGGCGTACGACAATCCGAAGGTGATGCTCGCGACGACCGTGCAGCATTACACCGACCCGCTCGCAGGACGCGGTGGTGGCGCGGGCGGCGGCGGAGCAGCCGCAGCGCCCTCGCGCACGAAGCTGTTCAAGTCGCTCGACGAAGGGATCACGTGGAAGGAGATCACCGGCAACGGACTCCCCGCACTGAACGGCCGCACGTCGATAGCGGTGGCGATGCACACGAACAGCAGCCGGATGTACCTGATTGGAAACTTCGGTCTCTACCGCTCGGACAACGGCGGCGACAGCTGGCGTCAGATGGCGGCGGGCGATCGCAGAATTGCGAACGGGCAGAATGGCTACAACTGCGGTGTCTACGTTGACCCGTCGAATCCCGATGTCGTCTACACGATCAACACGTCGAGTTTCAAATCGGTCGACGGCGGCAACAGCTTCACCGGCTTCAAGGGCGCACCGGGAGGCGACGATCCGCAGCAGATGTGGATCGATCCCACCGATGGCCATCGCATGCTCCTCGGCGTCGATCAAGGTGCCACAGTCTCACTCGACGGCGGACTGACGTGGAGTTCGTGGTACAATCAGGCGACCGAGCAGGTCTACCACATCTCGACCGACAATTCTTTTCCGTACTGGGTCTACGCCACGCAGCAGGACGCGGGCGCGATCGCCTCGCGCAGTCGCGGAAATCTCGGCACGGTGAATTGGATGGACTGGCTGCCGGTGCCGGGCTACGAGTTCGGCTACATCGTTGCCGATCCGCTCAATCCAAAAATTGTTTATTCGGGCGGGCCGAGCGCGGGCGTGGTGAAGATTACCTACCCGAGCGAGCAGTGGATCAATATCAGCCCGAACATTGATACCAGCCTCGCGCTGCGGAAGGTCGGCAACCAGCCGATGGCGTTCTCGCCAACCAACCCGCATGAGCTGCTGCTGGGATTCCAGTATCTCATGTCGACAACCGACGGCGGCGCGCACTGGAAAAAACTCAGCCCCGATCTTGGGTATCCGAAAGGCGTTGAGCCGCCGTCGCGAAGTGCCGCGCCTGCGCGGCGCGGACGCGGCGCTGCTGCACCGGTCGTTGCTGCCGCCGCAGGTGCGCCGCCGGCACAAGCAGCGCCGCCGGTTGGCGGATCGATCGAATCGTTTTCATCTTCGAGCGTCGCCGCAGGAGTGATCTGGGTCGGCACGAACAACGGGCTCATCAAATTCACGAAGGATCACGGGCTCACGTGGACGGACGTCACGATTCCCGATCTGCCGAATCCGACTCGCGCGGACATCTCCGGAATCGACGCGTCGCATCACGATGCGGGTGAGGCGTACGTCGCGATCGATTACCATGGCGTCGGTGACTACACGCCGTACTTCTATCGCACAAAAGATTACGGCAAGACGTGGACGAAGATCGTGAGCGGCGTCGCGACCGATCAGCCGAGCGGAAGTTTCGCGCGGGTGATTCGCGCGGACACAAAGAAGGCCGGGCTGCTCTTTGCCGGAACCGAGAGCTCGATGTACGTCTCGTTCAACGACGGCGACGACTGGCAATCGCTAATGCTCAATCTGCCGAACACGTCGTACCGCGACATTCAGATCAAGGACAACGATCTGGTGGTCGGGACGTACGGGCGCAGTTTCTGGATTCTCGACGACATCTCGCCGCTGCGGCAGATGAGCGCGACGATCGCAACGGAGAAAGCGCATCTATTCAAGCCCGGTGATGCGTACCGGATTCGCCGCGACGTGAATGGTGACACACCGTTCCCGCCGGAGGTACCGCACGGCGAGAATCCGCCGCCGGGCGCGCTGATTTATTACTGGCTCGGATCGAAGCCCGCCGGCGATGTCACGCTGGAGATCTCAGATGCGAGCGGCCGCGTGGTCCGGCACATGTCGAGCGTTCCGGTCGCGCCGATCACAGATACGCTGCAGGCGATTCCCGAGTTCTGGAAGGAAGTCGTGAAGCCTATGCCGACCGCAGCCGGTACGAATCGCGTCAACTGGAATATTCGCTACGACAATCCACCGACCTTCACGCACAGCTATGCGCAGATGATGGGTGCAGTCGCGGGCGAGACACCGTGGTCGCCCGAGGGGCCGCTCGCGCCTCCGGGCGTCTACACCGTGAAACTGACGGTCGAAGGAAAGAGCTACACGCAGACGGTGACGGTGAAGAACGATCCACGTTCGCCGGCGACGGCGGCGGATCTCACTGCGCAGCACGAACTGCTCCGGAAGCTCTACGATGGATCGCGCGAAGCGTGGGAGGGATACACGCAGGTGACGGCAATGCGATCAGCACTCGGCGAACTGAGCGCGTCGAATCCTCCGGCTGATGCGGCGGCGGCGATTACCGCATTCACGGCGAAACTCGCCGCCGTTGGCGGGAACGGCGCGGGCGGTGGACGCGGCGGTGGCGGCGGTGGACGCGGAGGTGCGGCTGCGGGGCCGCCGCCGGTGCCGAACTTTGCGGGGTTGGTTGCAGCGTTGAACCGTCAGATGGACGGATTGGATTTTGGCGATCTCGCGCCGACGGAGCCGCAGGTTACGGCGTGGGGATGGGGGTGCGCCGATCTGCGAAGCGCGGTGATGAGTTGGAAGAGTATTAACTCGGTTGATCTCGTGACGCTCAATGGGATTCTTGCGAAGAGCGGGCTCCACGCGATCAACGCGGCGGGGGCGGGGATGGCGGTGCCGGTGTGCGCGGCGGGCGCGACGGGCGCGAATACAAAACACAAAAACGAGTGAACTGTTAACCACTAACTGTTGGTCGGTTAACCAAGGTGACAAAATCAGTCCGGGCCACGAACCGCGCGATAGCGTTCGTGGCCCGGACTAATTTTCATACAGAACACCGACCAACAGTTAGTAGTTAACAGTTCACTCGTTTTCAATTCTGTCCCGGTCTTTTCGGCATTGTGGGCATCGCAAAACTCTGGAACCCCTCCGGCGCCGTGAACAGCGCCGCATCCAGCGGCTTCCTGTCGATCGCGGTCACTTCCATCACCGTCTTTCCGCTCTTTGTCACCTTCAGCGGAAACTTTCCCGATCCGAGCGCGGTGATCCATCCTGCCTCGCGCTGCGGCGCCATCGGATTGCTCGCGGTCGGCATGCGGAATCCGCCGAGCTCGCTCGAGATGCAGGCGTCCACTGACTGACCGTCATCGTCTGTCGCGGTGACGTGTTCGCACTTGAAGCCGGCGATCGTCTCCATTTTGCCAGTGCGCGCGATCGTCGGAGCTTTCATCCCTGCGATCTGCTGCTGTGCAGCCGCGCTCGCGGGGGCGAAGCTCTGCTCCATGTACATCTTCTGCGCGGTCATGATCACCATCATGCGCTGCGTGGCCGGATCGATGATCGCAGCCATTTTTCCGCCGCCGAGTTCGAAGCGCATCTTGCCGTCCTTCAGCATGTACGTCATCGACTGCGGCGGACCGTTATCACCGGTGATCGTCATCGACACCGTGCCTTGAAACGACTGCGCGGCAAGCGGCGCGGCGGCAAGCATCAAGGCGATCACTGCTCTTCCTGTTTTCATGATCATCCTCCAGTTCATGGAACCACAGCTTTCACCGGCTTCGCCGGATGCGATCCGTTCATTCGCGGTCTCGGTCCGTTTGCAACTTCCAGCATGACGTCGCGCAAATAGTTCGTGATCTTCGCGTAGTGCGGGTAGTCGATGAACTCGGCTTCGTCGGTGCGCTGGTGATAATCGCCGTGGAGCCCGGTGAAGAAGAACGCGATTGGCACGCCCTGCAGCGCGTAGTTGTAGTGATCGCTGCGGCCGTAGATGTTGTTGTACCCCGACCAGGTCAGCGTGGTGTCATAGCGGTAATCGAGATCCAGAGGTTTTGTACGCTTCTTGTTCACGCCGGACACCGTCTCTCCAAGATCTTTGGAATCGAAGAACGAGCCGACGACGCCGAGGTAGTCCGGACCGCCGCCGGGAAGATCTTCTGCGCGCCCGCGCCCGATCATGTCGATGTTGATCTGCGCGACGATCGAGTCGATCGGCAGCGTCGGATTGTGCGTGTAGAAATTCGAGCCGACGAGTCCGGCTTCTTCACCCGTGTGCCAGACAAAGAGAATCGAGCGTTTCGGTTTCACCTTCATCGACTGGATGTACTCGGCAATCTCAAGCACTCCCATCGAGCCTGAACCGTCGTCGTCAGCGCCGTTGTTGATCGAGTCGACGCGTGCCCTCGGATGGATTTTGCGAATGCTGTCCATGTTGACGTGAATCGTCGCGAGCTGCGCCGGCGTGAGTGCAATCATGTTGTTCGCGATCAGTTCTTTGTTGCGCTCGTCGTTGAACGCCTTGAGCGAGTCGTGATCGACTGGTGTCGCGCTCATGCCGATATGATCGTTATGTGCGCCGATCGCGACGTACTCGTGTTTGAGTATGGGATCGCTGCCGGGAATTACCGCGACAACATTGCGCGCCCACTCCGACGGCGTCTCGATGAAATCGAGCGACGCGGTGACTGAGCCGCCTGCGATGCCGGGGGTGAGTCCGTCGACGGACGCTCGGCCGAACAGCTGAGCCGCCGCGGCGCGTGTGAGACGGATGGTTGCCGCGGGAGTGAGCGCGTCGAGCTGCGCGTGGAGCAGGGCGACCGAATCAACGGCCGCAGCCGCGCCACCGCGTCCACCGCGTCCGCCACCGCCGCCTGCACGACCTCCGCTCTGCGAAGCGACGGTCGGGACGTTGATGGCAGTGCGCTGCGCGGGTGTGAGGGCGTCGAGATCAACCGTTGCAACCGCTGCCGCGCCGGCAAAGCGATTCGCAGCACCTGGAATCGCACCGCGACCAGCCCCGCCGCGTCCGCCGGCTGGTGCAGCCTGCGGTGGTGCCGCGAGCAGCACGACGAACTTTCCGTTCGCTTGTGCGGCGGAGATCTGCGTGAGCGTATCGCCTGCGGTGCCTCCGAAAATCACATCAGCCGAGCTCACCGGGCGCGGCGCACGCGCGCCGGGAACCGCGACCCAATCCTGCTGCCATGCGAGCGGGTTGCCGTTCACCGTCAGGCGCGAATGATTTGTGAACGAGTGCAGGTGATACGGCAGTACCTGAAAGAAGGTGCCGTTATCGCCGGCGGGGACGAGGCCGAGTCGTTTCACTTCGGCCGCGATGTAGTTGGTGCCTTTCATATTTCCGACGCGACCGACCTGACGGCCCTGCATGGAATCGTCGGAGAATTGGTAGAGACGGATCTGGAGATCGCGGACGGTGATGGCCGCGGTGGTCGGGGCGGGGGTGATGCGTTCGGGGTTGCCGAACTTGTTCAGCTTTGGCGCGGCCTGTGCGTGGAGCGCGAGCGGCGCGAGGAGCGGCAGTGCAAATCTTGCGATACGCATGGGAATCCCGTCTTGTTATGTAGGTGGGCTTGGCACGATGAAAGTAGTCCGGGGTTTCACGGAAGACCAATAACCGCCTATGACGAAGACTGTTTATCAGCAGCCAATCCCCACGCGTGAGCAGCGCGCGGAGCAGATGCGCATCAGCGAGCGCGAAACCCGGCGGCGCTCACGTCGCGAACTCGTCGGCACCGCCGCGCTGTGTCTCGGGTGGACGCTGGTGGCGTATGTGTTTTTCGCGTTCTCGTTCCATACGAACGATGAGAAAACGGGATGGGTGCTCTACTGGGCCGGGATGTCGATTGGGGCGACGGGGAACCTGGTCACGCTGTACTTCGCGTACCGGCGGGGGCAGGAAAGAGGGGATTGGTAGTTCCCAAAAAGCAACAACAGTGAACTGTTAACTACTAACTGTTGGTCGGTGCTCTGTTAACGACTCAGTCCGGGCCACGAACCTTTTCGACGAGGTTCGCGGCCCGGACTGAGTTTTACACCTTGGTTAACCGACCAACGGTTAGTGGTTAACAGTTCACTCGCTTTATTGGTTTTTCTCAGGCATCGTCATCCCCGCCATCTTCGCCGTCTTCCTAGCCGCCACCGCTTTATCGAAATCCGCTTGGTCCATGTACGTCACATCGATCCAGCAGTGCGCCATTTCATCGACGGTGCGATCGCCCCAGCCCACCCACTGCGTGGGATCGGGATTGTTTGGATTCGACGCCGTGTTGTCGTGCCACGCGGTGAACACGAGCGTGGTGCCTTTCGGGAGGAGCGGCGCAGCGCTGTCGGAGTAGACGTAGTTGTTGTGCCACTTCCACTGGAAGTTGTTCACCGAGCTCAGCACCTCGCGGCGGCCGTCGGGGTAAATCGCTTCCATCGACATCGCCTTGCCGCGCATGTGCATGTGCGGCTGGAAATTCTCGATCCTCGACGGCGCCTGCATCACGTAAAAATTCTGCGTGATTGATTTCTCGTTCGGCGGAATGTCGAGTTCCGATCCGCGCGTGACATCGAACATCTTGAGCACCGTGCGGTGCTGCGGCACGAAGCCCTTCGGATAGAAATAGACGGCGAGCTGCACGGTGTTGTCTTTTGCTTCTTCGCCGTTCGAGTGCACGTGGATTTCCCATTTGATGCGCGAGCCGGGGAGCATGAGCTTCCCTGCGTCGCCGGGGAATATCTGGCCGGTCTTGCCGACGGCCCACTCCATGAACAGGCCGGGTCCCATGTTCATATCCATCGCGGTCGACGCGAGGCCGGTGACGCCCTTTTCATCCTGCAACAAATAGGCGAGCGCGTGGTGAACAACTTTTCTTCCGTTCGGAAAGGATGGCCGCACTTCGATCGCGCGCACCCAGCGCGGTTCCGTGATGCCGGTTTCCACGAGCGGGCGGAACCACTTGTCCTCGCCTTTCGCCGGAACGGTGAACGCCTTTGACGTCACGATGAGATCCGGCGGGCCAAACTTTTCAGCGAGCTGCCAGCTGTTTGGATCGGGGAATTTCACCGCCGCCGGCATGTCTTTTGGATCGCCCATCGGCGCACCAGCGTCGACCCATTTTGCAATGGTCTCGATCTGTGCATCGGTGAGACTGCGATCGTTCTTGAACGACTGGATCCCGACATTCTTGTCGAGATGCCACGGCGGCATCACGCGCGCGACCACACGGGCTTTGATCTTCCCCGCATATTTTTTCGCGTCGTCGTATGAAATGAGCGACATCGGCGCGATCGAGTTCGGCTGATGGCACACCTGGCACTTCGCCTGAAAGATCGGCACGACGTCTTTGGCGAACGTCGGCGTGACATCCTTTGCGACCGTCGACGCGGCCGGAAGTGCATGCGCGCCCTGTGCGACAAGCGCGAGCGGCGCGGCGAACAGCGCGCCGGCGACTCCGAGAGTGAACGTGTGCCGATAAAAGCGTGTCATGCGGCGTTCCTCGCTCATTGGGATACCGTCACCTTCACATACCCGTTCGTCCAGCAGCACTGCGCATGTCCGGCGCCCGTCACGCCCGACGCATCGTTCACGCGGACGCGCACGATGTAGTCACCCGGCGCGCTGAACGTCGCGTTCGTCGATCCTTTTCCGCCCGTCGGCGTCAGCCGCGCAGCAGGCGGCGTGAACGTTACATCGCCCGGGCCCTGATGCTTAAACCATGCAAGCGAAACCGGGGTGGTCGAACGCGCGTCGGACGCCATCGCCCCTGCCGCGTTACCGTCGTCCGTGGTCCACACGTTGATCACGAGCGGCGCGCCGACTTTCGCGGCCAGCGGGCCAACGGTGATGCCGGCCGGACCTGCGCCCTGCGGTCCTGTTTCGCTGAAGCGGAGCATCGGCGGCGTATTCCCCGATCCCGCCTCGCCCTCGAGCGCGTCGATTTCCCACTCCGGCCGAAGGTTGCCCGCGATGGCAAATGTCTCGCCGCGGATTCTCACCGTCCATGTGACCTGCTTCTTGCCGAAGTCCGCCGGAACTTTCACGACGAACACGCCCCAGTGCCGCTTGGTATAAAAGCGCGTCGGCTGCCCCTGGTTCTGATCGCCCGGCGAAATAAAGTTGTCCGGGCCGATCGGAATGTCGAGCGTTTCGTCGGAGTTTCTGTTGTAGTAGCCGAACGAGATGCTATACGTGCCATCCTTGTTCTGATACCACCCCTCGAACGCGGGGGTCACGGTTTTGCCGCGCGTGCTCGGCATCGCCAAGCCCTGCGCCACGAGGGGGGCGGCAGCAGCCGAGGCCGCGAGAAATGCGAAAACTGCTGACAACCCAAATCCGATACGAATGCGTCTCTGCATCATCACTCCGGAGGGGGGCGAACAGAGCAAAGATAACGCTTGCCGGGGCGAGAGCGCGACGCAATCCTTCGGCGGCACCCATACCCGCCGCCGCACCGATGCGACTCTGGACGCTCCATCCGAAGTATCTCGACGCGAAAGGACTCGTCGCGCTCTGGCGCGAAGCCCTGCTGGCGCAAGCCGTGCTCGCCGGGAAAACGCGCGGGTACAAACATCATCCGCAGCTCGAACGGTTCGCTCTCGATGCGCGTCCGATTGCGGCGATCGCTCAATACCTGCGCGCCGTCCACGACGAGTCTGTGAAACGCGGCTACGGCTTCGACCGCCGGAAAATCGGCCGCGCGCGATTCGAAAAACGAATCAGTGCGACGCGCGGACAGCTGAAATACGAGCGGGAGCACCTCCTCGCGAAACTCCGACGGCGCGATCCCGAAAGACACGCGCTGCTGCTCGGCGTTGCATCGCCGAGTGCGCATCCGCTGTTCCGACTCTGTGCCGGCCCCGTGGCCGACTGGGAAGTTCAGCGTTGACCGCCGAAAGCCTTGACGCAACCGGCGGCCGATACAAACGTAGTGCCGTTGGAATGTCCTCTCGCGCGTCGGTTACAACGCGGTCCCACCGCTCCCATCCGAGGTCGTCATGACAGGAATGCATGCGCTCTGGCTGCCAATCGTGCTCTCCGCGGTCGTCGCGTTTGTCGTGAGCTCCGTGATTCACATGATGTCGCCGTGGCACAAAGGCGACTACGCCACCGTGCCGAATCAAGACGCAGTAATGGACGCCCTCCGTCCGTTCGCGATCCCTCCGAACGACTACATGCTTCCGCGGCCGGCTAACATGGGCGACATGAAGTCACCGGGATTTATCGAGAAGATGAACAAGGGTCCCGTGATCGTCATGACCGTGCGTTCGAACGGGATGTGGCCGATGGGCGGCGCGCTCGCGAAGTGGTTCTTGTATTTGCTCATCGTCGACGCGTTCGCCGCGTACATCGCAGGACGCGCACTGCCGGTCGGCGCCGAGTTCATGTCCGTCTTCAGATTCGTCTCGACGACCGCATTCCTCGGCTGCTCAGCCGCGCTCTGGCAGATGAATATCTGGTACAATCGCAAACTCAGCACGACGATCACATCGTCCGTCGACGGACTGATCTATGCGCTGATCGCGGGCGCGATCTTCGGCCACTTCTGGCCGCGCTAAGCAGGCGGTGAACAGTCCAGACCGCGCGGCGGTCGCCGACGCGGCCTGGTTGAAGCGGATGCTGTTGCCCGCCGCCGCGCTCATGCTCGCGTCGGCGTGGTGGTGCACGGGGTTCGTTCAGGGCGACGAGCATTTTCAGGTGCTTGAGTTTGCCGGCGCGCGACTCGGACTCAGCCGCATCACCGATCTGCCGTGGGAGTACGCAGCGCGGGCCCGCTCGTGGCTGCTGCCGGCGATCGCGCTGGAGGTTCGCCGCGCGATGCTCGCATTCGGGTGGAACGACCCGTTCTTCTGCGCGTTCCTGCTGCGCGCGCTGAGCGGCACGCTCTATCTCGCGGCGGCATCGCGGTTCGCGCTTGCAACGAGCGGATGGTTCAAATCGCGCGCGCAATGGCGGACGACTGTCATCCTCGCGCTCGGCCTCTGGTTCGTGCCGGTCGTTGCTGCGCGATTCTCTGCTGAGTCGTGGTCAGGGTCGCTGTTCTTTCTCGGGTTTGCGACGCTGGTCCGCACGCGCGATGGCGAACGGTGCAGTGAGCTGGAGATCTTCCTCGCCGGCGCCGCACTCGGACTCGCATTCGTCGCGCGCTTTCCGGTGTTTCTGCTCGACGCGGGTGCTGCGATATGGCTCCTTCGCGCGGGCGGACTTCCGCGGCGCGCGTGGGGCGTGCTAGGCGCCGGCGCGTTTATCGCGTGCGCGGCGAGCGCCGGTCTCGATGCGTGGGGCTACGGCAGAGCGACCTTTCCGCTCTGGAATTACTATGTGGCGCAGGTGCCGGGCGGCGTGCTCTCGAGCTACGGCGTCGCGCCTTGGTGGTGGTATGTGCCGGCACTCGCACACGGCGCCGGATGGCCGGTGGGATTGGCGCTGCTGGCGGGATTCGCAGCACTCTGTGTGAGACGACGTTCGCCCGCGCTCGCATGGACGCTGGTTCCATTCCTGGCGTTTCACATGCTGGTCGGGCACAAAGAGCTGCGTTTTCTCTTTCCGATGCTCGTGGCCGCGCCCTATGTGATCGTCCTAGGCCTCGACGGATGGTGGCCCGCGGGTTTCTTCGCGCGCCATCGAGTCGCCACACGCTGCCTTATTGCAGCGGTCGCGCTATTAAACGGCGCGGCGTTCGTTGCGCGGCTGTCAGTTCCAATGGAACCGCGCGTTGCAGTGCAGGAGGCGGTGTTCCGCAGCGGCGCACGCACCGTGGTCGTCGTCGGTGATCACGATCCGTACATATGGTGGAATCTGCGCGCCAACTGGTATCGGCCCGCCGGTCTTCATGTTGTGCGCGCAGTTGATCTGGCGGAGGCACGTCGCTTCACCGCGTCGACTCCGGACGCACTTCTCGTCACGCGTTTTCCCGAGCGGCCTGATAGCGCAGACGGATCGTGCCGCGTCGTGCACCAGAGTGTGCCGATCAGCTTTGATGAGAGGTGGCGCGCGTTGCTCGGCGACTTTATTCCAGTGCGCGACAACGAACCGGGCTGGTGGTTCGTCGGCCTGTGCGATCCCGCGGCGGGAGCCGCGCACGCGGGGTAGCCTTGTTCCTCTCTCATATTAGTCTTCACGCATGATCGGCCCCAGCCATCCCGGAGCTCGCGGTCTGAAGCGCGTCCTGTTGCGTATCACCCGCGCGGCGGTCCTCGCCGTTCTCGCGTTTGCCATTCCGTCGGTTGCCGCTCGGGCGCAAGATCCGGCGCAAGCATCGATCGTGCCCGCAACGCATACCGTCTACGACTGGCTGCAGCAACAGCGCGTCTTCGGGCGGCTGCCGACGTACGAGGCGGAAGAGCTGCCGATGTCGCGCGGCACGATCCTCGCTCACCTGCGCACACTGCAGAGAGATTCGGCAAAGCTCTCCGGTACGGATCGCGGCCTGCTGGCGGACTATCTCAACGAATTTGATTTCAAGCGTCTCGAAGCAAATGGGCTCCTCGGTAAGAGGCTCATTGAGAATTTTCCAAACGGCGTGATCAACGCGCTGCGCACGAGGCGCGACCCCTATTTATTCGCGGGCGCGATCGCCGATTCCTCGGTCTATGGTGCGCTGTGGGTGCGCAAAGGGTGGGGAGAGGGTTGGTCTACGCTCGCGAGCCCAAGCCGCTACGAATACGCATTCCTCTACACTCGCGGCGCGCGCGCATTCGTGAACTCCACCAGCGGCCTCGGATTTCACGCGGAAATCGACATGGGCACTTATGCCGACGGAGCGTGGGTTTATCGCCTCGACCAACGGCTGGGTGTCAACGAAACATTTCTCAAAGACTCGACATTCCCGCCGTCTGCGTACGAGACGTGGGTGTCGTATCAGCGCCACAACCTGTTCATCGCGATGGGGAAGGGCGCCGCGTCGATCGGACCGGCCGTTGTCGATCCGCTCGTCGTCCGCGTCGGCGCACCGAGTCTCGGGCAACTGCGCCTCACGGTCGGGCCGCCGAAATTCCATTTGACGTTCATGCAGGCTCAGATTGACGGTGACACGCGCACCGACACGTCGGTCATCGACGGCAAGTCCGTGGTGCGAAGTTCGCCCGTGCAGCGCTGGCTCGCGCTCACGCGCATCACGTGGAATCCGACGCCGCGTCTTGGACTCACGCTGCATCAGATGACCGTGTACAGCCAGCGCGGAGTTGATTTCGAATATCTGAATCCGCTGCTCCCCGCGCTGTACGGCGGACTCGACAACGGCAGCACCGACAACGGATTCGTCGGGCTCGACGTGATTGCCCGGCCGTTTGACGGCACGGAACTGAAATACAGCGCGCTGATCGACGACGCGGAGGGGTTCAACTTCAAGCCGCTCGGAAACGGCTGGGCAAAGATCGCGCTCATGGCTGGTGCCGAACAACGGCTTCCGCTCGACGTGCGGCTTGGCTTTTCGTACACACGCGTCGACGCATATGTGTACACGAGCCACTATCCGTCGGATGCGTGGGAGGTCAGTGGCGTGCCGATCGGGCCCGCGCTCGGACCGAACGCAGACGAAGTGGCATTCCGGCTCACGCGCTGGTTCCCGTTGCGAACGCGGCTGATGATCGGCACGCGACATATCCGGCAAGGACTGGATCCGGTGGACGCGCACGGCAATGTCACGATCGTCGGCGGCAATATCGAAGACAACGTCGACACGAAGGGGCCGTTTCTCGTCGGCTCCGACTTGCAGACGTACCGGCTTGACGAGTTCGAGCTTCAGACCGAGCCGATTCGCGGCTTTACGCTGACCGCGCGGATGCAATCGATCGTCGTGATCTCCGGCACGCGCGTGCCCGGCCATCACACATGGTATCTGCGCTGGTCGTACGGTTTCTGATTCTTGACGCGGCGATCAGAGTCGCGCGATTAGCGCCCGCGTAGCGTCGACGTGAACATCGCGCCGAATCCCGCCGCGAGCAGGATGTGGAACGGCGCGTAGTACCAGGTGCCGAGCACGGCGTCGAGTGCGAGCGACGCAACGAAGTACGCGGCCATCAGTCCCTCGCCCCACGTCTCGGCGGTTATGCGCACGCCCTTCGGCGCGCGAGTACCGCGGCCTAATGCACCGTCACGCACGCTGTACTTCGCGGTCCGGTGGAACGTCGCATCCGCGCCGAACAGTCCGCGCAGCGCCGAAACCATCATGAGCAGGTTCAGTCCCATGGTCACCGCGACGAATGGCAACACGCTGCGAAACGCTTCGCGTACGAGCTCAGTCGCGTTTTTCGCGTACGGTCGTACTGCCTGCCAGATGACGTAGGGGAGCAGAATTCCATTGAACGGCAGCTGCACAATGCTGAGCACGACTACCCACGGACGAATCGCCGGCTGATGCACGAGGGCGAGCGCGAGCCATGGGCTGGCGATACCGACGAGAATCAACGCGGGTACGGCAAGAATATTCAGCATGTCGAACACCGCATGCACTTTCACGAGCGGCTCGAGCTTCGCGCGCAATAGTGCCGGCAGCATTTTGCGGATAACCTGCCCGCGCCCTCGACCCCACCGTGTTTGCTGGACTTTGTAATCGTGCATCGTCGGCGGGAGTTCGCCCGGCGCTACGACATCACGCGTGTAAACCATCTTCCAGCCCGCGAGCTGGGCGCGCAGGCAGAGGTCGTAGTCCTCCGAGAGCGTATCAGCCTGCCACCCGCCAGCGTCGGCGACCGTGGCGGCGCGCCAGATTCCAGCGCTGCCGTTGAATCGGATGAACAGGCCCGCGCGGTCACGCGCTTCTTGCTCAACGAGAAAGAAAAAATCGATGACCATCGCCTGCGCGCGCGTCAGCCACGACTGCGTGCGATTCAGGTGGCCCCACCGTGCCTGCACCGCGCCAACGGCAGGGTCGGCGAAATACGGAATCGTTCGGCGGAGAAAATCGGGGTGCGGCTGAAAGTCCGCGTCGAACAGCGCGTGGAACTCTCCGCGCGCGAGCGTGGCGCCGTGCGCGAGCGCACCGGCCTTGAACCCGAGGCGGGTTTCGCGCCGTACCACCCGCACGTCGATCCCGCGCGCGTTCCAGTGCGCGGCGCGCTCATCGACGATTGCAGCCGACTCGTCCGTTGAATCATCGAGCACCTGAATCTCGATCCGGTCGGCGGGCCAGTCGAGTGCGGCGCAGCTGTTGATGAGGGTCGCCGCCACGAAGCGCTCGTTGTACAACGGAAGCTGAATCGTGACCATTGGGAGCGCCGCGTCGGTCACACCGGTCCACACCTGGCGGTCGCGACGCGGCCCGCGGCGCAGGTAAAGCCATACGAGGTGCCATTGCCCCACACCGTACGCGATCCATCCGGCGACGCCGATCGCGTTGAGAGCAAACGCGATCCAAGCGCCGGTCAGCCCGGTCGCGAATGCATAAAGTGAGTGTGACATTGTGGCGGCGACGCAAGATATACGGCGCGGCTGGTGTTGGGCCACATTACTGCGCGGGTATATTCGGGTATGCCTCTGCTCAGTTCGCCTGTGCGCCTCGCGCTCGCGCTTGCGACTGTGCCCTTCGCGCTTCGCGCGCAGCAGCTAAAGCCGGCGGACGATGCCGAGCGGTGCCACGGCGAGCTGATCACCTCGGTCGTTGCGCACGGCGCGCGCCGGGCGGTGCTTGCGGAGAGCGCGGAGTTTGCGCCGCTGGTGAACGGGACGATGCGGCGGTTGCAGCCGCAAACGCCCGGTCACGTTGTACGCAATTTCGTGCTCCTTCGCGCCGGCGACCGCTGCGATGAAAATCGGCGCGCTGACTCCGAGCGCATTCTCCGCTCGCAGCCGTACATCAGCGATGTCGCCATTCGCGCGGAGACGGTGGGACGGGACTCCGTGCGACTCGTCGTAGAAACCATCGACGAATACATGATTTTCGCGGAGGCCTGGGGGTTGAGCGGCGTGCCGGTCGGCGGCGAAGTCGGGACGGGAAATCTGTTCGATGGCGCGCGCGCGGTTTCGGTGCTGGCCGAACTCGGGCGCGGCGACGCACTCGGCGGCGGAATCAAGTTCACCGATTATCAGGCGTTCGGTGAGCCGGTGCAGCTGTCGCTGAACGTCGCATCGCGTCCCCTCGCCCGGTACAGCTCGGCGACACTTGCGCGGCCGTTTCTCACCGACTTTCAACCATACGCCTGGCTCGCCAGTCTCTCGCAGTCTCGATTCTACTACGCATTTCATGAGACCGGTGTCGGCAGCGTGCTGCTCGACTATCAACAGCAGAGTTGGACGATCGGCGGCCTGCGCAGATGGCCGCATGATGCGCGCGGGTTTCAGGTCGGCGCGGTGGCGACGGGCACGTATTCGGATCCGATCGCACCGGTGATGCTCGGCGTGGACGGTCCGGTGCCGATATCGGCGCCGGAAGTGCTGGCGCGCTATCACAGCTTCAGCGATTTCCGCGTCGGCGCTGCGGCCGGTTACCGCGATTTTCGCTTCATACAGATCGCCGGGCTCAGCGATCTCTCGGCGGTGCAGGACTTCGGACTCGGCTGGCAAGTCACCGCGATGGTCCTGCAGGGAATCGGCGTGTTTCAAGGAACGCCGCCGGATCACGTCGGCGTGTTGAACATGGCATTTGGTGCGGGATCACATGTTGCGCAGATTCGCGGCGGATTCGAAATCGAGGCGCGCACGATTGACGGTGCGTCGGCGCCGGTGACGACGCTGGGCTCGGGGGCGGTGGTGGCAACGCTCAAGACGTCGCTCGCGCATACGACGCTGCTCGATCTCGAGATCGCGGGCGGATCCAACTCGCGGATACCGATGCAGCTGACATTCCGCGACGACGACGGACTGCTCGGCTACCGGTCGACCGACCTCGGCGGTGGCCATCGTACGATCTGGCGATTCGAGGATCGCTGGCTCGTGCCGTCGCCGTTCGCGACGGCGGAGTTCGCGATCGCGCTGCTGGCGCAAGCGGGAAAGCTCGATGCGGGCGACGCGCTGTACGGAGTTACGACGCCATGGCAGTACGCTGCCGGGTTCGCCGTTATGGGCGCAATTCCGCGCGGCTCGAAACACACGGTGCGGCTGGAATTTGGCTGGCCGCTGAATCCGTCGGGGCCGCACCAGATGGAATTTCGGATCAGCTATGGCGACCACTCCGCGGCGAATGAAGCGGCGCCGGGCGCGATTTACGGCGCGCGCGAGGCGCAGACGGCGGCGCGGGCGGTGACGCCCTGAAGGCGGTTCTCGCGAATGTGCCCGAGAAACGGCATGTTTACTCACCATTCAACCCAGGGATTTCGCTTGCGCGCATTGCATCTGATCGCGATCTCATTCGTCGCTGCGTCACCGCTGTTTGCACAGGCGGACATGAAGCCGACGAACGATCTGCCGAATCCGTATAAGACGATCGAAGGCTGGGCGAAAATGCCCGATGGGCGCGCGTGGGGATCGACGAGCGCTGTTGCGGTCGATCGCGACGGCCAGAGCATTTGGGTTGCCGAGCGCTGCGAAAAGAACGACTGCGCCGGTTCTCCGCTCGACCCCGTGCTGCATTTCGATAAGAACGGCAAGCTGATCAAGAGCTTCGGCGCCGGAATGATCGTGTCGCCGCACGGGATTTATGTCGATCGCGACGGAAACATCTGGGTGGTGGATTGCGCGTGCACCGTTGGCGGAGGCCGTGGCGGGCGCGGCGGCCGCGGCGCGGCGCAGCAGCCGGCTGCGCCGGACGCAGCCACGCCCGCGCCGGCGAAGGGACATCAGATCTACAAGTTCTCTCCGGACGGCACGCTGCTGATGACACTCGGCAAGGCCGGCGGCGACAGTTCGGCGGCGGGTTATTTCTTCCAGCCGAACAACGTGATCACGGCGGCGAACGGCGACATTTGGGTCGTCGAGGGCCACGGGTCGACGGCCGGCGTCTCTCCCGCGCGCGTCCTCCGGTTCGACAAGACGGGCAAGCCGCTCGGCCAGTGGGGCACGGTGTACGACCCGACGAAGATCGACGAGCCGTACGCCTTCAACCAGCCGCACGCGCTCGCGTTCGATTCGAAGGGGCGCCTGTTCATTGCCGACCGCGGGTACAACCGGCTGAAGATCTTCGATCCGTCGAACATGAAGCTGCTCGATACCTGGTACCAGTTCAGCCGGATCAGCGGCCTGTGGATCGACCGCGACGACACTATTTACGCGGCCGACTCCGAGTCCGAGACTGTGTCGCGCAATCCGGACGGTACGCCCTCGCGCACGAACTGGAAGCGCGGTATCCGCATCGGCAGCGCACGCGACGGCAAGGTCGTGGCGCTCATCCCCGATCCGTGGCCGCACTGCCAGCAGGGTCAGCAGCCGACGGCATCGTCCCCGTGTTCGCCAAGCACGAGCGCCGCGGAGGGGATTGCCGTAGACTCAAAGGGCGTCATTTACGGCGCCGAAGTCGGACCGAAGGCACTCAAGCGATATGAGAGGCTCCCATGACAGTCACGTTCAAGGTTAACGGCGCTTCGAAGACAGTCGACGTCGCTGACGACACACCGCTGCTTTGGATTCTGCGCGACCACCTCGAGCTGAAGGGCACGAAGTTCGGCTGCGGCGTGGGGCAGTGCGGTGCGTGTACGGTGCACATCAACGGCGTGGCGACGCGCTCGTGTCAGCGTCGCGCGTCAACGCTCGCGAACGCGACCATCACGACGATCGAAGGGTTGTCACCCGACGGCGAGCATCCGCTGCAGCGCGCGTGGGAAGAGCTCGACGTGCCGCAGTGCGGATACTGTCAGGCCGGTCAGTTGATGTCCGCATCGGCGCTGCTCGCGAAAACGCCCAAGCCGACCGACGCTGATATCGATACCGCGATGAACGGCAACATCTGCCGCTGCACGACGTACCTGCGCATTCGCGCGGCCATTCATCGTGCCTCGCAGATGGCGGGAGCGGGCGCATGACCACTTCAATGCGGATGGACCGCCGCAACTTCTTCAAAGTGAGCTCGATCATCGGCGGCGGGATCATGTTCGCCGCGTACATCGAGACGCTCGATCCGACGACGGCCTGGGCGGCGGAGCCTGCCGGCGAGTTTGTCCCGAACGCCTTCATCAAGATTTTTCCTGATGGCATCGTGCAGATCGTCGCGAAGAATCCGGAGATCGGTCAGGGCGTGAAGAACATGCTCCCGATGATCATCGCAGATGAGCTCGACGTCGAATGGAAGAATGTGCGCGTCGAACAGGGGTTGTTCGACATGCGCAACTTTCAGAATCAGGGCGCGGGTGGCAGCACGGCCACGCCTTCGAACTGGCTGCCAATGCGCCGGGTTGGCGCCGCAGCGCGCGCGATGCTCGTGACGGCCGCCGCGAAATCGTGGAATGTGCCCGAGGCGGAATGCTCGACGTCAGCCGGCGTGGTGATGCACACGAGCGGGAAGAAGCTGAAGTATGGCGAGCTGTGTGCGCTCGCGGCTGCGGTGACCGCGCCGGATCTTGCGACGGTGAAGTTGAAGGATCCGAAAGACTTCAAGATCATCGGCACGAGCCAGCACGGTGTCGACAATCACAAGATCGTCACTGGTCAGCCGCTCTACGGCATCGACATGGTGCTGCCCGGAATGCTCTACGCCTGCTTCCACAAATGCCCCGTGTTCGGCGGCAAGGTGGTGAGCGCGAATCTCGATGAGATCAAGGCAATGCCGGGGATCAAGCATGCCTTTGTTGTTGACGGACTGACTCCGGTTGTGCTCAACAGTCTGCTGAGCGGTGTCGCGATCGTCGGCGACAGCTGGTGGCAGGTGCAAACCGCGCGCAAAAAACTGAATGTCGTGTGGGATGAAGGCGCGACCGCATCGCAGAGCAGCGCGGGTTTCGAGGCGAAGTCTGTTGAACTTTCGAAGCAGCCGGCGCAGCGCTCGCTGCGCAAGGACGGCGATTTTGACGCCACGATGAAGTCCGCCGCCAAGACTGTCGAAGGCGCGTACTTCTATCCGTTCATCTCGCATGCGCCGCTCGAGCCGCAGAACACGACGGCGTATTTCAAAGACGGCAAACTCGAGATCTGGTCGCCGACGCAGCAGCCGCAGAGCGGGAGCCGGCAAGTCGCGGCGGCGCTGAGCATGCAGGAGTCGGATCTCACGATCCACATTTCGCGCAGCGGCGGCGGATTCGGCCGGCGGTTGAGCAACGATTACATGATCGAGGCCGCGTACATCGCCACCAAAGTTCCGGTGCCGGTCAAGCTGCTCTGGACGCGCGAAGACGACATCCAGCACGATTTCTATCGTCCCGCCGGCTGGCATTATTTCAGCGGCGGCGTCGATGCAGCGGGCAAGCTCGTTGCCTGGCGCGATCACTTCGTTTCGTTCGGCGAAGGAAATAATTTCGTCGCGAGCGCGAACATGAACGCGGGCGAGTTTCCGGGCGGATTCGTGCCGAACTATTCGCTCGACGCATCGGTGATGCCGCTCGGCGTTCCGACCGGGGCCATGCGCGCGCCGGGATCGAACGGTATCGCGTTCGCGATTCAGTCATTTATTGACGAACTCGCACTCGCTGCCGGGAAAGATCCGGTCCAGTTCCGTCTCGACTTGCTCGGCAATCAACAGCCGGCACCGGCTCCGGTCGCTCCGCCCGCGGGTGCAGCACCGGGCGCCGGCGGACGCGGCGGTGGCCCTGCGCGCTACGATGCGGCGCGCGCTCGCGGCGTTGTCGAAGCCGTGGCGGCCAAAGCCGGATGGGGCAAGACGAAGCTTCCCAAGGGAACGGGAATGGGCGTCGCATTTCACTTCTCGCACGCCGGATATTTTGCTGAAGTCGTTCAGGCGACGGTGGCAAAGGACGGCGCCGTGAAGGTCGACAAGGTGTGGGTTGTCGGCGATATCGGCAGCCAGATCATCAATCCGATCCACGCTGAAAATCAGTGTCAGGGCGCGGCGCTGGATGGCATTGCGGCGGCGCTCGGCCAGGAAATCATCATCGAGAACGGCCGCACCAAGAACACGAACTTCAACACCTTCCCGCTGCTGCGCATAAAACAATCGTGCCCGGTGGATGTGTCGTTCGTGAAGTCTGCGGGTGACCCCACGGGGTTGGGTGAGCCGGCGCTGCCACCGGTGATTCCGGCGCTGTGCAATGCGATCTTCGCGGCGACGGGGAAGCGGGTTCGGTCGCTGCCGCTGTCGAAGCATGATTTGAGCTGGAGTTGAACTGAAGACCGAAGACCGAGGACCGAAGACCGATACTACAACGGGGGTGAGTATGGACGAGAACAACACAGTTTCGCGCCGTAAGTTCGTTGGCGGAGTGGCGGCCGCCGCTGGAGTGCTCGGGCTGGCTCCGTCGCGCAACCTGTTCGCGCAGACCGCGCGGATGACGCCGCGCGATCTCGAGATCGCCCGCGATACGCTGGACGAATATGATGCGTTCGCAAAAATCTCGTTCAACGAGAATCCGTACGGGCCGCCCGAGTCCGTCCTGAAGGCGATGACCAAGGCGTTCAAGTATGCGAACCGCTACGGCTATCCCGATGGCGGCATCACCGAGGCAATCGCGAAGCTTCACGGCGTGAGCCCGGACAACATCCTGCTCTCCGCCGGCTCGGGTGAGATGCTCGACGTGATCGGCACGACGTTCACGCAGGGCAACAAGAAAGTGATCGGCGTCTCGCCGTCGTACATGCAGGTGTATGAGCATGTCACGAGCGTGCGGGCCGAGGCGATCACGCTTCCGCTGACTGCGGATTATCGCCAGCCGATTCCTGATCTCATCAAGGCCGCCAAGCAGCACTATCGCGATCTCGGATTCATTTATCTCTGCAATCCGAACAATCCAACGGGCCGCATCGTCACGAAGGGTGAGGTCCGCGAGCTGCTCGACGGAATTCCGGCGGACGTGCCGGTGCTGATCGACGAGGCATACCATCACTTCGTCGACAACTCGGATTACGCGACATCAGTGCCGTACATGCTCGAAGGCCGCCCGGTCATCGTCACGCGCACCTTCTCGAAGATTGCGGCGCTCGCCGGCATGCGCCTCGGCTACGCGATTGCACGGAAGGACATCATCGCGCAGATGCGCCCGTACAGCATGGGAAGCATCAGCGCGGTCGTGAAATGGGGCGGCGTTGCCGCACTTGCAGATACAGAGAGCCAGGCTCGCGTGAAGAAAGTCACGATCGACCTGCGCCAGCAGACGATCGGCTATCTCAAGGGACTCGGCTACGAGTCGATCCCGTCAGACACGAACTTCTTCATGGTGCACCTCAAGAAGCCGGTCGTGCCGGTGATCGAGGCGTTCCGCAAGAAGGGCGTGCTGGTCGGGCGTCCTTTCCCGCCGCTCACGGAGCATCTCCGTGTATCGATCGGCAACCCGGACGAAATGCAGCGGTTCCAGGTGGCGTTCAAGGAGATTATGGGCGCGGGTGCAGTTGGAGCCGGCAACAACGGTCGGTAACTGCAGGGACGAGCGAAGCATGAGGGGCGAAAAGCGAAGAGCGCGGTGCAAGGAGAAGTTCTCCTCGCGCCGCGCTCTTCACCAATTGCCCCTCATGCTTCGCTCGTCCCCGCCTCAGATCTCACTTCTGCGGTAACGTCAGCGCGATGAGTTTGGTTGCATCGCCCTGTCCCGCCGCAAACACGATGTACTGCTTGCCGTTGTGCATGAACGTCATCGGCACGGCCGTCGTCGGTCCCGGGATCGCAACAGAACCCACCATCTTGCCTGACGCCTTGTCGAACGCGTAGAGCTGCGCCGACGGTGCTGCTGCACGGCCGCCGCCCGCTGCGCCACGTCCGCCGCGGCCTGCACCCGCGCCACCCTGACGACCTGTGCCATTGATGAGAAGCGTCTTCGTGACAATCACCTGCGGCTGACTTGTGTTGTTCGGAGTTTTGGGCAGAGTCACGCCGGCGAACATCGGATCGTTTGTCGGAACCGGGTCGCGCCAGATTCCACCGTTCGGCTGCCACCACTTCTTGTCGCCGCTGTTGAGATCGTACGAGGTGATTCCGCCCATCTCTTTCGGCTTGAAGATCGAGATGCCGCCGATCGAGTTCGGAATCTGCGTGCGTCCTGCGCCGAACCCTCCGCCCGCACCGACAGGTGCAGTCTCAGCGTTGTAGCCGGCTGGAGCCGGCAGTGCGCCCGGCTTACCGCAGCTGTTGTGGGGCTGCGTATATGGAATCTCCGAGCACGGATCGTGACGAACTTCCGTCGTGCTCATTCCGCTCTGGCTGCCAACATAAATCATTCCCGTCTCGGGATCCGCTGCTGTGCCGCCGTCGATGTTCACGCCGCCCGCCGCGCCTGGCGCGTACCACGAGCACGTGTACTCCGCCGGACCGTTCTTTCCCTTGCCGTCCGCCGGCGACGGCGGAATGAAGTACGGGCCCATGCGGCATTTCTTCGCGAGCTTCAGCGCGGAATCCTTGATGGCCGGCGTGTAGTCGATCAGATCGGACGCGAGCAATCCCTGCTGCGAATACGGTGCCGGCCGCGTCGGCACGGGCTGGGTCGGCGACAGGATTTCACCCGGCACTTCGCTCGGCGGAACCGGCGTTTCGTTGATCGGCCAGATCGGCTCACCAGTCGCGCGATCGAGCACGTACACCCAGCCGATTTTCGTTGTTGCCGCGATGATCTTCCGCGGCTTGCCGTCGATCGTGACGTCGAGAAGGTTCGGCGCCATCGGGATGTCGTAGTCCCATACGTCGTGGTGCACCATCTGGAAATGCCACTTCCGCTTGCCCGTCTTCACGTCGAGTGCGACGATGCTCGTAGCGAACAGATTATTTCCGGGACGATGGCCGCCGAAATCGTCGACGATGCCTTCACCAACCGGGATGTAGACGAGGCCGAGTTCCGGGTCTGCGCTGTACGTCGCCCACGGATCCACTTTGCCCGTGCCCGGATCGTCGATGTTCGATCCGTTCTTCCACGTGTCGGCGCCGAACTCGCCGGGGCGCGGCAGCAGATGGAAAATCCACTGCTGTTTTCCCGTGTGCACGTCAAATCCGCGAATGGCTCCGGAGATGTTGTGCATGTGCAGCAGGAAGTAGCCGTGAATCGCCGAGTTGCCTACGATGATCGTGTTGCCAACGACGATCGCGGGCGAGCTGTTCGCGATCTGGCCGTGCGACGGGCTGATTCCGACCGTGCCGTCCGCGCCGGTGTGCGTGGTGGCATTCCACGTTTCGCCCGGCTTCGCCTGACGCGCAGGGTAGGCCTCGCTGATTTCGAGCGGGAGCGTGTCGTCCACGGCGAGCGGCACGAGCGGGTAGCCGAGCCCTTCCATGAGATCGACGACGCCGTCTTTGCCGAACTTCGGATCGGGCTTGCCGGTCTTTGCGTCGAGGGAGACGAGGTGATATCCCGGCGTGACGATAATCGCGCGCTCCGCCGTGCCATCGGTCCAATACGAAAGGCCGCGACCGGCAAACTGACGAGGCGCCTTCTGCCAGCGGATCCCTTCGTCGAGCTTGTAGGTCCAGAGCGTGCTGCCGTTTGTGGGGTCGACGGCGTAGGCGTAGCGGTGCGTGGTTGCGACCGTGAGAATGCGGCCGTTCGCGAAGAGCGGCGTGGTGCGGTAGTACTCGTCGCTCCCGTCCTTTGCCGCGTCCCACGTCCACGCGACTTGCAGTGAACCGAAGTTCGACGCGTTGATCTGGTCGAGCGGCGAGTAGCGCGTGCTCCATGCGTCCGCGCCCCAGACGCGCCATTCACCGGCGACGTTGCCGCGAATGATGGCTTTGCCTTGGCGGGCGTTCGACACTGTCGTCGCCGCGAGGATGGCGATTCCGACGACCGCCGCGGCGAGCGCCGCTTTTCGAGAGAGACTGATCTGACTGCGCGTCATTGTGGGGGCCTCGTGGTGCGTGAGTCGATGAGAATCTTCTTCAATGCCACGGTGTCGGGGGTGATTTCAGTAGTCCCCGCCGGCATCGCGTAAATCTTCAAGAGAAAAGCGACTACGTCTGCTGCATCGTTCGGGTCGAGAACGCCCGGATTGTCCTGCGGCATCTGGGTGCTGACGTACTTGAACAAATCCGACAGCGGGTGCTGATCCCAATTCTGCGTGAACGCCGTGCCCTGATGCGAGGTTGGCTGGTGACAGCTCGCGCACGTTCCGGCGTACACCTGCTGTCCGCGCTTTGCCTGCACATCGGTGTACACACCAAGCTGCGTTGAACGCGTTGAATCGGGTTTGACCGCCTTCACTGCCGATGAGTCCTGCGCGGCGGCCACCGTCGATACGGTGCTGATTATGCACGCTGCGACGGCGATCGTCCATCCCGCGCGCGTCATCGATCCGCTCCACGCGGGCGGTTGAGCTTTTGGTACAGTCCGAACATCAGCCAGAGAACTCCCGTGAGAATGAGCATGAACACCAGCGCGCGCATTGCGCCGGCGAGAAACGCGGCGTCGAGCGCCGGCCATTGAAATGTGAACTGCTGCAGCACCGTAATGCGATCCAGCATCCAGTGCCATGCGGTATGCGCGACGAGCGCAGAGAGAAGAATCGTCCCGATGCGCTCAGCCACCACGTACTTGAACAGCGCGTTCAGAATCGGGATCGCGAGCGCGAGGCAGAACAGCTGGCCGAGTTCGACGCCGATGTTGAAGCCGAGCAGGGAGGTGATCAGATGCGACCCGGCGAACTGGAGCGATTCCCGCAGCGCGAATGAAAAGCCGAAACCGTGCACGAGTCCGAATCCAAATGCAAAAATCCAGCGCCGCTCGAGCTTCGCACCGACGATGTTCTCGAACGCCATGTACACGATCGAAAGGGCAATCAGCACTTCGATCAACGGTGGAAACCAGAGGGCGGTTGGAGCATAGCCCAGCGCTGAGGCAAACAGTGTGATCGAATGTGCAACTGTGAACGATGTGATGATCGCGATCAGCGGCCTGATTTTACGAAACGGAATTACCAGGCAGAGAATGAAGAGCAGGTGATCGATGCCGTCGAGTATATGTGCGAAGCCAAGCTGTACGAATCGCCAGAGCGCCTGACTCCAGCGCGGATCGAGTCGCACGAGCCCCGGATCGCCCATGTACTCAAAGGCCCGCTCAGCGCCGCCGGCCGGAACGAACCGCAGAATCGTGTTGGTGCGCACGCCGAGCCGGGCGAGCGCGGGGTTGATCGAGAAGCGGGCGTGGTCCGAATCAATGCGGTATTCGAAGAGCACGTCCATCATCGCCTGCTGCCACGCGAGCTCGGTTTTCGCGGGGAGCGCGGCGCCGATCACATGCGCCACGGCAGCGTCATAGGTTTCGAACGAACGATCCGACGGCAGCGCGAGATGGGTCGCGACGATTTTGGCGTCGCCGAGTTTGCGGTCCTCTTCGTAGACGTCGACGGAGTTGGCGATCCAGATGCGCGCGGCGTCCGGGAGCAACGAGTCAGTCGCGGCAATATCCAGGTAGCCCGCGCCGTGCAGCGGGTACTGCATGTCGCGCATCGCTTCGAGTGGCACACGCACGAGCAGCCTGAGGACGTGGCCCTCGGGCTTTACGAAGGCCAGGATCGTAACGCGCGATGGAATTTCGTGCGCCGACGGCACCGACGGTGATGCAAAGAGGAACGCTGCCGCGAGCAGAAGCGCCCACCGAAGTCGGGGTCGGCCACCCTCTAACGAACGGGCGTTGCGCGGCGTAAAATGTGATCGTTGCATTCGACCGAAAGTATACGCCGCATTCACGTCCGTCGCTGTAGGCGATTTTCATGGCGTCGCTCGCAAATGCCTGATGGCGAACCGAGAGGAGAAGACCGATGAAGCGAAGTCCCCCACCGCTGTTCACGGCCGTTGCGCTCACGCTGGTTTGCTCGGTCACCGTTTCCGCTCAAGGCGCGTCAAAGGCGCCGGCCACGAAGCCGGCTGCCGCAACTGCCTCGGGCGGGCAGGTGCCGCATTTTGAAGTGGCCATGCTCTGGCCGCAGCCGATGCCGAACCATTGGATCGAAGGGTCCTCGGTCGGCGTTGCGGTCGACGCGCAGGATCATGTGTTCGTCCTGAACATTGGCGACGCTTTCAACGCGCGCACGGAGATCGGATCCGGTACGACTCCGCCGACCGGCGAGTGCTGCACACCGGCGCCGAGCGTGCTCGAGTTTGATCAGGCGGGCGCGGTGGTCGGACACTGGGGCGGCCCTGGCGCTGGTTACAGCTGGCCGCAGCATCCGAGCGGCATTGCGATCGATAAACAGGGAAATGTTTGGATCGCGGGGAGCGGTCCGAACGATTCGCAGATTCTGAAATTCTCGCACGACGGCAAATTCCTGATGGCGTCGGGCAAGATCGTGGCGCCACCGGCTGCCGCGGCGCCCGCGGGAGCTGCGGCCCCAGACACGGCATATCAGGGAATGAGCGCGGCTGCTCGCGGCGCGGCGGCGCCAGCGGGTCGCGGCGGACGCGGTGGCAGAGGCGGTCGCGGCGGACCGCCGCCAACGCCCGCGAACAGCGGAAGCACGGAGAGCTTTGGTGGCGCGACGCGGATTTCACTCGATGATGCCGCGAACGAAGCGTACGTCGCCGACGGTTCGCGCAATCACCGAGTCGCAGTGGTCGACATGAACACGGGCGCGATCAAGCGGTCGTGGGGTGCATACGGAAAGACGGCCACCGACGCTGCTGTCCCGGCTTATTCGCCTGACGCAGCGCCGTCGCAGCAGTTCTCGGCCGTGATGTGCGCCGAGGTCAGCAAGGATGGCATGGTGTATGTGTGCGACCGCGCGAACGACCGCATTCAGGTTTTCAAGACCGACGGATCGTTCGTGAAGGAAATGTCGGTGCTGCCGAAAACGGTTCGCGAAGGTTCCGTGTCCGACATCGCCTTTTCGCGCGATGCGAAACAGAAGTACCTGTACGTCGCCGACGGCATGAACAACCAGGTGCACATCGTGGATCGTGCGACGCTCGCGATCGTCTCGAGCTTTGGCGACGGCGGACGTGTTCCGGGCGAGTTCTCATTCCTGCACAGCATCGCGACAGATTCGAAAGGGAACATCTACACAGCGGAAACCTACGAGGGCAAGCGCGTGCAGAAGTTCAATTACAAGGGACTCGGAGTTGTGAGCGCGCGCGCCGTACTTTGGCCGGCCTCGGGAGCGAAACCATGACGCGCCGTGGAATGGTCGGTGCGGCAGCACTGGTTGCCGCGATCGCCGCACTCTCGTTCGGGCAGCGCGCGCTCGACGCGCACGCACGCCACGCGGCCGTCACCGCTCCAACATTTGAAGTCGATCCGTTCTGGCCCAAGCCGCTGCCGAATCACTGGGTGCTCGGCAACGTCATTGGCGTTGGCGTCGATGCACGCGATCACGTGTTCGTCGTGCATCGCGCGGACACCGCGGATTCGCTCACGGCCTGCTGCGTTTCGGCGCCGCCGGTGATCGAGTTCGATCCGGAAGGCAATGTCGTCTCTGCTTGGGGCGGTCCGCACGATGGCTATGTGTGGCCGGGTTCGAATCACGGCATCTCGATCGATCCAAAAGGAAATGTTTGGATCGGCGGGAACGGCCCGACTGATTCGCACATCCTGAAGTTCACGCACGACGGTCACTACTTGATGACCATCGGTGTTCCGAACCAGGCCGTGAACAGCAACGCGACGGATCATTTTGGTCGAGTCGCGAAAATCACCTTTGATGTTCCGGCGAACGAAGCGTACATCGCGGACGGCTACGGGAATCACAGAGTGGCCGTTCTCGATATGGACAACGGGAAGGTCAAGCGGTTTTGGGGCGCGTACGGCCACGTGCCGTCGGATTCGAACCTCGGACCGTACAATCCCGACGCGATGCCGCTCGCGCAGCAGTTCCGGAATCCCGTGCACTGCGCCGAGCCGTCGACCGACGGTCTCGTGTACGTGTGCGACCGCCCGAACGACCGGATTCAGGTGTTCAAGAAAGACGGCTCGTTCGTGAAGGAAAAAATCATCGCGCCGAAAACACTCGGCGACGGCTCCGTGTGGGACATCGCGTTCTCGAAGGACAAGGAGCAGAAGTACATCTTCCTGGCCGACGGAAAGAACGAGCACATCTATGTGATCGATCGTGCGTCGCTGGAGATTCTCACGATGTTCGGCGACGGCGGGCGGCAGCCGGGGCAGTGGTTTGCCGTGCACAGCATCGCGACGGATTCGAAGGGGAATATATTTACGACGGAGACATACGAGGGGAAGAGGATTCAGCGGTTTGTGTACAAGGGGATGAAGTCGGTGGAGCGGGAGCAGGGGGTTGTGCTGCCGAAGAAATAAAAAAAGCAACAACGTGAACTGTTAACCACTAACTGTTGGTCGGTTAAGCAAAGTTAAAAAATCAGTCCTGGCTGCGAACTGCGTCGAGCGAGTTCGCGGCCAGGACTGATTTTCTTACCTTCGTTAACCGACCAACAGTTAGTAGTTAACAGTTCACTCGTTTGACACTCTATTTACCCGCCGGTACTGGAATCACGATCTCATACTTTTTAAGCTCCGCGCTCACCGCCGACAGCTTCGGCATCAGTGCCTCTGCCTCAGCAATGGCCCGCACCAGTGCCGCCTTGGACTCGCTCGACTGCTTGAGCATCCCCGCACTCGGCGCTTCCCAAATCCCCATGATCGCCGTCTTCGTCGCGCCTGTCCGCGCGAGTGCGTTCGCCGGATCTGCGCCGCCGCGGCCGCCACCGCCGCGGCCGCCGGCTGGCGGTGCTCCGACTCCGAACTTCACCTTCACACTATCGAACTGCCGGCTCACGTCCGCGAACTGAGTTTTTACCGCCTCAGGAACATTCGTCGCGGTTTTCAGCTTGATCACTGCATCGACCATCGGCGTGTTGAGCGCCGCGAGTTTGCGCTCCATCGCATTGCCGCGGCTCTGTGTTTCCTGCAGATCGAGAATCACCTCGTTCCAGCGGCGGTGCGCCGCGTCGGTGAATGCCGGGATCCCCGGATCCATGATCACCTTCATTGACTTGCTATCGAGCGTCTTGCCGCCGGATACGAGCGCGACGGTATAGTTGCCGGGTACGACCTGCGGCCCGATGTTCGCGGGCGCGGCACCGCCGCCGCCGGCGTTTCGCTCCGTCCCACCGGATGGTTCTCCAGTGCAAGGATTCACCGGGAGGTATCCCGCGGGGTTCGGCGAAACCGGAACGCCCGGCACCGCCGGTGTGGCCGCGCCGCCGCCACGTCCGCCGCGTCCGCCGCCGCCGGCTCGCCCGCCCGCAGCCGCGGCCTCATCGCCGGCCAGCGGCTCGACGCGCATATCCCAGCAGATCGTTTGGATCCCCGGCTGCGTCTGTCGCGCGGCAGCGGTCAGCTCTCGCACGAGTTTGCCGCTGCCATCGTTGATGCGGACCTTGAGATCGGGGAGCGCTTTGTTCACCTGGTAGCTGATCAGCGCATCGAACGACGGATTCTCACCAATGAAATACTGATGGCCCCAGAACTCTTCGTTGATCGTGTTCTTCGACTTCCATTCGAGCGCCGTCGGAATGCCGTACAGCTTTGCGTCCGCAGTTGCCTTTGCCGCGGTGTACTCCTGAATCGGCTCGAGGTGATCGAGGATCCAGAGTGCGCGTCCGTGCGTTGCCACGAGCATCGCGTTGTCGCGCGGATGCAGCGTGATCTCATCGACGCGAACGGTGGGAAGATTCGCCTTGAAGCGCGCCCAGCTCTTGCCGCGGTCGAGCGAGAGGAAAATTCCCGTCTCCGTGCCGATGTACAGCACGTCCTGATTGCGCTGGTCTTCCGTGAGCGTCTTCACCGACTCGCCGTGGAGGTTCGACTTCAGCGAGTGAAACGACGCGCCGAAATCACTCGAGACCCAGATGTACGTCTCGTAGTCGTTGAGACGGTGATTGTCGACGGTGACATACACCGTGCCCGCGTCGTAGCGCGACGGCGCAACCTTGCTCACCCAGCCGCCTGCCGGGAAGCCCGGGAGATTCTTCGTGATGTTCTGCCACGATTTTCCGGCGTCGCGTGAGACGCTCACGTTGCCGTCGTCGGTGCCGGCGTAATACACACCCGGCTGGCGATGTGATTCTGCGAGCGTGACGATCGCGGGCCACAGGCTCACGCCGTCGTTCTTCGAAACGGTGATGTCTGCGCCTTTGAGCCCCATCGTGACGATGGAATCACGGTCGATGTTGCTGGTTAAATCCGGGCTGATCACCTGCCATGAATCGCCGCGGTCGGTTGACTTGAAGACTTTGTTCGCGGCAACCAAGAGCGTGCCGTTGTCGTTCGGCGAGATGATCATCGGCGTGTCCCACTCCCAGCGATATACCTCTCCCTTTGCCGGCGCCGGTGTGACGTTCAGTGCGCCCGGACGGATGCTCTTCGATTCGCCGGTGATCTTGTCACGGCGCTGCATGTTGCCGTCCTGCGTTTCCGTATAAATAATTTTCGAGTTGTTGAGGTCCGGCACCGACACGAAGCCGTCACCACCGGCGATCTGGAACCAGTCGCTGTTCAGGATCCCCACCGCCTGTCGCGTCGCACTCGGCCCGCACCAGTCGTAGTTGTCCTGCATGCCGCCGCACACGTTGTACGGAGTCTCCATGTCGAAGCCGACGTGGTAAAAGAGACCGACCGGAAGATTCGCGTGGAAAATCCAGGTTTTCGCCATGTCGTAGCTGACGCCGATGCCGCCGTCGCCGCCGATGAGCACGTGCTCGGAATTGTTCGGATCAACCCAGATCGCGTGGATGTCATCGTGGATCGCGAGTGACGCGCTCGTCTCCATCGTGCGCCCGCCGTCGATCGTCATCTGCATCTTCACGCCGCCCTCGTACACGCGGTCGGGAGTTTTCGGATCGATGCGGACCTGCGAGAAGTAGAGCGGGCGCGGATTCACGCTGCTGACTTTGCGCCATGACGTGCCGCCGTCGTCGGTGCGATACAGTCCCGTCGCCGCGGCGGCGCCTTCGATTTCTGCGTAGACGATATTCGAGCTGCCGCGATATATATCGAGCGAGATGCGGCCAAGTGGCGAAGGCGGCAGGCCGCCCGCGAGCTTGGTCCACGTCTCGCCGGCGTCGGTCGATTTGAAAATCGCGCTGCCCGGCCCGCCGCCGTTCACGCAGCAGGCGGTACGGCGGCGCTGGTACATCGACGCGTACATCACGTCGGGATCGGTATACGAAATGCGCACGTCGTTCGCACCGGTGTCGGCGTCGCCCTTGATGACCGCTTTCCACGTCTTGCCGCCATCGCTGGTCTTGTAGAGGCCACGCTCGCCGCCGGATCCGAAGAGCGGGCCCGTCGCGGCGACGAACACGACATCCGGATTCCGCGGATCGATCACGATGCGGTTGATGTGCTTGGAGTCGCGCAGCCCGACATGTGCGAACGTTTTGCCGCCGTCGGTCGATTTGTAGAGCCCCTCGCCCCACGACGTGCTCTGGCGATTGTTCGACTCTCCCGTGCCGACCCAGACGACATTCGGATTCGACTGCTGCACGGCAACCGCGCCGATCGAAAGCAGTCCGCGATCCTGCAATAGCGGCGTGAATTGTGCGCCGTTGCTCGTCGTCTTCCAGACGCCTCCGTGCGCGGTGCCGACGTAGAATATCGCCGGATTCGCCTCGTACACGGCGAAATCGGAGATGCGTCCCGACATGATCGCCGGTCCGATCGAACGGAAGTGGAGACGTTCGAATTGGTCGGCAACCGGGATCGCGCCCTGTGCGGACAGCTGCGCCGCAGCGAGCGCGAGCGAAAATGTAAGAGCAAAAAAACCAGCGTGGGGGCGGGGGCTCATGGTTCCAGTTCTCCTCGGGGCTTATCCTTATTGCGCTCTACTGCGCGCGTTGGGTTACTAACCTTCACCAACGTCGCACGGGAGTAAACCGTTTATTAGTTGCGCGAGACTAACTGTCATCGTGTTGACATACATCCCCTGCAGAGGAGCATCTCAGTGATCTTCCGACGCGCCGCGTGCCTCCTCATTGCTTTTGGTTCGATTTCGTTCGCCCGCTCCGCCGCCGCACAGGCGGATGTCATCCGCGGACGCGTCAGCAACGCCGCCGACAGCGCCGCCATCCCCAACGCGACCGTCACCGTCACGACGATCTCCGGCGGTGTGAACCGGTCCGCGAAGACCGATCGCAACGGCCGCTACACGATCACCTTTCCGAATGGCGACGGTGATTACCTCGTGAAGTTCGTCGCGCTCGGCTACGCGCCGAAGCAGTACGAGCTCAAACGCGCGGCCGACGAAGATATTCTCGTGGCCGACGCGCGCATGTCGACCGTCGCGAATCAGCTCGACGCGGTGCATGTCACCGCACCGCGCGACAAGACGACCCGCAACGACGTGCAGCCCGATATCGGCGGCACCGAAAAAACCATCAACAACAGTTCGCTCACCGCCGACCAGCTCGGTGACCTCGCCGCGATGGCCGCGTCGATACCGGGCGTGAACTACGTCGCGGGAGCCAACGGGGATCCATCCGGATTCTCCGTGCTCGGGCTGACGCCGGATCAGAACAGCACGACGCTGAACGGGATGAACAGCAACGCGTCGAATCTTCCGCGTGACGCGCAGACGACGTCGTCGCTGACGATCTCGCCCTATGATGTTGCACGCGGCGGATTCAGCGGCGCGAACCAGAACATCCGTCTGCGATCGGGATCGAACTTCATCAATCAGAGCTCCAGCCTCGTGCTCGAGGCGCCCGCGCTCGAGTTCACGACATCTTCGGCGCGCGCCCTCGGCCAGGAGTATTCGAACCTCTCGCTCAGCGGCCAGACCTCGGGTCCGCTCTCGATCGACAAGGCGTTTTATAACATTGCATACCAGCTCGGTCAGCGGTCGAGCGACCTCGTGTCACCGCTGAACACTGATTCACTCGGCTTCACCACTGCCGGCATTTCGCCTGACTCGGCGGCGCGGCTGATCTCGATTCTCAAAGCGAAGCAGATTCCGCTGAACGGCGGCGGACTCGGCGGCGACCGACTCACGGACAACGGCAGCGTGCTCGCCGTGATGGACTTCGCGCCGCCCGGATCGAAGACCGGCGCCGCGTACAACCTTACGCTGCTTGGATCGTGGGCGAAGATTGCACCGATCGGCGTGAGCACGTCCGAGTTCCCGGCGCACGGCGCGGATCGGACGAACTGGAATGGTCAGCTGCAGTTCCGTCACTCGACCTATTTCTGGTTCGGCATCCTGAGCGAAACGGGCGTGTCGGCAAGCGCGAACCGCACGTACATCACGCCGTTCGACGCGCTGCCGAGTGGATCGGTGCTGGTGAGTTCGGTCTTCCCGGATGGATCGAACGTGTCGAAAACGATTTCGTTCGGTGGCAGCACGCTCCAGAACACGAGCACATACAACACGAGCTTCGACGTCACGAACACGCTGTCGTGGTTCAGCGAGAACAACAAGCACCGCATCAAACTGTCGTCGGAAATCCGCCGCGACGACTACGTGCTGAACCAGACGTCGAATACGCTCGGCAGCTTCTATTTCAATTCGCTAGGCGATCTCGCCGCCGGCACACCGGCGCTGTATTCGCGCACGTTGAGCCTGAACGAACAGAACGGCGGGCAGTACGTTGCCGGTCTCGCGCTCGGCGATTCGTACAAGGTCAACAGCGACCTTCAGATTCAGTATGGCGTGCGTCTCGACGGCAATCAGTACATCGGCGCGGCGACTGCGAATCCGCTCGTGCAGCAGCTCTACGGCACGCAGAACAACTTTGCGCCGGATCATGTCTTCATGAGCCCACGCATCGGATTCTCGTACACGTACGGCACGGCGGCGCAGGTGGCGGGATTCGACGGCGCATTCCGCGGACCGCGCGCGGTGGTGCGCGGCGGCGTCGGTCTCTTCCAGAACACGCCTTCGACCACGCTGCTCTCGGGGACGATGGCGAACACCGGCCTCGCGAATGCGCTGCAGCAAATCACCTGCGCGGGCAACGCCGCGCCGGCACCTGATTGGCAGGACTACGCGAACAGCCCCGGACTGATTCCGTCGCAGTGCGCGGCAGGATCCGCGGGAACGCCGTTCGCGAGCAGTGCGCCGAACGTGCTTCTCGCCGCGAACGACTATACGTCGCCGCGCAGCCTGCGCGGCAACCTGCAGTGGACCGGCGCAATTTTGAACAACTTGTTCAATGCGACGTTCGGCGGGACGTACTCGCTCAACATGAACCAGCCGGAAACGGTCGATCTCAACTTCAATCCGACCGAACGGTTCGCGCTCGCAAGCGAAGGCAATCGCCCGGTGTATGTGAACCCGACGAGCATCGATCCGAACTCGGGAATCATTGCGTCGGGCGACGGACGCATCAGTTCGGCGTTCAACCGCGTGACGCAGCTGCGCACAGATCTCACCTCGCGCACGCAGCAGCTCCAGCTGTCACTCGGACCGACAACGTTCAATACGCAGTGGAGCTGGAATCTCTCGTACACGTATCAGAACAACCGCACGCAAACGCGCGGATTCAGCAGCACCGTTGGTGATCCGCTCGATCTGCAGTGGGCGCGCGCGCAGGGTGACTGGCATCATCAGGTTCAGTACACGCTGTCGTACAACTTCTTCAATACGGTGCGCGTGCAGTGGACCGGCCGCTTCCAGTCGGGTACGCCGTTCACGCCGATCATTCAGGGTGACGTCAATGGCGACGGCTACTCCAACGATCGCGCGTTTGTCTTCAATCCCGCGACCACGGCGGACCCGGTTCTCGCCGCGTCGATGCAGCAGCTGCTGAGTGGCGCATCGCAGCGCGTGCGCGACTGCCTCAGCGGCCAGATCGGTCAGCTTGCGGCACTGAACACCTGCGAAGGGCCGTGGACGACCAGCGCGAGTTTGAACATCTCGTTCAATCCGCTGAAGTTGCACCTGCCGCAGCGCGCGACGTTCTCGCTGTCGATCAACAACCCGCTCGGCGCCGCCGACCTCGTGCTGAACGGCGAGAACCATCTGCAGGGGTGGGGACAGACGCCGTTCATCGACAACAACCTGTTGTACGTGCGCGGCTTCAATCAGACCACAAAACAGTATAGCTACGCAGTCAATCAGCGGTTCGGCTCGTCGAACACCGCGTTCAACTCGGTGCTCGCACCGGTCAGCGTCGTTGCTCTGCTCCGCTGGGATACGGCACCGACACGCGAGCGGCAGACCCTGACGCAAACGCTGGATCGTGGGCGCACCACCGACGGCACCAGGATTCAGGAGCCGATTCTGAAGGCGCTCTACGGCACGAACGCGATTTTCAATCCGCTGCCGCAAATCCTGCGTCAGGCCGACTCGCTGCATCTCACGGGTGATCAGGCAGACAGCATTGCGACGCTGAATCGCTGGTACACGATTCGCGTCGACTCGATCTGGACGCCGGTATCAAAGGAACTCGCCGCATTGCCGACGCACTACGATCACAACGCCGCCTACAACAGATATCGTGCGGCTCGCGAAGCAACCGTTGATCTCCTGCTGAGAGTCACACCAGGAGTGAAGACGCTGCTGACGGCCGAGCAGCGCCGCAAGCTGCCGGATATCGTCACCAGTTCGCTCGACACTTGGTATCTGCAGTCGATCCGGTCAGGCACTGCCGGCGCGGGTGGCAATCCGTTCTCCTCGACGACGGCGGCGATCGGCGGCGGCGGGCAATTCATCTCGATCGTACGCTAGAAACTCTCATCACCAATGGCCATGAAAACCATCAGCAAGATTTTCGCCGTCGCATGTACGGCAATCGCATCGATTGCGGGGGCGCAGACGCTCCCGCCGGTGCGCCCGCTCGGGCCCGTGCTCGCGACTTCGACCGAGCCGTTCGCGGCGGTCTCGCAGGTGCGCGCGCTGCCGGGGGGGCGTGTGATTGTGCACGATCTCACCGGACGGCGTGTGCTCCTCCTCGACTCGACGTTCAAGAGCGTCACCGTGATCGCGGATTCCACGAGCGCAACCGGTATGGCGTACGGATCGCGTATCGGCGGCCTGATCGCATTTCGCGGTGACTCGACGCTCTTCGTAGATCCGCAGTCGATCTCGATGCTGGTGATTGATCCGAACGGCAAGATCGTTCGCACGATGGCCGCACCGCTGCCGAATGAAGTCAACTCGCTCATCGGCGGTCCGAACGGAACGCCCGGCTACGATGCGCAGGGCAGGCTGGTTTACCGGTCGCAGTTTCGACCGGGAGCGAACTTCGGCAGAATGGGCGCCGGTGGTGTGCCGCAGATGCCGCAGCTTCCCGAGTCGTCGATTGTCGTCCGTGTCGATCTCAAGACGCGCAAAGTCGACACGGTCGCAACGTTCCGGATTCCGAAAGTCAATCTCAACATGACGCGCGATGACAACACCGGGCGCATCACCGTCACGACCACGGTGAATCCGATGCCGTGGACAGATGACTGGGCAATGCTCTCCGACGGAACGCTCGCGATTGTGCGCGGTCAGGATTATCGCGTGGACTTTTTTGCTGCGGACGGGAAGATGACGGCGGGGCCGAAGATCGCGTTCGACTGGCAGCGGCTCACCGACGAAGACAAAATCGCGATCATCGACTCAACGCGCGGCCAGATGGAAAAGATGCGGGCAGCGCAGGTCGCGGCCGCCGAGGCCATGAATCCGAACATCAAGGGCAATGCGCCGGACACCTCCAAAGGCGGCCGTCAGAAAGTGGCGGCGGACGGCGGCACGAACATGACGATCATGATCGGCGGTCGTGGCGGTGACGGCGGTGGAGCGGGAATGGTTCCGGTAGGCTTCACGATGCCACCGCTGAGCTTCGTGACGCCAAGTGAGATGCCTGATTATCGACCGGCGTTTCGCCAGGGCGCGGCCCGCGGCGACCTCGACGGAAACCTTTGGATTCGTACGAGCCAGATGGTGAAGGGTGGTACGGTCTACGATGTGATCAACAACAAGGGCGAACTCAAGGATCGAGTCCTTATCCCGCCGGGCCGCGTCATCGCGGGCTTTGGTGTGGGAGGCGTGGTTTACATGGGCGTCGTCGACGGCAACATCACGCATCTCGAGCGCGCGCGACTCAAGTAGCTCGTTTCGCTATTGCGGATAGCTGTAAACGGCGGCGTGCCCCATTATTGGGTACGCCGCCTTTCCGTTAACCGAGAGAGAATCCATGACGAAGAAGTTTGGAATTGCTGTCGCTGTCGCGTTCGTGCTGTTCAGCGGGCTCGGCTATCTCGTGCACGGGTACATCCTCGACGGTGCGTACAGCCACTATCCGAATCTCTGGCGTACCGCGGATGACTCGGCCAAGCACATGCCGTTCATCCTCATCGCGAATCTGACGATGGCGATTCCGTTCGTGTGGATCTACGAGCGTGGCAAGCAGAACAAGCCGTGGCTGGGTCAGGGGCTGCGCTACGGAATCGCGATGGCGGCGCTGGTGCCGGCCGGAAGGTTCATCACGTACTACGCAATCCAGCCGATCTCGCACGCGATCGCGCTGCATCAGATCTTGTTTGACGGCGTCGCGATCGTTCTTATCGCCGTTGTGGTGGCGTGGATCTATCGGGACTGAGCGCCCACGCGAGAAATCGCCCGGTGTGATACATCGCGAGTTGATCACTCGGCCCGTTGAGCACTTCATCGAACGCGTGATTCGCCCACGGGATTTCTAGAAACGCCACCGTCGTGCCTTGGGCGGCGAGACTATCGCGGAGGATCGCGCCGTACTTTGCTTCGACCAGATTGTCGCGGCCGCCATAAATGAGAAGTGTTGGCGGTTGCTTGTGCGTGACGTAGGTGAAGATCGTACCCTCGCGGTAGAGTTCGGGAAACTGCGAGGGTGTGCCGCCGATGAGTTTGAGCTCCACGTCGGGAATGTTCAGCGGATCCGGGAAGGGCGGATGGTCGTAGCCGTTCACGAGATCGATTCCACCGTACAGGCTCACCACAGCTTTCATTGCGAGTGGGCCCGGTGTGTACGCAGCAAGCATCGCGAGATGGCCGCCCGCTGACCGTCCGAGGATCGCGACTCGCGATGTGTCGCCGCCGTACTCCGCCGCGTGATCGCGAATCCAGGCGAGATCTGTGCGCACGTCTTCGATCTGCGCTGGAAAGTGAAAAGCAGGCGCGTGGCGATAGTCGATTGCAAACACGACGTAGCCGCGCGACGACAGCCACTGCGCGTAGTCGTCATTGGACGCCGGTGCGCCGCGCTGCCAGGCGCCGCCGTAGATCTGCACGACGATCGGATACGTTCCGGCTCCGGCAGGCCGGTGGATATCGACGGTCAGCGTGACTCCGCCCGGCGCCGCCACGTAAACGCCACGCGTGACCGTCGCGCTGCCGAGTGGAATCCCGGCAAAGAGATCGCGAACGGAAAGCGGATGCTCACGCAGCTTTGCGCGAGCCGCGTTGTCGACGCTGCGCAGCGGATCACTGCCGAGGGCGCGCGTCATCTCGCGATCGAATCGCTTGGCGGCGAACGGGAATCGCGCGTATGGACTGAGTCCGAGTACGAGCGCGGCTGCGGCGCAGTTGAATGCCGCGGTGCCGCGCCCTCGCGTTCGGACGTCCGGCCACGCGAGCGCGAGTGCGATGAGCGACGCGACGACGATCCACGCGCTGACCTCAACGGCGCCGACGCTGTACGTGAGAAAAAAATATGTCGGCGCGGGGAGCACGATCCAGACAGCAAGCAGCAGCGTGCTCGCGGCGATCAACAGCGCGAGCGATCGCCGGACCGTCAAGAAAGCTTCGGCGGTGGTGATACGATCACTACGTAGCGCCCACCCTCTTCTGCGCGCACCGCGGATTTCATTCCGCAGTTCGCGCATCTGGCGAGCAGCGGCGGAAAAGTCGGCAGTTGCAGTTCAGTCCCGCACAGCGGGCACCAGACGCGCAGTTTGTCTGCGCTGAGAATGGCCTGCATCGCCGCCGGAATATCGACGGCGATCGCGGGAGCCGGCACATGCGGCGTGATCGGTGCCGTGATCGGCGGGGTGATCGGCGCGGCCTGGGCTGCAGGAGCCGTTGCAATCGGTGCGGCGACCGCCGCTATCTCGCCCGCGAGCTTCTGCTTGAGCGACGCGAACAAAAAGGTCCGCTCCATGTCGCTCATGCCGGCCAGTTGAGCGGGCACGACAAGTCCGCGCGCGATCGCCTCTTTCATCATTGCGGGCGGAATCTGCTCGAGCATTTTGAGGCCGGCGGGAGTCGCGCCCCCCGTTGCGCCTCCGCCGAGTTCGCCTCGGATCGTCCGACCGACCCACACGATTCCGGCGAACGCGAGCCCCAGCACCACAACGGCGATGATCAGATATGAAAGCTGCGGTCCGCTGAAGATCGAGCTCATGCGTGGCGCGGTCGGGTGATCTCGTGAATGGTGATCGTCTGCTTCGCGGTGCCGTCGGTCCACGGTACGCGGGTGCGAATGCCGACGTTGCATCCGCGCTGCTCGCACGCGGTCACGAACGACAGCAGCGCCACACGTCCCGGATCGGCAACGAGCGCCACGCCACCCGGCGCGAGTGATGCGACAATCGCGTCCGCGACGAGCGTTGCGTACTCGCGCTCATACAGTACATCCGACGCGAGCACGAGGTCAAACGCACCGAGGTCGGTGGGAAACGAACGCCAGTCCACATGACGCGTGTGCGGTTCGCGGCCGGTCGCGCTCAGTCCGTTGCGTCGCGCAAAGAGGAGCGCGTCTTCGTAATAGTCTGTGGCGAGCACGTCGAATCCGGCGCGCAGTGCGCCGATCGTAACCAGGCCGAGGCCGCAGCCGAGTTCGAGCGCACGCTTTCCCGCGCCGTCCAATTTGGCCACCACGGCTGCGAGTGCCGTCGATGACGGCCACACGTCGGCCCAGTACGGCAGACGTTCGTCGTGCTCAAAGTCGATCTCGTTGATGAGCTCGTCGGCACTGCGCGGCGTCTCAAGCGAAATTTCGCCGTCGCCGACTGTCACGCTCACGTGCGCGAGCACGAATCGGCGGTCGAGCGCTTGAAGTTCCGGCGCCAGCTCAGAGGGCAAAGTCACCCGACAGTTCTGCGTCGTCGCCAATCAGCATCGCGTTGAGTGTTTCGCCCGCCGCCACATTCCGGCGGTCAGCCGGTACTATGAGAAGGGCATTCGCCATCGACATGGATGTAAGAATACCGGAACTCTGCGGCCCGGTGAGGCGGGCTCTGGCACGGCCGCCATGCATCGTCACGACTGCGCGAAGAAAGTGTGTAAGATCGGCTGTGATCGTGATCGGCTCGTCGAGCACGACCTGTACGGGCCGGCGAAACAGTTTTGTGTGGCCGCGCATCTTGTGGATCGCGGGCCGCGCGAACAGTTCGAACGTGACCATCGTCGACACCGGATTTCCCGGGAGTCCGATCCACGGAACTCCGCCGAGCAGACCAAAGCCGATCGGCGCGCCCGGCCGCATGCGCACGCGCCAGAATTTCATCTCCGCGCCCATCGCTTCGAGCACGTCGCGCATGTGATCGTGCTCTCCCACTGAAATCCCCGCCGACGTAATAATCAGATCGCACCCACGCGCCTGCTCAAGCAGCGCGCGCAACGACTCTGGCGTGTCGGACGCTATTCCCAGATACGCCGGCTCGGCGCCCGCCGCTCGCACAAGCGTACGCAGCGTATACCCGTTGGACGATACGATTTTCTTTCCCGCGCGAACTTCGTCGAATCCGTCGAGCTCAACGAGTTCATCGCCCGATGTGAGGATCGCAACGCGCGGCGCGCGGATCACCCCGACTTCAGCAAACCCGAGCGACGCGAGCACACCGATCTGCGCCGCACCCAGCGGTGTGCCTGCGGCGATCGCAACCTGTCCTTCGCGAATGTCTTCTCCGCGCGGCCGCACGTTTTTCCCGGCGTCGCGCGCGTCGCGGATTTCCACGACTGGCATGCCGCCGTCTGTGTCTTCCACGCGCACGACCGTGTCGACTCCTTCGGGAACAGGCGCGCCGGTCATGATCTGCGTTGCCTCGCCCGCGCCAACTCTCTTCGTCGGAAACTGTCCGGCGGCGACGCTCTCGATCACGCGCAGGGTGACGGGGAGTTTTGCGAGATCGCGCGCGCGCACGGCATAGCCGTCCATCGCCGAGTTGTCCCAGGGCGGAAGCGTGACCGGCGCTACGGCATCCACGGCAAGCACGCAGTTGTACGCGTCCATCAGCGGCACTTTGATTGCGCCGAGTGTGCGCACGTCGGCGAGGATCCGCGCGACGGCATCGGCGACCTGGAGCGGTGCGGCGTGCTTCGCTTTGTTCGCTGCGTTGGCCATCACTCAGCGCGCTCCCACGCGACTCGATGCGAGCAGCACCAGCATCGCTTCCTGCACCCGGTCGACCTCGCGATTTGGAACCGAGAAATTATTGCAGAGAAAACTGAACAGCAGCATGCGGCCGTCGGCCGTCGTGACGTATCCGGAGAGCGAGCGCGATTTGTCCACCGTGCCAGTCTTGGCGTGAACATTTCGCGCGGCGACAGTTCCGGTCATCCGCGTCGCGATCGTGCCGTCGACGCCGGCAACGGGAAGCGCGTCGTACCAGAGCGGAAATTCACGGCTCGTGCGCATCGCGTCGAGCACGCGCACGATGGTCTCCGGCGTAACGTAATCGTGGCGCGACATCCCGCTTCCGTCGCGCACGGCGTATCCGTCGGGGAGCGCGCCCCATGCGAGCAGCTGACGTTCGATGACGCGGCGCGCGCTGTCCGCCGTGCCCACTCCTGTTTTCTCGAGTGCCAGCGTCTTGTACAGAATCTCCGCGATCTGGTTCTGCGACGGCTTCGCCATCCGCGCGAGAATCGCCGGCAGCGGAACCGAACGCAGCTCGAAGAGCGGGTGGAGCGCGGAATCGGGAAGGGGAACTCGTGCGTCCGCGCCCGCATCGAGAGCGATGTGGCGTTCAGCCAGCGCGTCTGCCAGCGCGCCCAGGAACGCGGCGGCCGGATCGCGAATCGCAATCGGGCCGGAAATCGTATCACCACTCGTTCGCGTGCGATTGGCCGGGTAGAGGCCTTCGTTCACAAATAATTCGTCGACAACCGCGCCAGACGCCGTCGGGAGATCGTCGACCTCCCAGCCGAATCCGTACGTCGCATCGGGAAATGCGTCGCCGCCGCGGCGGAGCGCACCGCGAATCCGGCGGATCCCGTGTGCGCGCAGCGAGTCCGCCATGTCGCGGAACGCGTTGCGATAGTCGCCCGTGCGCATCGAATCGCTGAACGTCGGATCGCCGCGACCCACCACGACAAGATCGCCGTCCAGCGTGCTGTCGTGCTGTGCGCCGTTCGTGGTGAAGCGCGTCACGAAACGGAAGTCAGCGCCGAGCTGCGCGAGCGCCGCGGCTCCGGTGATCAGTTTTTGGTTCGATGCCGGCATGAAGAGCTTGCCGGCGTTGCGCGAATAGAGCGTGTCGCCAGCGAGCGGGTCGACAACGAGCACGCCCCAGTTCGCCGAGCGGAATATCGGATCGCCGATCAGCGAGTCGGCGAACGGCCGAAGCGCGACCGCCGCGGTTGCCGGTCCGAGCGTCGATGTGCTGGGCTGGCCGCGGCACGCGACGGCGACGAGCAGCAGCGCGAACGCAGCAGCCCCGCGTCTCACGGTGCGCGACGCGTGAGAATGTTGGCCATTGCGAGATCGTCCGCGGCGTTCACGTTGAAAAAGATCTCATCCGCGTCGCCCCACGGCGAGCTGTCCAGTTGAATCGATTTCACGTCGCGCAGCCAGCTGCCGGCATGCAGATCGTTCGAATCGAGATGGCGCTCGACGGTTGAGAGACAGGTCGTGCGATACCACGCGCAGAGCGGTTCGAATCCCCACGGTGAGCCGCTCGTCGGCACCGCCGCGTCAGCTCCGGCGGCTTCGCCTGCGTCGCGCAGCGCGCGCATCAGCGCAGCGGGCACGAATGGCGAATCCCACGCGAGCACGAGCACGGCGCCGCGCGCGTTCGAGAGCGCCGCATGGAGTCCGCCGAGCGCACCGGCCCCTGCGCGGAGATCCGCCACAACCCGCGTGCCTGGAATCCATTCCGCGGCAGAGGGATCGTTCGCGACGACGATCAGTTCGTCGCACGACTCGCGGAGCGCCGCGGCAACGCGATCAATGATGCGCACGCCGCCGACCTGCTCCAGTCCTTTCGCCACGCCGCCGAACCGCGTCGCGCGCCCTCCGGCGATGATCGCGCCGGTGCAGTGCGCGCTGATGGTCATGCAGTGGAGTTCCAGGTCGAACTCAGCGTCGCGTCCTCGGCGACCGTCACCTGCGTCACGGTCGCAAGCGACCCGAGCGCGCGCTGCACATTGACCGCAATCAGCCGCGCCAGATTTTCGCCGGTCGGGATCTGCTTCCCTTCGGCAAACTCGGCGACGTCGGTATTCAGATTGTGATGGTCGAAGCGCTCGATGACTTCTGTGCGCAACGCGCGGTCGAGCGCGCGCAGGTCGACGATCATCCCCGTGGTCTCATCGATCGGACCGCTGACCGTCACATCGCACTTGTACGTGTGGCCGTGATACTGCGGCCGTGCGCAGAGGCCGAACACTGCTTCGTTCTTCGCGTCGTCCCACTCGGGACGGCGGTAGCGGTGTGCCGCGTTGAACGAAACGCTGCGCGTGAGCGATGCCGCGTGCACGGGTCCCGCCATTACGCGTCGCGTCTCAGCGGAAGAGCCTGATCGTCGCTCCGATGGTCAGAGCGGTGTTTGCCGTGTACGAATCGAGCGAACCCGTGGGCTTGATCGCCACCGCATCGCCCTGCGTCGAGCGGTAGTTCTGCGGATACTTCAGCTGCCACCAGTACTGATTCAGGTCGGCGCGGAATTCCAGATTCTTTCCCGTCACGTAACGCACGCCAAATCCGTACGAAAAGGAAAACTGATTTCCAAATCCATAGCCGGAAATGTCTTGCTTGTCGCCGGGGCCCGTTGCGATGCCGACGCCGAGGTTCACGAGCGGCTGCAGGTGATGCCAGCTGCGCTCGCCGGTGAGCGACATCGCGAGCCCGACGTTGAACACGAACAGTCCTGTCGTCTGATTGCCGATGTCTCGCGTTGCCGCGCTCTTGGTGTAGTCGAACACCGCACGCGTCGTGCTCGTGGCGAAAAGGGAACTCGTGAGGAAAACCGGGCCGCCGATTGCCCAGTCGTACCGGAGTCCGACGATCGGCGCGCTCTTGGGATTCACCCCGACCACGTCGTGTCCGGTGGCCAGCCATCCCGCCACGACTCCGATCCGCATGTTGTCATGGAGATCGAGAAACGGACTCTGGTCGGGCAGCGAGCCCACGGTCTGCGCGGCGAGAACAGTGCTGCATGAAAGCAGCAGTGTGATTGCGATCGGAGACCTCTTCATGACGCCACCGCGGCGAGGCGGAGATCGCGGCCGGTCATCTCGGCGGGCGTTTCGACTCCGAGCATCGAGAGGACCGTGGGTCCGACGTCGCGCAGTGCGCCGCCTGTGCGCAGTGGCGCGTCGTCGCCGACGATCACGAACGGGACGGGGTTGGTGGTGTGGGCCGTGTGAGGCCCGCCTGTCAGTGGATCGATCATCATTTCGCAGTTCCCGTGGTCGGCCGTGATGAGCAGTCGTGTTCCAGTTTTTTCCGCGCTCGCGATGATGCGCGCCAGGCATTGATCGACGACTTCGCACGCTTTGATCGTCGCGGCGAGGTTCCCGCTGTGTCCAACCATGTCGCCGTTCGCGTAGTTCACAAGCGTAAAGTTGTGCGCGCGCGACTCGATGTGCGCGCACAGGACATCGGTGATACCCGGCGCACTCATTTCCGGCATCAAATCGTACGTGGCAACCTTCTGACTGGGTACGAGAATCCGCTCCTCACCCCTGTACGGCGTTTCGACTCGGCCGTTGAAGAAGTATGTCACGTGCGGGTACTTCTCGGTTTCCGCCGTGCGCAGCGTGGTCATGCCGGAGTCGCACAGCACTTCGGCGACGATCTTCGCCATCGAGAACGGCTCGAATGCGACCGGCAGTCCGAACGTCGCATCGTACTGCGTCATTGTCGCGACGTGAAGGGCGGGACGCTTGCCGACCGGAAATCCATCAAACCCGTCGGAGGTGAGCGCACGGACGATCTGCCGCATGCGGTCGGAACGATAATTCCAGCAAATGAGCGCATCGCCGTCGCGCATCGGTGCGACGGGCTTTCCCGCGCTCACGATCACCGCGGGCTTGATGAACTCGTCCGTTTCACCGCGGCCGTACGCTTCGCGAATGAATTGTTCGGCGCTGCTCGTCGACGGACCCGTTCCCTCGACTGCGGCGCGGTACCAGAGCTCGACGCGCGGCCAGCGATTGTCGCGATCCATGCCGTAGTAGCGGCCGCCGACGCTCGCAATCACGGCGCGTCCCGCGATTTTCTGTTCGAGCCGTTCGATGAATCCATGCGCGGACGTCGGCATCGTGTCGCGGCCGTCGAGCTCGGCGTGGATCGCGATGCGCGGCACGCGCTCGCGGGTCGCGAGATCTATCAGCGCGAGGAGATGATCCTGGTGCGCGTGCACCCCGCCATCACCGACCAGCCCCATCAAGTGCAGCGTACCACCGCTTTTTCGAGCGGCCGCGCATGCGTTGACGAGCACCTGGTTGCGAAAGAAGTCACCGTTGTGAATGGCTTCGCTGATGCGCACGAGGTCCTGCATCACCACGCGTCCCGCGCCGAGGTTGAGGTGGCCAACCTCGCTGTTCCCCATCTGTCCTTCGGGGAGACCAACGGCGAGACCGGACGCGTCGAGGAGCGTACGCTGCGGGCGTGCCCAGAGTGTGTTCCATGTCGGCACGTTCGCGAGCGCGACGGCATTTCCCTCTCGCTCGGGACGGTATCCCCAGCCATCGAGCACGACGAGCACGACCGGACTCTGTTGGTTTGCAGCTCGCGCCATCGTGGCCCGGCGAAGTGTATGAGGGTAGTTTTCGAGTGTGAAAGCTATTCGGGAGCATGCCCAGCTACCAGCGATTCGCCGCCTCTGTTCCGCGATGGCGCTCATCGCGATCGGAGCGGGCTGGACACTGGCCGGTGCGCAGACGGCGCTCACGGCGGCGGCAGACGGGCGGAACGCTCCCGGCGGCGACCTGGTGATCGCGATTCGCGCGGGGACCAAAGTGGCTGTGGTCTCGACGAAAGAGACGCATGTACTGGTGACGGTAGACGGCTGGGTGGACGCGTCGCGTCTCGCCGCGAAGCTCGACACCTTCCCGGCGTCGGTTGATTCGAAGGCGCCGCTGCGCGTGCGCGCGTCGGCGTCGGCGAATGCAGCGATTCTGGCCGAGCTGCGGCCGCGGACGGGGGTGCACACGCTCGGCAAATCCGGGACGTGGATACGCATCAAGCGGAGCGCCTGGATTCTGGGGAGCGCGCTGCCGAAGTCGACACCGCCGCCGCCGAAGCAAACGGCAAAGCCGTCAGAGACCAAACCGCCGCAAACGGCAAAGACGTCAGACGCCAAGCCGCCGGCGAAGCAGCTTGCCAGCGCAGCTGCGCCCGTTGCCGTTCCCGTTGCGCCGGCTGTTGCGACTCCATCTCCGGCGCCGAGCGTTCCTGCCGGTTCGATGTCCGTGTCCAAGCCAACCAAGCTTCTCGCAGCACCCGGCGGCGGTACGATCGGCGAGCTTGGAAAGGGCGCCGTCGTGCAGACGCTCGCCCACGACCACGGATTCGCAAAAGTTCGCATTGAAGGATGGGTTCCGGAGCGCGAACTCTCGCCGGCGGATAGTTCAGTCGGCGCTCAGCTCACGGCGGCCGATCTGCGCGCCGATCCCGACGGCACGCGCGGGAAGTTCGTGCAGTGGGAAGTCGAGGTGCTCTCATTTCAAATCGCCGATCCGCTGCGCCGGGAGCTCGCGCGCGATGAGCCGTACCTGCTCGCAAAGGGGCCGGGCACCGAGAACGCGCTGCTCTATCTCGCGATCCCGCCGTCGCTGTTGACGCAGGCGAAAGCGCTCCAGCCGCTCTCGCGCGTGTTGATCACCGCGCGTGTACGCGCCGGCCATAGCGAGCCGGTTGGAACGCCGATTCTCGATCTCAAGTCGATTTCGAAGCGCTGAGGAAAAATAGACATGCGCACGACGCCGACTGACGGCTGGACACTCGGCCGCGTCGTCGTCGTCGGGCTGATTGCAATCGGAGTGGTCGGCGTCGTCGTGGCCGATCCGCCGGCGCTGCTCATCGCGAACGGATTCGGCACGAAGCACAGCGAGCCGAAGATCACCGCATCACCGACGGCTTTCGGGCAGAGCGGTGAGGTGCGTCTTCAGGTGCGCATGCCGGGCGAGCTCTTTGATTTTCCCATCGATGTGAGCGGTGCGGGCGCTCCACCATCGTATCTCTGGGTGAAGGCGTCGGATTCGAGCGGCGTGATCGAGCCGCGCGCGCTCACCGGAACGACAGTGAAAGCGCCGGTGCTGCCGGGGTTCTACCGCCTCGCGCTGGTCACGGCGACGGGTCGCCAAATCATCGACTCTGTGCTCGTCGGCGTGCTCGTTCCATTCTCGACGAAAATGGGTTCTACGCTCAATGGCTACAAAATCGGACGATACCAATGGGAGCGTCTCGGTGGAGACGCATCGCCACCGCCCGTCGGATTTCTTCAGGTACTGCCCGAGGATCTCGAGCTCCAGCTCAGCGCGCATCTGCGGTTGCGCGCGTTCGTCACGCATGACGATCAGCAACTCTGGCCCAAGTACGTCGCGCTCGATCCGCGCATTCTCGACAAAATCGAACTCGTTCTGACCGATCTCGACGTCAAAGATTTCGAGATGCCTATGGACGTCTCGTCAGGCTTTCGTACGCCGATCTACAATCGCACCGTGCCGCGCGCCGCTGGCGACAGCCGCCATCAATACGGCGATGCCGCGGATCTGGCGATCGATGTCGACGGAGATGGTCGTGTGACGTACGCGGATGCCGTGGCGGTTGCCCGCGCGGTGGAGCGGGTCGAGCACCGCCATCCGGAGCTCGTTGGCGGATTGGGGCTTTACGGAAACCATGGGACCTCGCCATACGTTCATATAGACGTACGCGGCAAACCGTCCCGCTGGAGGGGGTAGCAATGAACGAGTTCATGAAAGAGCGAGTGCTGCGGCGGATGGAGACGCTGTCCGATGAACGGCTGTACCAGGTGCTCGACTACATCGAGTTCTTGGAGTCGAAGTACGCGCAGCACGAGGCGGCGCCGCCGAATGTTTTTCAGCGGTTCGCGGAAGGGGTGGAAGACACGATGCGCGCGGGGAAAATCTCGACCAGTGCGGTGGCGGAGACAATGAATCTGATGAATAAGGCGATGAATGTTCTGCAGGGAGTCGCGGCGGCGGGGAAGTCGGTGGCGAATGATGTTGTGAATGCCACCACCCCTAAAGAGTAGCTGGCTCAAAGCTCCCGCCCCGGGCTCGCCAGCACCAAGCTTGGCATTTTCAGAGTTCGAGCTGTAAGCAGCTGATAGCTTGAGCGGTGACAAGGCTAAGCTGGGAGCCGGCGAGCTCGGAGCTTGAACTGTGAGCCGACTATTACGGTTGAATTCCATAGATCGTCCGAGTACCTTTCAAAATGGGACTATCAACTCGACCAAAGACTCCAAGGACCGCACCGGCCACCGCCGGCAGCGGTCCTTCGCGCATTAACGAGGCCGCTCACGGCTCGACGCGCATCCGCACCGACGCCGCGCTGACCTTCGACGACGTTCTGCTCGTCCCGCGGCACTCACTCACCCATCCCAAGGACGTCAGCACCGTCTCGCGCTTCACGCGCGGCATCACGCTGAATGTTCCGCTCGTTGCTGCGGCGATGGATACCGTCACCGAGAGTGAGATGGCGATCGCGATGGCGCGCGCCGGCGGAATCGGCGTGCTGCACAAGAACATGTCGATCGATCGCCAGGCCGCCGAAGTCGATCGAGTGAAGCGGTCCGAGAGCGGAATGATCCAGAAGCCGTACACGCTTCCAGATTCGGCGACGATTCGTGAAGCGGCATCACTGATGGCGAAGTTCCACATCTCCGGCGTCCCGATCGTGAACGGCGACGATCGTCTGGTTGGCATCATCACCAACCGCGATCTCCAGTTCGAGCGCAGCCTCGATCAATCTGTGAACACGGCGATGACCGGCGGCGACCGGCTGATCACGGCGCCGATTGGCACGACGCTCGATGAAGCCGAGCGGATCATGGCCAAGCACCGCATCGAGAAACTGCCGGTTATCGACAAGAACGGCCACCTGATCGGCTTGATCACGGTGAAGGACATTTTGAAACGCCGTCAGTATCCAATCGCGGCGAAAGACGAGCACGGACGTTTACTCGTTGCCGCTGCCATTGGTGCGACGGGCGCATATCTCGATCGCGCGCGGGCGCTGGTTGACGCGGGAGTCGACGCGCTCGTTGTCGATACCGCGCACGGTCATCATCATGGCGTACTCGACGCCACCGCGGCGGTGCGTGAGGCATTCCCTGGTGTGCAGCTGATCGCCGGCAACATTGCGACTCGTGCAGCAGCGGCAGCGCTCGTCGAGCGCGGCGTAGACGGCGTGAAAGTCGGTGTCGGTCCCGGCTCGATCTGCACGACTCGTGTCGTCACTGGCGTCGGTGTTCCGCAGCTGACCGCCGTGATGGATGCCGTCGAAGGTGCCGGTGATATCCCGGTCATCGCGGACGGCGGCATCAAGTATTCCGGCGACATCGTCAAGGCGATCGCCGGCGGCGCGACATCGGTGATGATGGGGTCGATGCTGGCGGGCACGGAAGAATCGCCGGGAGAATCGCTGCTGCTCGAAGGGCGCCGCTTCAAGATGATTCGCGGCATGGGTTCGATGAGCGCGATGCAGGACGGCAGCGCCGATCGCTATTTCCAGGACGGCGAAATGAGCGCGAAGAAGTTTGTGCCCGAGGGAATCGAGGGCCGCGTGCCGTACAAGGGACCGGTGAGCGATGTGCTCTACCAGATGGTTGGGGGACTTCGCTCGGGTATGGGGTATGTAGGATGCGCCGATATCGAAGCGCTGCGCACTGAGTCCGAGTTTGTTCGCATCACCGCCGCCGGCTTGCGCGAATCGCATCCGCACGACGTCACCATCACGCGCGAAGCACCGAACTACAGCGTCTGATATCGTTCGTTTGTTCTTGACGCGGCTTGTGCCGCGGGCGACGTTTTGCGTCGTACTCTCAACCGACGTTTTTCCAGAGCACACAGGGGGTTTGCGTGGCCAATTCGTTGACGCGGACGAAGTCTATCGATCGGCTCATGGCCGACAGCGGCGCCAGCAGCGAGAGCGGACTGAAAAGGACGCTCGGACCGCTCGGGCTCATCGGTCTGGGCATCGGCGCGATCATCGGCGCCGGTCTCTTCGTTCGCACGGCGGCGGCTATCGCCGAACGTGCGGGACCGTCCGTCGTATTCGCGTTCATGGTTGCCGGCGTCGGGTGCGCATTTGCCGGCCTATGCTACGCTGAATTCGCGTCGATGATTCCAATCGCCGGCAGCGCGTACACCTATTCGTATACCACGATGGGCGAGCTGGTCGCCTGGATCATCGGCTGGGACTTGGTGCTCGAGTACGCGGTTGGCGCTGCAACAGTCGCCATCGCGTGGAGTCAGTACTTCAACAATCTCCTCCGCATCATGCACATGAGTCCGGTTCCATATGAATGGAGCCACTCACCGCTCGAGACGATGGCCGGCACCGGCACGCACGGCATAGCAAACGTTCCGGCGATTTTGATCCTCTTCCTGCTCTCTGCCGTTCTGATCCGCGGGACACAGGAGTCCGCGTTTGTGAACGGAGTCATCGTCATAACGAAGATGGCGATCGTGCTGATGGTGATCGGAATAGGCTGGAGTTTCATGAACCCGGCAAACCACACGCCGTTCATCCCTGAGGCGACGACCTACACCACACCGCTCGGTGTCACGCATCCGTTCGGCGGCATTATGGGCATCCTCGGTGCGGCCGGCGTGGTGTTCTTCGCCTTCATTGGATTCGACGCGGTATCGACTGCCGCCCAGGAAACCAAGAATCCGGCGCGTGACATGCCGATCGGCATTCTGGGATCGCTGGTCGTTTGCACGATCCTCTATGTCCTCTTCTCGTACGTGCTCACGGGCGTCGCAACCGTCGCGGACTTCCGCGGAGCAGGAAGCGAGGCCTCGATCTCGTTCGCGATCCAGAAGTACATGACGGGCTACACGTGGCTCGCGAACTCGGTCACGGTCGCGATTCTGCTTGGATTCTCATCGGTCATCCTCGTCATGCTCCTCGGACAGTCGCGTGTGTTTTACTCGATGAGCCGCGACGGACTTGTTCCGAAGGTCTTTTCCGATACGCATCCGAAATTCCGCACGCCGTGGAAATCGAACATTCTATTCGGTGTGTTCACGGCGCTGTTCGCTGGTTTCCTGCCGGACAGCATCGTCGGCGAAATGACGAGCATCGGGACGCTTTTTGCATTCATCCTCGTTTGTGCAGGCGTATGGATCCTGCGGGTGAAGCGCCCTGAACTGCAGCGTTCATTCCGCGTGCCCTTGGTACCGGTTGTCTCGGTGCTTGGTATTCTCGTGTGCGGCGCGATGATCTACGGTCTGGGCTGGACGAATTGGGCCCGCCTCGGAGTTTGGCTCGTCATCGGGTTGGTGTTTTACTTCTCGTACGGCCGGCATCACAGCCTGCTCAACAAGGAATAGAAACAACGGTCAGGCGCACGTTGCTATCTTTCAGCGGCGCCCGGTGCATTCCGGGCGCCGCTGTCTTTTCCCGGTACGATAAAAACGGCATGACCACGACAACTTCCGCACTTCCAGATCCCATCGAAGTTCCGGCGCAGCGCCGCGCCGATATCGAACGATTCGCCGCCGAGCTCAAGCCAGGCCAGCGGATCGCGCTATCGACGCATCTCAACTCGGACGGCGACGGCTGCGGTTCAGAGGCCGCCCTCGCGCGGCTGCTCGCGCAGATGGGGATGGTCGTGCACATCGTGAACCCGACGCCGTGGCCGGAGATGTTCACCTCGCTGCTCGGTGACGACGTGCGCGACCGCTCCGCCGATGGCCCGGCGGCGCTCGAGAACATCGATCACTTGATCGTGCTCGACATCAGCGACATCAAACGGCTCGGCTCGCTCGCGGGCGCCGTGCGCGCGCTGAAGACGCCGCCGATGGTCATCGATCATCACATGCCGGGCGAGGAGCCGCCGGGCCCGATTCGCGTGACCGATGTGGCGGCATGCGCGACCGGCGAACTCGTGTACGATTTTGCAGCGACGCTCGGGCTTGAGGTTACGCCGGCGATCGCGACCGCTCTTTATACGGCGATCCTCACCGACACGGGCGGCTTTCGTTTCAGCAACACGTCACCGCGCTGCCATGCGATCGCCGCGCGGCTGCTCGCCGCCGGTGTTGATCCGGAAGAGATGTACCGGCGGATATATGCGTCCGTGCCGCGTGGACGTCTCAAGCTCCTGCGCGACGCACTCGACAGTCTCGAGACCGACGATGCAAAAGGGCTCGCGTGGGTGACGATCGCCGCGGGCGCGCTGGAGAAGTACGATGTCAGCTCAGAGGATCTCGATGGCATCGCCGAGTATCCGCGTTCTGTGAAGGGCGTGCGTCTCGCGATTCTGTTTCGCGATCTCGGGCACTCGCGCGTGAAGATCTCATTTCGTTCGGTACGCGGCGTGGACACGAACGCGCTGGCGAAACAGTTCGGCGGCGGAGGCCATGCGCGCGCGTCAGGCGCGCTGGTCTCCGGAACGCTCGATGAAGTTCGCGACAAAGTGCTCGCCGCCGCGCGAGCGATGCTCTAAGCCGTCTTCTGAATTCCCGATCTCATAGAAAATGCCCGCGTCATTCAGCGAACGAATTGAAGAAGCACTCGCGACAGTGGTGAACTCGCGCACTCGCGCCGACGTCCTCTCGGGGTCGCAGGTGCGCGATATCGCGACGTCGACCGAAGGGCGCGTCCGCCTTACCCTGATTCTCTCCGCAGACGATGACGCGACGCTGGCGCGCGATGTGCGTCAGGCGGTCGAGCGCGTCGAAGGCGTCACCGATGTACGCGTCGATGTGAAAGACGCATCTGAACTGCCGCGAGCCGCCGCACCTGCGCCGGCCGCACCGGCCGCACCGAAACGAGCTTCGCTCCCGGTGATGGATCAGAAGCCGGCAGCAGCGCGCGTTGCCGCGCCGACGCCCGTTTCATATCCGAACCTCGGCAAGGTGATTGCGGTGAGTTCGGGGAAGGGCGGCGTCGGAAAATCGACCGTGACAGTGAATCTCGCGATTGCGCTCGCGCAGCTCGGGAAACGCGTCGGCCTGATGGACGCCGATATTTACGGTCCGAACATCCCGCGCATGATGGGTGTGAACGCAGCGCCGCCCGTGGCCGACGACAAAATCCAGCCGCTCGAGGCGTTCGGGGTGAAGCTCATCTCGCTTGGTTTTCTGATCGAGCGCGACCAGCCGGCAATCTGGCGCGGGCCGATCGTCATGAAAATCATCACGCAATTTCTGCGCGATGTACAGTGGGGTCAGCTCGACTACCTGCTCGTGGACATGCCGCCCGGTACCGGCGATGCGCAGCTCTCACTCGTGCAGGCCACGCAGGTCGCGGGCGCGATCATCGTGACGACGCCGCAGGAAGTCGCCGTGGGCGATGCGCTCCGCGGTGCGAAGATGTTCGAGCGCGTTGGGGTGCCGGTGATTGGCGTCGTCGAAAATATGAGTTACTTCGAGTCGCCGGAAACAGGGAAGCCGATCGCACTGTTCGGAACGGGCGGCGGAAAGCGTCTCGCTGACGAACTCGGCGTCGCGCTGCTCGGCGAGATTCCGCTCTATCCGCCGGTGATGGACGGTGGAGACAACGGTCGGCCGATTGTTGCTGCCGACCCGAAGTCGACCGCGGCGAAAAAGCTTATTGAGGTCGCCGCGAAGATCGCGTCGTAGCCGGCGCCAACGCTATTTCTGCAGGCCGGTGAGCGTCATCCCGCCGACGAAGGCGTGCAGGTGCACGCGCACATGGTGCGTGGCGGCGTCGTAGTTCGCGGAGTACCAGCCGTCTGCTTTCTTGGTGAAGCCGTTTTTTTCGAACCCGCCGAGAAATGACCGTTCGTCGACGAACACACCTTCGTCCGGCGACACGTTCAGCGTCAGTCCGCCCATCGCGAGCGTGGCGGTGATGTCGACGTCGCGTGCGAGGGTGCCGCCCAAATCAATCGATAGCGATCCGGCGCCGACCTCGGCGACGATACGCGACACACCCGCGTTTGCGACGTCCATCAGCTTCACCTGCGCCGCGCCGACCTGAAGCGTCATCGTGCGAAGCGTTCCGTGGTTGGGCTGATTGAAGTGGGCCGTCACATCGGCGGCGCCGCTTCGGAGCGAAAGGTCGGTGAGACGAAGTCCGCCGAGTTGCAGATCTGCTTCGACGGCACCCAAATCGAGCGACAGGTCCATCGGCACGGCTGAGTTCAGCTCCGCCAGCATCGACCCGGCGTCGTTCTCGTGATTGCCGCTCGATATGTGCATGCTGCGGAGATGAACCCCGAGCGACAGCACGCGGCTGGCGCTGTCGAAACGCGTGACCGGGTCGGTTTGATCGGCATCGTAACGCAGGGTCGCGTGATAGAGCGCGGGCCCGGTCGCCGGCCGGACGTCGAGCTTTCCGGCGGCGTAGTCGATGTGCGTGGCAATCGCGCCGGTGTCGCGCGCCTGCCGCGATGCGTCGATCGTGCGCCACGTTTGCGCCCCGGCGGGCAATGCAGTCGCGACGAGCGCCGCGATTGATACGAACGCGCGCGCGCTCACTTTGGTGCGGCCGTCGTGTACGGTGTCGGGCGGCGCGCCGCGGTGACTCCGGCAACGGGTGTTGGCGTCGCCCAGCTTGCCGTGTTCAGCGACGACTGCGCCCGCGGCGTGGTCGCGCGACGTACACCGCCGCGCGAGACGACTGCCGCGCCGAGTCCGGCGGTCGCGGCAACCCAGGTGATAGAGACTGCGACCATCCGGACGATCAATTCAAGACTCGGCGACCACGTCAGTCCGGCCGCGATGAACCATGGCAGCATCAGCAGGAGCAATCCGTACACCATGCTGCGCAGTGCAGCCGCGCGGCGTGCGCCGTCGCTCGTGTCGATATCGCCGAGCACCGAGCGCCCCGCGATGCGCGCGATGGCAAGAAGCCCGAGCGTCACGAGTCCGGCCGCCGCGAGGATATACGCGACGACCGCAAATGGAATGAGGAGCGCGCCGATGATCGTCAGCGCGAGCCCGACACAGAGGAGCGCCAGTGCGGGCGCGAGCGCGAGCTGCGTGGCGATCCCGGCGAGAAACGATCTGCCGAATCCGCGTTCGAGCGCATCGGAAACGGCGTCAAGATTCCGGGAGGCAAAAATGTGAACGCCGATCCCGACAATCACGAGCACCGCGAGCCATCCCGCGGAGAGCGCGAGCGCGTGCGCCATGATCGAAGCGCGCGACTGATTCGGCGCTGCACCCCCGGCACCGACTCTGCGCATGTCGCCGGCGATCGCCCGTGAGTCGCCAGCAACAGTGCCGCCATCGAGGACGACCTTGCCGAGCACAGCGAACGCATTGCCGCGAATCGCTCCGCCCTGATGCACGATGATGTCGCCGTTGTACGTGACGGCGTCGCCGTCGATCGTGCCGCGGACGTGAAGCGCACCGTCGGCTATTGCGACCGTGCCTGATGCGTGGCGGCCTGCCGCGACCGTGGAATCACCAAACGCGAACGCCGAAGCGGCGGGAATCGAGGCGGAGTCTGAGGACTCATGAAGCCCCGCGAGCGCCTTAGAGAGCGAATCAACCGTGATGTGCGCGGGGCGCTGCTGCGCGACGAGCGCGGATGCGCGCGAGACCAGTCCAATAGCGGCTATCAGGGCCATGCCCACCATGTTGAACATGGCGGCACGCGCTTGCAGAGTACGCATGGCCGCTACTCCCGGCTGCGGCGAGACGACGACGCAAGCGCGCGGAGTCCGAATGTCGCTCCGCCGACTGCGACGATCATCACTCCGGCGCCGAGCGCGAGTCCGCGCAGGCCGCTGGAGCGAAGCGTGTCGAGTCCGCTCTGTCCGAATGCAGTTCCGATGATTGAGGCCGCCGAATCCATGAGCATGGTTCGCGCGCGACCGGCGGCGAGGTTGAGCGAGTACAGGGTTAGATCGGCGTGCAATGCGAGCCACACCGCGCCCGAGGTGAGCGCGAGCGCCGCAGCAGACGCCGTTGCCGCCATGATGGTCCGCATCGATGCCGACTGCGGTACGAACCGCCGAGCCGTATCGAGAGCGGCAACATGCCACGGTTCGACGATCTGTACCTGCGCCATCACGCGATCCGCAAATCTCACGGAAGGCGCGAAATGTTCGAGATCTTCAAGCACGTCGACGATCTTCCGCGATCGTGCCAGACGCGCCTGACAATCCTCGCACCCATCCACGTGAGCGCGGAGTGGTGCGACGCCAAAGCCGACCTCGCCGTCGAGCAGCAGGTCGATCTCGTTAGGGAGCAGGTGACGGTGTTGCATGGTTTCTCCTCTGACTACGCCATCTGGGTTACGGGAGTTTCAACTCATCACTGGAAACTGGAAACTCAAAACTCACCACTGTGATTCGGTGTTTGTGCGGGCCTATTCTCTTAGATGATCCAGCGACTCTCGAAGCTGATGTCTCGCCCGGTGGATGTATGTCTTCACGGTACCGAGCGGCAGATCGAGCGTCGCCGCGATCTCCTCATAGCTTCGGCCTTCCACGTGCCGGAGGAGAATGCAGGACCTGTATTCCGGCCTGAGCTGCGCGATGGCCTTCTCGATCGACGAGCCCAGTTCCTTCGATTCCATCTCGTCCAGCGCGGATTCGTCGTCGCTGGCGATGTCAAACGAGGTCGCCTCGATGTCTGACGCCGTACTGGCGTGGGGCGAGCCGCTCATGGAGATCGTCGCGATCTGCCGCCGCCGCAAGTGATCGATGGCGACATTGTTGGCGATCTTGAACAGCCAGCTCGAGAGTTTGAACTCGGGCCGGTATTTGTCGATGTGGTTCAGAATCTTGATAAAGGTGTCCTGCGCCAGATCCTCGGCGGTGGCGCTGTCGCGCACCATGCGGAAGATCAGCGAGAAAACCGGGCGCTCGTAACGGCGCACCAACTCACGGAATGCATCCTCGCGCCCTCGCTGGGCGAGTGCGACGACGTCCGCGTCGGGGAGGTTCTGGAGGTCTAGTAGAGTTTTGGCCGCCATTCGCGTGAGCGAACCTTGCCCGCCCTCTCACCAGCGGGCAACTTTCGCGTCTCATGACGACGCCACAATTGGAGGTTCACGACGCGCGTGCGGCCGCGGCCGGCGCACCCGTGAAGCGCTCCTACGTGCAGCGGATCTTCTCCGAGATCGCGCCACGGTATGACTTGCTCAACCGGCTGCTCAGCGGCGGCATCGATCGCGCGTGGCGGCGTGCCGCGATCGCGAAGCTCGACGTCGTCCGGCGCCCCGCGGGCGCATATCTGGATTTGTGCGCGGGGACACTCGACGTGGGCGCGGCGATCTCGCGCATCCCCGGGTTCACGGGGAGCGTGGTAGGTGCCGACTTCGCGGAGCCGATGCTGCGCGCAGGGCGCGGAAAGGCGCTGGCCGCCGTGCTCGCGCCCGTGGTGGCCGACGCGTTGGCGCTGCCGCTCGCCGCGGGATCGTGCGACGGCGCGATCGTGGCGTTCGGAATTCGCAATGTGATCGACATGCCGGCGGCGTTTCGCGAGATCCTGCGTGTACTCGCTCCGGGCGCGAAGTTCGTGATTCTCGAGTTCTCGACGCCGCGGTCGGCGATCATCCGCTGGACCTATGAGCTCTATTCGCGTCGCGTGCTGCCGTTGGTCGGCGCGCTGATTTCCGGCCACCCGACTGCGTACCAGTATCTCCCTGACAGCATCGCACAGTTCCCGGCGGCGGAAAAACTGAAGACCATCATGTCCGATGCCGGTTTTGCAAATGTTTCGATCACCACCCTCACGTTCGGCGTGGCGGCCCTGCATGTCGGCGAGAAACGATGAGCCTCGACACACTATCTGAATTCATTGCCGCGATCGACGCGATTGGAGAGCTCGTGCGCATTCGCGAACCCGTTCGTATCGAACTGGAGCTTTGTGAGATCGCCGATCGCGTGATGAAGCAGCCGGGCGGGGGAAAGGCGCTGCTGTTCGAGCATCCGATTCTCGCCGACGGCTCACGGTCGCCTTATCCCGTCGCGATTAATCTGTACGGCTCAATGAAACGGATGGCGCTCTCGCTCGGAGTCGAGAACCTCGACGACCACGGCGCGCGCATCACCAAGTTGCTTGATCTCAAAGTGCCCGAAGGATTGCTCGGAAAGTTCTCGCTGCTTCCGCGCCTGATGGAGATCGCGAAGTTCCCGCCGCGCATGAAGAGCGGGACCCCCGCCTGCCAGGAGATAGTCTGGCGCGGCGATGAAATCGATCTCAACAAACTGCCGATCATCAAATGCTGGCCGGACGACGGCGGCCCGTACATCACGCTGCCGATGGTGATCAGCAAGAATCCCCAGACGAAAGTTCGGAACGTCGGGATGTACCGCGTGCAGCAGCTTTCGAAGAACACGCTCGCGATGCATTGGCAGCGGCACAAGGTTGGCGCGGCGCACTGGCGGGAGATGGCCGAGCGCGGCGAGCGGATGCCGGTGGTGATCGTGATCGGGGCGGATCCGGCATCGATGTATTCGGCGAGCGCGCCGCTGCCGCCGACGGTGGACGAATTCATTTTCGCGGGCTTCCTGCGCAAAGCGCCGGTGCATCTCGCGAAAGCGGTGACATGCGATCTCGAAGTGCCTGCCGACGCGGAGTTTGTGATCGAGGGGTATATCGATCCCGCAGAGCCGCTCGTGACCGAGGGGCCTTTCGGCGATCACACCGGCTTCTATTCAGAGGCGGATTTGTATCCGCTCGTGCACGTCACCGCCGTGACGATGCGCAAGAATCCCGTGTACGTAACAACGATCGTCGGTCGCCCACCGATGGAAGATTTTTATCTGGGCCACGCCACCGAACGAATTTTTCTGCCGCTGCTCAAGCTGACGATCCCGGAGATCGTGGATTATCACATGCCGGCCGAGGGAATTTTTCACAACCTGGTTTTTGTTTCGATCAAGAAGGAATATCCCGGCCAGGCGTTCAAGGTGATGAACGCGATGTGGGGGCAGGGGTTGATGTCGCTTGCGAAGGTGCTGGTGATCGTTGACTCGTGGGTGGATGTGCGCAATCCGCAGGAGGCATGGTGGGTGGCGTTGAATAACATCGATCCTGAGAGGGATGCGCGGTTCACGATGGGGCCGGTGGACGTGCTCGATCATTCGAGTCGCGCGTTCACGTATGGATCGAAGATGGGACTCGATGCGACCAAGAAGCTTCCGGAGGAAGGGTTCTCGCGAAATTGGCCGCCGCTGATTGAGATGGATGCTGACACGAAAGGCAGAGTTGATGGGATGTGGGATCGGCTCGGATTGGGTGAGGGGTGAGGGGGAAGATCAGTCACGGGTGAGGGGGAAGATCAGTCACGGGTGAGGAGTGTTTGATGGCTGAGGGTCAGACGATTTCGGGTGGATCGCGCGTGGTTCGCTATGCGAACTTTGTGAAGCTGCCGCATACCGTATTTGCGCTGCCGTTCGCGCTGGTGGGCGTCGTGCTGGCGTCGTATGTGGCGCCGGTTTCTTACGTCGCGATTGCGTGGATTGTGCTCGCGTTCACGTCGGCGCGATTCGCGGCGATGGGATTCAACCGCATTGTCGATCGCACCTACGATGCGAAGAATCCGCGTACAGCGATGAGAGAAATCCCCAGTGGTACGATGGGCGTGAAAGAAGCAAAGTTGCTTGTGATCGTCGCGATTCTGCTGTTTGAACTGGCTGCGTGGAAATTGAATTTTCTCTGCTACGCGCTTTCGCCGTTCGCGCTGGCATGGGTGCTCTGCTACAGCTTCACCAAACGGTTCACGCGCTGGTCGCATCTGGTGCTCGGCCTCGGGCTCGGCATTGCACCGGTGGGTGGTTATCTGGCTATAGCCGGATCGTGGAGCGATCCGTGGTGGATGCTCGTTGCGCTCGCCGGAGCGGTGATGTGCTGGACGGGCGGCTTCGACATTCTCTACGCGCTGCAGGACATTGATTTCGATCGTGCGAACGGCTTGCACTCGCTCCCGGCTAAAGTCGGCGCGCATCGGTCCCTGGAAATCGCACGCTTCCTGCATGTTGGCACGATCGCGCTGCTCATCCTCGTGGGGTACGCGGCCGGCGAAGGCTGGCTGTACGATGCGGGTGTTGGCGTGGCCGCAGCGCTGCTCGTGTTCGAGCATTCGCTCGTGCACGCGGACGACGTCTCGAAAGTCGACAAGGCGTTCTTCACGGTGAACATGGCGTTGTCGAGTACGTTCTTTGCGTTCGTGCTCGCGCAGCGGCTCTGGAAGTGAGCGCCGAGGCGAAGCAGCCGCCGATCGTGATGGCGTTTACCGGAGCGTCTGGCGCGCCCTATGGAGTTCGGCTGCTTGAGCAACTCGCTGCGAAGGGCCGCGATGTTCAGTTGATCGTGTCGTCGCATGGACTCCGGCTGCTGAAAACAGAAACGGATATCGGCGATGTGGCGGGGCTGCGCGCGGCGGTCGGGGCGAAGGCGTGGGACGCTCACGTCACGACTTACGATGACGCTGATCGCGGCGCGGGCCCTGCGTCGGGATCGGCAAAAACGAGCGGGATGGTAATCTGTCCCTGTTCGATGGGAACGCTCGCGTCGATCGCGGCCGGGACATCGCGCTCGCTTGTGGAACGCGCCGCAGATGTCACGCTGAAAGAGCGCAGGCCGCTCGTGCTCGTGCCGCGCGAGAGCCCTCTGAGTGCGATCCATCTCGAAAACATGCTGCGCCTCACGCGCGCCGGAGCAGTGATTCTGCCGGCGTCGCCGGGCTTCTATCACAAGCCGGCGGCCATCTCAGATCTCGTCGACTTCATTGTCGCGCGCATTCTCGATCACCTCGGCGTCGAGAACACACTCGCGCCGAGATGGGGCGAGGCGGCGCACTGAGGTGTTGATCGGCCTGATCAGCGATACGCACGGCCTCGTGCGGCCGGAGGTCCACACGGCGCTCGCCGGTGTGGATTTGATCCTTCACGCCGGCGACGTCTGCGGCGATGACATCCTCGATGAGCTCGCGCTGATCGCGCCGGTGCGCGCCGTGTGCGGCAACAACGACGCGCCGTGGGATCCGCAGCTCGTCGCCGCGATCGATGACATCTTCGATGGCGTGCGAGTGCACGTGAGCCACGGCCACGAGGTCGGGAAGGTGACTCCCGCGAATATCGCGGCGGCGTACGATGCCGATGTGGTCGTCTACGGACACACGCACATTCAGAAGATCACGCGGGTCGATGGGAGGCTCATCGTAAATCCGGGTGCCGCCGGTCCGCGACGGTTCAATCTTGAGGCGTCGGTTGCCATCCTCGCGTTGAAGGATGGTAAGAGCTCTGTCGAGATCGTGACTCTCTCACCGTCGCAGCCATGAACGCGTTCACAGAATGCATGCTCGGAGACTGCCTCTGAGCCCACATGGCGTTCAAACGCGTACAGTTGCCGGGTACCGGACGAGTCATTGCGTTTCATTGACCTCGCGGCACCGAGGAGATATCGTTTGATTGCTTCGCAGGCGGTCGCAACGGAGGGCAAGGGCACACAATCGCCCGGCCCTCCGTTGTGCGTTTGTCCTTCTGCTCGGCAAATAACTCCCCAACCCAAACGCGATTTCGAATGACCGACACCACGAGCGCCGCAGGGCTGCTGCTCAAGCTGTATGAACTGAGAACCGAACCCACGCTCCGCACCGCCCGCGCGTGGTTCGGATTCGAGTTTCACCCCCAAAGCGCGAAGGAAGTTCTCGCGACCTGGCTGGGCCCTGGTCACGAGAGCGCGCCCTATCGAATGGTGACGACCTACTGGGACATGGCCGCGTCGCTCGTCGTACAAGGCGCGATTCCCGTTGAACTGTTCAACGCGGCAAATACAGAGCACTTCGTGACGTACGCAAAGCTCCGCCCGTTTCTCGCCGACGTCCGCGCCGGTGCGGGGAATCCGGGTTATCTAATGAATCTCGAGAGCGTCGCGACTGCCGGTGCAAACTCCGACGAACGCCTCGCGATGTATCAGCGCTATCTCGATCGCCAGCGCACGCTCGCCGCAGAGGGGAAGCAGCGCGCGAACCTCGCCAGCCAGGACTGACTCGCTAAGCCGTCCGCATCCGCGGGTACTCGGCGGCGGCAACAGTCCGCTCCAACTCCGCAGGAAACTTCCTGAACCAGCTCGACAACAGCATGAGTTCGTCCACCTCATGCGCGGGAACGGTCGTGCTCTTCAGCTCTGATGGCGAGAAGATCTCGGCGGCGCGACTCGCAAGCGTACTGTGTTCGTCGACACTCTGCGGCGCGGGAAGCTCGGCGCGAATGCGACCACGACGAATCACGTAAGAACGATCCTCACCTCCGTGGCCCGGCACGGTGTAAACGAACGAGAGCGACTCTACTGCGAATCGCAGCCGATCGAATTGTTCTCTCAATGATTCGAGTCGCTGCATTTTGTCCCGCAGCTGCGCGGCGCGTTCGAACTCCATGCGATCGCTCGATTCTTCCATCGCCTCGCGCAGCGTGTTGAGCGGACTGTCCTGCCGTCCTTCCAGAAAATCGCGCGCCACTTTGAACCGAGCCTTGTACTGACGCTGGCTCACGCCCGATACACACGGCCCGAGGCACTTTCCGATCTCAAATCGAATGCAGCCGGGCGTGCGTGTAGGACCGACCGGCAGCTCCTGCTGATCGGAAAAGTGCATCGGCTGATCGAGCCGGCAATCGCGCAGGCCGAGCACATCGTTAAGCTCGCGCAGCGCCTCCTCCAGCTGCCACGCGCCATGGAACGGTCCGAAGTAGGTCCCGTGGTCATCGTTGCCCGCGCCGCGCACGACCATGAACTTCGGCGCGGCCCCCGGCGTGATCCGGATGAAGGCGAAGTGCCGCGCATCGCGCTTCATCATCACGTTCAGGCGCGGCCGGAATTTCTTGATCAGCCGTAGCTCTTCGATCAGCGCGGCGAACTCGCTCGGGTGATAATCCCACTGGACCTCACCGGCTTCGCGAATGATTCGCGCGCTCTTCTCGGCGGGAAATGCCGCGCGGAAGTAGCCGAGCAAACGCGTGCGCAGATCTTTCGCTTTGCCCACATAGAGAATCTCACCTTCCGGCGAGATCATGCGGTACACACCGGGGCGCTTGCGCACTTCAGCCTTGACCTGCATCTGCAGCGACTCGACGCGTGCTTCGATCGCGGCCGATGCCGAGCGGGATTTGCGCTTGCGGGTCACGCGTCTATTTCTGGCATGTGGTGCACCAGACCGTGATGCGATTCTCGAGCGCGTGCGATGATTTCAAAATAGTTTCACAGCGGACGCACGGTTCGCCATCGCGGCCGTAGACTTTCGCGAGGCCAAGAAACCCGCCGCGGCCGCCGTACGGGTCCTGATAGTCGCGGAAGCTGGTGCCTCGCTGTTCGACGGCGGCGTGCAGCACGGCCACCGACTCGCGATGCAGCAGCGCAGCCTGCGCGTGCGTCAGCGAAGATCCACGGCGCGTCGGACGAATGAACGCGCGCCAGAGCGCCTCGTTCGCATAGATATTTCCGATGCCCGCCATGCGCTTCTGGTCCATGAGGATCGTCTTGATCGCCCGCGATGAAGACCGCACGATTTCTGTGAATAGCTCCGCCGTGAATGCCGGTTCGAGTGGCTCCGGACCGATCGCCGCAGTGAACGCTGCGAACCGTTTTGCATCCATGAGTTCGACGGTGCCGAGCCTGCGGACGTCACGAAACCGCAGCGTGCGCCCGTCGGTGAGCGGGAACTGAATGCAGGTGTAGTCGTCGCCGCTCCGTTTGAACGGACCAGCTTCAATCAAAAGCGCGCCGGTGAAGCGCGGGGAGACTACAAGGCGATCGCCCGTGGACAGTTCGCCCACGACATACTTTGCGCGGCGCCAGAAACGATCGAAGGTCGCGCCGGCGATACGCGCTGCGAAGTTCTTTGACGTCCGGTCGCGCAAAACGTTCGGCCGGTGCACGTGGGCCGCGCTGACGGTGGCACCGCGCACCGCCGCCTCAAGATCGCGCGCCATCGTTTCGACTTCGGGGAGTTCAGGCACCTTTACACACGTTTCGTCACCGTCAGGCGCCGTCGAACTGCCGCGCAAGTTCGCGCCAGCCGATGTCACGCCGATACTGGCGACCTGCAAAGTGAACGCGTGCCGCATGAGCGGCGCTGAGCTTCTGTGCAGAGGCAAGCGTGTCGGCGAGCGCAGTCACCGCCAGCACACGTCCGCCCGCTGTCACGAGTTCACCCGCCGCATTTCGTTTTGTGCCGGCGTGAAAGACAATCACGTCGTGCTCTTCCGGCGGCAGCGTGATCACGTCGCCGGCGCGAACCGCGCCGGGATATCCCTCAGCGGCGACAACCGTTGTGACCGCTGCGCCTTTCCGCCACGAGATCGGTGCTGCGCCGGCGATCGAATCGCCGTTTGCAATTGCGCGCATTGGCTCGATCAATCCCGACGCCATCAGAGGAAGAATCGTTTCGGTCTCAGGATCGCCAAAGCGGCAGTTGAACTCGACCACCTTCGGACCATCGCGAGTGAGCATGAGCCCCGCGTACAACAGACCGGTAAATGTCGAGCCGGCGGCGCGGAGCGCCTTCAGCGTAGGCAGAAAGACCTGTTCCACCGCCTGCGCAGCGATCGCGTCAGTCTCGATCGAGACCGGAGCGTACGCGCCCATGCCGCCCGTGTTCAGCCCCGTGTCGCCTTCGCCAATGCGCTTGTGGTCTTGAGCCGCAATCATCGGCAGCACGTGAGTGCCATCCGTGAGCGCGAACACTGAGATCTCCTCGCCGCTCATGAACTCCTCAACGAGAACTTCGTGCCCCGCCTCGCCAAACACATTGCCCTCGAGCATCGACGCGATCGCGTCTCGCGCTTCGCTGATACTCGTCGCGACGATCACGCCCTTTCCCGCCGCGAGCCCGGATGCCTTGATCACAACGGGCGCACCAAGACGCTCGGCTTCCGCGTTCGCCGCTGCCACCGTCGTAAACGTTCGCGCGCTCGCCGTCGGAACACCGGCCGCGAGCATCAGCTCTTTCGCGAACCGCTTGGACGTCTCGATGCGTGCGGCAGCTTTCGACGGCCCGAACACCGCGAGCCCGCTGGTGCGAAAGTGATCGACGAGTCCCGCGTCGAGCGGACCTTCAGGGCCCACAATAGTGAAGGCGACTTCTTCGCGGCGCGCGAGTGCGGCGAGCGCCGCGATATCAGTTGGCGCGATTGCTTCGACACGTCCGATCTCCGCCAGTCCCGGATTGCCCGGCGCGGAGATGAGTTCGAGCTTCGGGTCGTCGGCGAGGAGCTTCCAGCCGAGCGCATGTTCGCGTGCGCCCCCGCCGACGACCAGAACTTTCACCGACGGCCGCCTTTGAAGGCGTCGTCGAATGCGCCTTTCGCGCGATCGAACACATCGCCAATCTTGCCGAACGCGGCGCGTGCTTCGTCGCCGTAATAGGTGGCGGCATCTGCGAAGTCTTCGTTTAGCGGGCGCTGCGTAGATGGATCCGAACGCCTGGCATACTCACCGGCGAGGACTTTGTCGTACGCGCCGCTTTCGATCCAACGCTGCAGCTCGCCAGCGCGCACGGTGTTGAACGGATGCTCGCGGAACACGGTATTGAGCACCTTCATGACCGTTTCCCAAGCGCCGCCCTGCGTTTCGTACTGAGCGGCCTGCTTCATGAACTCATCCAAACTGATTTTGTCATCGCCGCCAGCGCCGCCGGCGAATTTCAGGAAGGACATCAGCGTATCGTCGCGACTCTGCGATCCAAGAAGCCCGGCGCGGTCGGCCGAGAGTTCGCTCTTGCGGTACCACTCGAGCAGCCCGACCTGAATCGGGAGGATCGCGACGCCGGCGAGAAACGGAAGCCCGCGCAGCCCGACGAGCAGAAGAATGGCAGCGAGCGTGCGATAGATGACGTGCCCGCTCATGACGTGACCGACTTCATGCGCAATCACGAAGCGCTGCTCTTCGCGATTCAACAGGCCGAGTGTGCCGGAGTTGATGACGATGAACGGTTCGTTGAACCCTACGGCACCAGCGTTCGCGATCGGCGTCTGTGTGACGTAGAGCTGCGGTCTGGTCGGGCAGTTCATCGTCGCGAGCACTTCCTCGTAAAGCTCATTGAGCCCCGGCCGCTGATTCGGACCGACGAGCACGGCGTTCGCGAGGAAGAGCTGGCGCACGCCGGTATCGCCAAAGAATCCGACCACTTTGCGGACGACTTCGTCGAACAGCGGAAGCGCGCGCAACGCATTCAGCGCGGCGCGATCCGCTGGATGCTCCCATGCGGTGGACGAAATATCAGTGAGAACTTTACGGTCGGACATTATGGCCTCCGGGGTTGCTCTCTCTTACGGGTGCGGCCCGGCAAAAGTGTCGCGAGATCGCAGCTAGATACCCTTGAACGCCTGCTCCAAATCCTCGAGCAGATCTTCAACGTCCTCAACGCCGCAAGAAAGCCTCACAAGTCCCTCGGTAACACCGAGTTTCGCCCGCCGTTCCAACTCTACCGACGCATGCGTCATCGATGCCGGATGGCTGATCAGCGATTCCACGCCACCCAGTGACTCGGCCAACGAAAACACCTTCACGCGGCCGAGCACCTTCGCCGCTGCATCCTTGGATTTGCACTCGACGGAAATCATGCCGCCGAACCCGGACATTTGCTTCTTCGCGAGTTCGTGCTGCGCGTGCGAGGGAAGTCCCGGATAAAACACGCGTTCTGCACCGAGCTGCTTTGCCAGCGCGTCGGCAATCTTCCGGCCGTTCGCATCGTGCTGACGCATGCGCAGCGCGAGCGTCTTCGTGCCGCGCAGCGCAAGCCACGAGTCCATGGGACCCGGCACCGCCCCCGCAGCGTTCGCAATAAACTGAATGCGCGCCGCGAGATCGTCGTCGTTCAGCACACAAATGCCGCCGATCATGTCGCTGTGGCCGTTCAAATATTTGGTCGTCGAGTGAAACACGATGGTCGCGCCGTACTCCAGCGGCCGCTGGAAGTAGGGCGTCGCAAAGGTGTTGTCGACGATCAGCATGAGCTTCCGATTCTTTGCAATCGATGCTGCAGCCGCGAGGTCGGTCAACCGCATCAGCGGATTCGTCGGCGTCTCAAGCAGGAGCGCGACGGTATTCGGCTTGATCGCGTCTTCGATCATCTGCGGATCGCGCGTATCAACGAACGAAAACGACATCCCGAAGTTCGTCAGAATTTTATCGAACAGCCGGTACGTTCCACCGTAGACATTCTCGCCGCAGACGATGTGGTCGCCCGCCTTGAACAGCTTCATGAGGGAGTCGGTGCACCCCATTCCGCTCGAGAACGCGAAGCCATGGTGCCCACCTTCGAGTGCCGCAACATTCCGTTCGAGCGCTTCACGCGTGGGGTTCTTTCCGCGGGCGTATTCGTACCCTTTGTTCACGCCGAGCGCGTCCTGCACGTACGTCGAGGTCTGCACGATCGGCGGCATGATCGCGCCGGTCGTCGGGTCGGGGCGCTGCCCTGCGTGAATCGCCCGGGTGGAGAACCGAAACGGAAGGTCTTCGTCGAATGCGCGGGTCACGTGGTTTGCTCGATGCTTGAGGTGGGAATCTGCCGTCCGCCGTCCGCCGTCTGCCGCCCGATCAGGTGCCTCAAAGATAACTCACGGCTACCTTACAATCACGATGACTGACTCCGCATTGATGATCAGCGTGTCCGGCATCCGCGGGCGCGTGGGCTTCGGCCTCTCGCCCGAGGTCGTTGCCCGTTACGCGTCCGCGTTCGGCGCCTGGGCACTCAAGAACGACCCCAAAAAGCGCGCGGTGGTCCTCGGGCGCGACAGCCGCGTTTCCGGGCCACTCTTCCATCAGGTCGCACGCGCGGCACTCGAAGCGGTCGGCGCCGATGTGATCGACCTCGGCCTCACCACCACGCCGACTCTGCAACTCGCCGTCGAACACCATCACGCGGCCGGCGGTCTGTGCATCACCGCGAGCCACAATCCGATCGAGTGGAACGCGCTCAAGTGCGTCGGTCCTGCCGGCCTCTTTCTAAACGCCGCGGAAGGCGCGGCGATGCGCGCGCTGATCGATGACGGCATCCCGTACGCGACCGTCGACAAACTCGGCACGACTCACTTCGACGGCGACGCGATCGAGCGCCACCTCGAGCTCGTGCTCAAGCTGCCGTACATCAACGTCGCCGCGATTCGCGCGCGCGGATTTCGCGTGGCGTACGATGCATGCCGCGGCGCGGGCGGCGCGATCATTCCGCACTTGCTCGAGTTGCTCGGGTGCGAGGTTCACGAGATTAACGTCGAGACGGACGGCCGCTTTCCACGGCCGCCCGAGCCGATTCCGGAAAACCTTGGCGATCTCGAGCAACTCGTAAAGGACACCGGTGCGCAGATTGGATTCGCAACAGATCCGGATGTTGATCGCCTCGCAGTGGTATCGAACGAAGGCGTCGCGATCGGCGAGGATTATACGCTCGCGTTTGCAGCCCGTGTCGTGTTGCGACATCGGAAAGGACACGTTGTCACCAACCTCTCCACGAGCCGCGTGCTCGACGATGCCGCCGCCGAGTACGGCCAGCGCGTCATTCGCGCTCCCGTCGGCGAGGTCAACGTCGCGCTGCGCATTCGCGAAGAGAAAGCGGTGATCGGCGGTGAAGGGAATGGCGGAGTGATTCTTCCAGAGCTTCATCTCGGGCGCGATGCGCCGCTTGGCGTGGCACTCATTTTGCAAATGCTGCTCGAAGATCCGCGTACGGTTTCGCAAGTCGTCGCGGCATCGCCGCGCTACGCGATCATCAAGGATAAGCTCGCGAGACCCGACGCTCCGCTCGATACCGTCTACGCCGCGCTGAAGGCCGCGTTCCCGGATGCCGAGGCGGATACGCAGGACGGATTGCGTCTGGGCTGGCCGGATCGTTGGGTGCACGTACGTCCGTCGGGCACGGAGCCGGTGGTACGCGTCATTGCCGAGGCGCCGACGCGTGCCGAAGCGCAGAAGCTCATCGACCGCGGACGCGAATTGCTGGCTCAGCTTACATAGCATTCATAGCAACGAGGCACTGAAATAATTCATGTGTGGAATCATCGGCTACATCGGACCGAAGCAGGCGACGCCGCTGTTGATCGAAGGGCTGCGGCGGATGGAATATCGCGGCTACGATTCCGCCGGCGTCGCGCTAATCGATAGCAGCCGGGGCGGCGCGGTCGAAGTTCGGCGTGCGGCCGGGAAGATCGCAAAACTCGAAGCCGCGATCGCCGCGAATCCGGTGACCGGCCACGTCGGGATCGGTCACACGCGCTGGGCCACGCATGGTCCGCCGAATGAGAAGAACGCGCACCCGCATTTGAGCGACGACAACAGTGTCGCGGTCGTGCACAACGGAATCATCGAGAACGCCAGTGTGCTGCGCGGCGCGCTTCAGGATCTGGGCTATGTCTTCCGTTCGGATACCGATACGGAAGTCCTCGCGCACCTCGTGCAGGAACTGTTCGACGGGTCGTTGGAAGAAGCCGTGATTCACGCGCTGCGCAAAGTCGAAGGGACTTACGGCATCGCGGTGGTCTCGAGCCGCGATCCGGGCAAGATCGTCGCGGCGCGAAAGGGAAGTCCTCTGCTGATCGGCGTGGGGAATGGCGAGAACTTTCTCGCGTCCGACGCATCGGCGATTCTCGCGCACACGCGCCAGGTTGTGTACCTCGACGACGGCGACGTCGCGGTGATCGAGCGCGACAGCTACCGCGTGATCGACCTCAACGCGATGCCGCTCCCGCGGACGGTCGACCGCATTGACTGGGATCTCGCCGAGATCGAGCGAGGCGGCTACGCGCACTTCATGCTGAAGGAGATCTTCGAGCAGCCGCAGTCGGTTGAGAACACGATGCGCGGGCGACTCATTCTCGAAGACGGCACCGCGAAGCTCGGCGGCCTGAATCTGTCTCACGAAGATCTGCTTCGCATCGATAATATCATCATCACCGCGTGCGGCACGAGCTGGCATTCCGCGCTGATCGGCGAATTGTTGATAGAGGAGCTCGCGCGCATTCCGGTGGAAGTCGAATACGCGTCAGAGTTCCGCTATCGCAACCCGATTGTCACCGAGCGTACGCTGTGCATCGTGATGTCGCAGTCGGGCGAGACGGCCGACACGCTCGCTGCGATGCGCGAGGCCAAACGGCGCGGAGCCCGCACCCTCGGGCTCGTGAATGTGGTTGGATCGACCATCGCGCGCGAAGACGACGGCGGCGTGTATCTGCACGCGGGCCCAGAGATTGGTGTCGCGAGCACGAAGGCGTTCACCAGCCAGGTTGTCGCGCTCGCGTTGTTCACGCTGAAGCTGGCGCGCAAACGGGATTTGTCAGTCGTGCGCGGTCGTGAAATAGCACAGGCGCTCGCTGCGCTGCCATCGCAGATCCAGGCCGTGCTCGATACCGCGCCGGCCGTCGAGATGATTGCCGAGAAGTTCAAGAACGCGACGAATTTCCTGTACCTCGGCCGCGGCTACAATTTTCCGGCCGCACTCGAGGGCGCGCTGAAGCTCAAGGAGATTTCATATATCCACGCCGAGGGCTATCCGGCGGCGGAGATGAAACACGGACCGATCGCGCTGATCGATGAAAGCATGCCGGTGGTCTTTATTGCGCCGCACGACGCGGTATTCGACAAGGTCGTGTCGAACATTCAGGAAGTGAAAGCGCGCAGCGGCACGACGATCGTGATCACCAGCCGCGATGAACCGGCGCTGAAGGGGCTGATCGATCACGAGATCAGAATTCCCGAGACGCAGGATATGCTGATGCCGATTTTGGCATCGGTCCCGCTGCAATTGTTGGCCTACTACATCGCCGTGAAGCGCGGGGCGCATGTAGATCAGCCGCGGAACTTGGCGAAGAGTGTGACGGTGGAATGAGGTGGTTAGCTCAGAGTTCGAGCTGCAAGCTCGGTAGCTCCGAGCTTGGCCTTGTCAAAGCCCAAGCATGTAGCTGCTGAGAGCTTGAGCTCTGACAATGCCAAGCCGGGAGCCGCTAAGCCGCAAGCTTGAACTGTGAGCTAACTACCACTACTCAAACCTCAAAGCTTCGATCGGATCGAGCGCGGCGGCCTGCTTCGCGGGCCAAACTCCGAATATCAAACCGGTCGCCGCCGCAAATCCGAACGCCAGCGCGATCGACGCGGCGTCAACGCTCGTCCGCCATCCCATCAGTTTGTGCAGCTCCACCGCGGCGCCCATCCCTGCACCCACTCCGATCAGCCCGCCGCACGCGCAGAGCACAACGGCTTCCATCAAGAACTGAAAGAGAATGCTCGCGCGCGTGGCGCCGAGCGCTTTGCGAATTCCGATTTCGCGCGTGCGCTCCGTTACCGAGACGAGCATGATGTTCATGATGCCGATCCCGCCGACCAGCAGCGATACCGCGGCGATGCCGGCAAGTAGCATCGTGAATGTCTGCGTCGTTTCGCCGAGTGTCGTGAGGAAATCGGACTGATTCCGAATCGAGAAATCATCGGGTTCCCCACCGTGCAGTTTTTGTGACCGCCGGACGGCGGTCTCGACATCCGACATTGCATCTGGGATTTCCGCTTCTGACGCGGCGAGCACGTACAAGCTGTTCAGCCTGTTGTTTCCAAAAACGCGGAATTGCCCGGTGTTGAACGGGATCAGCGCGATCTCGTCCGGATTGCCGAACGAGTTCGCCTGACCTTTGCTCTTCAGTATCCCGACGACTTGAAACTGTTCGCCGGCGATGCGCACGTCTTGTCCGAGGAGTTCTTCGGGGTCCGAGACGTCGATCAACGGTGCCACCCCGGCACCGAGCACGACAACGCGAAGGCGTGCGACGTTCTCCTTCGTCGTGAACATCCGCCCGCGATCCAGCTCATACTTGTGGACCTCGAGATAGTTCGGCGTGGTGCCGACGATCTGGATGCTCGTGTTCTGTCGTTTGTACACGATTTGCTGGGTGCCGTCCTGCTCGGGCTGCACTTCCGTGATGTGGTCTTGCTTCGCCGCGATGGCCTTGGCATCGTCGGGCGTGAGCCGGCGCAGGCTCGTGGTTTGGATTCCGGCCTGCACGACGCGCGACGGGTTCACCTGCAGCAGCGTTGTGCCCAGACTGGCAATACGATCCTGCACGGATTGCTGCGCGCCATTTCCCAGGGCGATCATCGCGATCACGGCGCCAACGCCGATGATGATGCCGAGCATTGTGAGAAGAGAGCGCAGCTTGTTCACGCGCAGCGCGTCGATCGCGACGCGGGCGATTTCGAAAAGGAGCATATACAGCTCCAGCGTGGAGGGGGCGCAAAAGGAAGGTCGTCAGCATCGGCAGACCCGCTCCACCCTCTATGACGCGCGCCGTTTTTTAATCGTTAGGCGTTTGCGCCTTAAGATTTCTTAACGCCTCACGGGAACCATCGGCCTCACGTGAGTCCGGATATTTGTCGATCAGCATCCGAAGCTCAGTCATGGCGCGTCCTTTGTCATCGAGCGGGCCAAGCAGCAGATCGATGATCTTCTGGCTGACGTACCGATACAGCTCGGGCTTGAGCTCCGGCATCGCGCGCGCCATCCGGAATCGTTCAACGGCGAGAGCTGGCTCGTTGAGTTCGCGCGCATATAACTCAGCCGATTGCACGAGCGGCCAGGGATTCCCCGGCTCCGCGATCGCGACTGCTTCCCATGCCGACACCGCGCCCTTGAAGTCACCGCGGATTTCGAGTGTCTTGATTTCCGAGTGCTCGTTCGCGTAGAACCCTGTCGTCGTGGGCAGCGTGAAAGCCTGCGCGGTGGAACCCGCACCCTGAACCACCACGTACCCGATCATTTTGCCGATCCAATAGCCCGCGAATCCGCCGACGGGAACCAGCCACATCAGCGAAAAGGGAAGCGGTCGTCCGGAGGCGTACCACCCGGCAGGGAGAAAAATCGCGCCGAGCGGGCAGCACCAGATGGCCGGCAACCCTCCTCTGTTCAGCCAATCGACGTAGCGTTCGCTCTCTGACATACACTATTCTACTCGTTCATGAGAGTTCTGCTACAGCGGGTGAAGCGTGCCGAGGTGCGCGTCGAGGGCCGGGTCACCGGCTCGATTGGCGTCGGATTTCTCTTGCTCACGGGTTTCACGCACGGCGATACCCCAGAGCAAATCGTCTGGATGGCCGACAAGATTGCCGGCCTGCGCCTCTTTTCAGACGCCGATGAAAAAATGAATCTCGGACTCGCGGACGTCGGCGGCGCCGTGCTGGTCGTCAGCCAGTTCACGCTGTACGGCGATGCCGCCAAGGGTCGTCGTCCGAGCTTTATCGACGCGGCGCGTCCTGAAGTCGCGATCCCACTCTATGAAAAATTCATCGCGCTGCTGCGCGAGCGCGGGCTCGAAGTGGCAACCGGTGAGTTCGGCGCGATGATGGATGTCGAGCTCGTGAACGACGGCCCTGTAACTCTATGGCTGGAAAAGTGAGCATTCATACCGAACGCGTAATTCTCGCTTCTGCTTCGCCCCGCCGCCGGGAACTGCTGTCGCTGGTCGGCATCGCGCACGAGGTTCGCCCGGCTGATATTGATGAGTCGTTGCTGCCGGGAGAGAAACCGGCGGCGCACGCCGAACGTCTCGCGCGCACCAAGGCGCACACGATTGCAGAGCGCGAACCAAATGCGGTGATCATCGCGGCCGATACGATCGTTGTGGTCGACGGGGATGTGCTCGGCAAACCCGCCGATCAGGCCGCCGCGCGTGCGATGCTCAAGCGCTTGAGCGGGCGCACGCACATCGTGCTCACGGCGATCGCCGTCGCGCGCGGCACGCACACCGAATCAGCCGTCGAGTCCGTAGAAGTCACCTTTCGCACGGTGACCGACGATGAAATAGGATCGTACATCGCGACCGGCGAACCAATGGACAAGGCGGGCGCGTACGGTATTCAGGGGTTCGGTGCGACGATCGTCGAGCGCGTAAACGGCGATTATTTCAGCGTGATGGGGCTGGGTCTTCGGAGGCTGATTGCGCTGTTGGAACGCCTCGGCGTGGCGTATGAATTCGTACGACGCTGAACTGCAACTGTTTTCCCACGGATTTCGCAGATTTCGCGGATTAAATACTTGGGGGAACTGCACTCGTTTCCGCGAGCGCAGTTCCCTCAAGAAGTTTGATCCGCTAAATCCGTGAAATCCGCGGGAGGCTTTTATTTTTTGCTCGTTGTCCGCCACAGTTCGACTTTGTCGAGCACGTCGCGCACGCTGATGCGGTGCATGCGTCCGGTGCGGTTCTCCATGCTGACCGGATAATCCTCGCCCGCCTCGCCGTACACATCGATCATCAGGTCGCCGAATTTTCTGTAGGGCCCGACGCGCTTCGGATTTGAATAGCCGATCAGCGAGACCACCGGCTTATCGAGCGCAACGCTCACGTGCAGCGGCCCGGTATCCGGCGAAATCACCAGCGCCGCGCCGTCGAAAATCGAAACGAGTTTGCGCAGCCCGGATCCAAGCGCCGATATCGGCTTGTACTTCGTGCGCTCGAGAATCACGTGCTCTGCATGTTCCTCGCGCGGCGATCGACCGCCCACGAGCACCGGCTGCATTCCGAAGTCCGCGTACAGCGCATCGCACACTTCAGCCCAGCGCTCGGGCATCCAGTCTTTGTCGGGTTTGCTCGTCGCGACCACGATCGGCACGGCCGGGCGTTCGATCCGCGAATAGAAATCGCGTTGCCATTCGCGCTCGCCGTCCCACGGTCCCAATCCCCACTTCACGGGTTCGTGCGAAATGCCGAGCCAGTCGCAGAATTCGAAGTACTGATCCTGCACATGCTGCATCGCATGCGGCACGATCTTGTCCGTGGTGAACAGCCAATTGAAATCGCGCGCGCGTGCACGATCGAAACCGAGCTTCACCGGCGCACGGGTGAACGACGTGATGATTCCCGCTTTAAAATAGACCTGCAGATTGATCACGAGATCGAATTGGCGCGTCTGCAGTTCGCGACGGATATCGAGAAAGCCGCGCACACCGGCGGACCGATCGAACAGAATAATTTCGTCGACGTACGGATGCCCGCGCACAAGCGTCGCCGGACCCGGCTGCAAAACCCAGGTGATATGCGTTGCCGGATTCGCTTTCTTTAACGCGTTGATCACGGGGAGCACGTGAACGGCGTCGCCCACCGCGCTCATCATCACGATGCATACGCGTTCTGTCGGCGTGCGCGTCACGCAGCCGCTCCGGCAGTCGCGTTGAGCCGCTGCGCTTGCCGTGAAGTGAGATTGACTCCGTAGCCCACACGTTCCTTCGCCATCGAGCGCAGCAGCCGGCGCACGTTCAAAACAGCGAGCGCCGGGTCGCCGGCCGCACCGAACGTCACGCGATCCACGTCGAGCACCGCGGCCGTCGGGTCAGCCGCGGCGCCGAGAATGAACACATTGCGCACGTTCAAATCCGGATGGTGTGCCCCTGCCCGGCGAAGTGCCGCGAGCAGCGCGGCGAGCGCATCGACCAGCGCGGATCGCGCGTCCTCTGTGTTGGCCGCGTTCCACGCTTCCGGGAGCGCGGCGCCGTGCAGCAAACGCGTTGCGACATCGGCGCGGACGAAAGGGCCGAACGCCGGATACACGGCGTATGCCAGCACTTCAGGAGTCGGAACACCGGCATCCGCGAGTCGCAGGGCCGCGGCCAGTTCGAGCGGCGCGCGCGCGGGGGCGCGAAACAAATCCTGTGTGAGCGATGCGAGCAGTCCACCGTGCTGCGAATGACGCACCACAACCTCAACGCCATTCGGAAGCGCCGTCGCCCACGCAATCGCGCGCCCCTGCATTCCGCGCGCGCCGGGCTGCCGTGCCGCCCACTCGTGCAGTGACCCCGCGGCCATCGCCTCGCGCACCGCGCCGCCCAGCGACTGCTGCGCAACTACTTGTGCGCGCCCAACGAGAAATGACTCGTACCCCGGTGGCGCCGAGCGTGTTTGAACGCTCACCGCACCACGGCGAAGACCGGCACCGGCTGACTCTTCCCTTTGAGCGTCATCGGCGGCTTCGCGGCGAGGCGCGGCGGAGTCTTGAGCGCGGCGCGAAACTCTTCGCTCACCAGAATCTCACCGGGGCCTGCGTTCGAGCAGAGGCGGCTTGCCGTGTTCACGGTATCGCCGATCACTGTGTACTCAAGACGGCGCTCGCTGCCAATGTTTCCGGCGAATGCCTCGCCGTAGTTGAGGCCGATCCCGATCTGCAGCGTGTCGCGCCCCGCCGCAGTCCACCGCTCGTTCAACTGATCGAGCGCGACCATCATATCAAGCGCGGCTTCCATCGCGCGATCGACGTCGTCGGATTCGCCGAGTGGCGCACCCCACTGCGCCATCACGGCATCGCCGATGAACTTGTCGAGGGTTCCGCCATGTCTGAACACGCACTCGACCATCTCGGTGAAGTACTCGGTGAGCAGTTTCGCGAGCGCGTCAGGATTCAGTGTTTCCGAGAGCGGCGTGAAGCCGCGAATGTCGGAGAAGAGAACCGCCACCGGACGTTTGTCGCCGCCGAGCTTGACCGCATCTGCACTGTTCGCGATGCGTGCCGCGAGATGCGGTGTGAAGAAGCGCTCGAAATTGCTGCGCACGAGCGCCTCGCGACGAATCCGCTCGCCGAACTGGCCGTTTTCAATTGCAACCGCTGCGATGCCGGCGAATGCGATCAGGAAATCGAGATCGGCCTCGCCAAAGCGATGCGTGCTCTGAAAATTGTCGACGTACAACACGCCGAGGACTTTATTCTCGGAGCCGATCAGCGGAGCGCAGAGCGCCGATCGCACGCGCTGCATGAGAATCGACTGGCCCGTGAATCGCTGGTCTTCGCCCGCGTTGTCCGAGAGCACGGCGACTTTGTCGTCCACCGCCATGCGCGCTATCGATTGCGGCACGGCCTGCGGTGCGTCGGCGCCGCGCTTGTCGCGCGAGATTTTTGTGTTGAGCTGGCCCTTGTCGTCAACGAGGAGGATCGCGCAGCGGTCGGCCTCGAGAATCTGGAACGCGTAGTCGGCGACTTTCCGCAGCAGCGCGTCGACATCCGTTGCGCGTGTCAGTCCTTTCGAGACTTCGAGCAGAATCTGGAGCTTCTGGCGGTCCTTGTCCGCCGGATCGGCATCGCCCGCCATGACGGCTTTGATGCTGCCGCTGTGCCGGCCGAGCGCCGCGATTGCATCGCCCGAGGATGGCACCTGCCGCACGATCGTCGCGCCGGCCTTCGGCCCTCCTGCTTCCGGCTTCCGCGCTTCCGGCTCTGGCTCAGCCACCACGACCGGCGCGAGCTCCTCAAGACGAAACGCGACTTTTCCGAACGTGAGCGTATCGCCCGGCACGACGAAATAGCTGTCGACCTTCACGCCGTTCACGAACGTGCCGTTGCTCGATCCAACGTCCTTCACCTGCACGCCATTCTGCGCGATCGTCAGCTCGGCGTGGCGCCGCGAAACCGTCGCGTCGACCACGGCGCAATCCGAATTCACGGCCCGGCCAACGACCATCGTCGCACCAGGGCGCAGTTCGAAGCTGAATTCGTTCTCGATTCCGGCGAGCTGGTATGCCATTGCGCTAAATATGCGTGCGGGTCGCTACGCGTCCAATCGCGGAGGCCGGTTCGACGCGCCCCGCACGCGGCCGATTGCCGTCAGCATAGCGCGCGCCTTGTTCTCGGTCTCCTCCCATTCCTTCTCCGGAACCGAGTCGGCAACGATCCCCGCGCCACACTGCACATTGGCTTCACCGCCGGCGATCACGCAGGTACGGATGGTGATCGCGAGGTCCATCCGCCGGTCGCCGTACGCGATATATCCGACCGCGCCGGAATACGGCCCGCGCCGCTCCGGTTCGAGTTCGTCGATGATCTCCATCGCGCGCACTTTCGGCGCGCCGGTCATTGTGCCGGCGGGGAAGGTGGCGCGAAACACGTCGAGCGCAGAGCGCCCCGGTGCGAGGCGCCCCTCCACCTGGCTCACGATGTGCATCACATGCGAGAAGCGCTCGATCGCCATGAGCTCGGTCACGCGAACGGATCCGTACTCCGAAACGCGGCCGACATCGTTGCGACCCAGATCGACGAGCATCACGTGCTCGGCGCGCTCCTTTTCATCGGCAAGCAGATCCTCCGCGGCCGCCGCGTCGAGCTCGGCCGTGCGCCCGCGCGTGCGCGTGCCCGCGATCGGACGCACGATCACCGTGTCATCGGCAACGCGCACCTGAAGCTCCGGCGAACTGCCTACGAGTTCGACGCCGTCGAGCACGAGATGATACATGTACGGCGACGGATTGAGCGCGCGAATCGCGCGGTAGAGCGAGGTGCCGTCGAAGTCGTGCGGCACGACGATCCGCCGTGCGAGGAGCGCCTGAAAGCAGTCGCCGGCGACGATGTATTCCTTGATGCGATCGACGTCGGCCAGAAACTTCTCACGCGCATATGTCGAGCGGCCTTTCTCCGGCGTGGCCGTTTCCTGCAGATCCAGCGCCGGCAGTGCGGGACCACTGCGCAGCCGCGCCACGACCGCGGCGATATCTGCGCGAGCCGCAGTCTCGAGTTCACTCTTTTGCGCTGCTGTCGCGCCGTGCGGCACGCGCATCGCGGATACCACGCGCGCCTGCGCGCGCAGATTGTCGATGATCACGACGACGTTCGTGAACACGAACAGCGCGTCTGGTGCCGTCACGCCTGTCACCGGCGGGTGCGGCAGTTTCTCTATGTACCGAACGGCGTCGTACGAGAAGAATCCGACCGCGCCGCCCCAGAACGCGCCGAGTTCGGGTGCCGGCACCGGTTCGAACGCCGTGACAAGATCACGCAGATCGGCGAACGGATCCAACGGCCGCCGGTCGCCGTGCCAGCCGCGCGTTGCGCTCCAATCCTGGACGACTCCATCGGCAAGTTTCCACGCGCCGCGCGGTTCGGCGCCTAGGAACGTGTAACGCGCCCATGTATCGCCTCCCGCGGGTGCGGACTCCAGCAGAAATGCGAATTCCGCATCCTGAATCGACCGCGATCCGTTGCGCAGTCGATGGAACGCGGACACCGGCGTGTCGGTATCGAGCAGTATGTCCTTCCAGACCGGAACGAGTGTGCCCGTTGCCCCGTCTGTAGCGTGCGATGATCTTCCGTTCATGCGTCCTCTGTTCGCGACGAAACATGCACTCGCCGGCGTTGTTCTCGTGTTTGGCGTGGCATGTGCTCCAGTCACAGCGCGAGCGCAGCAGTGGAACGACGCGCGCACGATGGGCCTGGTGGACCTCGCGATTGCACGTCGTGCCGCACAGCTGGCCGACACCGGGCTCGCCAACTTTCACGCCACTGCCCACGGATCGCTGACCTTCCTCGCCCAGCTGGGCGAAGGGTTCCCCGACCCGCCAAAAGTGGTGCGCACGGACGAGCTCGCCGTGGAAGTCTATTGGCGCGCGCCGAATGAGAGCAAGCAGAGGATCGTCGGCCGCCGCGACACGCTGCTGCTTCCGACGGACATTCAGTACCACCGCGACCATCTTGCGATCGTCCAAAACAACTTTCCGTCGATCATTCGCCTCGGTGATGGCGATGAAGTTCGGGATGTGCCGCACCCACTCTCCGCGCTCGGCCGCGCGCTCTACGATTTTGCGGTAACCGACTCGCTGACGATCAAGACGAACGACCGCACGTTCGATGTCGTGATGGTGAGCGTGCGTCCCAAGGACGTCACGAAGCCGCGGGCGGTCGGCGCGGTGTATTTGGATCGCGCGAACGGCAGCGTCGTGCGGATGACGTTCAGCTTTACGCGTGCCGCGCTGAAAGACGATCAGCTTGAAGACGTCTCGATCATTCTCGAGAGCGGTCTTGTCGACGGCCGCTTCTGGCTTCCGCGCCGGCAGGAGATCGAGATTCGCCGCACGGGGAGTTGGCTGCAATTTCCTGCCCGCGGAATCATCCGCGGCCGCTGGGAAATCTGCTGTGTGCAGGTGAACGCCGATCTCGGCACGCCGCTGTTCCAGGGCCCCGAAATAGTCTCACTCTCACCGGACGCGCTCAAAAAATATCCGTTCAAGGGATCCGTGCTCGACGCGATGCCCGGCGATGTGAAGCTCGGTGAAAACGACGACGTGCGCCGCGTGCAGGATGAGGCGCGCGCACTCGTTCGTGCAGACGCGCTGGCGCGGGTGCAGCGCACCGCGCTGAGTATCCCGTCAATCAGCGACATCGTGCGGATGAATCGCGTCGAAGGGCTCGCGTTCGGCGCCGGCCTCATGCGCAGTCTGGGGAGCGGATTCTCCGCCGGTGCACAGGTGCGATTCGGCACCGGCGATCACGCATTCAAGGAATCGCTGACGGCTGCGTGGAATCGCGCGAGCGGCGCCGGGGTTTCGCTCGGCGCGCACGACAACTTCCGCTCGGCCGGCGATGTGCAGGAAGTCAGCGGGCTTCGCAATACGATCGCGGCGCAGGAGTTCGGCTCGGATATGAGTGACGAGTTCCGTTCGCGCGGCCTCACGCTTGGCATCGACGCCGGCGAGCTGTTCGGCGCGCGATGGAAGCTCACGCTCGACCGCGATCAGCAGTCGCCGCTCGCCGTGCACGCGAAGCCGGTGAGTGGCGCGTTTCAGCCGGCGTTCGCTGCGGACTCTCTCACCGAATGGCGCGCGACGCTCAGCGCACGTCACGCGCGCAGCGATGCGCCGCTCGGATCGACGTTGCAGCTGAGCGGCTCCGTGAGTGCGGCGCGCGCTCACTTCGACGCTGCCGCGCGCGCCGGTATGGAGCTGTGGACCGGCCGCGTCGTCGGCGCCGCTCAGTTCGAGCGGCCGTTCGGAACAGACCACCTCGTGCTCGAAACCAACGCCTCCGCAGTGCTCGGCGCCGGCGCGCCCGCGCAGGATCTGGTGTATTTCGGCGGCCCTATCTCCGGCCCCGGTTACGGCTATCACCAGTTCAGCGGAACTGTCGGAATCGGCGAGCGTGTAGAATGGCGACATCCGGCGTTCGATATTCCCGTCCCGCTCGGACGTTTTGGCGCATTGGCGATGCCTGTCACCCTGGCGCCGTTCGTACAGGGCATTTGGATCGGCTCCAGCGGCCCAAACGCGGCCGTTTCTGCCGGGTGGCATGATTCGGTCGGCCTCGGTGTATTGACGCTCTTTGACGCGCTCAGGTTCGATATTGCGCGCGGCGTGCGTGGCGGCCGCTGGACCTTCGCCGTCGACTTCACCCGCGATTTTTGGCGCATACTGTAAGCCGAAAAGCAATCGCTGGCGGCCCTATCGACGCGCGTTAGTATTAACTGGCTAAAGCAAGGGCAGCACGCGACATAACCCGCTGAGGGAGTAAATGGGGACTTCGGCACGACAGGCTCGTGACGAGTGGGTACTGACTACGCTCGAGGGGCTCATTACCCCCGACCAGTTTGGTCAATTGAAGGCTGCCCGTGAGGATAGTTACTGGGAGGCCGCCACCCGTCGCGGATGGACCACTGACGATTTGATTCTGTCGGCGCTGGCGAAGCGCTTCCGGATGAAAGTCGCCAACCTGTCGCTCGTTTCGCAGCAGGCCAAGGAGCTCGTCCCCGAGCAGCTCGTGCGCAAATATGGCGTGCTCCCGCTGCAGATCTCGGATTCGATCCTCGACATCGCCACCGCCGATCCGCACGATCTCGACTGCGAGCGCACGCTCGCGTTCGCGCTCGGCCGCACGGTGCGCATGTCGCTCGCGTCGCCGACGAAGATTCTCGAGCGCCTCGACGAAGTGTACCGCCCTGAAAATGTCATCGAGAAAATCCTCGAGGGCGTCACCGGGAACTACGACATCGAGTCGATCTCGGAGTCGGTTGACGAAGCCGAACTGGAGCTTGGACAAAACAGAGCGACGGAACGGCCGGTCATTCAGCTGGTCGATCGCATCGTTGCAGAGGGAATTCAGTCGCGCGCGTCGGACATCCACCTCGAGCCCGAGGAGGGCGGTGTAGCGGTCCGCTATCGTATCGACGGTGTGCTCCGCCAGGTGATGGTGCTGCCGAAGGCCGCGGGTATTCCGCTCGTGTCGCGCGTGAAGATCATGGCGCAGCTGGACATCGCCGATCGTCTGCGTCCGCAGGACGGCCGCGCACGCGTCGCGGTCAGCGGCAACCGTGTCGACCTGCGCGTCTCGACGCTGCCGGCGTCGCAGGGTGAGAAAGTCGTTATTCGTATTCTGGACCAGCGCGCGACGGTGCTCTCGCTCGACGGGCTCGGCATGAATCCCGACGAGCTCGAGCGCATCCACACGCTGCTCGGCTCGCGCGAAGGAATCATTCTCGTCACCGGTCCGACAGGCTCCGGAAAAACGACCACGCTCTATTCGATGCTCCGCGCGATTCAGGCACGCGGAGTGAACATCGTCACGGTTGAAGACCCGGTCGAATATCGTCTGCAGGGAATCGTCCAGGTGCAGGTGAATGAAAAGGCCGGGCTCACCTTCCCGGCGGCGCTGCGCTCTATCCTGCGTCAGGACCCGGACGTGATTCTCGTCGGCGAAGTGCGCGACAAAGAAACGGCAATGATCGCCGTGCAGGCATCGCTCACAGGCCACATGGTGCTCACGACGCTGCACACGATCGACGCGGCGAGCTCGGTGACGCGCCTCATGGACATCGGCATCGAGAGCTACAAGATCGCCGCGGCCATCAAGGGTGTCGTTGCACAGCGGCTGCTGCGCCGCCTCTGCCCGCATTGCCGCGAGCTTTCGGTTGAGGGAACGCCGGACAGACTGAAACAGTGGTTCCCCGACGGCTCGACGATCTACCGTCCGGTGGGGTGCGCGGAGTGTTCAAACACGGGATTCCGCGGGCGTCTCGCTGTGATGGAAGTGCTGATCTCGAGTCCGGAGATCGAGCGCCGCATTGCGGCGAACGAATCGTCGGAGCGGATTGCGGACGGTGCACGCGAGGCCGGCATGCGCGGACTGTGGGAGTCCGGCGTGCAGCACATCCGGAACGGCATTACGAGCATCGAAGAACTGTTGCGCGTCATCGAAGCCCCGATCGAGCAGCCGTCACCGCAAGGGCCGCCGCAGGTGCCGCGCCTGACGCAGTCAACGCGGTCGAGTTCGGCGGTCGAAGCTCCGCCCGCGAACGGCAACGCGCCGCGTACGCCGCGCTCGACGGCGACGATCGAGGCCGATATTCTGCCGCCGCCGGAAAAGGGGCGCGTGCAGACACTGCACTCCAAGGCGCCGTCGGTATTTACGGGCGAGTCGTTCCAGCTCGTCGACGAACAAAATGTCAATGCGAACGGACAGTCGCGGAAAGTGCTGCTCGTTGAAGACGAAGACGCCCTGCGCCGAGTGCTGAAGGATTTGCTGGAGCGCGAGGGCTTCACCGTGTTCGAAGCGGCAGACGGCGTGAAGGCGCTCGATGAAATCGACCGCGCGAACCCGGATATCGTCGTGCTCGATCTCAACCTGCCGCGCCTCGATGGCTACGGCGTGCTGAGCCATCTTCGCGCGCGCCCTGCGACGGCCGATCTGCCGGTGATCGTGCTCACCGCGAAGGGCGATGAAGACAGTGAAGTCCGTGTGTTCGAATACCGCGCGAGCGACTATCTCACCAAGCCGTTCCGTCCCCGCGCGCTCTCCGCGCGCCTGCATGCACTCCTGACCCGCGCGAAAGAGTGACGACCGTCCACGTCGGCGTTGTCGACGTGGGAGTTATTCGGATCGTCGGTCGTGCGTGGAAGGTTCTCGTTTTGCGCCGCGCGACAGGGCGCAGCCCCGGCAGCTGGGAATTCGTTCATGGGCATATCGAGCCGGGTGAGCTGCCGGCTGCGGCGGCGCGGCGCGAGCTGTGGGAAGAATCCGGGCTGAAGACCGAAAAGCTCTACAGCATCACGGTGAATCCGTTTTATCTGATCAAGGCAGATGCGGTGCAGGTGGCACTCGTGTTCGCCGCGATCGTGGATTCAGATCGCGTGACGCTCGGCGCTGAGCACGACAGGTACGAGTGGCTTTCGTTCGCGGCGGCGGTGAAACGGCTCACGTGGCCGCGGGATGCGGACTCGCTGCGGCAGATGCGGCAGCTGCTTAAGTCTGGCGACGCGGGCGTCGTTGAGGACGTTCTTCGAGTCAAAAACGAGTGAACTGTTAACAACTAACTGTTGGTCGGTGTTCTGTTAAAAAATCAGTCCTGGCATCGAGCCGCGTCGAAGCGGGTCGCAGCCAGGACTGATTTTCTTACCTTGGTTAACCGACCAACAGTTAGTCGTTAACAGTTCACTCGCAGTTCAACTCTTATGCTCCCTCTCATGCGAAGTATGCAACCGATCCGGCGTCGTGTTCGGCGCATTGGGCTTAACCCGCACCGACTTCGCCGGGATCCCCACATTCACATGATGCGGCCGGACATCTTTGGTCGCGACCGCCATCGCCCCCACCATCGAATCTAGCCCGACCTTCACGCCGGCAAATACCGTCGCGTGATACGTAATCCGCACGCCATCCTCTAAAACCGTCGTCGCGTTCGTCACATCTTTCTGATCGACGATGCTGTGCGTGTGGCTGTAAATATTTGCGTAGTCGCTGATCGAAACCTTGTTGCCGATCTTGATCCCGCCGCGGTCGTCGAGGAGCACATGACGATGCACGACGACGTCGTCGCCGCATTCGATATTATAGCCGTACGAAAACTCCACATGCTGAAACGCCTTGAATCGCTCGCCGACACTCTTGAAAATGTGCGGCGCGAGCAGGCGCCTGAATCGCACTCCGAGCTCGACGTTCTGTCCGCCCACGGGCAGGCGATCAAACGAATACCAGAGCCAAAGCAGCGGCTTCACGCGCTGGAACTTCTCGTCATCGCAGTCGGCGTAGTACTCCGGCTCGAGCGTGACGTGGCGCGGGTCGAGCGTCGAGAGCGCCAGCCGTGTGCCGAGTGGAATTTTGGGATCGACGAGGGCCGTGTCGTAGTTCACGACGTATTCGGGATATGCGATCTCGCAGAGAATCTCGCGGCAGAAATGCGAGCGGTCGAGCGTCGGGTCTTTCAGTGTCCCGCTGATGCGCTCCAGCCAGTCGTCGTGCAGCGCGGGGAGCGGACGGAGTGAGTGGCGCAGCGGTCTGTGTACCATGGGAATCGGATCCTGTGGAAGGACTCTGCTGTTACGGCTTGCCTGCCGCCGAGCGCGACCAGATCAGCGAGCGCTCGCGCTCGATGAGTGGAAGCATCGTATCGCCCCACACCGTGGTCTGCTGACCGAGCGCTGTGACAGTGAGCGGCTGGTTGAGATCTATCTGAGGATCGAACGCGTAGACCGCAGCCTGCTGAGCGCGCTGCGCAACGCGACCGTCACCGAACCCGGGTGTGAGTGCGAGCGCATCGATCGGACGGAAATCTTGTCCAACGCTGCGGATGATGAAATCGAACGCATCGAAGCGTGCGTCGCCCTGCTGGACGTTGGAGAACCAGACATACCACGCCTCGACGTTCGTCATCCCGCTGCGCGCGCGCAGCGCCTCGAGCGCGGCCTTTTTGCTCTCGCGAATATTGTGCAGCGTGCGGTATGAATCCGGCGCGAGCGTGCGAATGATGCTCTCTTCGAGCGGGATCGCGCTGATGGTCAGCCCGTTCGTCTGGACACGGATTGCGATCTGATCCTGACGGAGCGTGCCGAACCCCGCCGGTGGGATCCCCTCGCGCTCGACAATGCGCTTCGTGGTGTCGGCTGGCGGCGGAGCGGTCACCTTTCCGGCCTGGGCGAACAGCCCGAGCGGCAGCAAGAAAATCGCGATTGCGGGACGTAAAGCGCTCACGCCGTCCTCCAGTCTGGCTGCTCCAGCAATGATACCAGCGCCTCGGCGAGTTCATCGCGCCCCTCGCCCGTCACGGCACTGAACGGGATCATCTGATCCTCGTCGAGCTCGAGCTCGACCGCAAGCGCGTGAATGCGTTCCTGCACTTTGGGTTTGGTGAGCTTGTCGATTTTCGTGACCGCAATGATCGCCGGCACTCCAATCTCCGCGAGCATATCAAAGAGCTGCCGGTCTTCGTCCGTCGGCGCATGCCGCACATCGAGCAACTGCACAATTCCACGCAGCGCCGGCGAGCCTTTCAAATATCCCTCAATCAACGGCCGCCACTCGGCCCGCCGCGTCTTGGAAATCTTCGCATATCCGTAGCCCGGCAAATCCACGAGCACAAATACTTTGTTGACGAGAAAAAAGTTCAGCTCCCGCGTCCGCCCCGGCGTATTGCTGACGCGCGCAAATGCTTTGCGGCGCACGAGGCGGTTGAGCAGGGAAGACTTCCCAACGTTCGACCGCCCCGCAAACGCAATCTCCGGCAACGAGGCTTCCGGCCGCCATCCATCAGCCGTAGCCATCCCCCCGAGGAATTCGAGGTCACGAATGACTAGCGGATCTTTCTTGCCTGCGGAGTCGGCTGGGGAATTCACGCTTAAAAGATAACGGCGGACCCCATGGGCCCGCCGCAAATCTGTCATGTAGCCGTTGTCTGACCGCTAGCAGCTGACAGCTAACGTCTGACGTCGATGTAGTTAAGCCTCTTTCTTCTGCCTCTTCCCCCCAGAAAGCTCCAGCAACGGCGGCGTCTTATTAGTAACGCTCGACTCCGTAACCCTCACCTCAATAACATCGTCCCGTCCCGGCAAATCGAACATCGTATCCAGCAGGATCTCCTCAAGGATCGCCCGCAGCCCGCGCGCTCCCGTCCCGCGCTCGATCGCCTTCTTCGATATCGCCTTCAGCGCCGACTCTTCGAACGTGATCTGAACATCCTCAAGCTCGAACAGCTTCGCATACTGCTTGACGAGCGCATTCTTCGGCTCCTTCAGGATCCGCACCAGCGCTTCTTCGTCGAGCGACTCGAGCGGCACCGTCACCGGCAACCGGCCTACGAGCTCCGGAATGAGCCCGAAGCGCAGCAAATCCTCCGGCTCCACGTCGCCGAACACATTTGTTGCCGCCTTGAGCCCGCCCTTCTTCGCTTCGTCCGATGGATTGAATCCGATCTGGCGGCGGCCCAAACGTGCCTCGATGATCTTCTCGAGCCCGTCAAACGCACCGCCGCAAATGAACAGAATGTCTTTCGTGTTGATCTGGATGTATTCCTGCTGCGGATGCTTGCGGCCACCCTGCGGGGGAACGCTCGCAACCGTGCCTTCCAGAATCTTCAGCAGTGCCTGCTGTACGCCTTCGCCGCTGACGTCGCGCGTGATGCTCGGGTTCTCCGACTTGCGCGCGATCTTGTCGATTTCATCGATATAAACGATGCCGCGCTCGCACTCGGCCACGTTGAAATCACCGGCCTGCAGCAAGCGGACGAGAATGTTCTCGACATCCTCGCCAACATACCCGGCTTCGGTGAGCGTCGTCGCATCAGCGATCGTGAACGGCACATCGAGCATGCGCGCGAGCGTCTGCGCGAGCAGCGTTTTGCCGACTCCTGTTGGTCCTAGCAGGAGGATATTCGACTTATCGAGCTCCACATCGTTTTCACGACGCGAGGCACTCGAGTTGATGCGCTTGTAGTGGTTGTAGACGGCCACGGCGAGCGCCTTCTTCGCGTTCTCCTGGCCGATCACGTACTGATCGAGGACATCCTTGATTTCTTGTGGGGCAGGGACCGAGGTGACCGCTTCAGCGACCTCGCGCTCCTCGTCCTCGGCCAGGATCTCGTTGCACAGCGCGATGCACTCGTTGCAGATGTAGACCGAAGGGCCGGAGATGAACTTCCTCACCGAATCCTTGGACTTTCCGCAAAAAGAACAGCGCAGGTGCCGATCGTGGGACATGGACGTCATGGATCGCTAACAGACCTCGAAAAACTGGGGATTACTCGTGCGTCTCGATCGGACTGGGTACAAACGGGTACATCTCAGTTTCGACGCACCACACACATATCTGTAACAATTGATAGTACCCTGCAAGCACCGGGTCGATCTCCGGCCCGGTGCCGCAGTTACTGCCCTACTTGGTAGCGGTCAGCGCCGACTTCGACGGCTCGTTCACCGGCTGGGTGATCACGCTGTCGATAATGCCGTATTTCACAGCCTCTTCGGCGGACATGAAGAAGTCGCGCTCCATGTCGCGCTCGATCTGCTCAAGCGGCCGGCCGGTGTGCTTTGCGTACAGCCCGTTCATCTGCGCACGGAGATAAAGAATCTCTTTCGCCTGGATCTCGATGTCCGCCGCCGTGCCCTGCGCGCCGCCCGAAGGCTGGTGGATCATGATGCGCGCGTGCGGCAGCGCTGAACGCCTGCCAGCGTGGCCCGCGGCCAGCAGGAACGAACCCATCGACGCCGCCATTCCCATGCAAATCGTGTTCACCGGCGAGCGCAGGAACTGCATCGTATCGTAAATCGCCATGCCGCTCGAGACGTTGCCGCCCGGCGAGTTGAGATACAGATAGATGTCGCGCCCCGGGTTGTCCGCATCCAAAAACAACATTTGCGCGATGATCATGTTCGCGACGTCGTCGTTGATCTGCGTGCCGAGGAAAATGATGCGGTCCATCAGGAGCCGCGAATAGACGTCATAGCTGCGCTCGCCGCGGCTTGAGCGCTCGATGACGTACGGATTCGGAATGATCGTCATAGTGTTTTTTCTCTGAGAACGTGGAGTCTTCTGCTACGCCTGTTCGACGGTATTCTGGGCCAAAAGGAACTCGAACACGCGGTCCTCGGTGATGCCGCGTTCAATCTCACGGAGCCGGCCGCCCTTCTGCAGTGCCGAATACACCTGTCCGGCGTCTGCTCCGCGCTTGGCCGCCATCTCGGCGACCTTCGCGTCCACGTCCTTCTCTTCGGCAACGAGCTTCTCGCGCTGCGCGATCGTCTCGAGAATGAGATCGCGACGCACCTGACGCTCCGCCATCGTGCGGAATTCCGTCGCGAACTTTTCCTGCTCTTCCGGCGGAATGCGATACGCCTCGGCGTAATGGCTCACCAAGTCGCGCACCCAGGTGGGCGGCACATCGAACTGATTCGCTGCAATGATTTCATCGACGAGCGACGTGCGCACGGCCGCATCGGCTTCGCGCACGGCCTGTCCCTCAAGATCTTCGCGCACGGCCTTGTTCAGCGCGTCGAGCGAATCGAAATCGCCAAGCTCGCGGGCGAGCGTGTCGTCGAGCGGCGGAAGCGACTTCCGCTTCACTTCGCTCAGCGCGACGCGCACCTGCTTGCTCTTGCCGGCCTGTTCAGCGTCGGGGAAATCATCGGGCCATTTCACGGCGCGCTCGATGCTGGCGCCCGGTGCGAGCTCCATGATGACTTCTTCGATCGCGGCAATCGCCTGACCCGAGCCGAGGACGATGCGGTATTCCTTGCCTTCGGGAACGACGCCGGTTTCATCGGCGACGGCGAGACTCACCGTGACCATGTCGGCCTCCCGCGGTTTTTCATCGACCGGAGTCCAGGTCGCGCGCTGATCGCGCAGCTCGGCGATCTGGTCCGTGATCATTTGATCCGAGACCACGTTTGATGCGCGCTTGACCGTGAAGCCGGAAAGGCGCGCGAGCTCGATGACCGGCTTCACTTCGCAGTGAAGCTCAAACGTGAGCGGCTGGCCTTCTTCGAACTTCACATCGTGCGCGTGCGGCTGAGTCACGGGCTCGAGCTTCTCGCTCTCGAGCACGGACTGGTACGCATCGCGCATGAGCGACTCGAGGGCTTCCTGCTGGATTTCGTCGGCGAATTTCTTTCGGACGACGGCGGCGGGCGCCTTACCGGGGCGGAAGCCAGGCAGGCGAACCTGACCGGCGACACGCTTTGTAGCGCGCTCTTTGGCGTCGGCTACACGGGAGGCGGAGATGCTGATACCGAGGCGCCGCTCGACGCCTTCGGATTTACGGGAAACTACTTCGATATCCATGTCCTAAAGATAACTAAGTGCGAAAGCCGGGAGTCGAACCCGGACGGGTTGCCCCACAGGATCCTAAGTCCTGCGCGTCTGCCAGTTCCGCCACTCTCGCGTAGCCCGAAAGTTCTGATTTGCGAACGGCTTACGCAAGCCGAATGGCCCTGCGCGCGATGACCCGGCTGGCCGATCAGAGGCGCAATGCGAACCAGCGCCGCCCAAGCCACGCCGCCAGCCCGATCCACACGAGTTGGATGGAGACATCGAGCAACGCGTCCGCCAGCGTAGGCTGCGTCCGTGCCCGGCGGTCCCGGAGCTCAGTTCTCGTCAGTTCGCGTCGAACCGGCGCACGGCCAGGACGGCCCGTGCTTACGAGGCGAGGCCCTGAGCCATCGCTGCTGCGAAGCGCAAAGATGCTGAACGGAAAGAGGGCGAGAACGACCACCGTGAGCTCGAGCAATCGAAATCGGCGGCGACTTCGTTCGGCGCGATCGATCACGGCCGCGCTCACGAGTCGCTCTCCCCGCCAATGTCGCGACTCGACTGCCTTGTCATGTATCGCCGAAATGCGCCCTTGATCCAGTTCCAGTTGAGCGCAATGTGGAGCCCCACGACGGCGAGCAGGAACGAGGCCGTCATGTTGTGCACGTTCCGCCAGCGCGGGTCATCGCTCGTCGTCAAGTGCGCCGACGGCAGCAAATAATCGGAAACGAGAAACCCTGAAACGATCGCGACGAGCGCCATGACAAACAATGCGGCGTTCAGGACGAAGTTCACCCTGATGCGCGGAACTGCATCCTGGCGGAGCCGCCCGATCGTACCGGAGATCCAACTCCACGAGAGTGCCACGTGCACAACGAAGAATCCCACGAATGCGATCCCGACCCACTCGTGGAACTTGAATCCGGTGGACGCGCCGGGCGTCTCCAGCGCGAGAAACGCAATCAGCAAAACCACGTCGAGCGTTGCGACGATTGCGTGCCTCGTCATAGCGGTTTGATCACATCGAAAACCAATGCACGCTTCTCAAGGCGCACGCCGGTGCACCAGTTCACCATTGACGTACGTCCGCTGCACCCATGTCTTCACACTCAGCGGCGGCCCGTCGAGGATGATGACGTCGGCGTCCTTGCCGGCCTCGAGCGACCCAACGCGCTTCGCGACACCGAGGATCGTGGCCGGCACCAGCGTCACCGCTTTCAACACGTCCGCGTCCGACATGCCGTAGCCCGCCGAGATCGCCGCGTCTATCAGCAGCCATTTGCCGCTCCCCGACGGCGCGAGCGAGCCAAACGCGCGCGAGAACGTCGCGATCGCCGTCGTGACACCCGCCGCGGTAAGGCGTGCAGCAAGTCGCTCGTCTGCGGGAGGATAGTCCGTTTTGTCCGGGACCTCCTCGTTGCTGATGTACTGATGCGAGACCTGTCCGAGGATAACCGGAATGTGTTTCGCCGCGAGTTCATCTCTGAACTCGTACGCCATCGCGCCGCCGTCGATGATCACGTCGATGCCGAATTCTTCGCCGAGCCTTAGCGCTGACCGGATATCCGTTGCGTTGTTCGCCTGGATGCGCGCGGGAATCTCGCGCCGCAGCATCGCACCGAACGCCTCGTTGCCGAGGTCGCGCGGAAGCTCTGGCCTCGCCTGTTTGTTGCGCTGATACTCCTGCGCCTTGATCAACGCCTGCCGGATCAGCGCGACCTCGGCCATGCGCGTGTATGGATCGCGGTTCCGCGCGCGCGCCGCGGTTTTGGGCGGCGTGCCGAGCGTCATATCCATTGCCGCCGGGTCGCGCACGACGAGCGCGTCGAGCGTGTTCCCCGCGGTCTTCACGACGAATCCCTGGCCGCCGACAATCGTCGCGTCGGCCGGACTCACATACATAGTGGTCACGCCGCCGGCGAGCAGTTCGGTGTTCCGCAGCGGACCGGGTTTTCCCAAACCCAGCGTGCCAAACGGATTGTAGCTCTCGAACGCGCGCAGCGCGGGAGTGATTGGGTCGCTCGCCTCGTTCTGATCGCTGGCATCGATTCCGATTTGCGACGCTGCGTCGATCACGCCCGGCATCACGTACTTCCCCGTGGCGTCGACGATCTCGGCGCCCGCCGGAATGGCGATCCCCGCACCGACAGCGGCGATCTTCGTGCCGCGGATGATGACGATGCCGTTTGCGATCGGCGGACCGCTGATCGGAAGCACAGTGCCGCCGCGAATGGCGATCACCTTTTCCTGCGCAACGAGCGAGCGCGGCGAGAGCGACAGCGCAGCGAGCAGCAGCGCGACGACGGCTGCAATAGGAGCGATGGTGCGACGGGTCATGTTAGTTGCCCTCCTTCGCGCGATCGTAAATGACCTTCCCGTCGCCAACCACCACGTCCACACGCGAGCGCGGCTCGTACCAGGCGCCGTTGAAGATGACTACGTCGGCGTCTTTGCCAACTTCGAGACTGCCGACACGGTCGCTCACACGCGCGATTTGCGCGGCGTTGAGCGTCACCATCTTCAGCGCCTCTTCTTCAGGGATGCCGTAACGCATCACGAGTGCGGCGCAGAGCCGGAGCCATTTCTCGTCGATCACCGGAGCGTCGGTGTGCAGCGCGATCTTCACGCCCGCCTTCCACAGAACGTATGGGCCGGCCATCGCGTCGTCGGTGATTCCGATGCGCGGGCCGAGCGGAAGCACGACCGCGGACACGCCGCGCTTCGCAACTTCGGCGGCCACTTTGTACGCCTCGGTCGCGTGATGCAGCGTGAGTTCGAAACCAAACTCGTCCTTGAGGCGGAGCAGCGTCATGATATCCGTCGCGGCATGGACGTGCGCGCGCACATAGGTCTTATGCGTGAGCACGTCGGTCATCGCCTCGTAGCCGAGATCGCGTGCCGGTGGCGTCCCCTTTTGGCCGTCGTCGATGAATTTTTTCTGCGCGGCGATGTACTCCTGCGTCTTGATCAGATACTGCCGCAGGTTCGCGGCAACTCCCATCGTCGTGGTCGGGTACCGGTCACGCGACTTGGCGCCCATCGCAAACTTCATCCCGCCTTTTTCAAGCAGGAGGCGATGTGCGAGGTTGTCGCCGAATGTTTTGATGACGATCGCCATTCCGCTGACGTTCTCGCCGCTGCCGGGACCTGTGACCACCGTCGTCACACCGCCGGTCACCGCGTCTTTAAAATCGGTGTCGTTCAGGTCGAGCGCGTCCATGAAACGGTGCTGCGGTCCGACCACCATCGGTGAGTCGTTGAGATCGCTGGCTCGTGCGCCGATGTGTGAGTGGTTGTCGATCATTCCGGGGATCACATCTTTTCCCGCGGCTTCGATGATGAGCGCGCCTGCCGGCGCAGCGACCGAAGTGCCGACGGCCGCGATCTTTCCGTCGCGAATGAGAATCGAGCCGTTCGGGATTGGCGCGCCCGAGGCCGGATGAATCGTGGCGCCGCGGATGAGAATGACGTCGCCCTGGCCGCGGAGCGAAACCGGCGCGCTGAGCAAGACGAGTGCGGCGAGCAGTCGAGCGTGACGCATGACGAACCTCGGTGGCAGGACGACCTATGTTAGTCCTGCACGACCAGAGCGGCTAGCATGAGCGACAAATTACGAAGGGGCCGCCACTCGGCGGCCCCTTCGAACTTCCTGGCGATATCGAGCCGGTTAGTTCCCGACGCGGATGCTCACAACGACGTTCGAGTGGTGCCCCGCGCTGTCTGACACGCGATCGACGGAGAGCTGGATGAAGTCGCCATCCTTCGCCTTCGAAAGCGCACGCTGGAGATCCTCCACACTGCGCACGGGTGTCGCCGGCAACGGATAGGTCACCGCCGTGATGATGTCGCCGCGGCTCAGCTTGAGAATCGCCGGGCCATCGCGCTCAACTGAACTGACCGCGACGCCATGGACAGTTGCCGACGCGCCGGTTGCCTTGATGATCTCCGGCGTCAGTGCCTCAACCACGATACCGAGCTTTTTGGCCGGCATGGTCACAGGTGTCGGCGCGGCTTCCTTTGGCGCTGCACCGCCGGCAGACGCCACGACAGCCTCGTCGCTCGGCGCCTCGATCAGCTTGACCTTGAAGTCTTTGTGATCGCCAAAGCGAACGGCCTCGAGATTGACGACGTCCCCCGGCTGATGGGTGCGAATGAGACGCTGCAACTCGCTCACACGATCAACCTGCTTGCCGTCGATCTTCACCACGACGTCGCCCGGCTCCATGCCGGCCTTCTCCGCGGGACTGCCTTCGGTGAACGAAACCACCACGATGCCGTTGAGGTCCTTGAGCTTTGCAACGCCCGCGTCTTCGGCGCTCACATCATTGATTCGCGCGCCGAGGATTGCGCGGCGCACGCGACCGTGAGAGATGATGTCATCCATCACCGTCTTCGCGAGCGTGATCGGAATCGCGAAACCGTAGCCCGTGTACGAACCGGTCTCGCTCGCGATCGCCGTGTTGATGCCGACGACTTCGCCGCGGATGTTCATCAGCGGTCCACCCGAGTTGCCCGGATTGATTGCGGCATCGGTCTGGATAAAGTCCTGAATTCTGTAGTCGTTTCTGTTCAGGCCGCGGAGTTCGTTCGTGCGTCCCTTGGCGCTGATGATGCCGGCCGTGACGGTGAAGTCGAGACCGAACGGATTGCCGATTGCGAGCGCCCACTCGCCGACGCGTGTCTTGCTGTCGTCGCCGAGCACTACGGTGGGCAGATCGGTCGCGTCGATTTTCAGAACCGCGACATCTGTCTGAGGATCATGGCCGACGACCTTCGCCTTGAACTGACGATGATCGAGCAGTTCGATCGTGACTTTGTCCGCGCCATCGACAACATGATTGTTCGTGAGGATGTAGCCGTCTTTGCTCACGATGAAGCCCGACCCCTGCGCTTCCTGCGGGCCGGCATCCTGCGGCTCCTGGAAGAACTGCCGCATCTCCGGCGGAATCTGGCTCAGGCGGTTGTTGCGCTGCGCCACGGGATGTGCCGCGCGCTCTGCTGTCACCGAGACCACTGCGGGTGTTACACGCTCAGCAACTGAAACGAATGCGTTCTGCGAATCTTCGAGCGCGGCGTTCGACACGAGCGCCGAACGCCCGGAGACTTTGCCCTGCGCTCCCAGAATGCGCGTCCAGTTCATGGACGACGCGAAGAAAATGCCGGCGATGAACGCAACGGCGCCCACTGCAAGGATTTTGGATTTGGATAGATGGATGGTCATGGTTTTTTCCTTCGCTACGGTTGAATCGGTTGGACAACCACTGAACAATACTACCACTGATTAGACCCGGCGCCGGCGCGGAAAGTTTCCGCGCCGGCGCCGTTAAACCTACGACTTACTTCTTCGCTTCGTCTACGATTTCGTAATCCGCGTCGGCGACTTCTTCTTTCTTCGCTTCGGTGGAACCTTCAGCGGCAGGCGCATCTGCCGACGGCTGCGCAGCCTGCGCCGCGTACACCGCCTGACCTGCCGCCTGGAACGCCGCGTTCAGTTCATCCAGCGCGCCCTTGATCTCGTTCATGTCGTCGCCCTTGTGCGCCTTGCGTGCGCGCTCGATGGCTGCATCGAGACGAGTCTTGAGCTCGGCCGGAACCTTGTCCGACCACTCCTTTGATTCCTTCTCAACCTGATATGCGAGTGTGTCAAGACGATTACGCGTGTCGATCTCCTCGCGTTTGCGCTTGTCCTCAGCCGCGTTCGCCTCGGCGTCCTTCACCATGCGGTCGACCTCGCCGTCGGAGAGGCCGCTCGATGCTTCAATGCGAATCTTCTGTTCCTTGCCGGTCGCCTTGTCCTTCGCGGCGACGTGCAGGATGCCGTTTGCGTCGATGTCGAACGTGACTTCGACCTGAGGCATGCCGCGCGGTGCCGGCGGAATTCCGGTGAGCTGGAATTTTCCGATGGTCTTGTTGTAGACGGCAAGATCGCGCTCGCCCTGCAGCACGTGGATCTCAACCGTTGTCTGGTTGTCGTCCGCGGTGGAGAACGTTTCTGATTTCTTCGTCGGGATTGTCGTGTTGCGCGGGATGAGCACCGTGGTGACTCCGCCCAGCGTCTCGATGCCGAGCGACAGCGGGCTGACATCCAGCAGCAGAACGTCCTTCTGCTCGCCCGTGAGCACTGCGCCCTGAATCGCCGCGCCAACCGCCACGACTTCGTCCGGGTTCACGCCCTTGTTCGGCTCCTTGCCGAAGAAGGCCTTCACCACTTCCTGCACCTTGGGGATACGGGTCGATCCACCGACGAGCAGAATCTCGTCGATCTCCGACGGCGACATCTTCGCGTCGGCCAGCGCCTTTTTCATTGGCTCAAGCGTGCGCTGCACCAGATCGTCAACGAGCTGCTCGAACTTCGCGCGCGTGAGCTGATAGTTCAGATGCTTCGGACCCGATGCATCGGCGGTGATGAACGGAAGATTGATGTCCGTCGTCATCGTGCCGGAGAGCTCGATCTTTGCTTTCTCGGCGGCTTCCTTCAAGCGCTGAAGCGCCATCGGATCTTTCGAGAGATCAATCGCCTGATCCTTCTTGAACTCGGCAACGAGCCAGTCGATGACGCGCTGGTCGAAGTCGTCGCCGCCCAAGTGCGTGTCGCCGTTGGTCGACTTCACTTCGAACTGCTTGGCGCCGTCAACTTCGTAGAGCTCGAGCACGGAGATGTCGTACGTGCCGCCGCCCAAGTCGAACACGGCGACTTTTTCGTCTTTCTTGCCCTGCTTGTCGAGGCCGTATGCGAGTGCCGCTGCGGTCGGCTCGTTGATAATGCGGAGCACGTCCAAGCCTGCGATCTTGCCGGCGTCCTTCGTGGCCTGACGCTGCGAGTCGTTGAAATACGCAGGCACCGTGACGACAGCCTTGGTCACCGGATGACCGAGGTAGTCTTCTGCGGTCTGCTTCATTTTCTGAAGAATCATCGCCGAGATTTCGGGCGGCGTGTAGCGCTTGCCCTGAACTTCGACGGCGGCGACGTCATTCGTGCCGCTCTTCACGGCGTACGGGACGCGCTTAATCTCCTCGGTCACTTCGGGCATTTTGCGGCCCATGAAGCGCTTGATCGAGAAGACGGTATTCTGCGGGTTGGTGACGGCCTGGCGTTTCGCGATCTGACCGACGAGACGCTCGCCATCTTTGCTGAAGCCGACGACGGACGGCGTGGTGCGTCCGCCTTCGGCGTTCGGGATCACAACAGGGTCGCCACCCTCCATCACTGCAACGACGGAGTTGGTTGTGCCCAGGTCGATTCCAATCACCTTGTCAGCCATTCGATCCTCAAGAGTTGTTTTGATCGTGAGTTAGTGGGAGCCCTCCGAGATGGGGCACCCGATGGCCGGCTTAAAGAGCAAGGAAAGGGCCATAAATCGCGGCCAAAGTGGCTGAAAAAATGAGTTGTTAGAGGCGATTCGGCCTGTCAAAACGGCGGTTTGCCCTAGCGGCTACACCCTGCCGTCGAATGCACTGACAAGCAGTACCGCCAGAACCAGCGCGCTCACTGCCACGTACAACCGGTCACGCTCCCGGGCGAACGCAATAAGCAGCACCGCAACGCGAGCGACCGGCGTAGCGATCAGGAGCAACAGTCCGAGCGCGATGATCCACTCGCCGCGAAATGCTGCCGCCCCGTGCACGATTCCCGGCAGCGTCCTCAGCGTGGCAGGTTCGCCGTTGAAGACCCGGAAGTTCACGGGTTCGGCTGCGTGTCGCGAGAGATAAACCGCGCCGCCAACGGCGGTGACCGCGGCCGCCGCGAGAACGCCGCCGCGCAATACGACGCTGACCAACCGCTCGACGAATCGCGCCTCGGATTGTGCAGCGTCGCTGTGGGCCGGGTCGGTCACGAACCGCCTCTCACGCCACTCACAATCATCTCGACCGCGAGCGCGGCGATCGCAATCCCGAACACCTTTCGCAGCGCAGAGACGCGAATGTTGGGCAGCAGTCTCGCGCCGATCATCGCGCCCGCCAGAACGCCGAGTACAACCGGAAAGGCGAGCACCGGGTCGATATAGCCGCGGCGCAAATACACGCCGGCACTCGCGGCAGCCGTCACGCCAATCATAAAGTTGCTGGTCGTCGTCGACACCTTGAGCGGCAGGCGCATCGCTTGGTCCATCGCGAGCACTTTCACAGCGCCCGAGCCAACCCCGAGCAATCCGGAGAGCACACCGGCGAGCGCCATAATGCTGAATCCAAGCGGAACGCGATGAACCGTGTACGATTGCGGTCCGTTTGGGCCCGGAAAAGTCCCGTCGAGCCGCAGCCGTGTCGCGATGGGATCCGGCGGCTCGCTTCGGCGCGCGTCGGCGTCCGCCTTGATCGAGCGAAACGCTGAGTAGAGCAACACGATGCCGAAGATTATTTCGATCGATCGAGTAGACGCATATCCGGCGAGCACCGCGCCGGCCACTGCGCCCAGTGTCGTTGCGACTTCGAGCAGCATGCCGAGCCGAATATTCGCGTAGCCGTCGCGAACGAAGCTCGCTGCCGCCCCTGACGAAGTCGCAATCACCGACACGAGCGATGCGCCGGCGGCGTAGCGCAGATTCACACCGAAGCCGAGCGTGAGCAGCGGCACGAGAATGATTCCGCCGCCAAGGCCGGTCAGTGCGCCGATGAGCCCGGCGCCGACAGAGCAGATCGCGACCAGCGCGGCGAAGGTGAGAGTTGTCATGGAGATGCTCTAATGGCGACTACGGCGTTCCGAGCGGCGTGCCAGTGACATAGCGCAGGACCTGCTTCTGAAGCACGAGGTTCACCGAGGCCGCGGCGTGCTGCGCTTTCGCCTCCGAGAGCGCCGACTGTGCGGCTTCGACATCAAGAAAGATTCCGAGGCCGACATCGAATCGCGCGGAAACCGCGTCAAACGCTTCTTGCGCCGAGGCGAGCCCCGCATCGGTTGCGCGAAGTTTCTGGACGGCGGCCCGATAATCGTCCGTCGCCTGCCGCACATCACCGAGCACTTGCAGGCGCGCGTCTTCGGCGGCGAGCGTCGTGATGTGCGACGTCGCGCGCGCTCTCTCAATATCGAATCGCGTCGCGAAGCGGTCGAAGATCGGCACGACGACACCGAGCGAGATTACTCCCAATCCCTGGCTGTCGAGCTGCGAGCCTATCGCGCGCTGACTCTCGTTCAGCGCGTTGACTCCGTTCAGCCGTTCCCATTCGTAGTTGCGGCCGTAGACGCCGAAGTCCGCGCCGAGCACGACTTGAGGGAGGTATTCGCCGGTGGCTTGGGCGATCGCCGCCGCCGCCGCGGACGCACGCGACTGCGCCGCGAGCAAATCCGGCCGGCTCGCCAGCGCGTGCGCGATCAGACTCGACATATCGAGCGCGTCTGCCGCAAGCGATGTCGTGTCGAGCTGCGGGTCGAGCACAGAATATTCGCGCGTCGCCTCGAGGCGCAGGCGGCGGAGCAGACCAACGAGGTCCGTTTGCGCCCGGGCATGGATGTCGATCACGCCGGCTTCATCCGACGCGGTTTGTGCGCGCTGGCGGAACAGATCCGGTGGGGATCGGAATCCGACTTGTACCTGGCCTTCGAGGCGCGCCTGGCGTGATCGCGACAGCGCGAGATTCGAGTTGGCGACGTCGATCAACGCATGGTCGAGCACAACCTGGAAGTACGACTGCAGCACGTCGAACGTGATGCGCTGCTTCGCTTGTTCGAGCGAAAATCCTGCGGCGTCCTGGAGAAAGCGCGAACTCTTCAGCGCTGCGCGGTCGCGCAGCCCGTTGAAAATATTAAGCGCTGTTGAGACTTGGTATTCAGCCGCGTACCAGCCAGCCTGCGAGGCTCGCAGCGCGGAGCCGGACAGAAACGTCGTGCCCTGCGCGGACAACGCGTACGCGCCGCCCGTGACGCCGGGCAGAAACGCGCCGTACGCTGCGAGGACACGGGCGCCGCTCACTCTGAGGCTGTCTGATGCGACGAGGACTTCAGTCGAAAGTGTGCGCGCGCGAGCGAGGCTTTGCTCAAGCGTGAGATGCACTGAATCAGCCGGCGACCGCGGCGTCTGCGCGCCGAGAACGCCGGTGTATGCGGCGCACACCAGCAGGGCTCGCATCATTTAGGCGTTCCGGCGGGGCGCACTCGAGCACCGTCTGTCAGCGCGTCGCCTGCGTTTAGAATCGCGCGATCGCCCGAGGATATCCCGGTGAGGATGCGGATGCGTCGCCCGTCGTCGCTCGCTACCGTGACATCGTGAAAGTGCACGGTGCTGTCTGGCGCGAGTACGGCGACGATCGAACGGGTGCCGCGCACGATCAGCGCTTCCGACGGCAGCTCCGGGAGCACCGCCTCGGGAACGTCGAGCTCGACATGAACGAAACTGCCGGGAACGATGATCGCGCCGCGATTGTCCACGTCGAACTCTACCAGCAGTTTGCGTGTCTTCGCGTCGAGCTCGCCGCTCGTGCGCGCGACCTTCACGGGGATCCGTACTCCCGCGCGTTCGTCCATCGTGATCACCGCCGACTGTCCGGTGCGTACGCTCTGCGCGTCGGCCTGGTCGAGATATGCGTAGACTCTCAGGCTGTCGGTGTCGTCCACGGTCACGACGGGCAGCGCCGACGTTTGCGACGACGCGGCGTTTTGCACGAGCGCACCAGGGTCGGCAAAGCGCGCAGTCACAGTTCCCTTGAACGGCACTTTCAGTTTTTCGAACTCGCGCTGCTGCGTGAGCGACTCGAGTTTTTCGCGCGCCACGGCTTCATCCGCGGCGGCGAGGTCGGTCTCTTCCTGCGACGCGAATTTCTTGTCGAGCAATTGTTTGAGACGCGACGCCGTCAGCGCTTTCTGTGCGTGGTCTGCGGTTGCCGCGCTCCAGGCCGCATCAGTCTCAGGGGATTCGACAATGGCGATCACCTGGTCGGCTTTCACGTGGTCGCCTTTGTCGACGCCGATCCACTTCAGATAGCCGCTGACTTTGGCGTAGAGCGTAACGGAGGCGAACGGGCGTGCCTCCGCGAGCAGGACCAGATGGTGCGACGGAGCGGACGGCACCGCGGCGATTGCGCGGACAACGGGACCTCCGACTGCATCGTTCACGCGAACGGCGGTCTCGCTCGACGCCGCCCGCGATTTGCGCGAAGCCAACAGCGCGGCGGCGGCGATCGCGGCGATCACCACTACGGCGGCGACGGTGCGCAGTCCACCGGACACCGGCGCGGGCCGGTTGGCGTCAGACGAGTTCGGGCTGCCGGAAGGCGTCGCCATTTCAGATTGCCCCTTCGTCGAAAGTGAGTCCCTGTGATTCGGCCGCAAAACGCTGCTCGAGCAGGTGCTTCGTCGGCAGCGCGCGCCGGAGTTTCGCGTACACGACCGGAATGACGAGCAGCGTCACGCACGTCGCGATCATGAGACCGCCGATCACCGCCCGTCCGAGCGGCGCGTTTTGCTCGCCGCCTTCACCCGCACCGATCGCCATGGGCAGCATGCCGAGGATCATCGCGAGCGCCGTCATGAGCACGGGGCGCAGGCGCACGCGCCCGGCCTCGACGGCCGCGTCCACGGGGCCGAGCTGCTCTTCGAGGCGCAGATCATTTGCAAAACTCACGAGCAGGATCGCGTTCGACACGCCAATGCCGACGGCCATGATCGTGCCCATGAGCGACACCACGTTGATGGTGGTCCCCGTGAGCGCGAGCATCCACAAGACGCCGACGAGCGCGCCCGGCACTGCGACCATGATGATGAACGGGTCGAGCCAGGACTGAAACATCACGACCATCAGCAGGTACACCAGGAGAATCGCGACGACGAGGCCGAGCCCGAGCCGCTGGAACGTTTGCGACATCACCTCGCCCTGCCCGCGCACGACCAGAATCATGCCCGGCGGCAGTTTCCCGATGTTCGCAATGACCTTGTTGATCCCGCCGACCACCGAGCCGAGATCGCTTCCTTCCACGTTCGCGTTGATGTCGACGACGCGCTGCACCGTGTAATGGTCGATTTCGTTCGGCACGACCTGCTCGCTGACCGTCGCGATGTTGCTGAGCGTTTGTCCGGGGGCGTGCGGGACTTCCGCCGGAATGCCTGCCGCCTCACGCGGCGAGAGTTCACCGGGCGCGGAAATCGGCGTCGCCATCACGCTCCGCACATTGCCGAGCTGCTTAAGCGGCACTTTCACGGCGACGAGATAGTTCACGCCGTTTGATGGATCGATATAGTACGAAGGCGAGACGAGCGCGCTCGACGAAAGCGAAACGAGAACGGAGTTCGCCACGTCACTTTGGCTCAATCCCAACTCCGACGCGCGCTGCCGGTCCACGTCCACCGCGAAGGTCGGATAGTCGAGCGCCTGCTTTACATGCACGTCGGCAGCGCCGGGGATCGTGCTGATCTTGTCGCGCAGCAGTGAGGCTACGCGATACGCCTCGCGCAAATCCTTGTACTGCACCTGCACGTCGATCGGTGCCGACAATCCAAAGTTGAGCACCTGGCTGACGATGTCCGCCGTCTGGAAATACGAAGACGACCCCGGGAACGCCGCGGCAAGATCCGCGCGGATCTTCCGTACGTAGCCTTCGGTCGGGCGATGACCCGCCTTGAGTGAAATCAGAATCTCGGCGTCCATCGCGCTGGTGTTGTCCGTCGGCGTGAACGCGAGATTGAGCGGCTGCGGCACCCCGATCATTGAATTGATCGTGCCGAGCTCGGCCGCCGGCACAATGGCACGGATGTGATCCTCGACCTGCGAAACGAGCGCGTCCGTGTATTCGATCCGCGAACCGCTCGGCGCGCGGAAGTGCAGCTTCATGAGGCCGGCGTCAGTCGAAGGGAAGAAATCCGTCCCGATGCTCGGTGCGACGGCGAGCGTCGCGAGCACGATCAGCGCCGAAACGATCAGCGTGAATCCCGGATGCGTTACGAGCACGCGAAGCAGGCGGCTGTATGCGTCCTGAAATTTCGTGAATAGGCGATCGCGTCCGCGGTTGAACGCGAATGAGAATCGCGCGACTGCGCTCGCATGCGGCGGATGATGCGTCTCGACGTCGTGGCCATGTCCGTGCGCCGCCTCGCCGGCGAGCAGCATCCGCGACAGCGTTTTCACGAGTGTGCGCGAAAGCACGTACGCGGCGAGCATCGCGATGACCACCGCGATGGCCATGGGGACGAAGAGAAAACGCGCCGGGCCGGTGAGCAAGACTATAGGAAAGAAGACAATGCAGATGGCCAGGGTCGCCATGATCACCGGCAGCGAGATCTGCGCGGCGCCGTCGAGAATGCTGACTGTGAGCGGCTTTCCCAGCGAGCGATTGCGATGGATGTTCTCGACGGTGATTGTCGCGACATCGACGAGCAGTCCAATCGAAAGGCTCAGCCCGCCGAGCGTCATGATGTTGAACGAATTCCCGGTCATCTTCAGGCCGATGATCGCGCACGCGATCGCAAGCGGAATCGACGCGCATGCGACGACGACGCTCCGCCAGCTGCCGAGGAAGACGAGGATCATCAGCGACACGAGAAGTGCGGCCGTGAGTCCCTCGGTCACCACGCTCTTCACGGCGGCGCGTACGAAAACTGATTGATCGAAATCGACGTTCAGTTCGAGGCCGTCCGGGGCGGTCGAGCGAATCAGCGGGAGCAGCGAGCGCGCGGACTCGACGACCGCAATGGTGGATGCATCCGCTTTCTTGAGAATCGACATATACGCCGCGCGATGTCCGTTCACGCGCACGATGTTCGTTTGATCCGCAAACCCATCGGACACGCGCGCGACATCGCCGATGGTCACCGGCGCGCCATTGACGACTTTGATCGGAATCGCGGCGAACTCGGATACCGCGGACGGACTCGAGTTGAGCGCGATGTTGTATTCGCGATTTCCAAGCCGTGCGGTGCCGGCGGGAATGAACACGTTCGACGCGAGGACAGTTCGAACGACTTCTTCAGCGGAAAGTCCCTTCGCCGCCATGAGCGCAGGGTTCACATCGACCGTGATTTCACGCGTCTTGCCGCCGTACGGTGATGGCGTCGAGAGCCCGGGGACGGTGAAGAGGCGCAGGCGGAGAAAGTTTTGCGCGTAGTCGGCAATGGCCTCTTCGGTCATCGACGAACTCGACAGCGTCAGCTGCGCGACCGGCACGCTCGACGCGTTCGACTGAATGATGTAGGGCGGCTGGATGCCGCGCGGCATGTTGCGCAGCGAAGTCGAGGCGGAGGACCCGATCTGGGCTATTGCATTGCCGATCTCGGTTCCCGGCTGGAGGTAGATGCGAATCAGCCCCATGCCCGGAATCGACGACGATTCAATTCGCTCGATGCCGTCGACGGTCGATGAGAGGTTGCGCTCGCTCAGCGTCACCACGCGCGTCTCCATGTCCTGCGCGGAGAGCCCGGGGAACGTCCATGCCATGACGACGACCGGAATGTCGATGGCAGGGAAGATGTCGACCTGCATCGACTGCATGGAGAGCGCGCCCATGAGAATCATCACGGCGGCGAGCACCGCGACGGTGTACGGCTGACGAAGAGCGAGTCTGACGATCCACATGAGAAGAAGCTGAGGGTCTTGCGCTCATAATGCAAGCGTATGATAGTTATAGCACTCATAACATAAATGGTATAGCGATTCATGAACATGAATCCGGCGTTGCTCCGCGCATTCATCGCCGTCGCCGAACACGGCGGCTTCACCGCCGCGGCGCGCGCGATGGGCGTAAGCCAACCGGCCGTGTCGCGCGCGGTGCGCGATCTCGAGCGGAGTTGTGGCTTCGCGCTGCTCGAACGCGCGCCAAAGGGAATTCAGCTGACGCGCGCCGGTGAATCGTTCCTATTGAACGCGCGCGAAGTGATCGGCGCGATGCGCACCGCCGAAGAAGCCGTCGCCGCGCTCGGCGGACTCGGCCACGGACGGCTGCACATCGGCGCGAGCACGACGATCGCGACGTATGTGCTTCCGACATTCATCGGCCGCTTTCTCGAGGATCATCCGGCCGTGGACGTTCGGCTCGATAGCGCGCACACGCGCGCGGTCGCGCAGATGCTCCTCGACTATCACATCGACATCGCGCTCACGGAAGCACCGGTGTCGGACGAAAAAATCCAATCGCGCCGCTGGCGCACGGACCAACTCGTCGCCGTTGCATCCCCCAAGCATCCCCTTGCAACTCGGCGCAAAATCCCGCCGTCCGCCCTCGCGATCGAACTGTTGCTGCTGCGCGAACGCGAATCGGGCACGCGTGCGATCGTCGTCGAGGGGCTCGCCGCGGCGGGCGTGAAGCCGGGGCGCACGATGGAAATCGATGGCCCCGAAGCGATCAAACAGATCGCCGCCGCGGGGCGGGGGATTGCGATTGTATCGGGGTATACGGTCGTCGAGCAGCTCGCGCTGGGCAGTCTGGTCGTGCTCGATATCCCCGGCCTGAAAATCACGCGCCCGTTCTACCGGCTCTCGCTCAAACAGCGCCGCGCGAGTCCCGCCGCGAAGGCATTCGAACTGTTGCTCGACGCCGGCGACGTTAACGTAAAGGCGAAATGATTCCCCTCAGCGTCGAGAACCGCAGCATCCGCCCGCCGTGGATGACCATTCTCATCCTCGTCGCGATGTTCACCGTTTGGATCGTCGTGCAGGGCGGCGGATTCCCGACGAATCCGGTCATGCTTGCGACCACCGTGTGCAACTTCGGGATGGTGCCCGGCGAGATTACGCATCTCGCCCGCCTCGGCACCGCCGTTCCGCTCGGCCCCGGCCTCGAGTGCGCCGTCGATAACGATCGCATCAACTATCTCACGCCCGTCCTCTCGATGTTTCTGCACGGCGGATGGATGCACATCCTCGGCAACGCGCTTTTTCTCTGGGTCTTTGGGCGCGCGATCGAAGATGTGATGGGTCCGATGCGCTTTCTCGGATTCTATTTGATCTGCGGCCTCGCGGCGGCGGCGGCGCAGATTGCAGTGAACCCGTCATCGCCGGTGCCGACCGTCGGCGCGTCGGGCGCAATCTCGGGCGTGATGGGCGCGTACCTGCTGCTCTTCCCGCGCGTGCGCGTGCACATGTTTTTCTTCTTCATCATCTTCTTCAAGATCTTTCGCATACCGGCGTGGGTGGTGCTGTTGTACTGGTTTGCCATTCAGGTGCTCAGCGGACTGCCCGAGTTGCATGCGTCTGGCGGGGAGCCGACCGGAGGCGTGGCGGTCTGGGCCCATGTGGGCGGATTCATGGCAGGGATTCTTCTGGTTCGCTTCTTTGAGCGGCCCGATCTCCTTGCCCGGCGCAGAGTTGCCTTCGGGAGCGGCTAGCGCGTTTGCGGCGGTCGCGTACAGGGCCGTAACTTTCGGCTCCCCCACTGACGGCGCGTTCTGCGCCTTCGTAAACACAGAGGCAACGCGGCCGTGCGGCTCATTCCAAAAGACGAAGGCTTTTTCGAAATGTTCGACGCGCTCGCGTCGATCATGGTCCGGTCCGCGAAAGTGCTCGACGAGCTGTTCAACGAGCCGAATCGCCTCGACGTGTTTGCCGCGCAGATCAAGACGCTCGAGCATGAGGGCGACGTGATCACGCACGAAGTGATGAACCGGATCGATAAGAGCTTTGTCACGCCGCTCGATCGCGAGGACATCCATCGGCTCGCGACGCGGCTCGACAACGTCGTCGACCTCATCGACGGCACTGCGCGCCGGGCGCAGATGTTTCATCTCAGCGACCGTCGCGAGCATGCCAAGGAACTCACGCACGTTCTCGTCGAGGCGACCGAGTCGATCGCGAAGGCGACGGGTTCGCTCAAGAACCCGCACGAAGTCGCGCGCATCGGCCGCGAGATGAAGCTCCTCGAGGAAACCGGCGACGCGCTCTATTCAAAAGCGGTCGGCGCCCTGTTTGAAGGCACGCCGAACGCGCTCGATGTGATCAAATGGAAAGAGCTTTACGACAACATCGAAGACGCGATCGACGAGTGTGAGGACGTGCTCAACGTCCTCGAGAGCGTTTCCCTGAAGAACAGCTGAGCGGGCGCGCCGCGCTGTGACTTACGTACTCGCGATCGTCCTGATCGCCTTCGCGTTCGACTTCATCAATGGGTTCCACGATTCCGCGAACGCCATCGCGACGATCGTCGGGACGCGAGTGCTGAGTCCGTTTGCGGCCGTTGTGTGGGCGGCGACGTTCAACTTCGCGGCGGTTTTTCTCGGCAGCACCGCCGTTGCCAAGGCAGTCAGCAGCGGGTTCGTCGATCAGGCCATCGTCACGCCGAACGTGATCTGCGCGGGGCTCCTCGGCGCGATCTTCTGGAACCTCATCACCTGGTTCTTCGGCATCCCGTCGAGTTCGTCGCACGCGATCATCGGCGGCTTCTCCGGCGCGGCCGTCGCGAAAGCCGGGTTCAGCGTGCTGATCTGGGGAACGAAGTTCAAGCAGACGCTCTCGTTCATCGTGCTCTCGCCGATGATCGGCATGGCGATCGGTTTTCTGCTCATGGTGCTGGTGTTCAACCTGTTCCAGAAAGTGTCGCCGCGGCGTGTTGATCAGATATTCCGTCCCGGACAGCTCGCAAGTTCCGCTCTGATGAGCATCGCGCACGGCACCAATGACGCGCAGAAGACCATTGGCATCATCGTGGTTCTTCTCGCCGCGTCAAAAGCAAAGTTCGCGGGCCAAACCGGCGTGATGTCGATGTTCTACATCGAAGATGTGAAGAACATCCCGGCATGGGTAAAGCTCGGCGCGTTCAGCTGCATTTCGCTCGGTACACTGTTCGGCGGCTGGCGCATCGTGCACACGATGGGATCACGCATCACCAAGCTCCGTCCGGTCAGCGGCTTCTGCGCTGAGGCGGGCGCGGCAATCGCGATTCTCACCGCATCGAGCTTTGGAATTCCGGTGAGCACGACGCACACGATCACGGGTTCGATCGTCGGCGTTGGCGCGACCAACCGCCTCTCGGCGGTCCGCTGGGGTGTCGCGCGGCGCATTGTGTGGGCCTGGGTCCTGACGCTGCCGGCTGCGGCAACCATTGCGGCGGTTGTCTACCTGATTCTCGCGCGCCTCATCGCCGAGTAGCAGAGGGGAAAGACGGGCGGCGTGTGGCACCCGTCACGCTCGTTACATGGCCGTTACCCGTCGGGCGTAGGTCCGTGACATGGGGGAGGGAGTTTATGGCTGTTACAATCGGGCCGATACTCTGGTCACACCCCCTCTACCAGGATCTCACGATGACTTTCGTTCGTCCACGCATGGTCGCTCTCGCGGCCGCGATGGCTCTGTCGCTCGCCGCGCTCAAGGGCGCACAGGCGCAGGACAGCACGGCCTCGATTCACTACAAGGGCGTGACGCTCACCCCGGTCGGCTTTGTTGCCGCCGAGGGCGTATGGCGTCAGCGCAACATCACGGCTGATATCGGCTCGTCGTTCACTGCGATCCCGTTCTCGGGAACGTCCGCCGGCAACATGACCGAGACGCACCTCACGGGCCGCCAGTCGCGCTTCGGCATGCTCGCAACGGGCTCGAGCGGCGACACAAAGTTCAGCGGGTTCTTTGAGTCTGACTTCCTCGGCGTCGGCACATCGTCGAACGCGAACGAGAGCAACAGCTACGTGCTTCGCGTCCGGCAGTTCTGGGGATCGGTCGCGGCCGGCAACGGCTGGACCTTCGGCGCCGGGCAGAGCTGGTCGCTGCTCACGACGAACAAGACGGGCATGGCGTATCGCTCTGAAGCGATCCCGCTGACGATCGACGCGCAGTACTCCGTCGGCTTCAACTGGGCGCGCCAGGCGGGATTCCGTTTGACGAACAAGATGAGCGACGTCGCCACGTTCGGCATCGCGATCGAAGAGTCGCAGTCGACGTTCAGCGGCCGCAATCTTCCGACGGACTTCATCATCGGACAGGCTGGCGGCAGCACGCTCAACGCGACCAACAACTACTCGACGGATTACTCGCCGGACCTGATCGTAAAGCTTGCCTTCGACCCGAAGGACATGGGCCACTGGGAGCTCAAAGGCTTGGCGAGCTCGTTCCGCGATCGCGTGTTCGATCCGACAAACGTCTCCGGCGGAACCCGCAACGCGACCAACTACGGATTCGGCCTCGGCTTCGGCGTTTACATCCCGCTCATGGCTGACGGTCGCGACGTGATGGACTTCGGACTCTCCGGACTTTGGGGACAGGGCATCGGCCGCTACGGCAGCTCGCAGCTTCCCGACGCGACCGTGACGAACACGGGCACGCTGACGCCGATCACCGCCGGCATGGCGCTGCTCTCGCTCGAAACGCACCCGACGAAAAACTTCGATCTGTACGGCTACATCGGCGCCGAGTTCGCAGGCCGTTCGGATTTCGTGAACGCCGCCGGCAAGGGCGTCGGCTACGGTTCAGCGCTGAACAGCAACGCAGGGTGCCAGACTGAAGCCGCGCCGACGAGCGACTTCGCTCCTGCTGCGGGCACTTGCAACGCCGACACGCGCGCGCTCTGGCAGGCGAACCTCGGATTCTGGTACCGCTTCTATAAGGGCGCAGCCGGCACGGTTCAGTGGGGCATGCACTACTCGTACACGAGCCGCAACACGTGGTCGGATGCCGCCGGCAACCAGCCGCAGGCGATCGACAACATGCTGTTCACCTCGTTCCGCTACGTCCTGCCGTAAGTCGTTATCACAGCGCGCCGACGGAGCCTCTTTGGGCGATCCGTCGGCGCGCTGTGTCGTTTCCGTAAGTCTCGTCGTGACATAGCCGTTACACAGTTATCACTCCGCTCCCGCACCCCCTACTTCAGCTTTCGGAGCACCCTAAAAATGCGAATGAAAACAGTGATCTCCCTCAGATTGATGGCCGCCGCGGTGATGCTGGCGCCCGCCATGTTGTTGGCGCAAACGCAAGTGACCGGTGCCGGCGCGACGTTCCCGGGCCCGATGTATACGAAGTGGTTCGACACGTACCACACCGCGCATCCTGAAGTGCAGATCAACTACCAGGCGATCGGTTCGGGCGGCGGCATTCGCCAGGTGACCGAGGGCACGGTGGACTTTGGCGCGACAGACGGACCGATGAACGACACGCAGCTCGGTGATTTCAAAACCAAGCGCGGCAATGATGTGCTGCACTTCCCGACGGTGATGGGCGCGGTGGTTCCGATTTACAACGTGCCGGGCGTTGCGACCGCGCTGAAGTTCACGCCGGCCGCCCTCGCAGGCATTTATCTCGGCACGATCACCAAGTGGAACGATCCGGCCATCGCGGGCCCGAACAAGGGCGTGAAGCTTCCGGCGTCTGACATCGTCGTCGTGCACCGCTCCGACGGCAGCGGCACGACGTACATCTGGACGGACTACCTCTCGAAAGTCAGCGACACGTGGAAGGGAAAAGTCGGCGCGAACACCTCACCGAACTGGCCGGTTGGGCTGGGCGGCGCGCAGAACGCCGGAGTCGCCGGATTGGTCAAGCAGACAGAAGGTTCGATCGGCTACGTCGAGCTGATCTACGCGGTGCAGACGAACATCTCCTACGGCTCGGTGCAGAACGCTTCGGGTGAGTTCGTGTCGGCCACGCTCGCCGGCGTCAGCGCGGCGGCGGCGGCAGCTGCGGCGAAAATGCCCGAAGACTTCCGCGTCTCGATCACGAACGCGGCCGGCAAGACGGCATATCCGATTTCGAGCTTCACCTGGCTGCTCGTGCCGAGCAAGATCGCCGACGCAGGCAAGAAGAAGGCGATCGTCGATTTCCTCAAGTGGGCGCTCGGCGACGGCCAGAACATGACCGAGGCGCTGTCCTACGCCAAGCTGCCGAAAGAAGTGGTCGCGAAAGAACTGAAGGCGATCTCGAAGATTCAATAGGAGCAGCAAGCACCGAATGCACAGTTCGGAAACATTGAAAGTGCAAGGCGAGGCGCGCGTTCCCGGCACCAAGAGAAATCCGGGGGCGCGCGCTTTCGCGCTGAGGTTCTTCAGCGGCGACGAAATCGCGCGCGCGCTCGTGACCATCTCCGCCGCGCTGATTTTGCTCGTGACGGTGCTCCTCGTCTATGAGCTCTGGATCAACTCGCACCTGGCGCGCGAAAAGTTCGGCTGGCATTTCCTCACGACGCAGGTGTGGGATCCAAATGCGGGGCAATTCGGCGCGCTCGCTTTTGTGTTCGGCACGGTCGTGACGTCGTTCGTCGCGCTGCTGATCGCGGTGCCGCTTGGTGTCGGCGCGGCAATCTTCCTCTCCGAGCTCGCGCCGCCGAAGCTCTCGAATGCACTGACCTTTTGCATCGAGCTGCTCGCCGCGGTGCCCAGCGTGATCTACGGACTGCTCGGCGTCTTCGTGCTCATGCCGCTGATCAAGCAGTATCTCCATCCGGTCCTCAAGGGAACGCTCGGGTGGACGCCGCTGTTCAGTGGTCCGTTTTACGGCCCGAGCATGCTGGTTGCGGGGATCGTGCTCGCGGTGATGATTCTGCCGTTCATCGTTTCTGTTTCGAGACAAGTACTCCTCGCGGTGCCGAACGATCAGCGCGAGGGTGCGCTCGCGCTCGGCGCAACCAAATGGGAATCAACGTGGAAGGTCGTGGTGCCGTTCGCGCAGCGCGGCATCTACGGCTCGGTCTTCCTCGCGCTCGCCCGCTCGCTCGGCGAGACGATGGCCGTCACGATGGTCATTGGCAACACGCCGCAGATCAAAGCGTCGCTCTTTGCGCCGGGGTATTCGATCGCAGCCGTAATCGCAAATGAGTTCACGGAGGCAACGTACGACTTGTACGTGCACTCGTTGATCGAACTCGGACTCGTGCTGTTTGCGCTGACGATCATCATCAATGGCCTCGCGCGGCTTCTCGTGAGCAGCACCGCGAAGTTCTCGGTGAGCAGCACATGACGGAAGCGACCCGCCTCCGTTCGCGCCACATGGTGAACAACGTGATGCTCGGCCTCACGGGCCTCTTCACGATCATCATCGCGGGCGCGCTGCTGTTCATCCTCGGGTATCTGTTTATCAACGGCGCGCGAAATCTCGATTTCGCGTTCTTTACCCAGCTTCCCAAGCCGACCGGCGAAACCGGCGGCGGCATGGCGAACGCGATTGTTGGCAGCGCGAAGATTCTTGGCATGGCGACCGCGATCGGTGTGCCGATCGGATTCCTCGGCGGCGTCTACCTCGCGGAATATGGAAACAAGTCGTTCGCCTTCGCGGTGCGCTATCTGACGGACCTGCTGAATGGCGTGCCGTCGATCGTGATCGGCATCTTCGCGTTCACGCTCGTCGTCCTGAAAGCGAAACACTTCTCGGCGTTCGCCGGCGGTATGGCGCTCGGCCTGATGATGATTCCAATCTCCGTTCGCAGCACGGAAGAGTTCCTGAGAGCGGTGCCGAACGGCCTGCGCGAAGGCGCGCTCGCACTTGGCACACCAAAGTGGCGCGCGCTCGCGACCGTTGTGATTCCCGCCGCGAAGGATGGAATCATCACCGGCATCATGCTCAACCTCGCCCGTGTCGCCGGCGAGACGGCGCCGCTCCTGTTTACGAGCCTCAACAATCGTTTTTGGAGTCCCGGGATCAATCAGCCGACGTCGACGCTCCCGGTGATGATTTACACGTACGCCCTTTCGCCGTACGACGACTGGCACCGCCAGGCGTGGGCCGCAGGATTCGTGCTGCTCATGCTCATTCTGACAATCAATGTCTCAGCGCGAATGATCTTGTCGCGTTCGCGATATAGTGGAGGCCGCTGACCGATGTCGATTCCCATGGAAGCGCATGAACGCACGCCGGAGACCCGCGTGCCCCGCGCCTCGCCGCCGATGAACGATCCCGCTGCGCGCGCAACGCAGATCGCGGACGCGACGCCCGCGCCGAATGTCGCACCGGCGCCCGCCGCGCTGTTCGCCGCGGGAGTCGGCGAGAAGATGCGCGCGACCGATCTCAATTTCTTCTACGGCAAAGCGCAGGCGCTGTACAACATCTCGATCCGGATTCCGACGAATCATGTGACCGCGTTCATCGGACCGTCGGGCTGCGGTAAGTCGACCTTTCTGCGCACGCTGAACCGGATGTGCGATACGGTCAAAGGCACCCGCGTCGAGGGCGACGTGCAGCTCGACGGCGAAGATGTGTTCGGCCTCGACGTGACATCAGTGCGGCGCCGTGTGGGAATGGTCTTTCAGCGTTCGAACCCGTTTCCCAAGTCGATATTCGACAACGTCGCGTACGGGCTGCGCGTGAACGGCGGATTGTCACGCGCCGAAGTTGCCGAGCGTGTGGAGCGGAGCCTGGTGCGCTCCGCCCTGTGGGACGAGGTCAAGCACAAACTGCACGAGTCGGCGTACGGACTCTCCGGTGGACAGCAACAGCGCTTGTGCATTGCGAGAGCGCTCGCCGTCGATCCAGAAGTCTTGCTGCTCGACGAACCGTGCTCTGCGCTCGATCCGATCTCGACGTCGAAGATCGAGGAGCTTCTGTTGACGCTCGCCGACAGCTGCACGATCGTGATCGTGACGCACAACATGCAGCAGGCGGCGCGCGTGTCGGATTACACGGGCTTTTTCCTCATGGGAAAACTCGTGGAATTCGACAAGACCGAGCAGATTTTCCAGGCGCCGAGCCGCAAGGAAACGGAAGATTATGTCACCGGCCGGTTCGGCTGATGCGCACCGCACACGAAACCGCAGGCCACGCGCCATGGAGTTGAGAATGACTGCAACAGACACGCCCACGGGCCATAAAACTTTTCATGAGAAGCTCGACCTTCTCAAGCAGCGGCTGCTCGACATGTCGCAGCTCGCCGAGGAATTGCTTGCGACCGCTGTGCAGGCGTTCCTGCGCCGTGATGCGCTGAAGGCCGAGTCTGTCCTGCCGGCGGACAACGAGGTTGATCTGCTCGAAGTCGAAATCGAGCAACTCGCCATATCGCTGCTCGCGCTGCAGCAGCCGATGGCGCGTGACCTGCGCTTCATCGTCAGCTCGATTCGCATTTCAGGCGATCTCGAACGCGTCGGCGATCACGCGGTGAACATCGCGCAGAGCGCGCTGCGCATGATCGATCTGCGCGCGGGCGTGACGCCGCCGCCGGAGATTGCCGAGATGGCGCACCGGTCGCGAAAAATGCTGAGCGACGCGCTCGACGCCGTGGTCAGGCTCGACGGCGTGCTCGGCCGCGAGGTGTGCAAGCGCGACGACGAAGTAGACGAGCTTCACGAGTCGGTCTTTCGCATTCTCCTCACTCATATGATGGAGGATCCGTCGACGATCTCCGCGGCGCTCGAGCTCCTGCTGGTGAGCCGCAACCTTGAGCGGGTGGCCGATTTGGCCACCAATGTGGCCGAGGACGCCGTTTACCTCGCTGAGGGTATTACGATCAAGCACCATCTCGAGGACCGGGCGGCGGCGGCCGCTCCACATGTGCCCCAGTTGCACGTCTGATCGTCACTCCTCACCCATGACTCCCTCGCAATCGCCGGCATCTTCCGCGCTCTTCCTGAACCGCGAACTCTCGTGGCTCGAGTTCGACGCGCGCGTGCTTGCGGAGGCGTTCGATGAGCGTAATCCACTCCTCGAGCGGCTGAAGTTTCTCGCGATCTTCAGCACGAATCTGGACGAGTTCTATATGGTGCGCGTGGCCGGGCTGCGCAGGCAGGTCGCGGCGCGCGTACAGCAAACGCCGCCAGATGGGCTTACGGCGCGCGAACAGTTGGACGCCATCGAACGGCGGGTCACCGATCTGCTCGAGCAGGCGCGGCACTGCCTGCACGATCTGCTGCTCCCCGCACTCGCGGCAAACGGCGTTCGGCTGCTGACGATGGCGGAACTGACCGCGGCCGAGCGCGAATCGATGGACGCGTTTTTTGAGACGCACGTGTTTCCGGTGCTCACGCCGCTCGCCGTCGATCCGGGGCACCCGTTCCCATACATCTCGAATCTTTCGCTCTCGCTCGCGGTGCAGCTGCGTGAGCCCGAGCACGCGCACGAGCATTTTGCGCGCGTGAAAGTTCCGAAGTCGCTCGCGCGCTGGGTGCCCGTCGAAGGACGGCCGAATCACTTCGTGCCGCTCGAACAGGTGATCGGTGCGCATCTCGGCACGCTCTTTCCGGGAATGCAGATCCTTGGCTCGCACACATTTCGCATCACGCGCTATTCAGATTTGGAAATAGCGAACAGCGAAGAGCCGGAAGATCTGCTCGCGATGATCGAAGAGCAGGTCTTCCAGCGCCGCTTTGGCGAAGTCGTGCGTCTTGAAATGCAGGCCGACATGCCGCCAGGGCTGCGTGCGCTGCTGCTCGACGAACTTCGCGACACCGAAGATCCTGAGATCACGCCGCTGACCGATCGCGAAGTGCATACGCCGAGTCCGCTGCTCGATCTCGGCGATCTCATGGCGCTCACATCGCTCGATTTGCCGGACTTGAAAGATCCGCCGCTCGTACCCGCGATCCCGGCCGAGTTGCGCGACGGAGAGCGCTCGATTTTCGACGCGATTCGCGAGCGTGATGTGCTGGTCCACCATCCGTTCGACTCGTTCAGTTCGTCAGTTGAGCAGTTCATCGAGGCGGCCGCGCGCGATGAACAGACGCTCGCCATCAAGATGACGCTGTACCGCACGGGGGGCGGCGCCGTCGTGCGCGCTCTCACCGAAGCCGCGCAGCGCGGCATTCAGGTGGCGGTGCTCGTAGAGCTCCAGGCGCGGTTTGAAGAGACGAACAACATCAACTTCGCGCGCACGCTGGAATCGTTCGGCGTGCACGTGGCCTACGGAATTCAAGGACTGAAGACGCACGCGAAAGTCGCGCTCGTCGTTCGGCGCGAGCCGGACGGCATCCGGCGCTATGTGCATCTCAGCACCGGCAACTACAACGCGAGAACGGCGCGCGTCTATACGGACGTCGGTTTGTTCACCTGCAATCAGGCGATCGGCGCAGACGTCAGCGATCTCTTCAACATGCTGACCGGGTTCTCACGTCAGCGCGTGTACCGCAAGCTGATCGTCGCGCCGCACGGCATGCGGCAGCGCTTCCTGCAGCTCGTCGAGCGTGAAGCCGAGCATGCGACGGCGGGACGGCCGGCACGGATCATCGTGAAGATGAACGCGCTCGTGGATGCCGAGATGATCGAGGCGCTCTACGTCGCGTCGCAGGCGGGCGTCGAAATCGACCTCATCGTCCGCGGGATCTGCTGCCTGCGGCCGCAAGTTGAGGGGCTCTCGGATCGCATCCGGGTGATCAGTATCATCGGCCGCTTCCTCGAGCATTCGCGCATCTGGTATTTCGCGAACGATTCAAAGCCCGAGTACTACATTGGCTCCGCCGACTGGATGCCGCGCAACTTCGACCGTCGCGTGGAGTGCGCGGTGCCGGTGGAAGATCCGCAGCTGCACACGCGGCTCATGGCGCTGCTGGAGACCTGTCTCGCAGACAACCGTCAGGCGTGGGAGCTCTCGCCCGAGGGGAGCTATGCGCAGCGCATTCGGAATGACACGAAAGAATTCGCGTCGCACAAGATTTTGCTGCGGGAGTCGTGGGGACAGAACCGCGACTCGGCGCCGAAGGCGGCGAGTGTGGGGCACGCACCGGCGGAGGCGTTCGGATAGAGGTTGAGTTGTGAGGTGGGAGGGGTGAGAGGAGACACGAGATGGGAGATCAGACTCGAGGGGCGAGGGCCAGGGGTGAGCGGGACAGAATTTGGGGGGGAGAGGTGAGCACGAGTTCTCAGGGGCGAGGGACGCGCCCTCTTCTCATAACTCCGTCATTTGGTCAGCTGTAAAACCAACCCAATAACGAACGCGTCGAAGCCGCGAGTAGTCCTCGCCACTCCCATCTCGTGCTCACCCCTAGACCCCTAAATCTATCCGCTCACCCCTCGTACTCGCCCCTCGAGTCTGCTCTCCCATCTGGTGACTGTCCTCGCCCCTCCAATCTCGTATCTACTATCTAGTCAACCATCTCCGGGTGCTCCTCTTCCGATGGCTGCACCACCTTCCCATCGAGCCCGACAATCTCCACCGGAACCCCGATCAGCCGCTCGAGCAGCGCCGATTTCCGCGACGCTCCCCACAGCTCAAGCCTCAATGACTTCGCCTTCGGCACCGGCACCGGCGTAATCCGCAGGGCCCTCTCCATCCACCGCACTTTCACCTTGTCGATCGCGCTCACATGACCGCGGTCGAATCCGTCGGCGACGCGCAAAATCGCGGACAGCCGTTTGATCCGCGCGCGCGTTCGCTTTTCGAGTTGCGCATACGCCAGATGCTTTTTCTTGTTCGGCTCCGCGCCGCGATGATAACGCCCCACATGCGCGACAATCACCTGCTCGGTTGGTGACATGCCGAGCAGATCGGCGTGCAGGATCAGATGGTACGAATGCTTGTTGTGCCCTTCGTAGTTGATGTGATAACCCACATCGTGCAGCAGCGCCGCGTCCGAGAGAATGCGCCGGTCCTCTGGTGCGCATCCCAAACGCTCGCCAATCGAATCGAACAGCTGAAGCGCGAGACGCTGCACCTGACGCGAGTGCGGCTCTTCATAGTGGCAGCGTTCGGCAAACTCGCGCACTGATCTCGAGCGGGCCTCGCCGGGATCCGCGATCGTCGGCATCACGCGCGCGACTTCGAGGAGCAGTCCTTCGCGGATTCCATATGCCGATGCCGCAAGATCGCGCGGCTCGACACGCGCAAGAACCTCCGCGGCAACGGCGAGCCCCGCCACGATAATATCCGCGCGCCCGGCATTGAGTCCCGGCACCGTGAGGCGCTCGGCTACTGACATCTCCTGCAGCATCTCCAGCACATGCTCGACTTCAACGCGCGGAATCCGCGTACCATGCACCGATCTCGCCGCGCGCATCCCCTGACGCGCGAGATAGATGCCCGCGAGGTTCGTGAACGTACCGCCGGAGCCAATGACATCGGCGCCGCGCCAATCGCGCAGCGGGAGCGAGCGCTGGATCCCCTCGCGAATATGTTTGCGAAGTTTCTTCACGTCTTTCGCGCGCGGTGTCGCGCCGAGAAACTGCTCGGTGAGCCGCAGCGCGCCAAACGGGAGGGAGATCAGCCGCTCGACCAATCCCTCGGCCGAAAGTGCGAGCTCAAGCGACCCGCCGCCGATGTCCATCACCACGGCGCGGCCGTGGCCGAGTTCGAAATGCGCGAGCGCGCTGCGGAACGCGAGCCGGGCCTCTTCTTCGCCCACCAGCACGCGCACGCGCAGTCCCGTCTCCTGCCGCACACGGGTGATGAACGCTGTGCCATTGCTCGCATCGCGCACGGCGCTCGTCGCGACCGCTTCGATTCGTTTTGCGCCGAGCTGCCGCGCGAGCGTCGCCATACGAATCAGCGATTCTATCGCGAGGCGCATCGGCTCGTCGGAAAGCGTGTTCGTTTCGACGAGCCCGGTGCCGAGTCGCGGCGCCGCTTTCATTTCATCGACGACGCGAATCTGCCCGTTGGTGCTGACGTCGGCGACGATCTGGCGGATCGAGTTCGATCCGATGTCGATAGCGGCGATGCGCTGATCGCCCTCTTCGCGAACGGCGCGATAAGGACCGTCAGTGGATGACGAAGCCAGACGGAGCGGCGTGGGTGAACTCATATCTCTCCGTCAACGCTAAGCAAAAAGCTCCCAACGCGAAACAGCTGCCGCAAAGACTTTAGATCGACCGCAAATCCGGAGGCGTCTCCGCGGGGAAGTGCACCGCAATCGTCGTGCCGACTCCAACCGCGCTCTCTGCGCGAACGGTGCCGCCGTGCGCTTCCACGAGATGCTTCACAATCGACAAGCCGAGCCCCGTGCCGCCCTCGTCGCGCGAACGCCCTGGATCCACGCGGTAGAATCGCTCGAATATGCGCGGCAGATGCTCCGGTGCGATTCCGCTCCCCGTATCGCGCACCCCAACCGTCACGCCGCCATCGTCGCGCACCACGGAATAGATCGCGACATGTCCGGTGGTCGTGTGTCGCACGGCGTTGTCGACGAGATTGCCGAGCACCTGCCGGATTGCCGTGGGATCTGCCCAGAGTTCACGCGCACGCGGATGAATCCCGGCCTCGAGCCGCACTCCCTTGGCCCCGGCCGCGTCGCGCGCGGCGGTGATCACATCGGCGGCAACCGCGGCAAGATCGACTTTCACCGGGGCCGGCGTCCAGCTCCCCGATTCGATGCGTGAGAGATCGAGCAGGTCGTCCACGATCCGCTGCATGCGTCGCGTGTTCCCCAAAATGCGCTCGGCGAACTGCTGCCGGCGCTCGATCGGCGGATCGTCGTGCACGAGCGTCTCCGCAAATCCGCCAATGATCGTCAGCGGCGTGCGCAGCTCGTGCGAAACATTCGCGACGAAGTCGCGCCGTACCGATTCCAGCCGGCGCAGCCGTGTGAGATCGAGCAGCGCGAGCACCGCGCCGCCTGACTCAAGCGGCCGCGCGGTGATGTTCACGGTGCGGCCGAGCAAGGTGGCCTCGCTCCCCTCTGTGGTATTCCCATCGAACGCGGCCTGGAGCGCATCGCGCAGCGCTCGTTCACGCGGAATGAGATCGGCGGAGAAGGGAATCGCGTCGCGCACACCGAGCAGGCGGCGGCCGGTCTCGTTGATCCGGATCACATGGCGTGTGGCGTCGACGCCAAACACACCTTCGTTGAGCGACTCCGTCAGCTGCACGAGCAACGCCTCGTCTGCGCGGCGCGCGGCATCACGGGCCGCGAGCTGGACCGAGAGCTCGCGCAGCGAGAGCGCGAGCTCGCCGAGTTCACCGGGCGCGTCGAGCGACGCACGGCGCTCGAGATCGCCATCCGCAATCGCGCGTGCAACGTTGCGCAGTTCAACGAGCGGGCGCGTGATCGTGCGCGACATGCTCCATGCGACGAGCAGCGCGATCGCGAGTGCGACGATCCCCGCGACCGTCACCGCACGCTGCGCATCGGCAATCGTGTTGGTCAGCGAGATCAGCGGCATCGAGACACGCGCGGTGCCGAGCGGCGTGCGAATCGCCACATAGAGCTGGTCGTCGCCGTCGGACGGGCTCGGCCGCGTCGCGACACCGAGCGCGCCGGACTGTGCGGCGACCACTTCGGGGCGCTTCGAATGATTCTCGAGCTTCGCCATTCCTTCGTGATCGAAATCCGCATCGCCGACTACGACGCCGTCCGGACGGATCAGGGTGACGCGATGTCCGAGCGCGCGGCCGTCTTCGTGCGCGAGCGCATAGGGATCAGTGCCGGAAGTCCAGTGCGCGGCCACCACCTGTGCTTCGCGCGCGAGTCCGGCCACGGCTTCATCGTGAAGGCGCGATCCCAGCTGGCGATCGACGAGATACGCCATCACCATCACGTGCACGCCAACGACGAAGAGCGCCCCGAGCAGGACGCGGTTGGTCAGCCTCACGCGAGGCTCATCCGCAATTCTTCAGCGGTCACGGATCACGCGCGGTCGGTGCCTTCATGCGGTAGCCGAATCCGCGCACGGTCTCGATCAGCGCGCCTGCGGGTTGGAGCTTTGTGCGCAGCCGCTGCACGTGCATGTCGACCGTGCGCGTCTGAATATCTGGGGCGGCCTCCCAGACTGTTTCGAGCAGGTGCGTCCGGCCAAGCGTCCGGCCGCGACGTTCCGCGAGCGCGCGCAGCAGCCGGAACTCGGTAGCGGTGAGCTCGACTTCTTCTTCGTTCACCCACACGCGATGTGCGGACCGGTCGATGCGGATCGGGCCGGTGACGAGCATGTCGCCGGCGTCGGGCGATGCGTTGACGCGCCGCAGGATCGCTCCGACGCGCAGCACCATTTCCTGCGGGCTGAACGGCTTCGTGAGATAATCGTCTGCACCGAGCGAGAGCCCGCGAATGCGATCGACCTCTTCTTTGCGCGCGGTGAGCATCATCACGGCGATGCCGCGCGTCGCGTCATCATGCTGAAGTTCCTCGAGCACATCGAACCCCGACATGCCGGGGAGCATGAGATCGAGTACGATCAGCGCCGGATGTTCGCGTCGCGCAATGGTCAGCGCGTCCGGACCCGCGGCAGCCGATGACACACGATATCCGGCTTTTGCGAGATGGTAGACGACGAGCGCGACGATATCCGGCTCGTCGTCTACTACCAGCACGCGCTCGCCGGGCACGGCCGCCATTGCCGGCGCGCTCATTGCGCGGCTCCTGATTGTACCTGGGAAACGCGGCGCGAGATCGCGCCGACCAGCAGGTCTATCGCCACGGTGTTGTGTCCCCCGCGCGGCACGATCAGGTCCGCGTAACGCTTACTCGGCTCGACGAACTGTAGATGCATGGGCTGGACGGTTGTGAGATACTGGTCGAGGATTTCCTGCAGCGGGCGTCCCCGTTTTGCCATGTCGCGGCGGATGCGGCGGATCAGGCGCACGTCTGAGTCGGTGTCCACGAAGGCTTTCACGTCGCAACGCGCGCGAATTCGCTCGTCAATGAACAACAGGATTCCGTCGAGAACGACCACATCGGAAGGCTCGATGCGTTCGGTTTTTTCTTCGCGCAGATGCGTGACGTAGTTGTAGACCGGCTTCTCAACTGCTTCCCCGCGTGAGAGGGCTTCGAGGTGCGACACCAAGAGATCGAAGTCGAGTGCGTCGGGGTGATCCCAGTTCACGCGGCGCCGCTCCTCGAGCGTCATCTCCGTGTGATTCCGGTAGTACGCGTCCATGTCGACAAATGCCACTGATGCCGGCTTCAGTGCCTCTGCGATCTTGCGCGCCACCGTGGACTTCCCCGATCCCGAGCCGCCCGCGATGCCGATTATGGTCGGTTTCATCGTGCCGAACGGGCCGGAATTGTCACGGGGGAAAGTTCCTGAATTGTCACGAAAAAAAGAAGCTGAAGTGGTGTCACGGTTGTGTATCGTGCGCCGAAGGGGCGGGGGAGTCAACAGGCGAGTACCATCCGCAGGTTAACTGTTTTCTGTTGGTCGGTGTTCTGTACGGGAATCAGTCAACCATCTTAGCTTTCTTCCATGGAACGCCGATTCTTAGCCGCCGCGTTTGCGATGTTTTTGAGTATCGCCGGCGGCACGCCCGCAGCCGCCCAAACCGTCGACATCGTCGTCGCGGCGACCACCGACGTTCACGGCCACGTCCGGAGCTGGGACTACTTCGCTGATAGCGCCGAATCCAGCCGTGGCCTCGCGCGCGCGGCAACGGTTGTCGATTCCGTGCGGGATGCGAATCCGGGGCGCGTGATCCTGGTGGATGCGGGTGACTTCCTGCAGGGCAATCCGTTCACCTATGCGGCAGCGCGCATCGATACGACGGCGCCGAGTGCCGTGGTCGCTGCGATGAACGCGATGCGGTACGACGCGGTGACCGTTGGGAATCACGAGTTCAACTACGGCGTTCCGACGCTGCATCGCGAGACTGCGACGGCAACCTTCAAGCTCCTCGCCGCAAACGCGACCGGCGGGCAGGCTGCGGGCACGTGGAGTTCGTGGACGATCGTCGAGCGCGATGGCGTGAAGATCGGCATCGTCGGCGCGACGACGCAGGGATCGATGCGCTGGGATTCATCGAACCTTCGCGCTGCCGGCGTGACGGTTGGAGAAATGATCCCCGCCGTTGCCAAAGCCGTCACCGCGGCGCGCGCAGCGGGCGCTGATGCGGTCGTACTCGTTGCGCATGCCGGAATCACCGGCGACACGCTCGAAGAGAATCCCATTGCGCGAGTGGCGCGCGATGTTCCCGGGATCGATCTGATTGTATTTGGCCATACGCACCGCGAGCTGGCCGATACGACAATCGGCGGCGTGCTCGTAACGCAGCCGCGCTACTGGGCGGCGAGCGTCTCGCTCGCGCATCTGGTGCTCGAGAAGACGAGTGGAAAATGGCGCGTTGCGTCGAAGCGCGCGTCAGTCGTGCGCACCGCGGGCCACCCCGAAGCGGCCGCTGTGGTCGCAGCTGCGCAGCGTGGGCACGACTCCGCGAGAAAATATGCGAGCACGGTGATCGGTCGCACGGAAGTCGCGTGGAGCTCTGATTCTGCGCGTGTGGCCGATGTGCCGATCATGGATTTCATGGCCGAAGTCATGCGCCGTGCCTCGGGCGCGGACCTCGCGTCGGTCTCGACGTTCTCGGTCGATGTGAAAATTCCGGCGGGGAATATCACCGTCGCGCAGATGGCGCAGCTCTATCCGTATGAGAACACGCTGCGGGTGGTGCGGATCAGCGGCGCAGTTCTCAAGTCGTACCTCGAGCAGAGCGCGCACTATTTCCAGGTGACCGGAAGCGGGAGCGCGGCACGCTGGTCTGCGGACCCCTCGATTCCAGGCTACAACTACGAAGTCGTCACGGGCGTGGATTACACCGTCGATCTCACCCGTCAGATGGGCGACCGCATCGTTGGGTTGTCGTACCGCGGTAAGCCGGTGCGCGAAGCCGATACTTTCACGATTGCGCTCTCGAACTACCGCGCCGAAGGTTCGGGCGGCTACGCGATGCTTCAGGGCGCGCCCGTGACGTACGATCACCAGCAGGACATGCGCCAGCTGCTGATCGATGAAGTGGCCAAGCGCGGTACGCTCAAGCCCGCTGATTACTTCACCCCGAATTGGAAACTGGTCGCGCCGGCGCGCGCCGGCCGGCAGGCGGAGTTCGACAGTCCCGGTGGCGGTGGCGGACAAGCGCGGGTCGCGACGACGATCCGCATCATCTCGACGAATGATTTCCACGGCGCGCTCGAAGCGCGCCCCGACGGCAACTTCGGCATGCGCGGCGGCGCAGCGCAGGTCGCGGCGATGATCCATCGCGCCGAATCCGAATGCAGCGGATCGTGCGCATCGATTTATCTCGACGCCGGCGATGAATTTCAGGGCACACCGGCATCGAATCTCGCGTTCGGCCGGCCGGTGGTTGATCTCCTCAACTCCCTGAATCTCGCCGCATCGGCGATCGGCAATCACGAGTTCGACTGGGGACAGGACACGCTGCGCGCACGCATGCGTCAGGCGCGCTACGAAATGCTCGGCGCGAACATCCACTATTCCGACGGCCGCGACGTGCCCTGGATTCGCCAGGATACAATCGTCGTACGCGGCGGTGTGAAAATCGGAATCGTCGGCATCGCCACGCAGCTCACGCCAAGCACAACCAAGGCGACCAACGTGGTCGGCCTTCGATTCGACGATCCCGTTGCGACCGTGAACGCGCACGCGAAATCGTTGCGCGCGCGCGGAGCCGAGCTCGTTATCGTCGTCGAACACGACGGCGCGTTCTGCAATCGCGACACCGGCTGCCGCGGCGAGATTATCGATCTTGCGCAACGCCTGACCGAGCCGGTCGACGCGATCGTGAGCGGCCACACGCATTCGCTCGTGAACACCATCGTGAAAGGAATCCCGATCGTGCAGGCGATGTCTTCCGGTCGCGCGATCGGTGTGATCGATCTCCCGGTCGACCGCGCGAATCGAGCGACCACGCACGAAGAAGTGCGTTACGTGAATACCGACTCGATCAGTGCCGACCCTGCGGCCGACGCGTTGCAGCGTGGCGCAGCGCAAAGTGTCGCGTCGATTGTCGCGCGCCCGATCGCGACGATTGCGGCCGATATGCCGCGGCACGGCGATCAATATGCGCTGGGCAACCTCATCGCCGACGCGCAGCGCGCGGCCGCGCGCGCAGACGTCGGCGTGATGAACAACGGCGGCATTCGCACCGATCTTCACGCGGGTCCTGCGTCGTACGGAACGCTCTTCGAGGTCCAGCCGTTCAGCAACCTCCTCGTGCGCCTCACCGTGCACGGGAAGGATCTTCGCGCATATCTCGAATCGTTCGTCGCGCGCGGAACGCCGCGCAATCATGTCAGCGGCGTCGTCATGCATTACGATCCCACGCGCCCCGCCGGCGCGCGAATCGTCTCGGTCATGGTTGGCGGCTCCCCGCTCGATGACGCCCGCGACTATTCTGTGGCCTTCACTGATTTCATGGCGGGCACGGGTGAAGGGCTCGCGCTCGCGAATTCCGCGGTCAAGCAGGAGACGCTCGGGATAGTCGATCTCGACGCGCTTATCACGTACGTAGAATCGCAGCCCGGCGGCATCGTGAAACCCGACGCCACACTGCGTCTCATCCCGGATTCGAAATGACGGAACCAGCTGAACTGCGCGTGTTCGTGAACGGAACCGGCCTCTCCGTGAATCACGGCGCGACGATACTCGATGCCGTTCGTGCATTCGACGCGGCCGAAGCGGCGGAAGTCGCCGCCGGAACGCGCGCTGTGACCGACAGCCGCGGCCTCCCCGCCGCGTCTGATACGCCGCTCACCGGCGGCATGGTGCTGCGAATTGTTTCTGCGAGAGCGCTCCGCACCGCCGAGGAGTCCGCTTGACCGCGATCTCCCATGCGACGCTCCGTCGCATTCCCAAAGCCGAACTGCACTGTCATCTCGACGGCTCGGTGCGGCCCTCAACGCTGCTCGAGCTCGGCCGCGAATACGGTGTCCCGATGCCCGAGGCGTCAGCCGACGCGCTCGCGCATCACATGTATGTTCGCGACGCGCGGCATCTCGAAGATTTCCTCACGCGATTCGACGTCACGCTGAGCGTGATGCAAACAGAACGCGCGATCGAGCGTATCGCGTTCGAACTCGGCGAGGACGCCGCTGCGGATGGCGTGCGTTACATCGAAACACGGTATGCGCCCGTCCTCAATCAGAAACTCGGCCTGTCGCTCGAAGCAGCGGTCGATGCGTCGCTGCGCGGGCTCGAGCGCGCGCAGGCGGCTCATGGAATCGTGGGACGCGTGATCATCTGCGGGCTGCGTCACCTCTCGCCCGATATCTCGCTCGAGCTCGCGCGTCTCGCCGTCGCGTATCAGGGCAAAGGCGTGGTCGGATTCGATCTCGCTGGCGGTGAAGCGGGGCATCCCGCGTCGGTCCATCGCGCCGCATTCTTGTATGCGCGTGAACACGGCATGTTCTGCACCTGTCACGCCGGCGAAGGTGCCGGCCCCGAATCGATCGCCGAAGCCGTGCACGTTTGCGGAGCACAGCGCATCGGCCACGGTACGCGGCTCATTGAGGATTCGCGTCTCACCGACGAGCTCGCAAAGAACGGCATCGCCGTCGAGGCGTGCCTGACGAGCAACGTGCAGACGCGCGCGACAAAGGATTACGCATCGCACCCGTTGCGGACCTATTTCGAGCGCGGCGTACGCGTAACGCTGAATACCGACAACCGGCTCATGAGCGGCACCACGCTCACCGCTGAGTATGCGCACGCTGCCAAAGAGCTGCACTTCAGCGTGAGCGAGCTCTGCACGATTGCGCGCAACGGATTTGAAAGCGCGTTCATGACGGACGATGAGCGAAAGACTCTTCTCGCCACGGTCGATAACGAGTTCGCGCAGCTGCGCGCTGAGGCCGCTTGAGTCTCTCCAGCGAAAGCGGTTCCGCCGCCGCGCAGGCCGCCGCAGAGACGATTCGCGCGCGCCTCGGCGTCCGCGCACCGGTCGCGGCTATTGTTCTCGGCAGCGGACTTGGCGACCTCGCGGCGCAGATCAAAGATTCCGTCAGCGTTCCTTACGCAGAGATTCCCGGTTTTCACGCGACGAACGTCGCCGGCCATCGCGGCGAGCTGATCCGCGGCACGCTTGCAGGCCGCGAAGTGCTCGCGCTCGCAGGGCGCTTTCACATGTATGAGGGACATGGTGCGCGAACAGCGGCATATCCCGTTCGCGTGCTGCACGCGCTCGGCGCGCGTGTGCTGTTCGTCTCTAATGCTGCCGGCGGAATCCGCCGCTCGTTCGCACCGGGCGATCTGATGATCATCGAAGATCATCTCAACCTCATGTTCAGAAATCCGCTCTTCGGCGCTGTTGAATCAACCGACGATCGTTTTCCCGATATGTCCGCGCCCTGGTCGCCGCGGTTGATCGCACTGCTGCGTGAGAGTGCGAAAAAAACGGGAATCCCGGTGCAGTCGGGCGTGTATGCGGGGCTGCTCGGCCCGAACTACGAGACGCCGGCGGAGGTTCGAATGCTCGCGACGCTCGGCGCTGATGCTGTCGGGATGTCGACCGTTCCTGAGGCGATCGTCGCCGGCGCGATGAAAATGGAATGCGCGGGGATCAGTCTGATTACGAACGCCGCTGCGGGAATTTCAGACGCGCCGCTGAATCATGCGGAGGTTGTCGAGGTCGGCGCGCACGCGGCCACGCGGTTCGCTACGCTCGTCTCGGAGTTCGTTTCCCGGCTCTAGCGTCTTTTCTTGTATCCGCGAAGCGCTATTAGCGCTTCCTGTACACGCCCAGCGCTCTAGCGCTTCCTTGCATCCGGCGACGGCGGCAAACTCGCGAGGCGATCTTTGAACACGTGGAAGTTCTGCGAATCGCGCGTGAGTCCTTCGAGTTGCCCCGGCGGATAACTCGCAATCAGCGCGCGCGTCGCAGCGATCCGGTCTTCTTCCATCGGGTGGCTCGCGAACCACGCGTCCACGGTGCCCGGATTCTTCTTTCGCTCGTCGAGCAGAATCTGAAACATCTCCGGCAGTCCATACGGATCGATCCCGGCCTTCACCGCCGTGCGAATCCCTTCTTCATCGGCCTCGGATTCATCGCTCCGGCTGAAGTGCGCGAACATGGCGCCGGCCCCAATATCTGCGGCCGCGCCGACGGCTGATCCGCACACGCGCGCCAGAATGCAGCCAAGAGTCATTCCCAGGTTTGTCCCCTGCGCCTTCTGCTGCTGCTTGATCGAGTGGCGCAGGGTGACGTGGCCGATCTCATGCCCCATCACGCCGGCGACTTCGCTCATCGACTGCGCGCGCTCGATCAGCCCGCGATTTATGTAGACGTAACCACCCGGCACGGCAAAGGCGTTGACCTCTTTGCTATCGACAATGGCGAAATGCCATTGGAGGTCGCGCTGGTCGGTCACCTTCGCGAGCGAGTCGCCGAGCACGTTGATGTACCGGAGTGCCTCGGGATCGGTGATGAGCGGAAGCTGCTGGGCGATCTGCGCCGCGCTGTTCACGCCCATTTGCACTTCTTTCGCCTGTGACACGGCGCACGCGTCGAGCACGGCGCCGGTGGCAGCTGTTGCGGCGCACAAAAGAAACGCGCGCATCAGCTCGCGCGTCTTCGTGGAGACGCGGTGTGTAGGTGCTAGTTTATTGAATGGCAAAAGGAATGGCATGCAACTGTTGACCCTAGCGAGAGACCTCAAGCGTCGCAAGGCGCGGGAGCGGCGCGCGCAGTTCGTCGCCGAAGGTGTGCGCACTGTTGAAGAGCTGCTGCGTTCGACCGTCGTCGTGCGCGGGGTGCTGCGCACCGGCGCGTTCGCCGAGAATCCGCGCGGTGCCACCCTGCTGGACGATCTCGCCCGCCGTGACATAGAATGCCTTGAGGTAGACGAGAAAGATTTTCTCTCAGCGGCCGACACCGAACATCCGCAGGGCATACTCGCGATTGCCGATGTCCCGGATCACAGTCTCGCCGCACTCACGCTAAACGAAGCCGCGCGAATCCTCGTGCTCGATGCGATTCAGGATCCCGGCAATGCCGGCACGCTCGTAAGAACCGCTGCGGCGCTTGGCGTCAGCGCGGTCGTCGCGCTCCCCGGCACTGCCGACCTCTGGAACGCAAAAGCGGTTCGCAGCGGCGTGGGCGCGCATTTTCGCGTTCCCGCCATGCATGCATCGCCCGATGAACTCGCGCTCTTTCTCGAGTCCCAGCGCGTTGCACTGTGGGGCGCGGATGCGGACGGCGAGAACGTGGATGCAGCCAAGCCACCGCACCGTCTCGCGCTCGCCGTGGGCAACGAGGGTGCCGGCTTGAGCACGGAGATTCGCGCGCGAGCCGAAAAAATCGTCGGCCTTCCGATGGGCGCTGCGGTGGAATCACTCAACGTGTCGGTTGCCGCCGGCATCATGCTTTGGGCACTCCGCACATGAGCGCAACGTTCTATGTATTCGTGTTTTTTATGGGCGCGACCGTCGGGTCGTTCCTCAACGTGTGCATCGCGCGCTGGCCGGCTGAGCAATCCGTCGTGCACCCGCGTTCGCGCTGCCCGCGCTGCGCGGCCGGCATCGCGTGGTACGACAACGTCCCGGTAGTCTCCTGGTTCATTTTGCGCGCGAAGTGCCGCAACTGCGGACTCCCCATCTCGCCGATCTATCCAGCGGTGGAAGCGATCATCGGCTTCACCTGGGTCGCGAGCGTCTGGTGGTTCGGCCCCGAGTTCGTCGCGCTCCGCGTCGCCATCTTCGCGACGATCCTTTTCGGAATCGCCGTCACAGATGCCAAGCATTATCTGATTCCCGACGGCTTCACGATCACCGGGCTCTTTTGGGGCGGGCTGTCGAGTTTGATCGGCGCCTATCTCATGTCACAGGATCCGTTCGCATCGCCGATCGACGCCCTGTATGGCGCGTGCGTTGGCGCCGGCGCCGTGACGATCATCGGCTGGCTCGGCGAAGTCGCGCTGAAAAAAGAAGCGATGGGTTTCGGCGACACGACGCTCATGGCGATGGTCGGTGTCGCACTCGGCCCGAGCCGCGCACTGCTCACGATTTTCGTCGGCGCATTCTTCGCCGCTGCCGCATTTCTGCTCGTGGTGTATCCGGTCGGCATGCTGCGGGCGCGCTCGCGCGGCGAAAAGTTTGAAGTGCCGCTCGTTCCGTTCGGCGTTTTTCTCGCACCGGCCGCGCTGTTCACTTTGCTCTGCGGCTCCTCAATCATTGCCTGGTATCTCGACCGGATCATCGGATGACTTCGCACAACTCTCGCAACACTGCCCTCGCGACTCTCGCGCTCGCATTTCTTCCGGTTCTCGCTGCGTGCCAGGCGGACCGCGCGGTCGGGAAGGGTCCCTACGCGAAGGAAGTCGCCACGGCCATTCCTGCGATTGAGAAGGCCGTTGGGCTGAAGTTCAAATCCCCGCCGAAAGTTGAGTCGCGCTCCAAAGACGAAGTGCGCGCTTTTCTCGAGAAAAAATTCAACGAAGATCTTCCCGCGCTCGAACTCGCCGGCGCCGAGCGGTCGTACAAGCTTTTCGGACTGATTCCCGACACGCTAGATCTCAGAAAATTCATGCTCGGCCTGCTCACCGAGCAGGTGGCCGGCTACTACGATCCCGCGACGAAAGTGCTCTATGTGGTCGGCACCTCGGGTAACGGTCCCGGCGCCGTGACGCAGGAAATGATTTCGGTCACGATCACGCACGAGCTCGTCCACGCGCTTCAGGATCAGTACTTCCCGCTCGACTCGCTCGAGAAAGAACATGGCGACAACGATCACACCAGCGCGGTGCAGGCGGTGATCGAAGGCGAAGCGGTGTTCGAGCAAATGAACGCAATGCTCGGCGGAAGCAATTTTGCGATGGCGCTCCCCGGAGGGTGGGAGCGTGTGCGCCAGATGATTCGCGATGCGCAGGGGACGATGCCCGTGTTCGCGACGGCGCCGATGTTCATCCAGGAAACGCTGCTCTTTCCGTACCTGAGCGGCGCCGAGTGCGTGCGTCACTTCAAGGAGAGACGGCCGGGGCAGATGCCATTCAATCCACCACCTGCATCGACGAAGCAGGTGCTGCATCCCGAGCTCTTTCTCGACTCGACGAAAGTCGATGTGCCGACTCGCGTGATACTGCCGAAACCTGAGAGCGGTTCAGTCGTCTATGAGAACGACCTGGGAGAGTTCGAGACTCGGCTCTTCCTGTTCCAGCATCTCGGCGACGCTGCGACGGCTGCCCGTGGTGCGGCGGGTTGGGAAGGTGACCGCTACTTGGTCGTCAATACACCACAGGGTGCAGGGCTGACTTGGCTGACCGTCTGGGATTCTCCAGTCACCGCCGCGCAGTTCCGCGACCTGATGGAGCAGTCGATCGAGAAGCGATTCAAGACGCCGCATGGGTCGGGCGGCACCGGTACGACGAGAAAGTTTTCTGCAAAGGGACGGTCAGTCGAGCTCGCGGCCGTCACGGTGCAGGGAAAGCCAGCAGTACTGTTCACCGATGTTCCAGCGGGCGCGTCAACGCGTCTGATAGACGCTGGAAAAGTGAAGCTCATGAAACCCTGAAATACTTGAGGCCGGGATGCTTATCCGTCAGTTGCGTAACTTGCTCATGCTGTGGCGCCCGGCCTTGATGCTCTCTCTCTCGATGATTTCACTTGGTGCCTGCGTGCACTGGGATCCCGTGGCGGAAAAGGTTATCCCGCCCGCAGCCACTGCTCCACGGCAAACTGCGCAGCCCCAATCGCCGCCCCCAGCACATAGCCTAGCTGCACAATCAAATTGAGTTCGCGCTGAGTCACGCCGCGTACGAGATCCTCAACGCGCTGCGTACTGAAGCCGAGAACTTTTCGCTCGACCATCGCGGGGATATCAACGGTCTCGAGCAGCGCGGGAAGTTTCTCGATGATTTGATTCCACACCGCCGGCGCCGCAGTTGCAACGAGACGGCGCGGCGCATCGTCCGGAAGCCAGCGGCCCAGGCGCCCCATCGGACGATCGAGCAGCGCGACACCCGCGCCGTGCACCGCTTCAACCGCCATCGCGCGCGCACGTTCTGATCGCGCCGCACGCAGCGCCCATTTCACGATCACATCGTCGATGAGGCCGGCGGCCAAGCCCGCGGCTTTCCCAGCGATGCCAGTGCGTTTTTCAGTCGCAACTTCGACGCCGGTTTCATCGGACGGCACTTCTTTGCGTGACCGCGCGACGAACGCGCGCACCTGCTCCTCAAACTCCGGCCGCGCCACATATCGCTCGTACGCCGCGGCCGCGTCCGGCCCCGCCTCGGAAATCAATCGCTCGATTTCACTCACAACTGCAGGCGGCAACAGTTCGCGCAGCGGCCCGCGATCGCGCTCCAGCGCTTCGACCGCAACGTCCGCGAGCTTCGCCTCGATCGCCTCGCGCAATCCAGAGCGCTGAAGCTCTTCGACGATATCCGCCGGCGTGAGCAACCGCTCACCGACCGTCTTCCCGATAGTCTTTGCGAGCCGCGCTTTGTTTTTCGGAATCGCCCCGTGCAATCCAAACGTCCGCTCGTACGGCCGGAAAATCATCACGACCGCAACCCAGCTGGTTACGCCGCCGGAAATTGAGCCGAGCAAAACATCGAGCGCCAACCGCGTATAATCGACCACCCCTCAGTCCACACGGTCTGTCAGCTGTCCGCTAACAGCTGTCGTCCCACGGCCCCCGCGAACGGAAAGATCGCCCTCGTCCACAGTAGCTGCGTCCGCAACTTGAACCGCACTCTCCGGCAGCAACAACGCCGCAATGACTTCATCCATAGTGGACACAAACGAAAATTTCACGGCAGCCCGAATTAATTCGGGCACCTCCCGCAAATCCTTCTCATTCGCCGCCGGCAACATCACATTGCGCAGCCCCGATCGATACGCCGCTAGCACTTTCTCTTTCACTCCTCCGATTTCCAGCACTCGTCCGCGCAGCGTGACTTCGCCTGTGACCGCGACATCACGCCGCACTGCCCGCCGGCTCATCACGCTCGCGATCGCCAGCGTCACCGCGACGCCGGCGCTCGGCCCGTCCTTCGGCACAGAACCCGCCGGGAAGTGAATGTGGAGATCCGTGCTCTTCATCTCCGCGTCGACAATCCGCAGCGCCCGTGCCCGTGATCGTACGTACGAGCAAGCAGCGTCAACAGATTCACGCATCACATCGCCGAGCTGTCCGGTGACGGTCAGCTTGCCGCTGCCGGGCATGCGCAGGGCCTCGATCGTCATGAGCTCGCCGCCTGATGCGGTCCAGGCGAGGCCGGTAACAGTTCCGATCTCTGGTTCGATTTCCGCTTCGTCGGAGGCGTAGCGTGGCGATCCGAGCACGTCTTCGATCCGCGCGGTATCGACGATCCACGCGCCCTGTTCGCCCTGCGCTTTGCGGCGCGCGCGACGGCGCATCAGGGCGGAGAGATTCCGCTCAAATCCGCGGAGCCCGGCTTCGCGCGAGTATCTGCTGGAAATAGTAGAGAGCGACTCGTCTGTGAACTGGATGTCGAGATCGGTGATGCCATGCTCGACGACCATACGCGGCAGCAGGTAGCGCCACGCGATTTCAACTTTTTCTTCGACCGTGTAGCCGGCGATGCGAATGACTTCCATGCGATCGCGCAGCGCCGGCGGAATATCAAAGAGATTGTTTGCCGTGCAAATGAACAGCACGGGCCGCAGATCAAATGGAAGATTCAGGTAGTGATCGACAAACGTTCCGTTCTGCTGCGGATCGAGCACCTCGAGCATCGCAGCGAGCGGATCACCGCTTGGCCCGCCGCCCTGCATCTTGTCGATCTCGTCTATCATGAGAACGGGATCGCAGACCTGTACGCGGCGAAGTGCCTGAAGAATTAGTCCGGGGAGCGATCCGACATACGTGCGGCGATGTCCGCGAATTTCAGCTTCATCGCGAACGCCGCCGACCGAGATGCGATAGAACGCGCGCCCGATCGACTGTGCAATGGCCTCGCCAAGCGAAGTCTTTCCCGTTCCCGGCGGCCCGACAAAACAGAGAATCGGTCCGTGCGAATAGCCGCCGCTTTGCTTGAGCAGTTTGCGTACGGACAAGTATTCGAGAATTCTTTCCTTCGCTTCCTCGAGTCCGTAATGCCGCGTGTCGAGCGCCGCTTCCACTTTTTCGACAGCAATATCTTCATCGCCCGAGCGTGCATGCCACGGCAGCGCCAGCACCCACTCGACGTAGTTGCGCAGAACCTGATATTCGCTCGACGCAGGTGAAAGCGCGCGCAGCCGTTCGGTCTCGCGCCGCGCTTCCTGTGCGACGCGCTCCGGCAGATTCGCCGCGTCGATCTGGCGCACGAGTTCCTGCGCATCGCTCTCGGTGGGATCACGCTCGCCGAGTTCCGCGCGAATCGCCTGCAGCTGCTGGCGGAGATAAAATTCGCGGTGATGCTGTTCGACTTTGACTTCGGTCTGCTGCTTTACTTCTTCGAGCACCGTCGCGCGGGCGACTTCTTTTTCCCACTTGGTCGCAACGAACTCGAGTCGCGCGGCAATATCGAGCCGCTGAAGAACTTCATCGCGCTCGGCAATCCGCAGGTTGCCATGTGAGGCAGCGAGATCGGCAAAGCGCGATGCATTGTTCGCGACGCGGCGCAGCAGTCCCGGGACTTCCGCGGGGAACTGATCGTTGCGTTCAACGAGCGCTTCGGCCGTAATGACAATTTTGTCCATCAGCGCGCGCGCGGCATCACGCGGGGCGACGGTCTCTTCGATCGGCTCTACGCGAGCCACAGGAAATGGCGTGCGTGAGGTCAGCGCGCCGATGCGCACGCGCGTGAGCCCCTCGAGCGTGACTTGAATGGTCTCGGCGCCGGAGCTGCTGCGGTCTTTGACCCGTGCGAACACGCCAATGCGGCCTTCTAGCCGAGCGGGGTCCTGTGCGTCATCGCCGAGTGCTACGGCGAGGAGGACGAGTGCGCCCGGTTCGGGGTGCGCTCTGAGCAGCGCGAGGTTGTCGGGGGCACCCATTTGCACGGCGATGGTGCCGTGGGGGAAGACTATTGTCGAGCGGAGCGCCAGTAGGGGGAGCTCAGGCGGCAATTGGGGGGCGGTCACGTTGGAATAAGCTAGTTCCCGGTGAACTCACCGACTAGCGCGCAGGGCCACGTGTCCGACGAGTGAACTGTTAACCACTAACTGTTGGTCGGTGTTCTGTGTGAAAATTAGTCATATCGCAGAGCCGTGACGACGCGGCTCCGTGCCCGGACGGAAAACCTTGGTTAACCGACCAACAGTTAGTAGTTAACAGTTCACTCGTTTGAGCCCAAAATCCCGCTAGTTCCCCTTGGATATCGCCACGTATCCGGATAGCTTGCAAGGCTGAATGTTCGACGAACTCTCCTCCAAGCTAGAAGCCACCTTCGCAAAGCTCCGCGGCCGTGGCACTCTCTCCGAATCCGACATCAAGGATGGCCTTCGCGATGTCCGGAGTATCCTGCTTGAAGCTGACGTCAATTTTCAGCTGACCGGTGAGTTCCTCGAACGTGTAACGAAGAAGGCCGTTGGCGTTTCACAGCTGCGCACCGTCAGTCCCGCGCAGCAGCTGGTCAAGATCGTGTTCGACGAGCTCACGGTGATGCTCGGCGAACGTCGCGAAGGACTCAAGCTTTCGAGTGTTCCGCCGACCGTCGTGATGATGGTCGGATTGCAGGGTTCAGGAAAAACGACGACCGCAGCGAAGCTCGCGCGGAAGTTGAAGGGTGAGGGCAGGCAAGTAAGGATGATTGCCGGCGACGTGTATCGTCCCGCGGCAATCGACCAGCTCGAAACGCTCGGTAAGGAACTCGACATTCCGGTGTACGCCGATCGCTCGACGCAGGATGTTGTGAAAATCGCGCGAGCTGGTCTCGATCAGTCACGCCGCGAACGGGATCGCGTGGTCATCCTCGACACGGCGGGACGGCTGCAGATCGATTCAGAGATGATGGACGAGTTGGTCCGTTTGAAGGACGCGATTCATCCGGATGAGATTTTGTTGGTGGCCGACGGCATGACCGGTCAGGAAGCAGTGAAGATCGCGCAAGGTTTCGACAGTGCGCTTGGCGTGACCGGAGTGATCCTCACGAAGCTCGACGGCGATGCGCGCGGTGGTGCGGCGCTCTCGATTTACGGTGTGACGAAGAAGCCGATCAAGTACATCGGCACAGGCGAGAAGACTGATGCGCTCGAAGATTTTTATCCGGATCGTATGGCCGGACGAATTCTTCAGCAGGGCGACATCATCACGCTTGTCGAGAAGGCGCAGGAAACGTTCGATGTAGAAGCAACCAAGAAGCTCGAGAAAAAAGTCCGCAAAGAGGGAATGGACTTGAACGACTTTCTCGCGGCGATGAAACAGATCCAAAAGCTCGGGCCGCTCGAAGGTGTTTTGAAAATGCTGCCCGGCGTGAATACGAAAATGCTCAAGCAGGCGAACGCCGATCCGCGCAGGCTCAAGTGGGTTGAAGCGATTGTCCTCTCGATGACCGACCAGGAACGCAAAAAGCCCGATCTGCTGAACGGATCGCGTAGATTGCGGGTGGCGAAAGGAAGCGGACGGCCGATCAGCGAAGTGAACAGGCTGCTCGAACAGTTCCGCGATATGCAGAAGATGATGAAGAAGATGAGCGGCGGTGGGAGAATGCCGCCGGGAATGTTCGGGGGCATCCCTTAAAGTCTGGCAGCTTTGCCGCTGACAGTTTTCGTCTGAGAGTTTTGCCGTTGTCGTAGTACCTGAGTGCGACCCGGATCTCCCGGCCCCGCGATGAGCTCAGCGATTCACCGTAACGTTTTACCGAGGAGTAATGAATGTCCGTAAAAATCCGTCTCCGCCGCACTGGCCGCAAAAAGGCTCCGACCTACCGTATCGTCGTCGCCGATTCACGCAGCCCGCGCGAAGGAAAGTTCATCGAGATCATTGGCCAGTACGCTCCTCGCAGCGGTGAACTCGCTCTCAATCTCGATGTCGCCCGCGCGAATTACTGGATGGACAACGGCGCACAGCCGAGCGACACCGTGCGCTCGCTGCTCCGTAAGGCCGGCGTGCTGAAGGTTCGTCACGAGACGCGCCTCGCGGCGAAGAAGACCGCCGCCGCAGTGCCGCTCAAGGAAGGCTGAGCACATTTCCACCGACGCGCGGAAGTTTGCGATCGTCGGCCGCGTTCGCCGTGCACATGGAATTCGCGGCGAACTCGTAGTGGAACTGATGACCGATGCGCCGGACGCGATCTTCGCGTCCGGCGCTCGCGTTTTTCAGGGCACAGCCGCCGGCGAAATATTTATCGATCCGAAATCCGGTGCGACGCGCGAACTGAAAGTTCTCTCGAGCCGCCCGTTCAAGGGCGGACTGCTCGTCACGCTCGACGCCGTCACCGATCGCAACGAATCTGAGAAGTGGAACGATCGCCATCTCATGGTGCCGATCGACGAGCTCACGCAGCCCGAAGACGGCGCGGTGTTTCTACACGAGCTCGCCGGCATGCGGGTCCTCGACGAACGCGGCACCGAACTCGGCGACGTGCGCGGCTTTTACCCCGTGCCGCACGGCATACTGCTCGATGTGCACACGAGCCGCGGTGAAGTCGCGCTGCCGTTCAACGAGCAGTTTGTGAGAAGCGTGAATCGCGCCGATCGCAGTCTCGTTGTCTCGATCCCCGACGAACTTTTCTCCGGTGGCACCGAGTAGCGATGCTCACGATTCGCGTCGTGTCGATCTTCCCGGATTTTTTCAGCGGCCCGCTCTCGCTTTCCATTCCTGCGCGCGCGGCGGCAGCGGGTCTCGTCACATATCAGCTCGTAGATCTCCGCGATTACACGCACGACAAGCACCGGACGGTCGACGACGCGCCGTATGGCGGCGGCGCCGGCATGGTGATGAAGCCCGCACCGTTTTTCGAAGCCGTAGAAGGGATCGGCGCGAAGCCGCCGATAATTCTGCTCTCTCCGCGCGGCAGAAAGTTTGTGCACGCCGATGCGGAGCGTCTGTCGCAGCTCGAGGAGTTCACCCTGCTCTGCGGCCACTATAAGGACGTCGATCAGCGCGTCGCCGATCATCTCGCGACTGAAGAGCTGTCGCTGGGCGATTTCGTCCTCAGCGGCGGCGAACCCGCTGCACTGTCGATCATCGACGCCACGGTGAGGCTGCTCCCGGGCGCGATGAGCGACATCGAGAGCGCCAAAACGGACTCGTTTTACGGAAGGGGCATCTCGGCCCCCTCGTATACGAGACCCCCGGAGTATCGGGGCCATGTCGTTCCAGACGTCCTTCTCTCCGGAAACCACGCCGAGATCGAGAAGTGGCGGCATCGGGATCCCTTGTAGAAGTCGTTGAAGTCGACTAAGTTGCATGGCTCAACCCCAATATCTCCGAGCCAGTCAAATGCACCCGTTTATCGAAACCCAGAAGGAATGGATGAAAACCATTCCCCCCTTCCGCGCCGGCGACACGCTTCGCGTGAACGTCCGTGTGAAGGAAGGCGAAAAAGAGCGTCTCCAGGCTTTCGAGGGCGTGTGCATCGCGCGTCGTGGTGCTGGTGTCTCTGAGACCTTCACGGTCCGCAAGATTTCGAACGGCGTTGGTGTCGAGCGCATTTTCCCGGTGCACTCGCCGATGCTCGCCGAGATTGTTGTCGTGCGCCGCGGCCGCGTGCGCCGCGCGAAGCTGTTCTATCTGCGCAACGTCACGGGCAAGAGCGCGCGCATCAAGGAGAAGAAGGTGCGCGTGGTCGTTCCCGTGACCGGTAACGCGGACGCCGAGTAAGTCGCTCTTAGGGAACGACCACTCGTCCCGCGTTCAAGTCCCGAGATGGCGCGCTGGAGTTCAATCGAACGAGAGCTGCGCGCAGAAGGCGCTACACTGATTGCCGGAGTAGATGAAGTTGGACGGGGCCCGCTTGCGGGCCCCGTCGTCGTTTGTGCCATCGTGATGCCGCACGACAAGCGCGCGATCGGCGGCGTCGACGATTCCAAGAAACTCACCGCGCAGGAGCGCGTGCGTCTCGCGGTGTTGATTCGCAGAGAGGCGATCGCGATTTCGCTCGGCGCCGCAAGTGTGCGCGAGATCGCCGCGCTCAATATTTATCAGGCGACCGTTCTCGCAATGCGCCGCGCGCTGCGGCGTCTGGCCGTTAAGCCCGACGCCGTTCTTATAGATGGGAAGCCGATCCGGACACTGGAGATCGCGCACAAGGCCGTGATTGGCGGCGATCGCCGCTGCTATAGCGTCGCCTGCGCCTCGATTATTGCCAAGGTGACCCGAGATAGGCTGATGACTTCGCTCTCTGTTCGGTATCCGGCCTACGGCTGGGGCCAAAACGCCGGGTACGGGACGCCGATTCACCTCTCGGGGCTCCGATTGGCTGGTCTGACGGCACATCATAGAAGGGAGTTCTGTCGTGGGGTGATCCCCGAGGATGCCTGAGGCGGGCTGGAACTTCCCCCGTTACCGATTCTTTTGACGGTTCGTCTGTTACGCGATAGGTAAGACCGAAGCTGACCAGTTGCTTGACGGCCTCGGTGTGTGCAGGTAGCTTCATCACTCGCACTGTAGGTTCAGGTGCGGGCGAAAAGAGTGGCGACATGATGGCGGATCGCGGCCCCTTCTTTATTCAGGGTTGCCGATCCGTCCTGTCGTCCGCATATTTGGCAGGATTGTACAATCGGTTTTTCACTTCTTGGGGGGTAATACATGAGAGTCCTTCGTCTGTCACTCGTTGCAGCTACGGCGATTATCGCCGCCGCTTGCGGCGACAAGGTCACTGTCGCGGGTCCGAGCTCGACCGCGCTGAAGATCGAAAGCGTTCTCGTCGCGCCGAGTTCGGCGACGATCAGCGTCGGCCAGGCCGTCACGCTGACCGCAGCGGTCAACGTTGACGCCGGCGTCACTGCAACGGTCGCATGGTCGTCCAGCAGCGCTGCCGCGACACTGTCGTCGTCCAGCAACACGGGCACCACGGTCACCGGCGCACTGTCATCGCCGGGCGTAGCGGTTTGCGCCACAGCGAGCGCGGCTAAGGCCGCGAGCGTCGAGAATTGCGCGACGGTTGTCGTCCAGCCCGCTCAGACGATCACACCGGCAGTTCTGCAGATTGCTTCGGTCACGGGTGCCAACGGCCTCAACGCTCCGGTTCCGGTTCCGCCGGGCGTCGTCGCTGGCCAGATCAACGTTTCGGTTAACGTGAACCCGGGCACCGAGAAGATTGACTCGGTCCAGGTCCTGCTCAACGGTAAGGTTGCCGGCACGCAGACGTTCACGTCGGGTCAGGCTGCTGCGCTCCGCTCGGCAGCGAATGACGCACTCGCCGCGCAGGGTCTCCTGCCGACGCTTGTTTTCTCGATCAACACGGCCGCGTACAACACGACGACGGGCGCAGTGACGTACCCGAACGGTGCGCTCACGATTTCCGCAGTCGCGTACGGCCATCAGGGCGCCTCGGCGGCGACGAACTCCGCCGCGCAGAGCGCTGCATACATCGTCGGCAACGCGGATGGTTTCCAGGTTACGCTGACGAACAACGGCCACACGGCAAACGATGCGACCGGCTACGCCTGGTGGGGTAACGGCACGGTCACAGTCAACGCTCGCCCGGTCATGTACTCGGGCAAGACGGTTGGCACGGTCACGGCCTCGCTCGGTTCCGGCGCGACCGGCGGCACCTGCGCCTCTGGCGTTGGTGCGGCGGTTTCGTCCACGATGGCGACCGCTGGCACGTATGTCATCATCCTGCCGCTCGCTGCTGCGCAGTCGCCGGCTGGTTGCACGACGACGGCGCCGAACATGCCGCTCATCACGGCGCTCGACGCCGGTGGCAACGTCATCGCACTTGGTGGTTTGGCGAACGTCACGAGCTTCACGGGCGTGCTGAACGCTCAGACGGGCGTCCGCTTCGACAACGTTGCTCCGCCGACGGCTGGCCTTATCCCGAACCTTGTGGTGAACGGTCGTTGGGGCAACTGGATCAACGACGCAGTGACGCTGAACACGGTGACCTCGGCCACCAACCTGAACGGCGCGATTGCGGCCGCGGTTGTTGACGCCGGCATCGGTGGCACGATCACGTACAATGTTCAGGTCGGCACGACGTACGCTCTGGCGAAGACGTCACCCGCTCTTGCGAACTCGTCGACGCTGGCGATGCTGGCAACGAACGCCAGCTATTGCGCAGTTGTTTACACGGCTGACTTGCTCGGAAACAGCACGACGAGCCCGGGCGGCACGTCGTGCGCAGTTCCGGCTGTGAGCACGACGTATCTGGCTCTGCCGGCTGCAGGCAGCGCCTCTGTGCAGTTCGGCGTTGACCGCATCGCTCCGCTCATCTCGTACAGCGGCGGTTTGGCTGCCAACGCACTCGTTGCGACGGCGACGCTCGCTACGGAGTTCAGCGTGACGGTTTCGGATACTGGCTTGGTCGGCAACTCGGGCATGCAGCTCAATAACCCGGTTCTCATGCAGGTTTCGCAGGTCTTGGCAGCCGGCAACGGCCCGGGCACGACGAGCTGCTTGAACGCCAACAACACGGCAGCGACTTGCGGTACGCTGACCGCGACCGGTGTGAACGCTGCTGGCAACCCGATCTACACGACGGCGATGGCCGCGCTGACGGCGAACGCGTACCTCACGTTCACGGCAACGGCTACCGACGCCGCTGGTAACTCGACGACGATCGCTCCGCGTATCGTCGCGCACGACGCTGGTCCGTTCCTTGTCGGCAATGTCTCGACGCCGATCACGGTTTCGGCCCAGGGCTACTCGGCCAGCGCGTTCATCAACGACGGCCTGGATATCGGCAGCTTCTCGTTCTCGGGTGACTTCGCTACGCTGCCGGCTCCGTTTGCGGCAGGCCCGAGCGCCGCTCCTCTCCGCTTCGTACAGGCGGTCACGGCAGTTGACGGCTTCAACGCTGCTTCGTTCCTCAACACGAACTACGCAATCACCGGTCCGGTCACTCTGCCGCTCGCGCTGCAGTCGTTGGCTGGTACGCTGTACCCGATGTCGAACATCAACGTGAATGCGACGAACGTGGTCAACACGAAGACGGTCGGCGGTTCAGTTGTGACGCCGACGGTTACTCCGGCACTTGTAGCGTTCGCTCCGGTCGGCATCGTGACCTTCCCGGCGATCACGAACAGCATCGCCAGCAACACCATCAGCTCCGGCGTTACGGCGGCGGCGACAGGTGACAACCCGGCGACGGGTACGCTGACGGTGACAGCGACAGGCCCGACCGCCACGTTCAACAACCCGTTCTCCCGCGTAGACTTCTACGCTGCGAACTTGGGCGGTGCGGCTGGCACGATGCAGGTTCTGATCGGTTCGGCGACGGTTTCCTCGCTCGTCGACGTTGGCGTCCGCACGTTCTCGTGGACGCTCCCGATCAGCGGCGCGACGCTGTACACACAGCTCGGGTTCACGGGGACCTCAACCACGCAAGTGATTGCGATCGGCTACAACGCGAACGGCTCGATTGGTATGCTCAACGCCGCCGCGTACACCTTGCACATCGTCAAGTAAGCTCGGCAGGTCGGGCTTAGCAGTCGCAGCAAACAAAGGGGTCCGGGCGAAAGCCCGGGCCCCTTTGGCATTTAAGCAATTTTTCCGGATATGGCCGGATGTGGCCGGATTGTGTCGCGCTATCGTCGTGCGACGAAAACTGCACTGGACGGTTCCGACGTCAGCGCCGTACTTTGTTGGTCCGCCCAACCAACAGTTTTCACCACATCATCGCGGATCGTCGCTCGCCGCCGGCACTGAAACCGCAGTGAATGACGGGAGTCTGCGAAGTTATGGCGCCCAGCCGGTGACGCACACCGATGTCGACCCTGTCCGGAATTCACCGCTGCGCACCCGCGTGGAAGGGCGCAGTGAGCACAGAAGTGCGCCTTCCGATTCGCTCGATCGCGACCCTCTTCGCGTTACGCTACACTCGTTCGCTCCGCTATTCCGAGACCTTCGGAGTGCTAAGGCCATCAAAGCGCTCGAGCAGACGCGGCGATTCGCCAGTCATTCGGACGTTCCAATCCTGATCGAAGGCGAGACCGGAACGGGAAAGACGCTGCTTGCGCGTTACATGCATGCGATCTCACCGCGAAGTGACGGGCCCTTCGAACATGTCGACATCGGGACGTTAGACGACACTCTAGCGAGTTCGGAGCTGTTCGGACACATCGCAGGTGCGTTCACAGACGCACGCCGAAACAGAGCGGGCTGTTTCGTCTCCGCGAAAGACGGCACGATCTTTCTTGACGAGATCGGCAAAGCGTCTCTGGCAGTCCAGCAGAAGCTCTTACACGCGGTTGAATACGGTGAAGTCCGACCGCTGGGCGCTGACCGAAAAGTTCGTGTGAACGCGCGAGTGGTGACGGCGAGCAACCGCCCGCTTGCGAGTCTCGTCGAAGAGAATCGGTTTCTCCCCGACCTGCACGCGAGACTCGAAGCGTTTCGCGTGTACTTCCGCCGCTGCGCCAGAGGCGTGCGGATATACCGCTATTGGTAAACTCGTATCTCGCGAGCCACGCCCCGGGGTGCGGCTACGGGCGTGCGCTTCCTGCGGTCACGCCGGAGTTGATGCAAGCGCTCACGCACGCCCCGTGGCCGTACAACCTGCGGCAATTGAATTCAACAGTGCACTGTATCCTTTTTGAGGCGGAGGGAGCGCACGAGCTGACGCTGAACCACTGTCGCGAGAACCTGCGCTATTTACGGGGCATTGCCAGACCCGACACGTCGCTTGCACTCGATGACATAGAGCGAGCGATTGCGGACGCCGATCACAACATCAGCCTGGCAGCATCGAGGCTTGGTCTCGACAGAAGCACGCTTTATCGCCGTCGAGCGAAGCTTCGCGCTGATGAAGAGCGGACAGGAGCGGGTGATCAATAATGCCGACATCGCCCCGCGCGGCGGGAGCCACGCTGTCGTGCAACACTTTCGTCGGAGCGATTCGTTGTCGCGCGACATTTGTCGTGGCGGCCGTCGTTAGGCGTATCCGCAGTGATTGAATCGTACCGGGATTGCCGGAGACTCCAAACTGTGAGAGGATGGAGTCATGGGAAGATTGACACGGTTCTCGCCGGAGGTGCGTGAGCGCGCCGTTCGGTTGGTGATGGAGCAGACGACGGAGCACCCGTCGCAGTGG
>CAIVZZ010000028.1 GCA_903910555.1 uncultured Gemmatimonadota bacterium | reverse complement strand
CGTTTCAACAATTCTCAGCTCGCCATTGTTCAGAACAATCTCCCGGAACTTCTCGTCACGAACGAAGTCGGCAATTACCGCGTGCAGCATGGGCCACAGCACAAGGCCCTCACCGAAATCACTCTTGGAACCGCTCGCAAGTCGGCGCGCGGAGAGCACGATAAGGCGTTTCAATGTGCGGCCAGGATTCAGACCAGGCTCCGCGCCAAGTACACGCGCCGATTCAAGCGCGAGAGCCGCGAGTCCGGTCATCACGGCGGTAGCCTGACTGGTGCCGCTCATCCGGCAATAGTGACAGTGCGCATCGGCTGGATCTAAAAAATCACGACGCTCCACTCCAATACAGTTCGCCGCACGGGGAGCAAACAACGGACCGCCTGGCATAACGACGTCTGGCTTTTCGATCTCTTCGAAGCCGCGGTCGCTCATAGCATCAAAGCGACGAACTTCAGAACCTCGAAGATCGTCGCCGATCCGATATGGGCCTCGCCCCGACATGTTATCGACACCACCCTCGCTATTTATCATGCCAACGGTCAGGCAACACGGTTGTCCGGCTGGACGGGTAACGGAACCATCGAGAGGCCCCGCGTTCCCGGCGGCAACAACACAGAGAATGCCCGCCTCCGCGGCCGCACCGAAGGCGGTGTCGATTAACGGTGCTCTACTCCAGAGCCACGGCGGCCGCCCACAGTTCGGTATAAATCCCGCTGAGAAGTTCACGATGTCGAGCTTTTCGTCCATCGCGAATTCAAGCGCGCGCGCTACATCGTAGTCGTAGCCACGATGTGAGCCGGTCACGCGATAAGAGATGATTGAGTTGTACTGAGTTCAGTGGACACCATCCTTAGGTACATTGGGTTTGGAGGTGTCACATGGCAGCACGACGGAAGTTCAGTCCAGAGTTCAAGCGGGAAGCGGTGACGTTGGTCTTGGAGCGAGGCGTGACGACGGCGCAGGCCGCGCGCGATCTCGATCTCAATGTGAATGTGCTGCGGTCGTGGGTGCGCGCGCTGCGTGAGGATCCCGCGGAGGCGTTTCCGGGCGAGGGGCAGCAGACGCCAGAGCAGGCCGAGCTCACGCGTCTCCGGCGCGAAGTCGTGCGATTGAAGATGGAGCGCGACATATTAAAAAAAGCCGCCGTCTATCTGGGTACGGAGTCGACGTGATGTTCGGTTTCGTAGCCAGGCACCGAGGGACGTGGCCGGTGACCGTGATGTGCGAGGCGCTCGGAGTCTCGCGGAGTGGATTCTACGCGTGGCGTCGTCGCGGACAGAGTCGTCGCGCGCAGACGGACGCGCAGATTTTGGTCACGGTGCGCGCGAGCTTTGCGCTCAGTGATCGCACCTACGGCGTGCGTCGGATGCTCGGCGATGTGCGGGATGCCGGCCATATCTGCGGGCGCGATCGCGTGGGGCGCTTGATGCGCGTCGAGGGATTGCGCGCCCGGCCGCGTCGGCGGGCGAAGCCGGTGGATCGCGGTGTGCGCTCGATGCACACGCTCGCGGAGAATGTGTTGGATCGCCAGTTTACGGCGACGGCCCCAAATCAAAAGTGGGTCGCCGACTTCACGTTCGTGTGGACGAGCGAAGGCTGGCTGTACGTCGCGGTGGTGCTCGATCTGTTTTCGCGTCGCGCGGTCGGGTGGTCGATGCAAGCGACCATGACGGCCGAGCTCGTCACCGACGCCCTCACGATGGCGGTCTGGCGCCGAGGCGCGAGCGAGTCGCTGATGCATCATTCCGATCGCGGCAGTCAATACACGAGCGAGGCGTTTCAGCGGCTG
>CAIVZZ010000027.1 GCA_903910555.1 uncultured Gemmatimonadota bacterium | reverse complement strand
GCGCCATCGTCACGCCTCGCTCCAAGACCAACGCCACCGCTTCTCGCTTGAACTCTGCACTGAACTTCCGTCGTGCTCCCATGTGACACCTCCAAACCCAATGTACCTAAGGATGGTGTCCACTGAACTCAGTACAACTCAAATCTCGGAAATATCCCGGAGGTTGCGGGGATCGCACATTCGCTCAAGTCGAGCGCCCGCCAGCTGGGCGCGCTCGCGCTCGGCGAGGCTTGCGCCGTGACCGAAGCCGCAGGAAAGGCCAACAAAACGGAACTCGCGCTGGAAGGCGTGGGGGCCATCCAGCGCGAGTTTGCCGCGGCCAAGCCGTGGCTGAAGTCGCTCGCGGGCGAGTCCTAGAAGGACACTAGGGCTTCGCCGGCGCTTTTGCCGGCGTCTTCTTAACCGGTACGGTCGTTTTCTTCGCCGAGTCGCCTGACGGAACCAGCGGTGCCGGGGGCGCAACGTCTGCACTGAAGAAATCCTGGAGCTGTGTCGCGCTCGCGATCTTCTTCGCCTCGCTGAGAATCGTCGAAGCTTCGCCCGGCTTCCCCTGCTCGCTCAGCGCCTCGTAGAGCAGCACACCGGTCGAGACATACAAATAGGGAATGCCGACCGAAGGACGGTCGACCCAGTCGTTCTTCCTGATCAGCGACGCCGGCGCCTTGAAGTCCTTCCAGAGCTCCATTGTGCGTGCGACGTCGATCATTCCTTCGCCCTGCACTGGAATCGTGTCCTTGCCGATGTGTACGGAATCCGGCATCAGCTTTCGCGCGAGTCCCTGCGTGAGCATGTACGGGCTGAGCCCGAGTTCGGCGGCGTAGTTCCCCGACGTGCGGCTCAGATAGATCGGGCGAACCCCGTCCTGAATCATCTTCATCACAAACCAATCCGCGCGCGCAAAGAAGTGCGGCGGGATCACGGCCTTGATATGGTCTTTCACGAACAGCTGCGGCTGCGTGAACTCCGTGCCGATCGGCTGCGCGTCAGCTTCGTCAAACGTCATCTTCACCGGCGGGCCGATTGGCTTCACCCACGTCTTGCCGCGATACGCAGCGGGCCCCTTTGCCGCGTCGTAGTCGTACGACGGGCGGCGGATCATCTGCCGCATATACCAGTCGGTGTTCATCAGCGATGTATTCGCGACGATCACGTCTTTGCGCACACCGAGCACTTCCTGCGCATACCAGAGCGGGAAAGTATCGTTGTCGCCGACGGTCACGAGCACACCATACGGCTCAACCGAGTTGAGCATGTCGATCGCAAAATCGGCCGTGTCGGTCTGGCCTGCGCGCGATGCGGGCTGCCAGTTCGCGAACAACGGAACGACGGCGAGCAGCAGAATCGGCGAGGTGAGAATCCAGCTGCGCTTCGTCGGCAGCTCGACGAGCTCGTTGCCGATCTTCTGCGTCTCATGCCCGAGCACTGCGCCAATGGATTCCCACAGATACGTGAGGCCGAGCGCCGCCCACACGCTCCACGCCGAGAAACTCCAGAGGAAGAAATAGTCTCGGTCGCGGACTTCCCGCTGTACCGAATCCGCGAGCTCAGGTTCCTGCGACGCGCCGTACTTGAAGTTCAGGTAGTAAATCAGGATCACCGTCAGCGTGAGCATCAGCGGTCCGAAGAACGCGAAACTTCGCGGATCCCGTCGCCAATGCACCCAGCCGCCAATAAATCCGAGCACCAGAAATACTGACGCGAGCATTCCCTGGATTCCCGGCATCCTGCCGTGCGCGTCGCGCACCCACTGCCACTTGAAGTACAGCCACCACATCCCGATCTGCGCGCTGAACGGTGCCTGACGCTCGGTGAGCTCAGGCTTGCCGTACTGGCCGCGATTGAAGTTGTACATGAACGCGGTGACGGTTCCGCTCGAGAACGTGCACGACGCGTGCAGTTCGGTTCGGCATGCCGTCGGTTCACCTTCGTTTACAGCGGGGAAGTGCGCGGCGCGAATCGGCTGCGTCGCAAACGGCGATCCACCCAGGATCACGGCGCCGGCGCAGGCGGCGATGAGCTTCCAGCGAAAAATCGTCTTCGGACGGCGGATAAGAATCGCGAGCCCGACGGCGGGTGCCACGAGCAGGCCGGCCATGTGCACGCCGTAGCCGAGCCCGATGATGTACGCGATGAGCACGAGCGTTTTATCGGCCTTGTCTCCATCGGGCTCATCGCACCAGCGCACGATCAGCCACGACGCGATGGCAAGACCGCAGAGCGAAACCGTGTACACTTTTTCATTCACGACCGACTGCGCCCACACCGTAAACGCCGTCGATCCGATCAATGCCGCGAGCGATCCGCCCATCACGCGCTGCCAGCGCTCGTTGAACCAGCCGACGAGTACGCGCTCGGTGATCAAAAACCACATGCCGGCGGCAACAGCACTCGAGAGGGCGGCAAGAATGTTCACGCGCATGGCGATATTCGGCGCGATCGGCAGCAGCGTGAAGACGCGGCCGAGCAGCACGAACATCGGATTGCCCGGCGGATGCGGGATCCCCAGCGTGTATGCCGCCGCGATGTACTCGCTCGTATCCCACATCGCCGTCTCAGGCGACAGCGTGATGATATAGAGCGCGAACACGAGCCCCGCCGCGATGGTGGCGGCGAGGTATGACGGGCGGTAATCGAGTTCGGGGGTCTGGTTGGGCTTGGCCATTATTAAATGTCGCGTTGTGCGGGCAGTCAGGGAAGCTGGAGGAGGAGAGTCTTGAGTCTAAGGTCTTGCGTCTAGCGTCTGAAAACCTGCTGTTTGCGGTTCAGAGCTGTGAACTGCGAACAGCAGGTTTTCAGACGCTAGACTTGAAGACTCTAGACTGTAGATCAATAACCTCTAATGCCTGAACGTCCGCCTTCCAGTGAAGATCATCGTCATTCCATGCTCGTTCGCCGCAGCGATAACCTCGGGATCCTTCACCGATCCCCCCGGCTGGACGATCGCTCGTACCCCCGCCTCTGCGGCCTGATCCACCCCGTCGCGGAAGGGGAAATACGCATCGGAGCCGAGGACCGCTCCGGAGGTGTCGTGTCCCGCGGCGCGCGCTTTGTGCACCGCGACAAATGCCGCGTCCACTCGCGACATCTGGCCGGCGCCAATGCCGATCGTCGCGCCATCGCGCGTCAGCACGATCGCATTCGACTTCACGCTCGCAACGGTGCGCCACGCGAACAGCAGGTCGGAGCGCTCTTCCTTCGTCGGCTGTCGTGAGGAAACAACCTGCCAATTGGTTTCGTCGAGCGGAGCTCCAGACAACTCCTGCACGAGAAGGCCGCCGCGGACCCGCTTGTAATCGAGCGACCCCGCCCGCTCGCGCGCGTCGCCTTCGAGCACACGAAGATTCTTCTTTTCACCGAGCACGGCCAGCGCTTCTGGCGTGAACGACGGCGCCACAACGCATTCGACAAACAGCGCGGCCACCGCGCGCGCGGCTTCTTCGTCAACCGGCACCGTGAATGCGATCACCGATCCAAACGCGCTCATTGGATCGCACGCGAGTGCTTTCCTATACGCTTCGGCGGCGGTTCGCCCCGTCGCGAGTCCGCACGGCGTCGTGTGCTTCACGATCGCGCAGCAGGTTTCGCCGCCGAACTGACCGGTCGCGAGCAGTGCGCCCTCGAGATCGAGCAGGTTGTTGAACGAAAGCTCCTTCCCGCCGTGCTGCTTGAGCGCGGCGAGTCCCGCGCCCGGCTCTTCCACGTAGAACGCGGCGAGCTGTCCCGGATTCTCTCCGTAGCGCAGCGCCTGCTTCCGTTCGAACGCGAGGGTCATGCGCTCCGGAAAATGATCGTGCGCCTGCGCCGCGAACCACGCGGCGATCTCGGCGTCGTACGCCGCGGTATGCGCGTAGACCTTCGCGGCGAGTTCCTTCCGCAGGATCAGCGCGTTTGCGTCCGAGCGGATCGCTTCGAGCACGCGCGCGTAGTCGGCCGGATCCACAACAACTGTTACCGAGGCGAAGTTCTTTGCCGCGGAGCGAATCATCGACGGGCCCCCGATATCTATTTGCTCGATCACTTCGTCGGGCGACACGCCTTTCGTGCGCGCCGTCCGCCGGAAGGGATACAGGTTCACGCAAACGAGATCGATCGGCTGGATCCCGTGCTCGGCTATCGCCGCCATGTGCTCCGGCAAATCCCGACGCGCGAGCAATCCGCCATGAACGCCCGGGTGCAGCGTCTTCACGCGGCCATCGAGCATTTCAGGAAACTGTGTGACGGCACTGACGTCGGTGCAGGGCAGCCCCGCTTCGCGCAGCGCCTTCGCTGTGCCGCCGGTGGAGACGAGCTCCCATCCGAGTTCGTGCAGCGATTTCGCGAAAGGAACCAGGCCGGACTTGTCTGAGACGGAGAGAAGGGCGCGAGGCACGATTGGTCTGATTAGGCTGAGTGTGATGTGTTTGAAAGCTTGACGGCGAGTTCTTGAACTGTGCGCGGATACAGCGTGTGCTCGGCCGCGAGGACGCGTGCGGCGAGAGAGTCGGGACTGTCGCCCTGTTCTACGCGTACACGTTCGCGCGCGATAATCTCACCGCGATCGAACTCTTCGTTCACATGATGCACCGTCGCGCCGCTTTCTGTTTCGCCGGCCGCGATCACCGCCTGGTGAACGCGGCGGCCGTACATTCCCGCGCCGCCGAACTTCGGCAGCAGCGACGGGTGAATGTTGATGATCCGCCCCGCCCAACGCCGCGTGACTTCGTGCGGGACGAACTTGAGATACCCCGCGAGCACGACGAGCCCGATCCGATGCGATTCGAGCAGCGTCACGAGTGCCGCGCCGTCGGCGGGTGCGCCGATGACCGCTCCCTCGATGTGTTGCGCGCGCGCCTTGGTCAGTGCACCGGATTCCGCGCGGTCGCTCGCGATCAGCACGACCTGTGCGGCGCGCGCGGGCCCAAGCCCGTCGAGATAGTCGATGATCGCCTGCAGGTTGCTCCCTCCGCCGGACGCGAGGACAGCGGTGCGGAGGGGAAAATCCGGTGCCGTCATCCCGGCAGGATCATGTGCACGACGTCCGTCAGCGTTTGCGCCACTTCTGCTTCACGCACCGCGCGTTCGATCTCTTCCGCCGGAGTCTCATCGCTCGGGACGAGCACGCCGCGCGCGCGATAGTGCAGCGCCGGTTCGATATCGCTCCACCGGTTCCCAACAAAGAGCGAGGATCCCGAATCGATCGCATGCTCATGAATCGCGCGCTCGAACAGGCCGAGCCTCGGCTTGCGACAATCGCAGGGCCCTGTGTAGTCCGGATGGTGCGGGCAGTGGTAGTGCGCGTCGATATACGCGCCACGCTCGGCGAGCAGATCGTCGACTCGGGCGCGCACGCGCTCGTAATCCACCTCCGTGAGCATGCCGCGCGCGATTCCAGATTGATTCGTCACGACAATCACCGGGCGCAGCGCATAGTTCATGCGGCGCACTGCGTTTGCGGCGTGTGGAATCAGCTCGACGTCATCCGGATTCTTGATGTAGCCGACATCCTTGATGAGGGTGCCGTCGCGATCGATGAACATCGCGGATCGTATCGCGCGCAAACTCACGCGCTGATACTCGCCGGTGAACGCGCGACCGATGCCGGCGTGTCCGAGGTTCACTTCGGGCGGGAAGGAACCGCTCATGCGAGCGCCCGCGCGACGAGCGCGCCGAGTTCGTCGTCCAGCTCCGGGCAGACACTGCGAAGGTCGAGCACGACTTTGCCGTCCGACACACGCCCGACGACCGGCACCATGCCGCCGCGGAGTTTCGCTTCGAGCAGCTCGGGCGACGCAACCTCGAGCGTGATCGCCGCGGACGGAATCCGCGCACCCGGGAACGCGCCGCCGCCTACGGTCGCTTCCGTGCGCATCACTCGTGCGACATTCGCCGGTACGCCGCTCGCCGACAGCATCGCGAGCAGATGGCCCGCGCGCGCCTCGAGCGCCATGACCGGCGTGGTGATCATCGCCAGCGCGGGGATCGCCTTTACCGCACGTGCGGGATCGCGATACAGCGCGAGCGTCGCCTCGAGCGCGGCGAGCGTGAGCTTGTCGACGCGCAGTGCACGTGCGAGCGGATTGCGACGCAGCGCGCCGATCATTTCCGCTTTGCCGACGATGATTCCCGCCTGCGGCCCGCCGAGCATTTTGTCGCCGCTCATCATCACGAGCGACGCGCCGGCTTTCACGGCATCGCGCGCGCTCGGTTCACCGGTGAGTCCCCACGGCGAAAGATCGAGCAGGAGTCCGCTGCCGAAATCGTGCAACAGCGGCACATTCGCTTCGGCGGCGATCGGCACGAGTTCGCGCACCGGCACCGACGCCACAAATCCTTCGAGCGTGAAGTTGCTGCGGTGCACCGACACGAGCGCGCCGGTGGCCGGCGAGAGCGCGCGGCGGTAGTCGTCGGCGTGCGTGCGATTTGTCGTGCCGACTTCCACGAGTCGCGCGCCGCTCTTCGACATGATGTCCGGCACGCGGAAACTGCCGCCGATTTCCACGAGCTCTCCGCGCGAGATCACGGCATCGCGGCCTTCGGCGAATGTGTTGAGCGAGAGGACGAGTGCTGCGGCGCAGTTGTTCACCACGAGCGCATCTTCCGCACCGGTGAGCTCGGTGAGCAGCGCGGTGCAGTGCGCGTGCCGCGATCCGCGCGCGCCCGTGGCGACGTCGTACTCGAGTGTCGAGAATCCCTGCGCCACCACACGAATCGCGTCGAGTGCGGCAGTAGCAAGCGGCGCGCGGCCAAGGTTCGTGTGCAGCACCACGCCGGTTGCGTTGATCACTCGGCGCAGCGTCGAGCGCTGCCGCTGAACCAGTCCCGCTTCGATCGCGCGCACCCAGCCGGCGTCATCGATCGGAGCCGGCGTCGCCGCCTGTCGTGCGTGCTCGATCACCGAGCGCACGACGTCCGTGACGAGATCGCGCGGCGCGGTCGCCAGCAGGCGGCGCACTCCATCGAGTTCGAGGAGTGTGCCGACGGCGGGAAGCGACCGGCGCGGATCTGCGGTCACGGTTTCTTCACCACCGCGGAATCTTTCGGCGCGGGTTTCTTGACCGCCGTGGAATCCTTCGGAGCCGGCTTCCTGAGGACGACCTGCTTTACGCGCGCCAGCTTCGGCGTGTGTCCCGTGAGGCCAAGTACTCCGCGCACCGAGAGCGTCGCGAATTTGTCGTACGGCAGTGGCTGCCCGAGTTCGAGAATGAAGTCGGAGAGCGGCGCGGCGCGCGACGGCTTCGGCTTCACCACCGGCTTCACCGTGTCCCGTGCTGACTTCACAGAGGCGATCTGCGCCTGCGCGATCGAATCCTGACGCAGCGCGCGCGTGAGCGAATCTTTTTTCTGAACGGCTTTGCGCCCCGCGGCGGAGGTGTCGGCGCGGAAGACGGAATCCAGTACGAAGAGTTTGCGCTGCTGCGAAACGGTATCGTAGCGCGCCGCGGACGACACGCGAAGAATCGGGAGCGGCACCGAATCCGCCTTCGTGCTGTCCTTCATCTTCAGCGAGAACTGCGACACATCCGGAGTCGCACCGGGGAGCACCGGGCGATCGAAATGCACGCGCAGCGTGAGTGAATCGATCGCGGTCACGTCGCTCAAGCTCGGTCCGATCGTGTCATGCACGAACATGTAGAACTCGCGGCTTGCCGTGTCCGCGGGCGCTACGGAAGAGGAATCCCACAGCTCGCGCGGATCGAGGACGCGATTGGAATTCGCGTCGATGTACGCGCGCACACGCAACGTCGCCGGCGGCAGGGTCGTCAGCGTGAAACGCCCCGTCGAATCCGCCACGGCTACGAACTTCAACGCCGTATCATTGCCGATCATCGCCTCGACTCTCGCTCCGCTCGCCGCCGTTTGCGCCGCCCAGTCGAACGCTACGCCGTGCACCTCGCCGTGAGGAATCACGCTACCAGTCGAGAACACACTCTGCAACGGCCTCTTTGTCGCGTTGCCGCTTAGATCCTGAAGGCCGGATAAAATCGTGACAGTGTACGCAATATCCGGGCGCCATCCCTTGCGATTTCGGATCGTGAGATAGGTCCGGTGCCAGTCGACGCTGATCGCGCCGTCGGACGGTGACACGACGACGCCCTGGTCGAGCGGACCACCTGTGCGCGTCCGTTCGTTGATGACCTCATCAAACTGGAACGTCACGACCTGCCGCAGTCCCACGCGCAGAGCGCCGGAGTCCGGCGTCACCTTCATCAGGCGCGGCGGCGCCTTGTCGACCGGCCCGCCCGGCGGCATCCCCTCCGAGGCGCAGCCGGCGGCCAATGCAAGCGTAAGAACCATGAGCCGGAGGTGCCTCGCGTTTTTCAAACGCCGAGCTCCTTCACTTTTGCATGCAACTGTTCGACGCGGGCGGTCCACTCCCGCTCCTTCGCGCGCTCAGCGTCGACCAGTTCAGGCGGCGCTTTGCTCGTGAACTTTTCGTTGGCGAGTCTGCCGCGCAGCGCGGAGAGCTGCTTCTCGAGTCCGCCGGCCTCGTTCTTGAGTTTCGCCGATTCCTTTTCGAGATCGACGATTCCAGCGAGCGGCAACACGAGCTCGAGTCCCTTCGGCAGCACGACGTGCGCCGCAGCGGTCGCCGGCGCGGTGCCCTCCGCGAGTTCAACGCGCGCGAGCCGCGCGAACAGCGCGTGGTCTTCGCGCAGGAATGCCGTGAGCGCATCCGGCCCGGTGAGATACGCCGAGACGATTTGCGCGGGTGGAATCGCGTAATCGCTGCGCAGCTGACGGATGGCCTGAATCGCGCCCTGCAGATGGCTGAACGAGGGCTCGGCGTTATGCCGCGCCGGCCGCACCGGCCACTTCGCCGTGGCGATCAACGATCCTTCCACGTGACCGGGCAGGCGCCGCCAGAGCGATTCCGTGATGAACGGCATCACCGGATGGAGCAGGCGCAGCGCCTGATCGAATGCATGCACGAGAATCGATCGCGCGATTTCACGATCCGCACCGGCCTGCATCAACCGGCCCTTGCACGCCTCGACGTACCAGTCGGCGAGTTCGTTCCACACGAAACGTCGCGCGGATTCTGAATACTCGTCGAGCCGCATGCCGGCCTGACGCTCTGCGTGCGGCCACAATCCCGAGGCCGGACGCGCGGGGCCGAGCGCGGAGTCGCATGCATCAATGGCATCGGCGAGGCAGTTGATGATCCAGTGATCCGCACTGCGAAATGCGCTGCGATCGAGCTTCTCAAACGGAATCACCGGTTCGGTGCCCACCTGCATCAGCAGGAAGCGGCCGATATTCCAGAGCTTCGTCGCGAAATTTCTTCCGGGCGCAAAAGATTTATCGAGGTCGGCGGGGTCGAGCATCACGTCCACGCCAAGCCCCATCCCCTGCATGAGCGTGTAGCGGAGTGCGTCGGCGCCGAACTTTTCGACGACCACGAGCGGATCGATCCCGTTGCCGAGCGACTTGGACATCTTGCGATGCTCCATGTCGCGCACGGTGCCGTGGAGATACACCGTGTGGAAGGGCGCTTCGCCGAGGCAGTAGAAACCGGCCATGATCATGCGCGCGACCCAGAAAAACAGAATCTCAGGTGCGGTGACGAGCACGTCGGTCGGGTAGAACGCCTTGAGATCCGGTGTCGCTTCGGGCCAGCCGAGCGTCGAGAAGGGCCAGAGCCAGGACGAAAACCAGGTGTCGAGTACATCCGGATCTTGCCGGAGCTTGTCTTTCCCGCATTCCGCGCACACAGCCGGATCTTCGCGATACGCTTTCTCAAACGCGCACGCCTCGCATTTCCACACGGGAATGCGATGGCCCCACCAGATCTGCCGCGAAATATTCCAGTCGCGGATGTTCTCCATCCACTGCATGTAGACCGCTTCGTGCCGCTCCGGCAGAATGCGAATGCGTCCATCGCGCACCGCTTCGAGCGCGGGCTTCGCGAGCGGCGCCATCTTCACGAACCACTGATCTGACAGGCGCGGCTCCACCACCGTGTCGCACCGGTAGCAGTGGCGCACGGCGTGCCGGTGATTCTTGCGATCGATAAGCGCGCCGCTCGCCTTCAGTTTGCGCACGATCAGATCGCGCGCCGCTTTGCGGTCGAGTCCGACAATGTCCGTCGGGGTACGATCAAGCGCGTCAGCCGGGTCGTTCTGCAGATGGCCGTCCGCAGAGAGAATCACCGGCTGCGGGAGCTTGTGCCGCTTGCCGACTTCGAAATCGTTCGGGTCGTGCGCCGGCGTGATTTTCAGAGCGCCGGTGCCGAATTCTTTGTCGACGTAATCGTCGGCGATCACCGGAATCGGCAGCCCGTTCACGGGGTGCCGCACGTTGCGTCCGATGAATGCCGTGTAACGTTCGTCCTCCGGATGCACGGCCACGGCCACGTCGCCCGTGAGCGTTTCGGGGCGCGTCGTGGCGACGTCGATGAACTTTTCCGGATCGTCCGCCAGCGGATAGCGCACGGTGAAGAGCGAGCCGTCTTCGTCGTGGAACTCCGCTTCTTCGTCGGAGAGGGAAGTGAGGCAGCGCGAACACCAGTGAATCACGCGGTGTCCGCGATAAATCAGGCCATCGTCGTACAGCCGCACGAACACTTCGCGCACGGCACGCGACAGTTCGGGACTGAAGGTGTAGGCCGTGCGTGTCCAATCGGCGCTCGAGCCGATCACGCGGAGCTGCTGGAGAATCGAATCGCGCGTTTCGTCGGCGAACCCGCGCACCCGCTCGACGAACGCCTCGCGGCCGAGATCGTCGCGCGACTTTCCTTCCGCGGCGAGCTGCTTCTCGACCACGTTTTGCGTCGCGATTCCCGCGTGATCCGTTCCGGGCACCCAGAGCGCGTCGTCGCCCGCCATCCGGCGCCAGCGCACGAGCACGTCCTGCACGGTGTTGTTGAGCCCGTGTCCCACGTGCAGAATCGCCGTCACGTTGGGCGGAGGCATGACGAGCGTGTACGGTGCGCGTTTGCCGCCGCTTCGCGCAGACTGTGCAGCGTCGGCGTGGAAAACGCCCGCGGCCTCCCATTCCTGGTAGAGGGCGCGCTCGGTTGCGCCCGCATCGTACTGGGCGGGGATTTCGGTCGGCTCGTCTGGAATGGTCATTGCTGTACGAAAGTTAGTCAGACCGTCCACCCACGGTCTACACCTCACCCCTCACTGATCTTCCCCCTCACCCCTCACCGATCTTCCCCCTCACTCCTCACCGATCTTCCCCCTCACTCCTCACCGATCTTCCCCCTCACTCCATCCCCCTCACCGTAGTTAAGTTCAAGAATGCCCACCGCCGACCCCTCCGACCGCCTCCGCCTCCGCCCGATGATCATCTGGTCGGTCTTCTTAGGCCTGCTCGTGCTCGGGATCGTCCTCTGGTTCCGCTTTTCGGACCGCATCGTGCCCATGCTCGACTCGCTTACCGACCGATGATTGACGCGACACCCGAAGGCGCCGGAATGATCACACTCGTGCTCCCCGATGGCGCGACGCGCGTCGTGCCGGTTGGCACGCTGGCGCATGAGGTTGTCGGCTCGATTGGAAAGGGCCTTCTCAAGGCGAGCATCGCCGTGGCGGTCGATGGCGAAGTCGTCGATCTCTCCACGCCGCTTCGCAAGAGCGGAAAGTTCGTCGTCATCACAGAGAAAGATCCGCGCTCGCTCGACGTGCTGCGCCATTCCGGTGCGCACATTCTCGCGACCGCGGTGCGCCGTCTGCGCCCCGATGCGAAAATCGGATTCGGTCCGGCGATCGAAGATGGTTTTTACTACGACTTCGAAGTCAAACAGCCGTTCACGCCGGAAGATTTGGAAGCGTTCGAAGCCGAGATGCGGAAGGTTGCGGCCGAGAAATATCCATTCGTCCGCGAGGAGGTCTCGCAGGCCGAAGCGAAGAAGCGGTTCGTTGATGACCCGCTAAAACTCGAACGCCTGCAAGACTTCGAGGGTTCCGACGAAGTCATCTCGACCTACACCGACGGTCCGTTCACCGATCTGTGCAAAGGACCGCACGTTCCGGACACCTCGTACCTGAAGCATTTCAAGCTGCTGCACGCCGCCGGCGCCTATTGGCGTGGCGACGAGCGCCGCCAGATGCTGCAGCGCATTTACGCGACCGCCTTTTTCAAGCAGGAAGATCTCGACGCGTATCTGCATCGCATCGAAGAATCCAAGCGCCGCGACCATCGCGTGCTCGGCAAGGCGCTCGATCTTTTCATGTTCCACCCGTATTCGCCGGGCGCCGCGTTCTGGACTGAAAACGGGACCACGCTGATCAACACGATCAACGAGTTCCTGCGCGAACTCCAGCGCGACGACTACAAAGAGATCATGACGCCGTTGCTCTACAACAAGGCGCTCTGGGAAATCTCCGGCCATTGGGGCGTGTACAAGGACAACATGTTCCTCGTGCACGACAAAGAGACGGGCGAGAACGATTTCGCCCTGAAGCCGATGAACTGCCCGTCGCACCATCTGCTGTTCGCGTCGAAAAAACATTCGTACCGCGAACTGCCGCTGCGCTACAACACCTACGATGTGCTGCATCGCAACGAAATCAGCGGTGCGCTCTCCGGTCTCACCCGCGTGCGGCAGTTCCGTCAGGACGATTGTCACGTATACCTGATGGAAAGTCAGATCGCCGAAGAAGTGCAGCGGCTGACGAAATTTATCCTCGGCTATTATGCGACGTTCGGTCTGACGGCGACGCTGAAATTCGCGACGCGTCCGGCTGAGCGTGTCGGCACGGATGAGATGTGGGACACCGCCGAAAACGCCCTGCGCAAAGCGCTCGAGGCGACCGGCTTGCCGTATCAGCTGAAAGAAGGCGACGGCGCTTTTTACGGGCCGAAGATCGACTTCGACGTGATGGACTCGATCGGCCGTCACTGGCAGCTCGGCACGATTCAGCTCGACTACTCGCAGCCCGAACGCTTCGATCTGAGTTACACCGGCGAGGACAATCACGCGCATCGTCCGGTGCTGATCCATCGCGCCGTCAGCGGATCGTTCGAACGGTTCATCGCAATTTTGATCGAACATTTCGCGGGCGCATTTCCGGTGTGGCTCTCGCCGGAGCAGGTGCGCGTCCTGCCGATCGCCGATGATCTGGCGGAGCATGCGGCGACGGTGACCGCCGCGCTGCGCGGTGCGGGAATCCGCGCGCATCTCGACACCCGCTCCGAAACACTGAACTACCGTATTCGCGATGCGGAAACGATGAAGGTGCCCTACATGGCCGTCATTGGAAAACGCGAAGCAGAAGCAAACACGCTCGCGGTTCGTGAGCGTGGTGCGGGGAAGAAGCAGGAAGTCGTTGCGCTCGATGCCTTCATCGCGCGCGTTACCAATGAAATTCGCACGCGCTCGCTTAGCGCGGCCGTTCCCACGGAATCTTCAGAATGACGAAGCCAGTTGCAGTGATCGTTTCCGGCGCCCGCACTCCGGTCGGCCGTTTCCTCGGCGGACTCTCTTCGCTCAGCGCGCCCGATCTCGGCGCCGCCGCGATCCGCGCTGCGCTCGAGCGTGCGAAGATCAACGTCGATGATATCGACGAAGTGATCATGGGCAATGTCGTGCAGGCCGGTGTTGGTCAGGCGCCCGCGCGGCAAGCGATGCTGAAGGCGGGAATGCCCGCGGTGATTCCGGCATACACGATCAACAAAGTGTGCGGATCCGGATTGCAGGCGGTGATGCTCGCGGCGCAGGCGATCAAGGCCGGCGATGCAAAGGCGCTGGTGGCCGGCGGCATGGAGTCGATGTCGAACGCGCCGTATTTCGTGTACGGAATGCGCGGCGGCGTGAAGTTCGGCGATCAGCCGCTCGTCGACGGGCTCATTCGCGACGGTCTCTGGGATTCGTTCGGCCAGGTTCACATGGGCGGCTACGCGGAATACACCGCCAAGAAGGCCGGCATCACGCGGGCGCGGCAGGATGACTTCGCGTATCAGTCGCACATGAAAGCTGTCGCGGCTATCGAAGGCGGAAAGTTCGAGAAGGAAATCGTGAAGATTGAAATTCCCGGGAAGAAAGGCCCGACGATCGTTGCGGCGGACGAAAGCCCCCGCAAAGACACGACGCTCGAAGCGCTGGGCAAACTGCGCCCTGCATTTCCGAAGGACGCGCCCAAGGATATGAAGCCGGAAGAGCTGACGGTCACGGCGGGAAATGCGCCCGGACTTTCCGACGGCGGATCGGCCTTGGTCGTGACGAGCGACGAGTATGCGAAGGCGAACGGGCTGCCGATTCTTGCGCGCATCACGGGGTACGCGAGCGGCGGCGGCGAACCGCGTGATCTGTTCTTCGCTCCGATTCTGGCAGTGCAGAACCTGATGAAGCTCACCGGCGCGAAGATCGGCGACTACGATCTGATCGAGGCCAACGAAGCATTCGCGGCGCAGGCGCTCGCGGATGGCGATGGACTCGGCTGGGATTGGGCGCGGGTGAACGTGAATGGCGGGGCGATCGCGCTCGGGCATCCGATCGGATCGAGCGGGTCGCGCGTGTTGGTGACGCTGTTGCATGCGATGCACGACCGCGGCGCGCGGACCGGGTTGGCGACGTTGTGTCTCGGTGGGGGAAATGCCGTCGCGCTGAGCGTTGAGCGGGCTTGAGTGTTTTTCTAAGAACAGACGGGCGGGTGAGGGTGTGGTGGCGAGTCGGATTCTTTGGACTCGCTACCATGGTCGGCGGATCGATTGCTTCGGGAATTGCGTACAGCGCGATCGCGCTGACGCCGCTTGTTGGTTGGGCGCGCCAGTACGAGGTGCCGATCCCGGAATACGGGCAGTTGCTGGCGTTCCTAATCGGGACGTATGCAGCGCTGCGGATTGTGGATGGAAAGCACGATGGAGCATGGTCACGGGTCGGGCTGGGACGCGATGGGCTGCGGCCTCGGTGGCTGCTCATCGGCCTCGCTGCGGGATCACTGGCGATCCTCGTGCCGTGTGGCCTGCTGATCGCGAGCGGACGTTTCTCGTTCGAACGGCAGCCCGCTGAAATCATGTCATGGTGGCATGCGACGCGTACGGCGCTGTTCATGCTTGTCCCGGCCGCGTTGGCGGAGGAGCTCGCGGTCAGGGGATATTTGCTCACGACGCTGGTTGAAGGAGTCGGGGCGCCGTTCGCCGTCGCGATAACGAGCGTGTTCTTCGCCGTTCTGCACCTGCTGAATCCAGATCCGACTCTGCTTTCGACCGCGATGGTCGCGCTCGCCGGCGTGTTTCTGGCGGTGATCAGGCTGACCACCGGAAGTCTTTGGGCCGCGTCGATCGCGCACCTCGTTTGGAATCTGGCCCAGGCGGTGGTGCTCCACGCGCCGGTGAGCGGCCTCCCGCTCCCTACGCCGGGGTATCGGCTGGTAGACCATGGGCCGGAATGGCTAACCGGTGGACCGTGGGGGCCGGAAGGCGGTCTGGCCGCCGCCGCAGGGATGCTGGTCGCTACCTTTCTGTTAGTAAGATTTGTTGTTCCAAGTGATTCCACTGTCCAACAAAAAACAGCGACAGCTGCTTTCGACGTCGGAGATTTGACGCATGAGTGATGTGATTGCGGTGATCGGCGCGGGACAAATGGGGAACGGCATCGCACATGTGTGCGCGAGCGCCGGCCTCAACGTGACGATGATCGACGTGTCCGAAGCCGCGCTCGCAAAAGGGCGCGCCACCATCGAGAAGAATTTTGAGCGCCAGATCAAGAAGGGTTCGATCGACGCCGCAACGCGCGACGCTGCACTCGCGCGCCTGACGACGAGCGGCGATCTCGGCGCCGTGAAGGGCGCGACCTTTGCGATCGAAGCGGCAACAGAAAACTCCGAGCTCAAATTTAAAATCTTCGGCGAACTCGACCGCCTTGCCGATCCGACCGCGATTCTCGCGTCGAACACGAGTTCCATATCGATTACGGAAATCGCCGCGCGCACCAAGCGTCCCGCGCAGGTCATCGGGATGCACTTCATGAATCCGGTGCCCGTGATGACGCTCGTCGAAGTCATCCGCGGCCTCGCCACGAGCGAAGACACACTCGCCCGCACGAATGCGCTCTCGAAAGCGCTCGGCAAGACGCCGGTCGAGGCTCAGGATTATCCCGGATTCATCGCGAATCGCATCCTGATGCCGATGATCAATGAGGCGGTGTACTGCGTAATGGAGGGTGTCGGCACACCGGAAGCCGTCGACACCGTGATGAAACTTGGAATGAACCATCCCATGGGGCCGCTCGCGCTCGCCGATTTGATCGGGCTCGACACCTGCGTGGCTATTCTCGACGTCCTGCACAAGGGACTCGGCGATCCGAAGTACCGTGCCTGCCCTCTGCTGCGAAAGTACGTGGCCGCGGGATGGCTTGGGCGTAAAACTGGGCGCGGATTCTACGAATACGCCTAGGCCGTCCGCCGTCTGCCGTCCAAAAAAAAATGTCCCTCCGTTCGCTAACACCTCTCACACCCGATCAAGCCGATATCCAGCGGCTTGCGCGGGAGTTCGCGCAAAATGAAATCGCGCCGTGCTCCGCGACCTGGGATCGCGAGTCGCGCTTCGAACCCCGCCTGATCAAACAGCTCGGCGATCTTGGCTTCCTCGGCATGCTTGTGCCCGAGGAACATGGCGGTCTCGGTCTCGACAATCTCAGCTATCTGATTGCGCTCGAGGAAATCGCCGCCGCCGATGCATCCGCGGCCGTCCTGATGTCGGTGCACAACTCACTGCCGACGCAGATGCTCCTCAAGTACGGGAGCGCCGAACAGAAACACCGCTTTCTCGAGCCGATGGCGCGCGGCGAACTGCTCGGCGCGTTTGCGCTCTCTGAAGCCGATGCCGGATCCGACGCGGCGTCGCTCGGCGCGCAGGCGGTGCGCGACGGCGACTCTTGGATTCTCAACGGCGCGAAGTCGTGGGTCACGCAGGGGAGTCACGCAGGCGTGATCCTCGCGATGGTCCGTACCGATACGCCGGAAATGCGGCGCGGCGCCCGTGGAATTTCGACGTTCATCATCACGCCGGATTTGCCGGGATTCAAAGTCGGCAAGAAAGAAGACAAGATGGGCCTGCGCGCGTCACCAACGGTGCAGCTCGTATTCGACGACATGCGCGTTCCCGCGGACCGTCTCGTCGGCGAGGAGGGGCAGGGTTTTGTGTATTCGATGCAGTCGCTCGAGCACGGCCGGCTGGGAATCGGCGCACAGTCGATCGGCATCGCACGGCACGCGCTCGAGCTGAGCGTCGCCTATGCCAACGAACGGCGCCAGTTCGGGCACTTCATCAAAGAATTCGAAGGGATCCAGTTCAAGCTCGCAGATATGGCGACGCGCGTGCACGGCGCGCGCGCGCTGCTCCATGCCGCGGCCGCCGCAAAGGATCGCGGCGAGGCAGTCGGTGCGCACACATCGATGGCCAAACTCGCTGCAAGCGAGGCGGCCATGTGGGTCACCACGCAGGCGATCCAGGTGTTCGGCGGGTACGGCTACATGAAGGACTTTCCGGTGGAGCGGTTGTTCCGCGACGCGAAAGTGACCGAGATTTACGAAGGCACATCCGAAATTCAACGCATTGTGATCGGGAGGGCGCTCACGCAGCTATGAAATTATTCGAAACGATGCAGACGCTCGGGCACGAGCAAGTCGTCTGCTGCTACGACAAGTCAACGGGATACCGCGGCGTTATCGCGATCCATGATACGACGCTCGGTCCCGCGCTCGGCGGCTGCCGCTTTTGGAACTACGCGTCGGATGAAGAAGCCATCACTGACGCGCTGCGCCTCTCGCGCGGCATGACGTACAAGAACGCTGTCGCCGGTTTGAATCTCGGCGGAGGAAAGTCGGTGATCATCGGCGACAATCGCACGGCCAACCGCGAGATGATTTTCCGCGCGCACGGCCGCTTTGTGGAATCGCTCGGCGGACGCTACGTGACCGCGGAAGATGTCGGCACCGGCACGGGCGACATGGATTATGTGCACATGGAGACGGAGTACGTCGCCGGTCTCTCGAATCGCTCCGGCGATCCGTCGCCGGTTACGGCGCACGGTGTGTTTCGCTCGATCGAAGCGAGTGCCAAATGGCGCTGGGGATCGCCGTCGCTCGCGGGAAAGACGATTCTCGTGCAGGGGCTCGGCAACGTCGGGAATTATCTCTCGAAAGAACTCGTTGCTGCCGGAGCGAAGCTGATCGTCGCTGACATTCGCGCGGAACGTGTCGCGCACGCGGTTAAGGAATACGGCGCGACAGCGGTCTCCGATTCGGAGATCTATTCGCAGAAGGCGGATATCTACGCCCCCTGCGCGCTCGGCGCGACGATCAACGATGACACCATTCCGCAGCTGAAAGTCGAGATCGTTTGCGGCGGTGCAAACAATCAATTGCTCGAAGCGCGCAAGCATGGCGAGGCGCTCGAAAAGCGCAATATTCTCTATGCACCTGATTTCGTCGCGAACGCCGGCGGCGTGATCAACGTGTACAGCGAACTCGCGGGTTGGACACGCGAACGCTCGCTCAGAAAGGCCGACGAGATTTTCGACACGCTGCTCGGCGTGTTCGCGATCGCGAAGGAGAAGGGGATTCCGAGTTACGAAGCCGCGGACGAACTCGCCGAGCGTCGTCTCTCGGCCGTGCGCGGTTTGACAAAGACCTGGCCGCAGTGGCCGCGGAAAAGCTGACGGAGCTGATATAGATGAGCGAACGCATTCCGATCGCGTCAGATCATGCGGGCTTCGAGATGAAGGAGAAAATCTCGGCAGCGCTAACGGCGCTCGGGTTCGATGTGCACGACCTTGGCACGTCGTCTCCCGCGTCGACGGATTACCCGGATTACGGACATCCGCTGGCCGAGCAGGTCTCGAGCGGCGAGGTTGCGCGCGGCGTGCTGATGTGCGGAACGGGACTCGGAATGTCGTACGTGGCAAACCGGCACCCGCATGTTCGTGCCGCTGTTGCGTGGACGCCCGAGATCGCGTCGCTCGCGCGAAAGCACAACAACGCGAACGTGCTGGTGCTTCCGGCTCGCTTCATATCTGAAGAAGACGGTATCGCGATTTTGAAGGCGTGGCTCGACACACCGTTCGAGGGCGGACGCCACGAGACGCGTGTCGGGAAGATCGAACTCGATGAAGCGGAGTAGCGCGTGACCGATTGGACACAGTGGGACCGATGCCCGCCCGGTGAGGCGCTGCGCGAAGTAGATCCTGAGATCGCTGCGCTCATTGAAGAAGAAAGCGCGCGTCAGTCGGAAGGACTCGAGCTGATCGCGAGCGAGAATTTCGTCTCGCCGGCCGTGCTCGAGGCAATGGGTTCGCCGCTGAACAACAAATACGCAGAGGGGCTGCCGGGAAAACGGTATTACGGCGGCTGCGAAGTGGTTGATAAAGTTGAGCAGCTCGCAATTGACAGGGCCAAGCTGCTGTTCGGGGCGGACCACGCAAACGTGCAGCCGCACTCGGGAGCGCAGGCCAATGCGGCGGTGTATCTCGCGTTCCTCAAGCCGGGCGAGACGGTGCTTGGTCTGGATCTTTCGCAGGGCGGCCATCTCACGCATGGCTCGCCGGTGAATTTCTCCGGCCTTCTATATCATGCCGTGCATTACGGTGTGGATGACAACGGCCTGATTGATATGGCGCGCATGCGCGAGCTCGCGCTCGAGCACCGGCCGAAAATGATTATCGCCGGTTACAGCGCGTATTCGCGCGTGATCGATTTCGCGGCGTTTGCTGCGGTCGCGAGAGAAGTCGGCGCGATCTTCATGGTTGATATGGCGCACTTCGCCGGGCTCGTCGCCACCGGGCAGTATCCGTCGCCGGTGCCGCACGCGGATGTCGTCACGACGACGACTCACAAGACGCTGCGCGGACCGCGTGGCGGATTGATTCTGTGCAAAGCCGAGCATGCAAAGGCTGTCGATAAGGCCGTGTTCCCCGGAACGCAGGGCGGCCCGCTCGAGCATGTGATCGCGGCGAAGGCCGTGTCGTTCAAGGAAGCGCTCGAGCCTTCGTTCACGGTGTACTGCATGCGAGTCGTCGAGAATGCGCGCGCGCTGGCGGGTGCACTGTCCAAGCGCGGTTTCAACATTGTGAGCGGCGGCACGGATAATCATCTGATGCTCGTCGACCTTCGGTCGAAGGGGCTCACGGGGAAAGTGGCGGAGCAGGCGCTGAATGCGGCCGGGATCACGGTGAACAAGAACACCGTGCCGAAGGAGACGCAGTCGCCATTTGTTACGAGCGGAATTCGGATCGGCACTCCGGCGGTTACGACGCGCGGGATGGGTGTGCCGGAGATGGAGAAAATTGCGGAGTTGATTGAGACGGTGCTTGCTGCGCCGGAAGACTTGGCGGTGCGGCAACGTGTGCACGAGCAGGTTCGCGTGCTGGCGGGGGCATTCCCGCTTTATCCCGTTGCAGAACCGGCGTAAGTTGCAGAGGTAGTTTCGCCATTTTTGTGAGGTGTGTTTAGTGCCCGAGCTGGCGTTTAGAGACGGAGTAATGGACCGCATCAGGCTGCGCGAGCCTCGTTTTCACGAGCACGCGTACCTGTTCGTCCTGTCCGCTCTCGAATTCAGCCAGGCCCGCCTCACCGAGCGCCGCCATATCACCGGCGCCGAGTTGGCCGGTGCGTGCCGCGATCTCGCGCTGCAGCGGTATGGAGTGCTCGCGCGGATGGTGCTGGAGTATTGGGGCGTGACTTCGACCGCCGATTTCGGCAACATCGTCTTCACGCTGGTCGATCTCGGATTGCTCCTCAGCCAGGCGACCGACACCCGCGACGATTTCGCCGGTGTCTTCGATTTTAAGGACGCCTTCGACCGCGACTATCCCTGGAACGCCGCGCCCGCGGTGTAGGGAGCTGCCCCGTGCGGCTGCCAGCAGGAGTTAGCACCCGATGAACGTTCGCGTCGTGAGCGCGTCGCAAGCCGCAGCGTTGGACGCCGCCGCAATCGCTACCGGCGTGCCCTCACAATCGCTGATGCAGGCGGCCGGTGTTGCCGCTGCGCGGCTCGTGCTGAGCCGCTTTCCGCTGGAGTCATCGCGCGGCGTTGCAGTCTACGCGGGCCCGGGCAACAACGGCGGCGACGCGTGGGTTGTCGCCGGTGAACTCGCCCGGCAGGGTGTGCGCGTTCGTGTCGCCGAGTTTGGTCCGCCGAAGACTCCGGATGCAGTCGCCGCGCGTGAAGCCGCGAGCGCGCTGCTGACACACACGGTTCCCGATGGCTCCGAAGGCGTGATCATCGACGGGCTCCTCGGCACCGGCGCACACGGCGCGCCGCGCGGCGAGATCGCCGACGCAATCGGCCGAATAGACTTTCAGCGCTCCAACGACAGCAATCCGAACGGCGTCACGCGCGTGATCGCGCTCGATGTGCCGAGCGGCGTCGATGCGACCACCGGCAGCGCCGCGGGTGCGCACGTCCGTGCACACCTCACAGTCACATTCGGCGCGATGAAACGCGGGCTGCTCGTGAATCGCGACGCCGCCGGCGCGATCGTCGTGGTGGACATCGGGCTCGGCGAAGCCGCGGCGCATTCAGGCGATGCAATGCCGCTCTTCGATTGCGCGATGGCGCGTGACGCTGTTCCGCCGATGGCCGCGAACGCGTACAAAGGAACTCGGAAGCGGCTTGCGATTATTGGCGGCGGCGTTGGATTCGCCGGCTCGGTGATACTCGCCGCGCGCGGCGCGATGCGCAGCGGGATCGGGATGGTGAAGTTGTTTGTCGCGCCGGAGAGTATCGCCGCAGTGCAGAGCGCAGAGGCCGCTGCCATGGCCGCGCAGTGGCCCGAGAGCGAAGCGGAGATGCGCGAGCTGCTCGGGTGGGCTGACGTGCTTTTGATCGGCCCCGGCCTTGGACTCGGCACGCGGCCGCGCGCGTTTATCGAGCGGCTGCTGCGCGAGTGGCGCGGGCCAGTCGTGCTCGATGCCGACGCGCTCACCGCGTTTACGGGCGATGCAGATCGACTCGGCGCGCTGCTGCACGGTCGTCCCGCGGTGATCACGCCGCACGTGATGGAGTTTTCGCGGCTCTCCGGTGCGAAGTCCGAGGAAGTGAACGCACGACGATTCGAAATCACCGCCGAGCTCGCGCGCACACTGCATGCGACGGTGCTCTTGAAGGGCGTGCCGACCGTGATCAGCGATGGCGTTGCGACCGATGTCAGCGCGAGCGGAACACCCGTTCTCGCGACCGCCGGCAGCGGCGATGTACTCGGCGGGATGGTCGCGACGCTCCTCGCACAGGGCAACGACGCACGATCGAGCGCCGCGGCGGCCGCGTGGATCCATGGACGCGCTGCCGAAATCGCAGGCGCCGGACATGTGCGCGGTGTAACGCTGCATGATGTGATCGACGCGTTGCGCGATGCGTGGAAACTCGTGGTGCCTGTCTACCCCGCGCCGATTATCGCAGAGTTGCCCGCGGTCGGTGAATCATGGTGAACGCTCGGTGATTGGCGCGTGACGGCTGACGCGAATTTCGCGCTCGGCCCGGGCGCCGAGTTTGATACTGTGCGAGTGATGCTCGCACGCTGGGGCGCGCTCGCGAGCGGCGTTGGCGACGACGCCGCACTGCTCGACGTTCCCGCAGGATCGCGGCTGGTGGTGAGTACCGATACGTCGGTCGAGAACGTGCACTTCCGCCGCGAATGGCTGTCGGCGGAAGAGATTGCGTATCGCTCGGTGGCGGCCGCGCTGAGTGATCTTGCCGCGATGGCAGCCGCACCGCTTGGCATGGTGATCGCGCTCAGTCTTACGGATCAGTGGAGAGCGCAGATCGTGCAGCTTGCCGATGGCTTCGCGGTTGCATCGCGAAATCTCGGAATTCCCATTGTCGGCGGCGATCTCACTCGTGGATCCGAACTTTCGATTTCCATCACCGTACTCGGCAGTGTCGAACGCCCGCTGACCCGCGGCGGCGCTCGCCTCGGCGATGCACTTTGGGTCACCGGCCGGCTGGGCGGTCCGTTGCTCGCGCTGCGCGCACTCGAGAGTGGTGCCGCGCCGAAGCCCGCGTATCGGGCGCGATTTGCGCAGCCCGCGCCGCGCATTCGTGAAGCGCAATGGCTTGCCGCGCACGGTGCGACATCGGCGATCGACATTTCGGATGGAGTTGCCGCAGATGCGTCGCACCTCGCCGCGGCGAGCGCGTCGCGAATGATCCTCGAGCTCGACAGGCTCCCGTTGATGCTTGGCGCGACCGTTGAAGACGCCGCATCGAGCGGCGAAGAGTATGAGTTGCTTGTCACCGCGCCTGGTACGCTCGATCACCGCGCGTTCGAGAGGGAATTCGGCATTCCGCTCACCGCTGTCGGCCATGTGGAAGCCGTCGGCAACCACGGCCAAGGCCTCGAAACTCAAAACCGCAGCCAACCGGTGCCGCTTCCGCGCGGACATAGCCACTTTTCAGGATGATCCGCACCGCGTTCACCATGCTTGTCTTTGTGACCTTCACCATCCTTTGCGGACTGATGGGTTTGATGGGCGCATTGATCGGCCTCAAAGACGGCACCGGATCCGTCTTCGATTGGGCGATGCGCATTTGGGGCATCACGGCAACGTGGGCGAGCGGCGTGAAGGTTGTGGTGCACGGCCGGGAGAATCTCGACGGCGCGCAGCATATCATCGTGAGCAATCACATGTCGCAGCACGACATTCTCGTGCTCGCGAGCGTGCTCAAGAATTTGAAGTTCGTCGCGAAGAACGAACTCGCGCGCGTTCCGTTTTTTGGAAAGGCTGCGGCGTCGGTTGGGACGGTTTATATCGAGCGCCAGAATCGGAAGAGCAGTTTCGATTCGTACCGGCAGGCCGCCGAGAAAATCAGAGACGGTGCATGCGTCGTGGTGTTTGCGGAGGGCTCACGCGGCTTTAATTATTCACTGAGACCATTTAAGAAGGGCCCGTTCGTGCTTGCCGTGCATGTGCATGCCCCGATCGTGCCAGTCGTGCTGCACGGAACGCGCGAGGTTCATCCGAAGGGGAAACTCCGGGTGAAGGCCGGCAAGGTTGACGTGCATTTTCTCGAGCCGATCCCGACGGAAGGACTGAGCTACGACGATCGCAACGCCCTCGCCAAGACTGTATATGACCGCATGGCCGCCTTACTCGTATCTGAGTATGGCGTTGAGAGTCCGAACTGGGATCCACGCAAAACGCCCATAGCCCGGGAAAAAAATGTCAGCAATTAGTTCAATATCCGCCCGCGAAATTCTCGATAGCCGCGGCAACCCCACTATTGAAGTCGACGTTACGCTAGATGACGGCCCCGCCGGTCGCGCGGCCGTGCCGAGCGGCGCATCTACGGGAAGTCACGAAGCCAACGAACTCCGCGACGGCGATGCCAAGCGTTACGGTGGCAAAGGCGTCCTGAAAGCGGTCAAGAATGTCGAAGCGCTGATTGCGCCTGCACTGCGAGGCGTCGAAGCCACCGACCAAATCGCCATCGATCGCGCGCTGATCGATCTCGATGGCACCAAGAACAAATCCAAACTCGGTGCCAACGCGATGCTTGGCGTGTCCATGGCTGTGGCGCGCGCCGCGGCGGTGTCGACTGGCCAGCCGCTGTATCGGTATTTGGGCGGTCCGCTCGCGCGCACGTTGCCGGTTCCGATGATGAACGTGATCAATGGCGGCGCGCACGCAACCAACACCGTCGACTTTCAGGAATTCATGATTGTCCCTGTTGGCGCGCCCAATTTTGCTGAGGCACTTCGTATGGGCGCCGAAACATTTCACGCGCTCAAGAAGGTTTTGGTGAAACGCAAAATGAGCACGGGAGTAGGCGACGAAGGCGGTTTCGCGCCTGATCTCAAGAGCGACGAAGAAGCCATCACCGTGATTCTCGAAGCGATCGAAGCTGCCGGTTACAAACCAGGCACAGATATTTGCCTCGCGCTTGACTGCGCGGCGAGCGAGTTGTTCGAGAAGGGGAAGTACACCTTCAAGAAGAGCGGCGGCGGCACGAAGAGCGCCGGCGAGATGATCGCGCTTTATGAAAAGTGGGTGAACAAATATCCGATCGTGTCGATTGAGGATGGTCTCGCAGAGGGCGATTGGGACGGTTGGGAACAGCTGACGGAAGAGTTAGGCGATCGCGTACAGCTCGTAGGCGACGACATCTTCGTCACGAATCCTGAGTTCCTCGGCCGGGCGATTGAGGAAGATGTCGGCAACGCGATCCTCATTAAGTTGAACCAGATTGGCACCGTGACCGAGACACTCGAGTGCATCGAGATGGCGCGGATGAACAGTTATCAGTCGATCATCTCGCATCGCAGCGGTGAAACGGAAGACACGTTTATCGCCGATCTCGCCGTCGCGACGAACGCCGGCCAGATCAAGACGGGGAGCGCGAGTCGTACAGATCGCGTCGCGAAGTACAATCAGCTGCTGCGCATCGAGAGCAACTTGGGTGATACCTCGAAGTTCCCCGGCGGCTCGGTGTACGGGATTTAGTGAGCGATTAATGGCTGCGAGAGGGAAGGCGACACCAGGTCAGATTGCCGTTCGCGCGATCGTTGCGCTGCTCGCGCTCGGCGTGATTGTTTTTGCCGTGCAGGGCGGGGAATGGGGCACGACGGACTTGATCAAGCAGACCTCACGTCTCGCGCGCGTGAAGCATCAGGTCGACTCGCTGAATCATGAGGTCGATTCGCTGAAGAAATACAAGCAACTGTTGCAGACCGATCCCGTGACGCAGGAGAAGATTGCGCGCGAGGAATTTGGGATGGTGAAGAAGGGGAATAAGGAGATTTTGTACCGGTATACGGACTCTGATTCTGCAGCTAGAAAGTCCGGCGCCGGAAAGAAGCCTTAGCGGGTTGTTGACTGCGGTTGTAGGTCACGGAGCACCTATCACAGAGGACAGTTAACCGCTTGTTATGACCCGGCCCCGCCGCTATCTTTCCCTTATGACGCGGGGTGGAGCAGCCTGGTAGCTCGTCGGGCTCATAACCCGAAGGTCGCGGGTTCAAATCCCGCCCCCGCCATCTAGAAGGACCGAAAAAGTGACTTCGGCCGGTTCCGTGAGGGACCGGCCGTTGTTATTTTCCGAGACTGCACGGCAGGGTAGCTCAGCTGGTTAGAGCACGGCACTCATAATGCCGGGGTCGCGGGTTCGAGTCCCGCCCCTGCTACTAAGCATCAAAATGTGAACGTGAAAAGGGGTGGGCCTCGTCCACGGATCGAGTCCCGCCCTTGCTACTTCAAGAAGCATCTGTAACACGTGTCCAAGCGCGAGCATCTTCGACATGGCTTGCCCTTGAGCACAAGGCGCTGCACGTTGCATCGTATGTAACAGTCCCTCGGATGCAGGGGCACGATGCAATCGCAACCGCAGTCTCGTGATCCGGCGCGCACTCGCCCGGAAAACGTGGTCCGCTCCGCAGCACTGCTCACGATAGCGATCGGTATTGTCGCTCTCGTCGGGTGGACGTTTGACCTCGCGCCGCTCAAGAGCCTCCTCCCGGGCCTCACGAGCATGAAGCCCAACAGCGCGCTCGGCTTCATCCTCTGCGGCACGGCGCTCGCGTTGCTCGCCTCGGCAACCGCATCCACCAAAACCAGATGGCTCGCGCGGATCGCCGCAACAATTGCGGTGGCGATCGGCGTGCTCACACTCGGTGAGCAGCTGTCCCACGCGAACTTTCATATCGATACGTGGCTGTTCGCCGGAGAAGCGCTCGCCGATGGCGGAGCGTCCCCCGGACGGATGTCACCCGGCAACGCGCTCTGCCTGATCTTCTCCGGAGCCGCGCTGCTCTCGCTTCGCCGCCCGCGCGCCGACTGGCTTGCCGCGGGAATCGGCGCGCTCTCGATAGTCGTGCTCGCGGGCTACGCCTATTCGATCGAGGCCGAACGGCACCTCTTGTCGTACACGACCTTTTCGGTGCCGTCGGCGATCGCGTTCATCGTGCTCTCGACCGGGATTCTCTTCGCGGGGCCCGAGCACGGGCTTGTGCGCACGCTCTATTCGAAGGGCACGAGCGGCACGATGCTGCGGCGTCTCATTCCGGCCGCCGTAGTCATTCCGATATCGCTCGCCTGGGCCACGCAGGATGGCGAGCGTCTCGGCGGGTTGTCCGACCCCATACCGCTCGGCGTAATGGCAGCGGCGACGATCATGGCGTTCGGTGCGGTGATCTGGGTGACCGCGAACGCGATTGCCTCGACTGAAGCGAAGCGCGCCGCCGCCGCCGTCGCGCTTGGAAAATCAGAAGAGAGCTATCGCGACCTGTTCGGGTCCGCGCCGGTCGGCCTCAGCCACTCGGCGCTGAACGGCGCCATCCTGCTGGCGAACGATGCGTGCGTGCGCATGTTCGGTTACCCCGACGCCGACGCGTTGAGGCGCGTAAAGGCGGACGACTTTTACGCGAACCCGGCCGACCGCGCCCGCCTGCAACGTCTGCGCGACGACCCTGCTTCGGGCACGTCTTCCGTCGAGGCCGAGCTGAAACGCGCCGACGGCACGATCATCATGGTGCAGCTCTACAGCCGTCTGGTCGGCGACGGAGGCCCCGGCTCGCATTTCTTAAACGCGATCATCGACATCACCCAGCAGAAAAAACTCGAGCAGCAGTTCGTGCAGGCGCAGAAGATGGAAGCCGTCGGCCGTCTCGCCGGCGGCGTCGCGCACGATTTCAATAACCTCCTGACCGTCATCCGGAGCTATTGCGATCTCGTTCTCCTCGAGATGCCCGCGGGCGCGCCGATGCGCGACGACCTCCGCGAGATTTCCAGCGCCGCCGATCGCGCCGCGTCGCTCGCGCGCCAGCTCCTCTCGTTCAGCCGGAAGCAGGTGCTGCTGCCGCAAGTACTGAACCCCAACGCGGTCGTACAGGAAGTGCATTCGATGCTGCGGCGCGTGCTGCCGAGTTCGGTGTCGTGCGAGATGAAAATCGCCGACGATCTCGGCGCGATTTGCGCCGATCCTGGCCAACTGGACCAGGTGCTGATGAACCTCGCGATCAACGCGTCAGACGCGATGCCGGGCGGCGGCCGTCTGTGCATCGAAACGTGCAATGCGACGATCGACGCGGCCTACGCGCGCGACCACTCCAATGTGGACCCCGGCGAATACGTGTGCATCGCCGTCAGCGACACCGGCACCGGAATGGATCGTGAGACGATGTCGCACGTGTTCGAACCGTTCTTCACGACCAAGCCGGTCGGGAAGGGGACGGGCCTCGGCCTTGCGACGGTCTATGGAATCGTCGAGCAGAACCACGGCCACGTGTGGCTATACAGCGAGCCGGGCGAGGGGACGACGTTCAAGATTTATTTTCCGCGCGTCTCGGACGCGCCCGATGAACTGCCACGCCGCTCGGTCGCAATTAACGAACATCCCACTGGGCCGGCGCCGGTTGTCCTGGTGGTTGAAGACGATGAAGCCGTGCGCGCGACGATCTCGAAAGTACTCGGCCGCCAGGGATACACCGTGCTTACCGCCGGGCACGGCGGCGAGGGCGTGCGCGTCGGTACGGAGCACACGGGCGCGATCAACCTGGTGATCAGCGATGTGATGATGCCAGAGATGGGCGGCCGCGAGTTCGTGGAGCGGCTCGCCAAATTGCATCCGGAATCGCGCGTGCTGCTCATCTCGGGTTATACGGATGACGATGTGCTGCGACGCGGATTGATCGATCCGTCGTTTGCGTTTTTGGAGAAGCCGTTTACGGTGGATCAGCTGGTGAGGAAGGTGCAGGGGGTGCTGAGTTAGTGTGAGTCCCGCACATGTTTTCTGCCTTGAAGCAAAATTCGTCGTCCGGGCTGGTGTTACAAATGATGCAGGGAATCCACGCAAACGCGCGCCGCGCCATTCCCCAGCACGCCGCGTCTTCACTCTGACGCGTCGTCTTTGAGAGGAGGGGGGTCTCCACTCATTTCGATTGGCTGTCGCGGTTGCCGGCCGTTTCAATTGCCAAGGCGTCCCTCTATGCCGTCCCCGGCTCGGTCGCGTGGATGACGCTCGGCGAGTCTCGGGCCGAGACACCCTTGTACGCCCTGATGAGCTCGTTGAATGGCGCCGAGTTGGCGTGGTGTGTGATTGTGGCGCTGGGGCTGGTAAGGATTGCGCGCATCGCGCCCGGGCGCGCAGCGCTGTTCACGGCCGCTGTTTGGCTCGCAATGGAGCTCGTCGCATTCGCTGGACGTGTCGTCATCACCAATGGATTTTAGGGCAGCGTCGGGAAGCCACATCTATGGAGAAGCGGGCATCCATGATTGAAGTAGAGCGACTGGGCAAGAAGTATGGAACGCGCGCTGCTGTTCGAGACGTCTCGTTCGTGGTACAGCCGGGTGAAGTCGTTGGCCTCATCGGGCTGAATGGCGCCGGCAAGACGACGACGCTTCAGAGCATAGCGGGCATCATTCGGCCGGACGAAGGCAGTGTCCGGATCGCGGGAGTCGATCTCGCGACGCATCCCGTTGCGGCTAAGCAGGAGCTGGCGTTCCTCGCGGATGAACCGGAGTTTTTCGAGTACATGACGGTCGAGGAGCATCTGCTTCTTGCCATGAAGCTCTACGGCACGCAAGTCAGTACGGATGCCGATCCGCTCGCGACGTTCGGCCTGCACGAAATGCGGTCGCAGTTTCCAAATGAACTGTCGCGTGGCATGCGTCAGAAACTCGCGATGGCGTGCGTGCTGTGGAGATCACCGAAGGCGCTCGTGTTCGACGAACCGCTCACCGGGCTCGATCCAGTTGGAATCCGCGACACGAAAGAAGTGATTCGGGCCCATGCCGCGAGAGGAGCGGCAGTGCTGCTCAGTTCGCACCTGCTGCACCTCGTTCAAGAGTTGTGCTCGCGCGTGATCGTTCTCGACGGCGGTCGCGTGGTCGGTGAGCACGAAGTCGCGGCGCTGGGTCGGCGCGTAGAGGAGCCGCTCGAGCGACTGTTCGTCGCGCTCACGGGGGGCGTTGTCGATCCATGAAGTTCGCCCCGCTGTATGTCATCTGGCGGTCGGCTGTCAACCGCGGGAAACAGCAGGCGACCGACATCCGGTACGTCGCGGTCGCATCTGTTGTTGCCGGCTACGTCCTCTGGCTCTTGGCGCGACGGGCGCCGGTCGGCGGCGGCGCGGAGCTGGAGGTTGTTGCCGCGCTGCTGTTGTTCGTCGTCACGGCTATTGCGTGGTGGCAGGGTACCGACCGGCTGGCGGTCTCGCCTGCCGCGCGTCAGTGGCTAATCGCGGCGCCGGTGCGTGACCGGGATGTGCTGCTGTTCAAACTCGCCGCGCTTCAGGGATCGATTGCTTTGAGTGCGCTCATTCTGGTGAGTGTGGCGCGCGGTGGGACGGGCTTCATCACCGTGCTGCATTTCGTCGCGATCGTCGTCGTGCTCAACACGTTCGAGTGCCACCGTTTTACCGTCGCGGTGCTCCGCTCGCGGCAAGATGCGGGTGGTCGCGGCGCAACGCTCGTTGTTTCGCTTGTTCGAATCTTCTTCGTCTTCGCCTGCGGCGCGCTCGCGTTCACTGCCGGACGGGCGTTGCTGAGTGCGCCGCCGATCTCCGTAGACGCGGCGAGCCGCGGACTGTTCTCGGCCGTGCGTACATCGCCGGTCGCGACGGGATTCGCCGCGTTCTTGATGTTCGTACGTCCGGCGTTCAGTCAGGACACACGCGAATGGGCACGCGCGATGGTGCTGCCGCTCGTCGTGCTGGGATTGCATGTTGCGTGGCTCGCCAACGCTCGAATCACATGGTCGTCGCGCGACACCACTGGGAAATGGCGTGCGCCAGCTCCTCGGCCTGCGATCTCGAACGGCGAGCTCGGCGTGGCGGCCCGCTGGTTGGCCCGATACCCCGCGACGGCGCTGCTCTGGAAGAATCTTCGCACCGCTGGTCGTACGCAACGTCTGGATGCACAGATCGCGTTGATCGTCGGCATACCAATCCTGCTCTCGCTCACTTCCTTGCCGCCCTTGCGGCGGCTGACCGAGTTTGCCTGCGGCGCCGCCGCGACCTGGGCAGCGTTACTGGTCGTCGCGGGACCACTGTTCGTCCGTTGCGATCTTCGCCTCGACTTGCCGAAGTTGCGTGTCCTGCGGACGTGGCCCGTCACAAACGCCGAAATCTGCGCAGCGGAGATCGGCGCATCCGCCATCGTGCTTTCGGGTGTACAACTGTGTCTCCTCGTACTCGGCGCGGTGAGTCTCTCGTTCAATCCGGTCGTGAATGTTCCGCCGCAGACGCAGCTGTTATTCGTGACCACGCTGGTCGTCGTGCTGCCGGGAATGAACATTGCGCACGTGGGCGCGCACGTACTCACCGCTGTTCTCTTTCCAGCGTGGGGTCCGTTGGGCGCCGTGAGTCGCGAGCGTTCGAGTGGCGCCGGCTATTTTTACCTCGGCGTCGTCGCATCGTTCATAAGCTTCGTCGCCGTGGGACTTGCACCGGCAGTTGTAGGTGCGACAGCAGGGCTCTCCGTTTTGCCGATCTTGGGAAGCACAGTCGCGCTACTGCTCGGCGCGTTGCTGGCGAGCGGCGTGGCGTGCGCCGAAGGCGTGCTCCTGATGCGGGTCGCGGCGCGAGCGCTGGGCGACTTTGACTTCGTCCGCGATTAATTTTTCGGCGACCCGTCCGTCCAGATCGTCCGGCAAGATGTTCAAAGGGCAAGGGGCGGGAACTCGTACTTCGGTTCGAGTCCCGCCCCTGCCGCTTTCGAAGACGTCCGCAACTCTGCTGCTATGGATGCTCGTGCCGCCAATTGAAATACGCGTGCTGATCTTCGACGCTCAGCGAAGTAAATGAGTGATACTCCCTGTGGTTGTCGCGCAAATACCCGCGGTAAACAACCTCTTCGTGATTGTCCCAGCCATGATAGTCACTATGCCATTGATCGTAGATGCGCACGCGGCCGACGCACGCCGCCATGGTCAGCGAGACAGCGAGGAAGAGCGAAGTGAAAATAGATTTACGGCGCATTGTGAATTTGTCCTCCCAGGTTGTTAGCGTCTGATTTCGACCCACCCGTCGTCTTCGATGACGATAGCATGCAGGTGCGTGGATGGGCATCAGACGAAAGGATGACATCGTGTAGGCCGGGGGCTGATATCGCCAATGTGAAACCCGAAGCCGTCACACTTACGGGCACTCGGACTTGCATGTGTCGGGAAAGTCTTGTAGCGTTCATGTAGCGAAATGCGCTACATGGAGGCGACAATGAAATCGAAAGCAAAAACTCCGCGAGCAAAGAAATCCTCTCTCGCGCCGGCATCTGCGGGCGACCGAATCACGTACCGCGAACTCCGCAACACGCCCGGCCGCGTGTGGGAACGCTTGGCGGCCAATGAGATTCTGACGCTTGTTGCCGAGGGTGATGCGAAGGCGCTCGTTATCCCGATTCGCGATGGAAACGCCCGTGACGCGCTCGAGGCATACAAGCGCGGACGCGCAATGATGGCACTTGCAAGCATCAGGCGCACGGCACGTGAAAACGGGACGTCCCGGATGACGCTCGCGGAAATCAACGAGGTCATTCGCGAGACGAGGGCGGAGCGTCGCGCGAACCGCGGAAGCTAGCCGATGCGGATTGTGCTTGACACCAACGTCGTCGTGTCGGGGATGCTGACGGCGTTTGGTCCGCCTTCGCAGATCATTGAGTTAGTTGCGAGCGGCGACATCACGCTCGTTATCGATGATCGCATCCTTGCGGAGTACGCGGATGTCCTTGCGAGGCCGAGGTTCAAGCTTGATCCTCGGCGCGTCGACGATTTCTTGCGCGTGGCGGAGGATGCCGAGGCCGCCGTCGGAGTGCCGTTGCCGTTCGTGCTGCCCGACCCCGACGATGAGCTGTTTCTCGAAGTCGCGATCGCCGGTGCTGTGGACGCGTTGGTTACGGGAAACGAGAAGCATTTCAAGGTGCCGCGAGGGAAGCTCGCTGTTCCCATCATGAGTCCGCGGCGCTTTCTCGACGATTTGTCGGGACGCTAAACATTGCGAAGCGCCGCAACGAACACCGGCACCTGCGACCAATCGCCTTCGTATCGCTGGCCATTGATAAAGAATGTGGGCGTGCCGTTCACGCCACTGCGCACGCCGCCGAGAAACTCCGTGCGGACTCGAGCAGTGAATGTCTCTTCGCTAAGGTCGCGCTGCACCTGCTTGGGATCAGCGCCGGCTGACACGGCGTAGCGGACGAGATGCTGATCGTCGAGCGCATCCCATGAATCCTGCTGATGCTTGTAGATCGAATCGTGCATCGACCAATATGCTTTCTCGCCAGCGTTCGCGGCGACGCTCTCGGCCGCCTCGGCCGCATGCATCGCCTCCGGATGCACCTCCGCGAGCGGAAAATTCCGGAACACAAAGCGCAGTTGATCGCCGAGCTGTTTTTGGATCGACTTCACGATCGGGTGCGCGCGAAAGCAGTGCGGGCACTGGTAGTCGCCATATTCGACGAGCGTTATTGGCGCGCCGGCGGGACCGAGTGTGTGGTCACGCTCGGTGACTGCGGGGCGGAGTGAGCCCTGGATGGGTTCGCTCATGCTGACTTCTCCGGGGATTCGGCGGCCATATCTTCGAGCGCCTGCAGGATACCGTCGGCACCGGGGTTTACGCCGACGGGGGAGAGGTAGCTCCAGCGGATGATCCCGCTCCCGTCAATCACAAAGAGCGTGCGTTCGCTGTGACCCTCTTGATGGCGGTATGCACCATACGCGCGCGCTACCGCACCTTTCGGTTCGAAATCTGCGAGCAGCGGAAAGTGCAATTTGCGCGCGTCGGCGAACGCCGCGTGACACCACGCACCGTCGACAGAAATGCCGAGCAACTCGGCGTGGTGTTTGCGAAACTCCGGACGGATCTCATTGTACAGCGCCATTTGATCGCCGCACACCGGACTCCAGTCCGCGGGGTAAAACGCGAGGATGACCGTCTTTCCCGCGAAATCCGCGAGCGAGACCTGTTGATCCGGAGTTGTATGCAGCGTGAAGTCCGGCGCGCGATCGCCGGCCCTCAGAATGCTGCTCGTTTCGTGTCCTGCGGCTTGGTTCATCGGAGTTTCCCAGTTGAGCTCGGTCTAACGCGACCCGTGTTGGATCCCTGAGTTCTGGCAATCATTTGCTGAATTGTAGACCTTACTTGGCGAACGGCGGCGGCGGTAGTATGCCATGGTGGTAGTTCTATCCGACCCGTGCGGGTGATGCTTGCTCGCGTCCAGCGCGAACGTGCCGATGGCGCAATTGCGTTCGCGCGCTTGCCGTTTGCCAACGCCGGCGAAACGTTTCACCCAGTAGAAAGTACGCAGCGACGTACGCCGGCCCCTTCAAGGAGACGACCATGTTCCGTCGCGCGTTCGCATTGCTCGCATTGCCGTTCTTCACGCTCGCGGCGCAGAAATCCGACCTCACGATCACGGTCGCGACCTCGAACAACTCGCCGATCCGCCTCGTGCAGACCCCTGTGGACAGCACGGAGCCGGTCGTGGTCGCCAACGGTCACATGACGGTGCACTATTTCGCGCCCGTCAAGCCGAAGTCATTCACGGTCATCGCTGAAGATTCGACGAGTTCGGTGAGCGTTTTGGTTTCCGAGCACAACCACACGATCGCGAGTGGGTCGGGTGCGTACGTCACAATCCAAACGGACACCGGCCGCTTCGTGATGCTTGAATCCGGGCCGCGAGCATTACTGCAGCGCCGCATGTCCGAGGGTCGCTCGCCGGGTGATGACACCGGGAAGCTGGTGCTTGGAAAGGATCTCTCGACGGGCGAGAGTTGGCTGACCACGGAGTTCACGTACAAGTTGCCGCGCAAGCCGGACTCATCCGCGGGCTACGCCGGCGGGTCCTTCTGCCGCATGTGCGTCACCGCACCCATGATCCCCAGCCCCAGCAGGATCATGCAGATAATCAAGATGTAGTTCGCGGCGACGTGTGCGACCGCGAGCCCCCACGCGATTCCGCCGATCACCACAACGATGCCGACGAGATAGATCCAGAAGTTCATGCTCGAACGGTACGTGCGCGCCGCGCCATTGTCTCTCGGTCGAACGTGCGATAGCCGGATGTGCCAGAACGTCGGCATTGGTCGTATTGTTAGCTCGACCCGAGCCTGAGCACTCAATGCCGACCGTCCGTTCGATCGCGCCCGTCGTGACCGCAGCACTGTTGATCTTCGCTCTCACTTCTGCACGCGGTGCACCGACAGCTGCGCACTTCATCGCGCACACGATCGACACAGGCCTCGTCGGCGGCTACCAAGTCGTGATCGCCGACATGAATCACGACGGCAAGCCCGACATCATCGCTCTCGCGAGTGGCCTGCACGAGCTCGATTGGTATGAGAATCCAACGTGGACAAAGCACGTCATCGTCTCCGGCATCGATGCGCCGATCAATGCCGCGGTGTTCGATATCGACGGCGATGGCATTCCCGGGATCGCGCTCGCGCACGGATTCTCAACCGTGTACGCGAGCAGCGCCGGGATCATCTCGATCCTCACGCACAACGGCGATCCAACCGCGCCCTGGTCATCGAAAGAGATCGACCGGCTGCCGACGTCACACCGGCTGCGATTTGCTGACATCGACGGCAATGGCAAAAAAGTTCTTATCAACTTTCCGCTCATCGGACCGAACGCGCTTGCGCCGGATTATCGCGATCACGTTCCGCTCGTGATGTACCGGTCCGGCAGCTGGAAACGCGAACTCATCGCGAATGATTCCGGCGTGGTCCACGGCATTCTCCCATTCGACTGGACCGGCGACAGACGCGAATCGCTCCTCAGCGGGAGTTTCCTCGGCGTGTTCCTTCACAGCTTTGCGAACGGCACATGGACGCGCACGAAGCTGCTTGACGGCGAAACAGCCGCGTGGCCGAAGGGCGGCGCCAGCGACATCGTCGTCGGACGAGTTGGACGCGAACGCTATCTCGCGACGATCGAGCCCTGGCATGGAAATGAGATCGTGGTGTACCGGCAATCGGGTGGCGCGTGGAAGCGTCACGTGATTGACGATACGATTCGCGATGGCCACACGATCGTCGTCGGCGATTTCGACGGCGACGGAAATGACGAAATTATTGTTGGCGAGCGGGCGGGGAAGCGCAGTGTCTACTTGTATCGGTTGACGAGCGCGGCCGCGGATACGTGGACGAAAGAGCCGCTCGACGACGGCGGGATGGCGGGCGCTGGCTGCGCGGTCGCGGATTTGAACGGCGACAAACGGCTCGACGTCGTGTGCATCGGTACTGCGACGGCGAACTTGAAGTGGTACGAAAACCGGCCGTAGACCTTGCGCGCGCGATGGAGCGCGGCGCTTAGCGTTCGAACGCCGGACTACATGCAAACCGGCCCGCTGCTGGTGACGACCACCGTGCATTTATCACTGCGCAGCGAGACGCGCACCGACTGAATATCGCCGGCTCTCACGTAGAGCCGTTGCGTGACCGTGTCGTGGCCGACTGCGAAAACCCGGATCGTGTAACGCGCTGGAGCAAGCCTGGAGATCCTCGCATGTCCGGCCGAGTCGGCTGCAATGTTGTGCAGCGGCACGCTCCAGTTCTCGTCCGACGCATTGACGAGTTCGATCGACGCGCCGGATACGCCTTCAGTGTGGCGCGTCTCCTCGCGGACGTCGATCTAGAGTTCGCCGACGGTGGCGCTTCCCAGGCTCGACGAGCGCGACAGCGTCGATTGGAATGCGCATGCTGATGCGCTCCACGTGACTCCTGCAGCAACGAGTACAATGCCGGCGAATCGTGACATATTGCTCATACGCTCCGTCAGTCCTATTTGATCCGCGCGATAGCCTCCGCACATCGGGGTTAGTGACCATTAGACGTCACCGATCGCGCAATCGTTAGGCTGTTCTCGCACGAATTTGATGACGCTCGGCTGCATCGCGGTTTGCATACTGCAGCGTGCCGACTTGCATTCCAATCGCCGAGCCGAGCAGACTTCGTACATGCCAACTGAGACAAAGGTCTGGAGCGTGGAAGAGGTGCGCGAAATGCAGGACGAATCGCGCGCGTGGCCGCGGTTCGAGCTCATCGGTGGCGAGCTGCTCGTGACGCCGGCGCCCGGTGAGATTCATCAGGTCGGGGTCGCCGAGCTCCTGTTGCTGCTCGCGGCGTATGTCGACCGCGAACGCATCGGTGTGACACTCATGTCCCCTGCTGATATCGAGTTGCACCCGGGGACGATCTCGCAGCCGGATGTGTTCGTCGTTCCGGTCGCGACGGGCATGAAGCGCAAGTCTCAGCGCGGATGGGAGGCCGTCACGTCGCTGCTGCTCGCGGTCGAGGTGATCTCTCCGAGCAGCGTTCGAACCGATCGCGAGAAGAAGCGCGAGTATTATCTCAGCGCAGGCGTCCCGGACTATTGGGTAATCGATTTCGACGCGCGGGTTCTAGAGCGGTGGATCCCCGGCGCCGACACGCCAACCGTGCTCCGAAGCTCGTTCGAATGGCGGCCCGCAGGTGCGAGCGCGCCATTGGTCGTGAACCTTCCGGAGCTGTTCGAGAACGCGTGGCGCAAATATCGCCTGTTCGCTGGCGAGTAGACGTGAGGCGCTGTCGCTACGCCGCTCGTCGCATTCACAATCAGAGCAACGAATCCGCGAGCCGCGCCACATTCTGAGCCACCTTCGCGATGAGCGGGCGACGGTTCCATTCGTCTGCGGCTAACAAATCGCTGTTCGCGAAATAGCGAGCCTGAACGCGGGCCAGCTCAGCGACGACGGCCGGGTCGAACACCACCAAGCTGATTTCCGCGTTCAGTGCGAACGAACGAATATCGATATTCGTCGTTCCCAGCACGGCGACCTGATCATCGATACTCAGGTGCTTCGCGTGAAGAAAACGCGGCCGATACAGATGGATGCTTACACCGGCTATCAGCAGGTCCTCGTAGTATGCGCGCTGCGCGAACTGGCTGAACGGCTGGTTCGCATGCTTCGACACCACCAAGTGAACCGCGACGCCGCGTGTCGCGGTCGCGCGGAGCGCTTGCAGGAATGGCTCGTCGGGAATGAAATACGGTGTCGTGATCACAACGGTTTTCGCGCGGCATAGAGCAGCGCGATGAATAGGTCGCGCGAGTTCTCGCTCGGATACCCCGGGCCGCTCGGCAGCACCTGCGCCACCGACGAGCCCGCAGCCGTCATCTCCCCCGCGAGCGTGCGCAGGTCCAGCCGCTCGTTGGTTTCGAGAAACCAGTCGGTGATGAAGATTGCCTCGAGTTGCGCGACCACCGGACCGGTGATCCGCGCCATCAGCTCTTCGTTCGGATACCCGACGACAAAACCGGGGTCGGAGATGTTCTGTGATCCCGTGTAACCGATGCGGCCGTCGATGGTGGCGATCTTGCGATGATTGCGCAGGTCGAACCGGCCGGCGCTTCGCCGGAACAACCCGACCGGCAGCATCGCCCGGACATCGACCCCTTCCAGTCGCAGGCGCGGAGCGAGATGGGTAAGGCCGCGCTCGCCCCCGACTGCGTCGATCAATACTCGGCACTGCACTCCACGCGCTGCGGCACGCGACAGGGCGTCAGCCACGCTGCGTCCGCTTGCATCATCTGCGAAGATATAGAACAGCAGGTGTGCATGACGCTGCGCACCGTCGATATCGGCAATAAGTCGCGCGATGGAGCCGGCGTAATCGTCGAGCAACTCGACGCGGTTGCCTGCAAACGGAACGAAGTCGCCGGTCTCGAACGCGAGCGTCGACGCCGACTCATACGCCGGTGGAACCGCGCCGAGCGCGGATCTCTCCGCAAGAAACGCGGTCTCCGTTTGGCGTATGACGTTCGACGCGCGCGCCTGCGCGTCGCGGCGTCGCTGCGGAACGCGAATTCGGCCGAACAGCGCGTACACGAGCACGCCGGGCCACGGGAGCAGAAAGATCAGCAGCAGCCACGTGCGCGTGGCCGCCGCTGTGCGTCGCTGCGGCACATAGACGAGCATCACGAGCCGGACGACCCACTCGCTGATGTAGTAGAGCGTGCCGAGCAGCGCGGGCGTCACCGCAGTGCTATTTGGCCGACGTGATCGCGAGCACGCGCAGCGGACTGCCGCTCCCGTGCACGATCTTCAGCGGCGCCGCAATTACAATCGCTCCGGTCGCGGGCAATTGATCGAGATTTCGCAGACTCGCGAGCCCGAACTTTCCAGCGCCGTGCATGATTGTGTGATTCGGGAACTGCGGAGTAAACGTGTGCGCCTGCCCGGCATCGGTTCCGACCGTCTCGACGCCGACGCCAAGCACGTCGCGCTGCTTCGCGAGAATCTCCGATGTCTCCTGATGAAAGCCCGGGCTGTGCGCGCCGTCTTCGCGCACGTTCAGAAACTTTGCTGGGTCAGTGCGCTTGCTCCAGTCAGAGCGCAGCAGCACCCACGCGCCCGCAGGAACCTTCCCGTTTGTCTTCTCCCAAACGGCAAGGTGCTCCGGCGTCAGCAGAAAATCCTCGTTCTTCGCGACATCGCCGGAGATATCAATCACGCACGCCGGCCCGACAAACTTCTTTGCCGGGATCGTGTCGCACGCATTGTCCGGCAGATCCTTGCCCGTGATCCAATGCACCGGCGCGTCGAAATGCGTTCCCGTATGCTCGCCCATGTGCAGCACGTTCCAATACCAGCCTGGGCCTTTGTCGTCATAGCGCGAAATGACATCGATCGTCACGCCGGGCGACGCACCGAAAATCGGCGGCAGCCCGATCACAGGCGTCTCCGGTCCGAGCGGCTGCGTGAGATCGACAACCTTGAGCGAGCCGGCGTTCAACTCGGCGACCAACTGCGTGAGAATCGACATGTGCAATCCCTATTTCTGAATGTCTTTCAAGTGACGTGCGAATTGATATCTGTTTTCGAGCAACGCCAAGTCGGTCACATAGCCGCTCGGCCCAACGGCTTCAACCTTCGCGACGATCGTCGTGAGATCGTTTGAACTCTTTGCGGCTGCAAACTCCGCCTTGAATTCATCGAGCGCACGGACAGTCGAGACGCGTGGAACTCCGGCGCCCTTTGCTATGGCGGCGAGATCGCTTCCCGTAGATGTGGCAGTGGGGAAGCCGCCCACGGAGAGCAGGCTCTCGTTGTCGAACACAACATGCACGAGGTTGCGCGGACGATAGCGCGCGAGCGTCGTGAGGCCGCCAAGGTTCATGAGCAGCGATCCGTCGCCGTCGAACACGACCACTTTGATTTCCGGCCGCGCCAACGCGATCCCCAGCCCCATCGAAGAAGCCAGTCCCATCGCGTGCTGCAAATAGAAGAAATTCTTCTGATGGCCGAGTGACTGCAGCTCAGCGGCAACCGCGCCCATGATCGTGACCACTGCGCAGTCCTCGAGCTGGCCGTACACGGCCTGCATCGCATCGATGCGGCGCATCATGAGGCCTCCTCCCACATCAAGTCGCGGCCGAGCAGGAGTGCCACGGGACGTGACGCGGCGTACGCGAGCGTTTGCGCCTTGCTGATTTTACGAGCGACTTCGTCCTGCGACTCGAGGCGATCGAACGGAATCCGCAGCGCCTCGAGCACGTGCTCGGTCACGCCGCCTCCCTCCGTCTGCCACGGATCACGCTCGCCGAACGTCCCACGCGCACTGATCAGCATCAATAGCGGAATGCGATACAGCTGCGCACACGACACAATTCCGTTCACGCTCGCGAGGAACCCATGATTCTGCATCAGCATCGCGGATTTTACGCCGGCGAGATGTGCGCCCGCAGAAATGCCGACACCCTCCTCTTCCTTGGCGAGCCGGACCAGCGTCATCTCGGGATCGTCCTCGGCCATTCGAATCAAATGCACGAGCCAGGTCTCGGGGAGCGCGGAGACTATCCGGATGCCAGAGTCTTTGAGGACGCCGTAGATCAGCTTCGAACTGCTGACGGAAACGGGCATGCGCCTACACTCCCTGAACGGTGTGAAACACGCTGCTCAGCAGCCACCAGATTCCCACGGTGAGAATCGCCGCCGGAATTCCGAAACGTATCCAATAGAAGAGCCACATCGGAATCGGCTTGGCGCCGCCATCGCGCGAAAGCTCCTTGAGTGCCGCGGAGCGGTGAATGCACCATCCGACCGTGATCACGGCGACGAGCGAGCCGAGTGTTTGCATCCCCGATCCGAACGTGAGATCCCACGGCAGAAAGATCGCATTGTTGATGCTGGGCGGGATCGCGAAGACAAAGCAGGCCGCCGTCATCAGCCACACGGCGCGCGTTCGCGTAATCTTCATGTTGTCTGTGAGGCCGGCGACGAGTACTTCAATCGCGCCAACATCAGAGAGATATCCCGCGCCGAACAGCCCGCCAAAAAAGAGAAAGCCAAAAATCCATCCGCCGGGAATCGCGGCAAAGACTTTCGGAAGCGTCGCAAAGATCAGCGTAGGGCCTTGAGTGGGCTGCATGCCGAGCGCGAACACTGCCGGCATGATCGCGAGCCCGGCGAGCAGCGATGATCCCGTGTCTCCAATCACAGTCCAGATCGCGGGCGTCGCGACGTCGTCCTTTGCGTTGAGATACGATCCGTACACCACCATGAACGTCCCGCCGAGTGAGAGCGAGAAGATCATGTGACCGAGCGCGGCAACCATCACGTTCGGCGTGAGGTCGGAGAAGCGGAATTTCAGGATGTACCAGCGCACCCCTTCCATCGCGCCCGGCAGCGTGAGCGAGCGGATCATCAGCACGACGAGCGCCGCGAACATCACGGGCATCACGATCTTGCTCGCTTTTTCAATCCCGCCGCGCACACCCTTGATCACGATCACCGCGCATGCCAGCAGTACGAGGCCGGTGCAGACGAGCTGAAGCAAAAACGATTTCAGAACAAAGCCGTGATCCGGCGGCAGGATCGCGGCCGCGTTGAGCTTCACGTGTGCGCCGATTGCGAGTTGGCCGATGGCGAAGTACATCACCCAGCCGATCACCGCCGAGTAGTAGCCGGTCGCGAGCGTCACTACAAGAAATAGAAACCAGCCGACCTGCTTGCCGTACGGAAGCCCGGCTGCTTCGAACGCGCCGAGTGGTCCGCGCCGCGTGTGTCGTCCGAGCGCGAACTCGGCCATGAGCGCGGGGACGCCGATGCCAACCGAGACGACTATATAGAAGAGCACGAACGCCGCGCCGCCGAACTTTCCGACCATGTACGGAAAGCGCCATACATTTCCGAGCCCGATGGCGACGCCGATAATCGTCATCAGCGTGCCGAAGCGCGAAGTAAAAGTTTCGCGCTCGGGTGCGGCCGTTTCTGGTGCGGTCATGCGAGTGCCGCGCCGAGCGCGTCGAGCGCGCGGTCGACATCTTCGATCGTGCTGTAGAAATGCGGCGCGAGACGAATCACCGGGCCGCGTGCCGATGCAATGATGCCGCCGTGCACGCGCATGTGAGCTTCGATGGCGTGCGAGTCGGCCACGACGAATGCGGTGCTCGTCGTCTTCCGTGTCGCGTCGCTTGCGCCGTGCAGCGTGAATCCGCGATCGCGGCCGCCGTCAATCACGCGGTGCGTCAGGATCTGATTCCACGCATAAATGTTCGCGATGCCGATCTTGTTGAGAATCTCCATCCCTGCGCGCGCGATGTACGCGTTGATCACCGGCGGCGTGCCGCTGTCGAAGCGGCTCGCTGACGCCGACCAGTCGAGCTGTTTTACATTGAACGCAAACGGATCGGAGCGACCGAACCAGCCCGTCACGGTGGGATGCAGCCGCGCAGCCACCTCGCGGCGCACGTACAGAAATGCGATGCCTGGAACACCCATCAGGAACTTGAGATTTCCAGACGCGAGGAAATCCACGCCGAGCGCCTGAACGTCTACCGGAACCGCGCCGAGCGTTTGGTACGCATCCAGGTAGAGCAGGGCACCGTGCGCGTGCGCGCGCGCCGCAATCGCGGCGGTATCCTGCAAGTATCCGTTGAGGTAGTAACCGTGGCATGCGGAGACGATCGCTGTTTGATCGTCGATCACGCCGTCGTACGCCTCGGCTTCAATCGTACCGCCGCTCACCGGCGCCCACGCGACCTGCGCGCCGCGTGATTCTTGAGCGAGCCACACCTGACCGATGCTCGGAAACTCGGCTTCGCTCACCACAACGCGACGGCGTCCACCGCTGAAATCGAGCGCGCTCGCGACAGCGCTCGTCGCCTCCGAAACAGAACTGAACACCGCGATGTCGTCGGGTGACGCATTGATCAGCGTCGCGAACTCGCGCTTGGCGAGTGCGACCTCTGCAATCCACGCGTCCCAATCCATCCCGCTCGTGTTCCACGATTCCAAATACCGCTCGGCGGCCGCGCGTGTAGAATCGGTCTGCGGCGCCTGCGAGCAATTGTTCATCGGCACCAGCGCGCCCGACGCGATAATCGGGATGCGCTTCCGCCACGCGGCGATGTTCTAGGCTGGCGTCGTGGCGGAATTCATCGGTGGATTTTACAGTGCGGAGCAGGAATGGGCTATTGCCGTCCCGCCGTTTGTTACTGGATTCGCACGACTCCTTTTCCGGCTGAAGGGAACCGCTGGTACACCGCGGGGTCATGCCCCGGTACGATGAGGCGCAGGCTCGACGCGATCTTCGTCATCCGGTCCTGTGCGGCAAGGTTCGATGCGGCGTCGAGCGTCTGCGAGATCGGCAGGTGTTTGTCGAGATTCTCGTAGAGATACATGTTGTCAGACGCGAGCACGACTGTTCCCGCTGCCGTGTTCACCCCGACAAACTGCGACTGATACGTATGCTTCCCGCCGGTGTACACGGTGATCCCCGGGATGATCTCTCGCGCGTCGCCATCAACGAGCGTTACCCGGCCGGCGCGCTTGATGTTGTAGAGCATGGTCGCGTCGGCGGTGTCGATGGCGTTCGCCAGGCGTTTGCCGGTAGAGTCGATGTGATGCTCATACTCGTCCTTCTGAATCCAGATTCGCGCGTTGGGAAAAAGATCGGCGCCGTCGAGGTGGTCCCAATGCACGTGCGAGATGATCAGATCAGTAACCGCTTCGCGGCGCACGCCGAACCGCTCCAGTGCGGCTGCGGGCGTGAGATAGTCGACCGGTTTCCATCGCTGAATCAGATCTTCGCGCTTGAACCCGGCGTCGAGGAGAATCATTCGTCCATCGGGACCCCTCATGAGCCAGACCGACATGGCCAGATCGAGACGGCGCGATGTATCCGCACCCGCAATGAGATTCGAGACTTTGAATCCGGGCACGGACGCATATTGAATTGCGTAGACCTCATACAGCGGTGCGGGCGCGTTGGGTTTCGCGCCGAGCGAAAGTGCGGCGCCTGTCAGCGCGAGCCAGCGAACGATGTTGCGCATGCCGTGTCCTGATGAAGAGTTTCTGGAGGCGTAGGCGGCCAACCTGATTCCATGTAGCTTATAGAACTTATGACAGCTGCCGCATCGTTGGAGCCACTCGATCTCCTTTGGTTTTGCCAGCTCGCTGCGGACGGCGAGTTCATAGGCACCACGCCCGAGCGTCGCGCCACACTGCCGTATATCTCGAGCCTTGTAGAAACCGCCGCCGAGATGGGTTTCTCGAGTCTACTGACGGCGACGAACTTCCACGCGGAGCACGAGGCGTGGACGGCGTCGATCGCTACGCTCGCACGCACGCAGGGGGCGGGCCTGCTGATTGCCGTGCGGCCGGGCATGTTTCATCCCGCGCTCTTTGCGAAAATGGTCGCCACCGCTGCGAATCTCTTTCCGGGTCGCGTGCGCGTGAATATCGTGGTCGGGTCGAACCCCGCCGAAAACGCGATGTACGGCGACATGGAAAATCACGCCGAGCGCTATGCGCGCACTCGCGAGTTCATCGCGATCATGCGCGATCTCTGGCGCGGTGTGCCGCTCGATCACGATTCGCCGCGCTATCCAATCAAGGGTGCAATCGTCTCGCCGGTGCCGCCGCAGCCGGTTCCGATTTACCTCGGCGGCCACAGCGAAGACGCGCAGCGAATCGCGGCGGAACTCGCTGATGTCTATCTCGTCTGGGGCGACACGGTCGCAGGAGTCGAGAAGCGCCTGACGACGATGCGCGCGCAGGAGGCGCAGGTGAAACGCCTCGCAGACGCACCCGTGCGCTACGGCCTGCGCTGCCACGTTGTCGTGCGCGAGACGGAAGAAGAAGCGTGGAAGGCCGCCGAGCGCTTGATCAGCCGGATCGATCCAGAGGTGCGGCGGAAATTCATCGAGACGACAGCGGTGGTCGATAGTGAAGGGCAGCGGCGTCAGCTGGAACTCGCGGCGTCGGCGTCACTCATCGTTGAAGAGAACCTTTGGTCGGGCGTTGGTCTCGCGCGCAGCGGCGTCGGCGTTGCGATCGTCGGAAGTCCGGCGCAGGTGGCGGCGAAGCTGCGTGCGTATCAAGCGCTCGGAATCAGCACCTTTATTCTCTCGGGGTATCCGCACCTCGAGGAGTGTCGGCGATTTGGCGAGATGGTGATGCCGCTACTGCGGGGACGGGCGACGGGTGAGGGGGCGTTGGTTGGCACGAAGTTATCGGCGGGGGTGGCGCCGGTTACATAGCCGACGCTGCCAGCCAAGCGCCGATTTTTTCACCGGTGTGCATGCCATCTGCCGCTGCATCGCCAAACGCTACGCCGCGCAGACCGTAGCCGGTGATTCCCAGGCCCGGGATGGCGTCTACCGCGTGCTCGACAGCCGCGACGCGGCGCGCGTGACCGATCTCATACTGCGGGATCGCACCGTCGATGCGAATGACTTCGGTGAACACCGGCTCCGCGGTCAGGCCGTACAGTTTCGCGATCTCAGTCTTCGCCAACGCGAGCACTTCAGAGTCGTCGAGCGAACCGATCTCCTGATCGACCGCGCCGCCGAGTAACGCGCGCACAAGGATCCCGCCCGATGGACCACGACCGGGATATATCGACGTCTCCCAGAGATTTCCGAGCATGCGAATTCCTTCGCCGCGCGAAATGAGCACGCCGAAGCCGTCAGGGATTCGTGCGCGTACACTCGAGTCGTATCCGAGCGCGACGACAGTGACGTGAGGGCAGGGAATCGCCTTGAGCGCGGCGGCCGCTGCTGCGTCGAGGTGCTGCACCAGCGGCGCCGCGGCCCAGGGCTCCGTCGCGACGATCACCGCATCGGCGTTGATCGGTGCACTGTCGCCATCAACAGCCACGGTCCACCCTGTGGCTGTTCGCTCGATGCCGCGCACAAGCGCGTTGCACCGCACTTTGAAGGCGCCGCTCTCCGAAAGTTCGCGAGGCAAGCTCTGCATTCCTTCGCGGAACGACGTGAGGCCACCTGCACGCCCCCGTCCGCGGCGTGCGAATATGCCGCGGATCAACGAACCATGCTCTCGCTCGAGTTCTCGAAATTTCGGGAATCCGGAACCGACCGACAATTTGCGCGCGTCGCCCGCGAACACCCCGAGGGTGGCCGGCGCCATCAGGCGATCGGCGGCTTCACTCCCGAAGCGACGCTCGGCGAACGCCCAGACCGATTCATCTTTCTTGCTCTCCGACCGCGCGATAAACGGTTCCAAGGCAAGTCGAAGCAGGCCGCCCGGGCTCAGGATGCCGGAGAATGCGAGTCCGACAGGCGATGGCTTGAGTTCGCGCAGTTTCCCGGCGCGATAGACGAAGCGCCGCTTCGCTGCCGCGTTCGCCGGAATCACGGCTGCGCCGAGCTGGCTTGCAGTAATGAGAGTGTCGAGCTCCGCGCGGCCGCCCAGGAATCCCGACGGCCCGGCCTCGACCATCCAGCCATCGCGCGTGATGGTGCGCGCCTTCCCGCCGACTTCGCTTTCGCCCTCGAGAACAAGCACGTCGAGCGTCATGCCCGCGCGCGCGGCAACGGCATGCGCCGACCACGCCGCAGCGAGCCCGGAGATTCCAGCGCCGACTACAACAAGACGGGGCAATGTCAGACCGTGCGACTGAAGACGGGCTTGGAATCGGTCGCGTGCTTTTCCCGCTGATATCGATCGAAGCACATCGCGAGATTGCGGACGAACAATTCGCCGACGGGCGTTGCCTCTATCCCGCGCGAAGTCACGTTGACCATGCCGTCGCGCTCGTGCGGGGCGAGCAGCGCGATGTCATCGGCAAAGTACTTGCTGAACTCAATGCCGTATTGACGCTCGATCTGGCCCGCGTCCACGCGGAAATTGCACATCAGTTCGTGAATCACCGTGCGACGGATCTCGTCGTCAGCGGAGCGCTTCACGCCGCGATACACGGAGAGCCGGCCCGAGGAAATAATCTCCTCGTATGCAGAGAGTTTCTTCTCGTTCTGGAAATAGCTTCCGCGCACGTCGCCGATCGCGGAGACGCCAAGTCCGACGACGTCATCTCCCGGAATCACAGCGTAGCCCTGGAAATTTCGGCGGAGTTTTCCTTCGCGCCGCGCAATGGCGAGATCGTCATCCGGGCGCGCGAAGTGATCCATGCCGATCGGTTCGTATCCGGCGGCGAGAAAGCGCTCGCGCGCGATCGCAAAGAGCTGGACTTTGACGTCAGCAGCAGGAAGGTCTTCCTGCTCGATCTTCTTCTGGCTCCCTTTCACCCACGGCACGAACGCGAACGAATACACAGCGGCGCGATCCGGCCCGAGGGCGATCACCGAATCAACCGTTTTCTCAAATGTCTCAGGCGTCTGCAGCGGGAGCCCGTAAATGAGATCGACGTTGATGCCGCGATACCCCTTTGCCCGTGCGTGATCAACGAGGCGCGCGGTCTGTTCGCGCGTCTGCACGCGGTTGATCGCTTCCTGCACTTCGAGATTCAAATCCTGCACGCCGAATGACACGCGATTGAACCCAAGCGCAGCGAGCGTATCGAGATGCTCGCTCGTTGTCACGCGCGGATCCGCCTCGAACGCGAGCTCCGCGCCGGGCAACGGCGTGAACTTTTTGAGCAGGCCGCCGACTAATCCATCGAGCTGCGCCGGCGTGTAATACGTGGGCGTGCCGCCGCCCAAATGCAGCTGTGCAAAGTGCCGGCGATCAGGCAGCTGTTCCGCGAGCAGCTCGATCTCGCGACCGATAAGCCCGAGGTACGGCACCGCGACTTCTTTATGTCGCGTGATGATCGTGTGGCACCCGCAGAAGAGGCAGCGCTCCTCGCAGAACGGCAGATGCATGTAGAGCGAAAGCGGAGCGTCGCCCATCGCATTCGCTTCCGCGAGGCAGTCGAGATAGTCGCGCTCGGTGACGCCCTCGTGAAACTCAACGGCGGTCGGGTAGCTCGTGTAGCGCGGGCCGGGACGATCATAGCGCGACAGGAGATCGACGGTGACCGCGCGCGAGACCGGACGTGAGCTGGTCGCCGTCACGATGCGTTCTCCGCGTGCACGACATCGACGATCGCCTGCACGCTTTCGATCGGCGCGTCGGGCGTGATGCCGTGGCCGAGATTCATGATGTGGCCGCGCGCCGGCACAGCCGCGAGCAGTGCTTTCGCGGCGGCACGCGTCGCCTCCGGCCCGGCGACAAGAATGGCAGGGTCGAGATTGCCCTGCAGCGCCTTGGTGGCGCCGAGCGAGCGGCGGAGCGCAGGGAGATCTTCGCGCCAATCGACCGCGAGCGCTTCGCTTGGAAGTGCGGCATAGCCACCCACGAGCTGCGACGCGTCCTGCACAAACAAAATGCGCGGCTTGCCGGCGCTTCGCGTTTCGTCGAGAAAGCGCGCGATGTGAGGGCGCACAAGGCTCGTCCATTTGTCGAACGAGAGAATGCCGGCCCACGTATCAAAGAGCTGAACTGCATCGGCACCCGCTTCGAACTGCGCGTGAACGTACTCGATGATCAGGTCGGTGAGTTTCGTGAGCAGCGCGTCGATGACTTTCGGATCGGCGGCCGTGAGCGTGCGCAGGGCGGGGAAGCCGCGCTCGCCTCTGCCCTGCACGAGATATGCGGCAATAGACCAGGGCGATCCCGCAAATCCGAGCAACGCCTGCTTGCTGCCGATTTCCCTCTTCACAATGCGCAGCGCACCCATCACTTCGGGCGCGATCTCAGCGCGTGCAGGCGTGCGCAGCGTCGCGACATCGGCCGCAGTGCGTACAGGCTTCGATAGCACAGGCCCCGGCGCGAATTTCACTTCCAACCCGAGCGACGCGACCGGGCTCATCAAATCCGCAAAGACAATTGCCGCGTCGAGCGGAAAGCGCGCCAGCGGCTGCAGCGTGACTTCCGCGGCGAGCTCGGCGTTACCAGAGAGCTGCTCGAACGTGTGCTTCACGCGCAACGCACGATACTCCGGCAGATAGCGGCCGGCCTGCCGCATGATCCAGAGCGGACGGCGCGCGGTCTCCTTGCACGCGATCGCGTCCAGAAAGAGGTCGCGGCCGGCTGAGACCGGCGTTGTTTTCGCGAGGGTAGCAGTGGGCGAACTCATCCGTGTGGCGACTCCGCGGTGGCGGTGAAGCGATAGCCCACCCCCCGAACAGTGTGAATGAATTGCGGCCGCTCGGGATTCGGCTCGAACCGTTTGCGAAGTCGCACAATAAAACCATCGACCGTGCGCGACGATGGCAAAACTTCGTCGCCCCAGACTTCTTCGAGAATATCGTCGCGCAGCACGACTTCACCGCGGCGATCGGCCAGTGCCTTCAGAAGCATTGCTTCCTTTTCAGAGAGCATTTGCTCCGCGCCATCGGCGGAGCGGGCGCGATGCGTGCGGAGGTTGAATTCACTTCCGCCGAACTTCAAAACCGGTTCCACCGCGGCGAGTTCGTCCTCACGCGCGCGCTGTGCAAGAATCTCGTGCATGGGCTGGCGTTCTTTGCGCAGTGCCGCGTACACCATTCCGATCGCAGCGACCAGCACAGCGAGAAAGAATGCACCTTCCCAGCCGTAGCGATTCATGCGGTGAAAGCGGTCGGCGTCGAGGCGCTCCAGTGCGGCCGCAGACACCTGCGGCACGCCGTTCGCACCTAACTCAAGCTCGGGCGATCGCGACGCAATCGTCGCCCATGGAACACCGGCGCCAAGCAGTGCTACCGCAGAACGCGCCTCGCCTTCATATGACTCGCGGTGTGAATCGCGCACAGACTCCGTGAAGCGATATTCGTCCGCCATCCAGTATGCGAGCTGCGCCGTGCAGGCGAGGAGCAGCACGAGAAAACCAATCTGCGTCGCGCGCGCGGCGCGTCGCGTATCGAGCTCGGTCACGTGCGAGCGGCCTCGAACGCAGCGGCCAGCGAATCGCGAAGCCGTTCGAGATGCGCCGTCGTGTGCGCGAGAGACAAAAATCCGGCCTCGAACGCGGACGGTGCGAGCGCGATGCCGCCGTCGAGCAACGCGTGAAAGATTGGCCGATAGCGGTCGGCCGCCGTTGAATCGATTGCTTCGGCGGATCGCGGTGCGGGGCCGTCCTGAAGCGATATCCAAAAGAGTGAGCCGATGCGCACGAGCTGAGCGCCGTACGGCGCAGCCGCGAGCACGGGCTTGAGCAGTGCCTCGAGCTGACGTCCCGTCTCTTCGAGTCGCGTCCATCCTTTTTCACGCTCAAGCGTGCGCAGCTGGGCGAGCCCTGCGGCCATCGCGACCGCGTTGCCCGAGAGCGTACCGGCCTGATAGACGCCGCCGAGCGGTGCGAGGTTCTTCATGAGATCGCGCCGCCCGCCGAACGCGCCAACAGGCATTCCGCCGCCGATCACTTTTCCGAACGTCGCAAGATCGGGTGTGATGCCGAAAATCTCAGCCGCTCCGCCGCGCGCGAGGCGGAATCCGCTGATCACCTCGTCAAATATCAGAAGCGTGCCGGCTCGCTCCGTTTCCGTTCGAAGTGTTGCGAGGAACTCCGGGCGCTGAAGCAGAAGGCCGTTGTTCGCAGGCACCGGCTCGATGATCACCGCGGCGATTTTGTCGCCGTCGCGGCGAAGGAGATCGATCAACCGCTGCTCGTCATCGAGCGGCAGCACGATCGTCTCGCGCACGAACGCTTCCGGCACGCCGGCCGAAGAGGGCCGGCCAAATGTCACGAGACCGGATCCCGCCGCCACAAGCAGGTGATCGGCGTGCCCGTGATAGCATCCCGAGAACTTCACAATCTTGTCGCGCCCGGTCGCACCGCGCGCGACGCGAATCGCGCTCATCGTCGCTTCCGTGCCAGACGAAACGAATCGCGCCTGCTCGAGACCGGGATAGCTCGACGTCAAATACTCTGCGAGCTCGATCTCCTGTTCGCACGGCGCCCCGAAGCTCGTTCCGTGCGCGGCGGTATCGACAATCGCTCGTATCACGTCCGGATGCGCGTGTCCGAGAATCAGCGGGCCCCACGAGCACACAAAATCGATATACCGCTTGCCGTCGACATCCTCGAACTCCGCGCCCGAGCCGGAACGCAACACGAGTGGCGTCCCGCCAACCGCGCGAAACGCGCGCACAGGCGAGCTCACGCCGCCCGGCATCACACGCTCGGCGCGCGCCATCAACGCTGTGGACTTCGGACCGGCGCTCAAATCCATCTCCCGGCCAATGCAGCACGCGCGTGATACGTGATCACGATATCGGCACCTGCGCGCACCATCGCGTGAAGATTCTCGCGCACGATCGCCGCTTCATCGAGCCAGCCGCGTTCGGCCGCGGCCTTCACCGCCGAGTATTCACCGGACACGTTGTACGCGGCGAGCGGGAGTGTGGTCACCGCACGCACGCGGCGAATGATGTCGAGGTAGGCGAGCGCGGGCTTCACCATGACCATGTCCGCACCTTCGGCTTCGTCGAGCTTTACTTCGCGTTCTGCTTCGGCGGAGTTACGTGAGTCCATTTGATAGCTGCGGCGATCACCATGCTGCGGCGACGAATCGGCTGCATCGCGGAAGGGACCGTAGTACGCCGACGCGTATTTCACGGCGTACGAAAGAATTCCGGTGCTCGTGAAGCCATCGGCATCGAGCGCGCTGCGCAGTGCACCGACGCGACCGTCCATCATGTCGGAGGGCGCGACGAGATCGGCGCCGGCCTCCGCGTGCGCGAGCGCCATCGCCGCGAGCGGGACAAGCGAGCGATCGTTGTCGACTGCGCCGTCGAGCAGAACGCCGCAGTGGCCGTGATCCGTGTACGCGCAGAGGCACACGTCGGTCATGATCACGAGGTCGCCGCCAAAGGCGCCACGCAGAGCGCGGACGGCACGCGGCACAGCGCCTTCGCGGTCGCTCGCACTGCTGCCGGTGGAGTTCTTCGCGCCGGCGGGCGGCGTGCCAAACAAGAGCACCGATTTAATGCCGAGCTTGTGATCGGACTCAACAGCGCGCAGCAGATCGTCGACGCCGGTGCGCGAGATCCCGGGCATCGATGGAATCGGCTCGTTGGCTTTCGCCGCGGGCAACACGAAATGCGGCATCACGAGTTGCCGAGCGAGCACGGTGGTCTCTGCGACGAGTTCGCGCATCGCCGCGCTGTTCCGCAAACGGCGCGGACGTAAAGGGCCGGGCGTCGCGAGCTCGCGCTCAGCGGACGCGTTCCATTCGCTCATTGCATGGCCTCCACGAGGGAGTCGAAAGTTGGGTGCACTGCTTCGCCTGCCACTGTGTACCCAGCCGCGACAACCGCCTCGCTGGTGGTCGGTCCGATCGTGAAGATCCGAACGCTCGATGGCGACGACACCTGGTTGAGCCAACCGTGAACCGCGGACGGGCTCGCCAGAACCACATCGCTGATGTTTTCAGCGGAGAGGTCAAGTGCCGGCCCAACTCGTTCGGCTGCGACCGTCCGATACACATCCACTCGCGTAACGATCGCGCCGCTCGGTGTGAGAACCTCTTCGAGATCCGCACGCCCGTCTTGTGCACCGGCCACCACGATTTTCGAAACGGCCGGCGGCGGGGCGAGTTCGCTGAGGAGTTCTTCGCCGAGCGTGCGCGATGTGCCGCCGCGCGCGACGAACGGTGTGCAGCCGAGCTGCGTGCGCACCGCGGCCGCAGTCGCGCCACCAACTGCCGCGACACGAATCGCCGGCGAGGCATGCGCCGAGAAAATATCGGTGAGTCGCGCGACGGCGTCTGCGCAGCGCGCAGAAGTGATGCAGAGCCAGTCCGCATCGCTCAGCGCCGCATCGAGACGCGTGCGCGTGTCGTCGTCGTGAAAGAACTCGGTATTGATGCACGGAAGAATCACTGCTTCCGCTCCGAGCGCGATAAGGCGCGTGGCCCAGATACCAGAGTCTTCGATCGCGCGCGTGACGAGTACGCGGCGTCCCGCGAGGGGTGCGGCGCTCATGCGCTCACTCCGCCCGACACGCCGGCCCAACCCGCTGCCGCTACCGTTTGTGGATCTGTTCCAGTGGCCGCACTTCGCATGACTGTTCCGTCCTCCAGGCCGAGAGCGACCGTCAGTGTCAGCGTGTCGTTCGTCACGCTGCACCATGCACCAAACGGCAGTGTGCACCCGCCGTCTGCCAGATAGAGCGCCGCACGTTCTGTTTGCACGGCGAGACGACACGACGAATCGTCGAGTGAAGTTATTGCCGCGCGGACGTCCGTGCCGCTTTCACGCACCTGCACGGCAATGGCACCCTGCGACGGGGCGGGGACGAAGGTGGCAGGGTCCAAGCGCACACTCACGATATCCGGTCCGAGGGTGAGGCGACTGTCTCCTTCGGCACGCGCGAGCCGGTCGAGGCCGGCTGCGGCAAGGACGATTGCATCGAACTTTCCCTCGCTCAATGCGCGCACTCGCGTCGGCACATTGCCGCGGAGCAAGCCGATGTCGAGATCGGGTCGCGCGGCCAGCAAGAGCGCGCGCCGACGCGTGGCCGACGTCCCAACCCTCGCGCCGATCGCGAGCGGCAGCCCGCTGCGTTCTTCAGTGAGCGCCGGGCGCCGCACCAACAAGACATCAGCGGCGTCGACGCGCTCGGGGACGGCTGCAATCACGAGACCGGCCGGCATACGCGACGGCACGTCTTTGTATGAGTGCACGGCGGCATCGATCGTCCCGTCGAGCAGTGCATTTTCAAGTTCGCGCACGAACACGCCAAACGATCCGACTTCAACAAACGCCCGATCGGTTACACGGTCGCCCGTCGTCGACACGATCACGATTTCCGGCTCGTGTCCCTTCGCACGGAGTCGCGCCGCGACGTCGTTGCTTTGCGCGAGCGCCAGCGCCGATCCTCTCGTGCCGATTCGGATCTTCATGGCTCGATCACTTCCGGCTGAAGCGTTTCCGCGTCGGCACGATCGCCAGCGGTCGCAAGCGATTCACGGAGCGCAGGATCAGCGCTTTCGAAGAACGCTTCGACAGCCGATGGGCCCGCAGCGAACGCGAGATCGCGCAGTCCGATCGAAGGCACGTGCGCGAGGCGATTGGCGAGCGTCTCCGCCCAGCGGCGCAGCACTTCTTGATCTGCTTCTGCCAGCCCGGGAAGCGATTTCGCGAGCAGCCGGTCAACACCCTCGAGCGCCGACCGCCGATAGCTCAGTCGCAGCTGCGCGATCACCGGGCCGACGAGCCGTTCGGCGGTCTGTCTGCGGAACTCCACCACTGCATCGTCGATGACTTCACGCGCGTCCGCGAAATCGAGCAGCAGCCGGTCTCTGTCCTCGGCCGCTTCCTCGCTGATGCGATCCATCCCGATACGCGTGACATCCGCCGCCGCCGCAACGTCAGGGGAGACATTCGGCGGAACGCCGAGGTCGACCAGCAGCGGCGGCTCACCCGACGGCGTGCGCGCGGAAATACGTTCGAGTTCTGACCGCCCGAGCACCGGCTCCTTCGCTCCGGTCGCGAGGATCAGCGCTTCGACAGCGTCAGGCGATGCGCGAAAGGCATCGAGCGAGCGAGCTTCTCCATGCACCTCGGTTGCAAGCGCTTCGGCTTTGCTCAGCGTGCGGTTCACCACGAGCACGCGAATACCGCGCGCAGCGAGCGATCGTGCACACTGCGCCGTCATCGGCGATACGCCGATCACCGCAACGCTGCCCCGAGTGCGCAATGCGCGTTCGGCGACGTGTCGCTCAGCGATCTCCGCCAGCGAGACCGTGCCGATGCGCCCTTCGGTCATCGGCTTCACGCGCTTCGCCACGCGCAGCGCCTCGGTGAAGACGCGATCGAGCCGCGGTCCCGCAGTCCCTGCAGCCGTCGCGTCGGCCAGCGCATCGCGAATCTGTCCGGCGATTTCACTCTCACCGATTCGCGCGGAATCGAGCCCCGACGCCACGACGAACAAATGCTCGGCCGCGCCCTCGCCGTGCCACGCGCGCATCGCGCGCTCGGCTTCACCCGCCACCGCCTCGCGGCCGATGAGCAGCTCAAAGATCCGGCGGCGGCAATCGTCGATCGGAATATTTCCGTCAGTGGCGAAGGCGACTTCCACGCGATTGCAGGTCGCGATATAAACGAGTTCTTCGACGCCCGACTGTTCGCGCAACGCGGGGAGTCGCTCGATTCGCGCATCACGCGGAATCGTGAGCTCGTCCAGCAACGTGCCGCGCTGCTGGCGCCAGTTGATCCCCACGACGCCTATGCGGTGCACGTGCCGAGTCGTGTGAGTGAATCGATCATGGCGGGATGATCTTCGACGGTGCCGACCAGCACGAGCTCCTCGCCGCCGGCGTGAATGAAACTCTCTTGCGCGCGAATGCCGATTTCCTCGAGTGTCTCGAGCCCGTGCGTGAGGAATCCCGGTGTGATCACGGCCACGCGGCGCGTGCCCGCGCGCGCGAGCTCTTCAATCACCGTGGCCGTCGCGGGGGTGAGCCACGGCTCGGGGCCGAACTTCGACTGATAGGCGAGCGTCGCTTTTTCGGTGGGCCAGTCGATCGTCACGAGGAGAGCAGCTGCGGTTTCTTCGCAGTCGCGCGTGTATTGCTGCCGTTCGCGACGATCGTACCGCACGGGAATTCCGTGAAACGAAATCACGAGATGTTCCGGCGGCACGTCGCATGCGTCGAGCGTTTCCTTCCAGCGTGCGGCAAGCGCCGCGATGTAGCCATCGTCGGCCGGCGCGACGAGCGCCTCGCGATATCGATCCGAGATACCTGCGCTCACCGCCGCTTTGCGCGCACGAGAGAATGCGGTGCCGGTCGTTGCGTCAGTTCGCTGCGGAAAGAGCGGCACGACCACAATCGGGCCGTTCGATTCGCGCGCGAGTCGCCGCATTTCTGATTCGAGCGACGGCTCACCGTAGCGAAATGCCCAGCTCACAGTGAACCCGTCAGCGGCTTTCTCGCGCACCGCGCTCGTCATCCGCTCGGTGGCAACACGCAGCGGCGATCCACCGTTGCTCCAAATACTCTCGTACTGTTCGGCGACGCGGGCGGGCCGCGACCGAAGTACGAACAATTTGAGAATCGGCCCCCAGATCAACCGCGGGATATCCACTACCGCAGGATCACTCAAAAACTCACTCAAAAACGCGCGCACAGACGCCGCCGTCGGCTCAGACGGCGTCCCCAGATTCACGAGTATCAGATGTGGTCGCGCGGCTGGGGGCATCTCGGCAGAACTATGTAGGGAGACCCCAAAATTCGAACCCTGCGCTAGAGGCAGGTATTGAGGTTACTCCGTACGTAGTTCTACTAGCTTCTCGCCAATCGCCATGCACCAGATCGCCATTCACCAGTCGCCAGTCGCAGTTACGGCTTCTTCGCCATTGCTCCGATGACCGGCGCCGTAACCTTCGACCCACCCGGCAACGACTCAATATCCGCGTGCGTCTCCGGGTCATTGTAGTTCGCCACCGGCCACTCCGACGCATTCTTCGGCGCAAAGACGCCGGCCATGATCCCCATCGCGCCGTTGAACAGCGTGTCCTTCACCGGCGTGTCATACTCACCCACCACGCGATACTTGTGTCCCGCGTCCATGTGCAGGCCAATCGGATAATATTTCCGTCCGACAGCGAGCACGTGGCCCGCGCTGTCGCGCTCGGTCTTCACGAGCGAGAGGACTTTTCCGGTCGTCGCATCTTCGAGATGCATGTCGATGCCGTAGTCATGCATGTGTCCACCGACGCCGAGAAAGCGACCGGCAATCGGCATCGTGAATTCAAATGACCGCGATGTTTTTCCCGGCGGCAGATCGTACACGTTCGGCTGGCCAGGCGTGTTGTCCACGTCCATCTGGACGGGAAAAACATTGATCGGCTTCACGAGCGTGTTCGACGGCAGATAGGGCATCGCGAGGCGGATATACACGCCGGTGTAATCCTTCGGCCCCGGATTGTGCCATCCGGCGTAAATGCCGAGCTGCTGGCCGCTCTTCATTGGCACGCCGAGGAAACGCGGCAGCACCACGTTGTGCGTCTCGACGCCAGATGCAATGAAGCGCACGAGATCGCCCTCGAGCAGCTGACGGTGCGCGAAGTCGACGCCAACGAGATGGTGCATCAAATGCTGCGGCAGTTCGTTGCCGGCGGAATCGACGAGCTCGACTTTAAACCCGCGATACCAGCCGTCCACCGGCCAGACGAATTTCACGAGCGGAGAAAACGCATGCGCGGCGTGATTCTCGTGCTCGCCGGTTCCGTCGGCGTGCACGCCGTCCATGCCGGTCATCGGTTTCTTCGTGTCCTTCATCCCGGGCATGCCAGGCATATCGGGCATGTCCATATCCGGCATTGACGCCATGCCAGGAACGCGGAATGGGCCCGCGTACAGGATCACTTCATGATGGACCGAATCGAGCACCAGTCGCGACTCGGCGTCGCCGGTCACGTTACCGAGAACGGCCGTCGGCGTGGCCACAGGAGCGGCGCCGTGGCAGGCTGCCACAAGCGCAATCGAGATCAGGGCGGGGTAGCGTCGCATTTAGGTAAAGAAGTACGGCGACGCTTCTCAAGCAAGAGTTTCGGGCATCGGAATGCCAATTTGCCACGGGTTTTCGCGGGTAAACACGGGTAACGACAACCCGCGAAAACCCGCGTAAACCCGCGGCAGAATTGCTTTATTTTTGCGGCAGCGGCTTCGCCTTCAGCGCCACATCGTCGTGCCCAATGAACGTCACCGTGCGGCGCTGGGGGATCAGGCGCAGGTCAACGTCGCTGCGGCCGCCCGGGAGTACGGTCACTTCAATCCGATCGGACTCGAACACATGGTGGTCCGGCAGGTCGCCCGGCATCACCACGAGCGTCCATTTTCCCGGCGCAACCGAACCGAAATCGAGCCGGCCGCGATCGTCGCTCGACTGATAAATCGTATCGCGGCCGCTCTGCAGCGCGACCACAACATTCGACTCGACGCCGACGGTCACCATCGAGTCCGCGGATGCAGTGCCGAGCGTCCCGTTCGAGGCATCGAGCCTGCGTACCAGCGCGCGAACCGTGCCGCCACGTGCAACGGCGAGCGCAAACTTCGCGGGCTTGGTCATCTGCGAGGTGATTTCTACGAACGCATCGCCAACGAGCAGCGCCCCTGCTGCCGCGCCGGTCGCGTCGATCGACACACGATCATGCGCCGGCGCGAGGCCGCTGAAGCTCACATGGCCGGCCTTGTCGGTCACTGCCGCCTGATCGGCAATGCGCACCAGCGCGCCAACCACCGGCTTCCCGCTATTGGCATCCACAATGATTCCTTCCGCGCGCCCCGCACTGTGCGACGGGCCAACGGGAAGACGGATCGGCGTGCGGAACTCGAGGTACGTCGCGCTCGCATCCGCCGAGCCCTGCATGGTTGGGTTCTGCCAAACGCGCTCGCGCAGCGAAAGTGACTGACCGCCCGCAAACCGATAATCCAAGCGCGCGTCCGACTGACTGAACCATTCTCCGGATCCATCGAACACGCCGAGTGTTGCGCGCTGTGCGGACGTCGAAAGGTTGAGCTCAAGCGAGAGGGGAAGACGGAGGTCGAGACTCACGCCGGCGTTCGCAACACCGCTCGTTGCGCCGGTGAGTGTGTTGCCGTCGTCGTGCGCGCCAAACACCGAGAGTGTCCCGGCGTTCCAAAGTTTTGTCTGCGCCGAGATCGAGATGATGTCGTATGTGCGCGTCGATGCATCGAGTGCTGCATCGACCGTGCCGCGCTCGTAGCTCAGCGAAAGACTCGCCGGTCCAAGCGGAAGCGATGTGCTCGCACGAAGCCCGTGCTGCGTACCGTCGAGCTCCGTGAGCGTGCCATCATCGTGGCGGCTAAGCCAGCCGTACTCCAGCGACGCGAGGCCGCCGTAGCTCGCGTTCAGCGTCGCTGTCGAGAAGCGCTGCGCCGGAATTCCTTCGAGCGGCGTCGCGTAGTTGGAAACGCGAACGCTCCCCGACGCGCCGATCGTGAACTGTTTGCCGAGCCGTGCGGAAATCGAACCGTCTTCCGTCATCGTGCCGCGCGCGAGTCCGGCAAATGCAGCGTCTCCGTTCAGAAATCCAAAATCGTAGTTCACGTTGCGCAGCGTGCCGACGATGCGTGCGCGCTCGGCGAGACCGGACGCGTGATTGCTGTCGCTCGACGCCATCTCAACTTGAAGCGTGGTGCCGGAGAACAGCTGCTGGTGTCCGCTCACGCTGCCGACGCTCACCGCGCCGCCGGCCGACTGACGCTCGACGAACGTTCCGAGCAGCTGATGGATCGTGTCGCGCGCCGTTCCGAGGAACGCGCCCTCTTCAGCGCCGGCACCAGGAACCCAGCGCGCATGCTGCGCGAATGCGCCTGCCGCGAGAGGGCCGAGCGTGCTCTGATATTCCGCGCCTGTCCCGAGTGTTCCGCTCGACGTGAGCTCGGTGAAGCCGTAGAGATTGTCGCCAAGCTTGAGCGAAAAATTATTCGACTTGAAGTTCGCGTGATATTCGTCGCGCTCACCAAATCCGAACGGCGTCTGACGTCCTGTCGGAGCCTGCAGGAGCAGATCGACGGTCGTCTTGTTGTCGGCGAGAAATCCGCTGCCGGTCAGCGCAACTGGAGACACTCCCGACGCCGCGCCGATCGAGCGCAGCGAGAGCATCGCAGGGATTGTCGTGAAGCGACTGTCTTCGCCGCTCGCCACGACCGTCGTCCGCGTCGATGCCATCGCGCGAACCGAGTTATCCGACTTGTCTGAGACGTTGAGCTCGAGCACATCGTCCGATGTGCGGTCGAACGTGTTCGGCATCGCAACGCGCACCGTGACCATGCCGCTCGCGCCAGGCGCGAGCGTTATCACAGACGGCAGCGTCTCGACGCGTGTTCCGCGGCTCGTCGAGCCCGCGAGCGAAACCACCGACTGCACATTCCCGCGATTGCGCACGAGGAAACGCGATTCATAGCGTGCGCCGGCGATCACCCAGCCCGGTGTGTCGATCGTCAGCACTTCGAGCAGATGTCGCTCGTTCACGCTGACTGCAATCGTATCCGAAACCGTGATTCCGGCCGCCGCCAGTGAACCGCTCACGACGTACGACTGCGCAGGCGCGCTCGCGGGAACAGAAATACCGACAAGCCATGTGTCAGTCGCGCCGGGCGCGAGTGTCAGCGGCGCGTTACCCATCACGACGGTCCAGCCGCGCGGTATTGTAACGGTCGGCAGGGCGTGAATCGTATCGGTGCCCGCGTTCTTCACGGTGAACACCGACGTCAGCACGCTTCCCGCGTCGACCTGCGCGCGCGCAGCCGAAGCGGCGCGAAGCTGCAACTGCGAATTCACGCCGTCCTGCGCACGCGCCACCGTCGCCATCGCGAAAAACGCGAGGGCTACGGTGGCGAGATGAGCAGCACGGCGAATCATGGGACGGCGCTTAATACGTGATGGTGTATTGCGTGGCGAACACGGCGTCTTCACCAGTATCAGCAAAGATCACCGCCTTATACGTCCCACTCGGCAGCGAGCCGAGGTCGAAATGCTGATGCAGTGAGGTGCCGGGGTAGAGAAGTCCGCGCGTTTGCTTCGCCTTTGCTTTCAGTACGCCCTGCGCGTCGTACACTTCCACCCAGAGCGTCGGGCGGAAAGCACGCTCACCGGTGTCCGTCATGTCGACGTCGAGTGACGCCGTACCGTTCGCGGCTTTGCTTGGCGCGGGCGTTGAGAACTGCACCGTGCGCGTGCCTGAGTTGCGAATGTGCGTCGCGAGCTGAACCGCGTAGCGCATCACCGCGCCGATCGCGACGGCAGGCTTCGCATCTTTGCCATTCGCGGCGGGCTCAACCGGAGCGCCCTCGACCATGATCAGGCTCCAGTACGTTCCGCGCAGCGAATCGCCGACCGGGACCGCAACGGAGTAGGGCACGGCGACCTGCGACTTCGGAGGAATCACGATGCGCGACGCCTGCGGAGTGATCCACGATGCGTTCGAGCGCGTTGTCGTCCCCGGGTCGTCGTAGTGCGCGGTGCCGTCAGCCGCAAAGCGATAGTCCGTCTGGTAAATGCGCGCGACCTGCGGCGTGGCGCCCGGGTTCGAGACGATGATCGTGCCCGTGTACTTCTCGCCGGGCGCGGCAGTCTTCTCTTCCACGGTGCTGCTCAGCACGGCGATCTGCGCGCGCGCCGCGGCAGGCGCGATGATCGCGATTGCGGCGGAGAGAACTCCAAGGCGCTGACGAAGGCTTTTCATGGCTGAGCTCCTACGGAACTGTGATTGCGGTGAGCGTGACGACGCGCGTTTGCACCGGAACGACGCCTGCCGCGACTGTGGCGCTCAGCGTGTACGTGATCGTCGCGCCGGTGATCTTTTGTTTGATTCCCGTCATCACGGTCTGCGCCGAAGTGTTCAGCAGGACCTCGCCGCTGCTGCTGCCGGTGCTGCCGGCAGCCAGTGTCATCCCGAGTGTCACACCGGCCGGCATTGCGATGTTGATGTGAGCCGTGATCGAGTAGCTGCTCGCGCCCGACGGCTTGTTGATCGTGTACGTCGTGGTGGAGTTGGTCACCGCCAGCGGCGCTGAACCCGCTGCCGCGGCCTTGTTCACGGTCATCTGGGCTGGGGAGCCGGACACGGAGATCTGTGCCCGGGCATCCCTCGCCCAAAACGCCGCGGCAATAATCAGGGCAGTGCGTCGCATATACCTCATACTATATAGGACGAACTACCGGGTTGGTTATTGCCGCTGCGGTTATCGAATCAGACGCCGCCCGTGATCGTGTAGGTCACGACGCGCGTCGACGACGACACGACGCCGGCCGCTGCTGTCGCGTCGAGCTGGTAGGTCAGGCCGAGTGCGGCCGAGTTCAGCTTCGTGATGCCCGTGACAACATTCACTGCCGTAACGCCCAGCGCGGTCAGGCCGGTGCTCGTGGCGCCTGCGGGAGCGCTCAGATTGGCGGAGAGCGTCAGGCCGGCGGGCATGGCCGACGCGATGCTGGCGGTGATCGAAGCGGTGCTATGGTTGGTCGTGACCGACCAGGTATTGCCGCTCGCGGTGACCGACGTCGGCGCGCTGCCGGCTGCGGCTGCGTTGATGACAAGTGACGGAGAACCGGAGACGGCGATCTGGTTGATCGCGGTAACCTGGAAGGTCACGGTCTGCGTCGCCGTCTGGGCGGAGGCGGTGTTGACCGCGGCAAATGCAACGAGGGCGCCGATCGTGAGGAAGGATGAGGTCTTCATGGTGTGGTATCTCCGAGACGTGTTTGTCTGCGGTTTCCGTCCTCCAGATTGGAGGGGGACTTTTGGCCGGGTCATCGTCGCCCAGTCCAGGACCGCGTCATGAAGATGGGCACCGTCGAATTACAGCACGCTGTACTATGTATTACGCTTCTGTAATACTTCGAGGTGGCGAAGATCCCTCATTTCTTCCCCTTCATTTGGTGCTGCCGTGCGCGCTCTCGTCATAGATGATGATCCGACGATCCGCCTCTTGGTGACGAAACTGCTCGAAGAGGGCGGGTTTGCCGTCGACACCGCCGGAACGAGCGAGTCCGGGAATGTGCTCGCGATGGTGAACGACTATGACGCGATCATTCTCGATCTCGCTCTCCCAGACGGCAACGGGATTCCGCTCGTTCAGGCGCTGCGCCGAAAGAGCCGGGCGACACCGGTGCTCGTGCTCACGGGGAATACCGACAGGGAAGCGATCGTCATGGCGCTCGACGCCGGCGCGGACGACTACCTCACCAAGCCGATCGACTTCGACGTGTTCAAGGCGCACGTGCGCGCGCTGGTGCGGCGCGGTGGTGCTCGGCGGACCGAACAGCTGAGCGCGGGGAATCTTGTGCTCAACCGGCTGACGCGTATCGCACTCGTTGCGGGGACGCCGCTGCACCTCACGCCGCGCGAGCTCTCAGTGCTCGAGCACTTTCTCCTGCACACCGGCGAAGTTGTCGCGCGTACCGAACTGCTCGAGAAGGTGATGGACATGTCGTTCGATCCCGGAACGAATGTCGTCGATGTGAACGTGACGCGGCTGCGAAAAAAACTCGCGGGCGCGGGCGCGACGGTTGTGATCACGTCGCGGCGGGGAATCGGATTTGTGCTGAGCGCGACCGGCGAGGATTCACCGGCGGTTTAATCGGCGCGCGCTATCGCCTCCGTCGGCCGCCGCGCGGTGCTCCAGCCGGAAGCAGCTTCGCAAAATCCGCATCCTGTTTGTCGAGCAAATCCGCGGCCTTCTTTTTCTGCTTGTCGTCCGTGATCAACGCGAGCGCGTCGAGATCATCGTTCTGGCGGCGCGACATCAGCGAGTCGAGCGCGGCGTTCATAATCAGCGTCTGCTGCATGGAGCGGGTGCGGACGCTGTCGGCCTTCAGGCTCGACGCATCGTTGGCATTCTCCGGCTTATAAATGCGCTGTACCGAATCGTAGCGCGCCATCAAATCCGCGTTCCGCTCGTAGACGACGCTGCGCAGCGCCACGAGCAACGCGACCGTTGAATCGTTCAGCGGCATTTTCTTGCGCTGATCGATCAGCATCGCAACCGGATTGAATTTCTGAATTTCCCCAACGCCGGGGTATTTCGGCAAATCGTTCGTTGGCGCGTACTTGTCCGGCTTGTTGTCGTTATTGCCGCGCCCTCCGCGACCGGCTTGGGCAAAAACAACGGCCGGCACCATCGCCAGCAAGAACAGGGCAGGGATAACTCGAACGCGCACTAGTGACTCCGGACGGTTGGGTGACTGTCCTACACTGCGCGAAAGGTAGGGTTCACCGCATTAAAACAGCAACGGGCGAAGCATGAGGGGCGATTTGGCGACGAGCGACGCTCCTCTCGCATCGCTCTTCGCCAAAT
>CAIVZZ010000026.1 GCA_903910555.1 uncultured Gemmatimonadota bacterium | reverse complement strand
TGGTACAACAGTCAGCGCTTGATGGGCCCGCTGGGCCACGTGCCGCCGGCGGAGTATGAGGAGCAGTACCATCGTGCCCAGGCCGACTCCGCGGTCATGGCACTCAACTAACTGAGCCTCCGGAAAACCCGGTACGATTCACAGCGGGGAAGCGTGTGCCGTCTTTGCGGATGTATGTCAGTTCATAGATGTCTTCAATTCCGCGTGATGCCTTGAAGACCAGCGCTTCGAAGCCTGGCGCGATCGCGGTTCCGAGCTCGGCGCTCAGCGTACGCGAGCGCGCGATGATCTCCTGGGGATCGGAGATCTCGGCCGGCGTCATCTTGTTGGTGACTTCGGCGGCCGTGTAGCCGAGCATGCGCTCGGCGCCGACGTTGAAGATCTGGATGACGCCTTTGGCGTCGGTCGCGATGCTGGAGAAGTTCGCGCTGTTGAAGATCGCGCTTTGGAGCGCGCCTGTTGTCAGCAGCGCTTCGGCGTGCCGGAGATCGGTGGTGACATCTGACCGGGGTCGGGGCATGGAGAGAGACTAGGACTGCGTCCGAGCGGTGGCCATCACACAAAGGGGGTACTCCTGGGGGGAGGCCCGATTGCGTCGCACCGTCTCGCCTGCGTCGGCCCCCTACGGATTGCCCGCGCGTTGGACGAAAAAGTACGGGTCGGTGAGTTGTATAAGTTCTTGCGCCATGTGAACTTTATATCTCGCCGACCCGATAGCTCAGCTGGTAGAGCAACGGACTTTTAATCCGTAGGTCGCGGGTTCGAAACCCGCTCGGGTCACTGCTGTGCACAATCCCGCCACAGACCAGGTTCTCACGACGCACCCAGCGACAGAGATCCTGAAACACCCCGGCACTTTCGTGATGAGAGTGCTCAAGGGGTTCAAGGCGAACCAGGGATTGCTGCTCGCCGGCGCAGTCGCGTACTACGCGCTGCTCTCGCTCATTCCGCTGCTGCTCCTTCTGCTGATCGTGCTCTCGCACGTGATCGATCAGGCGCGGCTGCTCACCACCCTGACGGAATATCTGGACTTCGCGGCGCCCGGTGCGGGAGCGGCGCTCGTGACCAACCTGCGCAGTGTGCTCGCCAATCGCGACGTGATCGGCGTTGGCGTCGCGATCACGATGGTCTTCTCGAGCGCGCTCGCGTTCACCGTGCTGGAGAACGCGATGTCGGTGATTTTCTTCCATCGCGTGAAAATCCGGCGGCGACGGTTCATCATCTCGGCGCTGCTTCCATACACGTTCATCCTCACGCTTGGACTCGGCCTCCTCGTCGTCACGATCGTCTCGGGGCGGCTCGCGGTGCTCGCCACGCACAACCTGCTGCTCTCTGACTATCTGCTGTATGTGATGGGAGTCGGTGGCGAAGTGCTAATGCTCACCGCCATTTACCATGTGATGCCGGTCGGGCGACTCTCGTGGCGGCACGCGCTCGTAGGCGGCGTGACCGCGACGGTGCTGTGGGAGATCACGCGTCACCTGCTGCTCTGGTATTACGGGTCGATCTCGCGGATGCAGGAGGTGTACGGCTCGTTCACCGCCGCGGTCGCGCTCTTGCTGAGCGCCGAGGTTGCGGCCATTCTGCTGTTGCTCGGCGCTCAGGTGATTGCGGAGTACGAACGGGTGTTGATCGAGCCGATCGTTATGCCGCCGCCGCGGTGACGAAGTTGTCGATGATCAACCCCCACCCGGTCTCGGCGCCGATCTGACTCCTGACCGCCGCGGCCACTCCGCCGTAGCGCTCGAGATTGCGGTGCTCGAGGACGACCTTCGTCCGGTTCGGGCCGTCCGCCGTAAAGTTCACTTCGACTTCCGTGATGAATTCCGGGTCGAACTTCCACGCGGCGGTGAGCTGCCAAGTCATCACCAGACGTTTCGGCGGATCCCAGACGAGGACTTTGCCTGTGTCGCACTCGGTGCCGTCTTCAGATTCTGAATACCAGCGCCCGCCCTCGCGCGGTTCGATGATCGCGCGCTTGAGCGGCGATGAGCCGATGTGATGCGACCGCGGCCACCACGTGTTGATCCCGTCGGTGAAAACGCGAAACGCTTTTTCGGCGGACACTCCCACGACGACCTCTTTCCGCACCGGCTCAATCGTATTCACGTGTCGTTCTCCAGTTCGGCGGCCGCCTTGAAGGCCGCAAGCGATCGATCCCAAAAGCGATCGAGGTAGGCACGCATCGCTTCGACGCCGCGGGCGTCAACCCGGTAGATCCGCCGCGTTCCTTCTTCGCGGTCGATCACCAGGCCGGCGTCCTTGAGCACCCGCAGGTGCTGCGACACGGCCGGCCTCGTGACGCGCAGGCCGCGGGCGATCTGTCCAACCGGCAACGGGCGGCGTGACAGTCGCTCGAAGACGAGGCGACGGGTGGGGTCGGCGAGGGCGGCGAAGGCTCGTGCATGGTTAGTCATGGCTAACGGTAAGTCTATGCTAACCATCTGGACGTGTCAAGTAACGGGAGGATGACGCACTACCGGGGGAGGGGGCGCGAAGCATAATTCGAGAGGATCCGCTTCGACACATTCAGCGCTAACGCACCGGAGAACCGTATGGCCAAGTTCGCGAACATCCTCGAGACCGTTGGACGCACGCCCGTCGTCAAAATTGGCAAACTCGCCCCGCCCGGCGTCGATCTCTACGTAAAAATCGAAGCGTTCAATCCACTGGGCTCGGTGAAGGACCGCCTCGCATTGGGAATCATCGAGGACGCAGAGCGCACGGGCGCACTGAAACCCGGCCATACGGTCATCGAGGCCACCAGCGGCAATACCGGAATCGGACTCGCGATGGTCTGCGCGCAGAAAGGGTATCCGCTCGTCGTCACAATGGCCGATTCGTTCAGCGTCGAGCGCCGCAAACTCATGCGCTTCCTCGGCGCCAAGGTGATTCTTACGCCGGCGGCAGAGCGCGGAACGGGAATGGTGCGCAAGGCGAACGAGCTCGCCGCGAAGAACGGCTGGTTCCTGACGCGGCAGTTCGAGAATGAAGCGAACGCAGACTATCACTCGAAAACGACCGCGCGCGAGATTGTCGATGATTTCGCCGGCGGGCGGCTCGACTATTTCGTGACGGGCTTTGGCACCGGCGGCACGCTGAAGGGCGTCGGCCGAGTGCTTGCGATGGAGCGCCCGGAGACGAAGATCGTCGTAAGCGAGCCCGCCGATGCGCCGATGCTCACGAGCGGTGAAGCGCAGCCGCGGCGCGACGATGGATCCGCGACGGCAAGTCATCCGGCGTGGAAGCCGCATCCGATTCAGGGATGGAGCCCGGACTTCATCGCGAAGCTGACGGGGGACGCGGTTGCCGCGGGGATGGTCAGCCGCGTCATCACGGTCGTGACTGCCGATGCGATGCAGTGCAGCCGTGATCTCGCGCAGAAGGAAGGAATCTTTGTCGGCACGTCTTCGGGCGCGACATTCTCAGCGGCGCTCCGCGTGTGCGCCGATTCGCCGAAGGGTTCGGTGGTGCTGTGCATGCTCCCCGATACCGGCGAGCGCTACTTGAGCACGGGACTCTTCGCCGATATTCCGGCGGATATGACGCCGGAGGAAATCGCGATCGCGGGGTGAGCGGCGTCATCCGGTAATAAAAAAAGGGAGCGCGTCGTCGTGACGCGCTCCCTTTTTTTGTTCGTGTACGACTACGGCTGCGGAATCCCTGCGCCGGCGCCAACGCTAGGCGCGACGGACATCCACTGCTGGACCGGCAGTTTGCGCTGACGCGGATACAGCTCGTCGAGCGTGTTGGCGTCGTACAGGCGCCCGTTCTTCATCACCATCGCGAGCGTGTTGGTGTTGCGAATATCGACCAGCGGGTTTTTGTCGAGCACGATGATGTCGGCCATTTTGCCGGCCTCGAGCGATCCGAGGTCCTGCGCCATGCCGATTGCTTCTGCGCCGACGATCGTCGCGGCGCGCAATGCGTCGTGCTGCGACAGGCCGCCGCTCTGGAGCAGCCAGATTTCCCAGTGCATGCCGAGCCCCTGCAACTGGCCGTGGCTGCCGACGCCGATCCGCCCGCCTGCTGCGACGATCTTCGCGACGTCCTGAGCGTGCTGCCACATCGCGTACTCTTCCTTCAGCGCGAAGCCGGCGGGGCCGGGTGATCCGCCGCTGCCCAATCCGCGGCGACGAATCTTGGCGTCGAAGTCGGCCGGGTGCGTGAAGTGCTTGAGCTTCGCGTCGCCGGCGAGATTCTCCGACTGATAGAACCAGTTCTCGCCGAACGGTCCGCCGTATTCCACGATGAGTGTCGGCGAGTTCGTGAGCTGCGTCCCCTTGTACCACTGGAACACGTCCTCGAACTTCGGCGTGATCGGCAGCGTGTGCTCGACGCCGGGATAACCGTCGAGTCCATGCGTGATGTTGAGTTTGAAATCGAGCCCGCCTTCGGTGGTCGGCATGAGGCCGAGTTCTTTGGCGGCCATGATGATCCACTCACGCTGCTGACGGTTGCCCGTCATGTACATCTTCAGCGTCTTCGTGTCGTAGTACTGCGCGTACTTCTTGAGGATCGTGCGCGCATGATCGAGATCGCGAACCTGCTCACCGGAGAATACGCCGGGGCCGGTGGTGTACACGCGCGGTCCGACGACATCGCCCATGTCGACGCGGTCGTTGTACGTCAGGAAATCCGTCGTGGCCGTCTGCGGATCGCGCGTCGTGGTCGTGCCGTACGCGAGTTCGGCGAGGTACTGCCACACCTGATTCGTGTGAATGTTCTGATAGAGCCACTGCGTGTGATAGTGCGTGTCGACGAAGCCCGGCATGATCGTCTTGCCCGAGACGTCGATGATCTTCGTGCCGGCCGGGACTTTCGCACTTCCACGCGGCCCGACGGACACGATGCGATTGTCGCGCACGAGCACGTCGGAGTTCTCGATGATCTCTTTCCCCTTCATCGTCAGCGCGCGTCCACCGCGGAAGAGCAGCGTGCCGTGCGGTGTGTCGCGAGTGGTCGGAACCACGACGCGCATTTCAACAGGCTTGTAGCCCGGCTTTTCTTTCTTCGTCGTATCGGGAGTAACGGTCGGCGCTGCCGGAGTCGCCGCACCGCCGCCCGCGCTGTCGCGCCGCGCCGCCGCCTTCGCACGCGTGTCGGCCTTGAGCGAATCTTCGACGACTTTTGCGCGATCGAGATCGTATGTCCACATCGCGTTCGCGAGCGACCACATGATTTTGCGCCCATCGCTCGTCCACGCGGGGAACTCACCGCCAACGTCATTCAGTTTCTTCACAGGGACCGACGCGTTTGCCGGCGCCGCAACAGAAACGGTCACGCCCGTCGCGCCAACCTGCGGAACGGAGACGAGATAGAAATCCATCCCGACCATCGCGACAACCTGATCGCCACGCGGCGCCATCATCACGAGTGAAGCGGCCGGTGCCATCGGCGCCGGGTTCGGTTCGGCCGGATCGTCGTCGCCAACTACGAGGCGCGCCTCGCGCCCTCCAGGCGAACGCTTTGACGATTCGTCCATGAGACTGGCGTCGAGCGTCATCGCGGAACCCGGAGTGCCCGCGCCCGGCGGCATCGGGCCCGTGACTTTTATGACCGACTTGATGTCCGTGCCGTCCCAGCGGAAGTTCACGAGACCATCACGACGGCTGTATGCGTAGATGCGATTGGGATCCGCCGCGAAATGCGGAGTGCCGAGTCCGCCGGCCGGCATGATGAGCGTCGGCGCTCCGCCGGCGGCGGGGAACCAGACGAGATCGGCGGCTGCGGGACCGCCAAATGCGCCGCCTGCGTCCTGCATTTCGCGCGCAGCACCACGAATCGCGACGATACGGTCATTCGTGGGCGACCAAGCGAGGTCCTCGTAGAAGCCTGGCGTCTGCGTGACCTGTGTGACTGTTGCTGCGCCGCCTGCACCCTGCCAGCGCGCGCGCATAATCTGGCCGCCGTCGTGATCGTTCCACGTGGTGTACGCGAGCGAACGCGAATCGGGCGCCCATGTCGGGCCGTATTCGCCGACCGTCTGCGTCGAAACGCGCTGCGGCGTTCCGTTCGGCAGCGACATCACATAGACGCGATCGAGCGACGAAAAGGCGAGCTTCGTTCCATCAGGCGACGGTGCGAGATCGCGAATCTGGTGCGCCGTGAATGTCGATGCCGTATCGACGCGGTAGGCAAACTTCACCTCCGGACCCATCGCCATCTTCACATTGGCTTCGAACGGAATTTTCGTCGCCGCGCTCTTGTCGATCGGCACGCGCCAGATCTCGCCGCCGTAGCTCACGATAATCGCTCGTGAGTCGGGCGTGAACGAATAGCCCGGATACGCGTCGAGCGGTGCACGAGATTCCATGTCGTCGCGCTGCACGGGATATGCGAGCCAATCCTCGGCCTGCGTCTCGAGATTTCTGATGCGCAGACCGGTCTTCGTCTGGAGCCGCGTCGCGTAGACGAGATACTTGCCGTCGGGCGAGAGCGCGGGGCGGAACCCCGAGCCGATGCGCGTGGACATTGTAGATGTTTTTCCGTTCTCGCGATCGTACACGGCGAGCTCGTACTGCGCGCCGATCGCGTTGTACTGCCAGTCGCCGGTGCGCGTGGCGTACCACACGTAGCGCGGATCTTTTCCGAACGCGGCGCCGAGCATTTTCTGAGTCGGCGGAACGCCGTTCACGAGGGCCAGACCGCTGCCGCCGTCGACATTGTAGATCCAGAGTTTGGCGGTTCCGTTCAGACCGCCCGACTTCGACGCGATGACGTACTTGCCGTCGGGCGTCCACGCGGGGGAGGCGTAGAGATTGTCATTGCCCTTCGTGATCTGCACGGTATCCGAGCGATCGAGCGACATGATCCAGACGTTGTCGCCGCCGCTGCGATCCGACACGAAGACAATGCGCTTGCCGTCCGGCGAGAACCGCGGCTGGGCATTGTACGAGAGCCCGCTCGTTATTGCGGTCGCTTTGCCGCCGGTCGAGGGGAGCGTGTAGAGCTGGCCGAGCATGTCGAACACGATCGTCTTGCCATCGGGCGAGATGTCGAGCGACAGCCAGGTCCCCCGCGTCGTGGTGAACTCATGGGTCCGCGTCGGCTTGAGCGGCAGCGTGTTTGCCGCGGCTGCGGGCGGTGTGCCCTGGGCGCGTGCCGTGTGGGCGGGGACGATGGCCGCGAGTGTGATCGCGAGCATCAGTGTTCCCTTCGAGAAACGTCTACTCATCTGAATAGCTCCAGTTGGTGACCGGTATGCTCATACATGTTCATTTTCGTGACCGGCGATGCGGTTAACGTAGCCCACGCATGGCCGACCAGCCATTCGACTACGGATGCCCCGTCTAGGGTTGCACCCGCGGGTGGCTTGGGTCGGTGCCGAGCCATTCCAGGCTGAACATGCGCTGATCTTCGCCGCGGGCGATCAACGCGCCCCAGCCGTGGTGGCGCAGCGAGGTGATTCCGCGAACCTGCTGGATGATGTCGATCGACGGGGCGACCTCGCCGAAGATCGTCGTCACGTGAATTGCCGTGGCTTCGGGAAGTTCGCGCGGCATTTTCGTGAGTTCGAGATCGGCGCGCCGGATTTGATAGGTCTTCGCGTCGAGGTAGACGGTGCCGCTCACATCGGGCGTTCGAATCTGTACGTCGGCTTGAAATCCGATTCTTATGAAAGTGCCGTCGCGTGTGGTTTCGACGCCGCCAAAGCTGAAGCAATGGTTGTTGAGGAATTCGTAGCTCGCGAAATCGCGCAGCGTCGGGAGGTGCATGATCGTGTGGCCGTCGCGCGCCTGCTCGACGACCTGACCCATTTTGTATTCCCAGCCGCGCGAGTCGCTGCGGTATTCCTCTGATTCGTTCGTTTCGTGCGTGCGGCTGCTGTCGCCCTTCATGTCGTAGAACTGCTGATCGACTTTGTACTTGTACGGAAACGAATCGGAGAGCAGCTGAAACTGCTCGGCGTTCATGCGCAGCTGGCCGACGATCGCGGCGAAGTCCGGCTCGACGTCGGGATTCGGGCGGCCGGGTGTTCGGCAGACGGAGGTCGCGACGATTTTTACCGTTGCGAGCTGCACCGAGATTTTCTTCAGGGCGATTTTCATACGCGGCGGATCGGTGCCGGCGACGATTTCAACGAGGGCGTCGGTTGGCGTGTAGCCGATGTGTGCGGCGCGGATGTGGTATTTGCCCGGTTCCAGTCCGGCGAAAACGAAGATTCCGCTCTCGGAGGTGAAGGTCTGGCGATCGAAGCCGACGACTGTGACCATCGAGTGGCCGAGGGGAATGCCACCCTCGCTGTTGACGACGTCGCCGATCAGTCGCGGCGCGGTGCCCTGTGCACCAACGAGTCGCGCCGCGCCAAGGATCAGCGCGGCGACGACCAATTGAGCAATCCTGAGTTTTGCGAACCGCATGGAGGAAAATTAGGAGCGAAGCGGCGTTCCGGGCAACGGACAGGTCCAGCGGTTAGCGCAGCGAGTGTCGTGTTTTACGGGCGCCAGATCGTGAGCCCGTCCATCCACTCCGACTGCTTGACTGGCGAACCCGTGTTGAACGTGGTCGGCATTTTGAACAGCACCCAGCCGCCGCTCGCGTTGCTGGCAATGTTCGGCCATGACCAGCGGAGTACACCGTCGATCCACCCTTCGATCAAACCGTCTTTCGCTGTCGGCGTTGAACTCTGGCGGACATGAATCGTGTAGCGGTGCCAGTTGCCGTCGCCGAGCATTTCGTCGCTCATGACCGGGCCGACGTTCTGATTGAAGAGCGGGTGGTCGTTATCCGAGCCCATGCCGAGCGCATGGTTCTCGCTGATGAAGTCGAAGCGTGAACCGGATCCCGCCCAGAGGAACATGATTTTCTTTGCGTTGCCGACGCAGCCGAGCGAGCTGCTGCGATTGTTGTTCCAGTCGTATTGGAAACCAGCCTGATAGCGCACCGAATACTGCACATACACTTCCTGCGAGGGCGTGAAGCTGCGCTCCATCAGATGCGAATCGTCAAGACAGGTCGACGACGTCTGCGCCGCCCAATCGATGCGCGCGGCGCCGGAGCCGTTGAGCCCACCGGTGGCGTCGAAATGGATGCCGGACTCGTTGTTCATCAAAGCGTAGGAGGAGAGCATCGCAGCGTCGGTGCCGCGATTATCGAAGTTGTCCTGCCAGAGAAGCGTGTTGGTGGCCGCGGCGAACGACGGTTCCGCGCCTGACGACACTGGAGCCGGAGCCGGAGCGGGTGCCGGAACGGGCACTGGAGCAGGCGTCGGCGCGGGTGCTGGCTTTGGTGCGGGCGCGGGCGCCGGAGTTGGTGCGGGAGCTGGTGCCGGAGTTGGAGCGGGAGCGGGAGCGGGTGTCGGAGCTGGTGTCGGAGCTGGTGTCGGCGCTGGTGTCGGCGCCGGTGCGACAGGTGCCACCGGAACCGCTTGCGCCGCGACGCTGATCGTCGCCTGCGCCGATACGCCGGCGCACGTCGCCGCCACGGCGCCCGATCCTGAACGCACGGCGACGGCCATGCCGGTCGAGTCGACGTGAACTGCCATTGTATCGCGCGTCGTCCAGACGATGGGGCAATTCGGGATGCTATTGCCACCCACGTCGTACGTCATCGCCACCATCTGGGTCCGCTGGCCTACTGTATCGGCCGTCTGGTTCGGGCTGACGATGATTGAATACGGTACCGAGGGTGTGATCGTCGGGGCTGAGTGCGTTGCGTCGGAAGCGATCGAAGTCGGCGCTGTCGTAACTGCGGAGCAAGCCGCGACAACGAACGCCAACGGAATTATTCGTGAGGGGCGGAGCGTATTGAGCTTTGTCGTTGAATTCAAAATGGACTCCAGTTTGATGCGTGAGGCAGCAATTCTGGAGTGGTATAAAGCGAGAACGGTGCCAGAGGGCGCACATCGGCTCAACCCGCTATGGAGCAGGGAGTTACGCGACTATTCGTGCGTCTCGTTCAGCTGGTTTTTGTGTCCACGGCGTGGACAGCTGTCCATCGGTTGGACAGTCCGTATTCAGGCTACGAGTCGTCGAGCCCGTAGTCGTGCAAACGGTTGTACAACGTCTGCCGGGCGAGGCCAAGCAGCTTCGCCGCGCGGAGCCGGTTCCCTTTCGCGAGCGTGAGCACGCGTTCGATGTGCGCGCGCTCGGCCGCAGCCATCGTGAGATCCTGCGGACCAGATTCGTCCTCGCGCGACGCCGACTGCGGACGAAGCTCCGACGGCAGATGGCGCGGCTCGAGGCGATCTGAGCCGGCCGCGAGAAGCAGCGAACGTTCCAGCACGTTGCGAAGTTCGCGCACGTTGCCGGGCCAGTCGTGCCGGACGATCAGCGCCAGCGCTTCCGCAGAAACCTCTTTCGGCCCGCGGCCAAGCTGCTCGCGAATCGATCCGAACAGATGCAGAGCCAGCACGGCGATATCATCGGTTCCGCGTTCCTTGAGCGACGGGACGCGGATCGGGAGCGCGGCGATTCTATAGTAGAGGTCCTCGCGAAACTTTCCGGTCTTGCTGGCGGCAGCGAGGTCCACGTGTGTCGCCGCGATGAGCCGCACGTCGACCTCCACTTCGCGCGTGCCGCCGAGCCGCCTGAAACGTTGCGTTTCGAGCACGGTCAGCAGCTTCGGCTGCAGGTCGAGCGCAAGATCGGCGATCTCGTCCAGCATCAGCGTGCCGCCATCGGCGATTTCGAACAGGCCGAGTTTCTGCGTTTTGGCGTCGGTAAAGGCGCCCTTCTCGTGGCCGAACAGTTCGGTATCGAGAAACGAAGTCGAGAGCCCCGCGCAGTTGATCGAGACGAATGGCGCAGCGTGCCGCGGCGAAGCGGCATGAATGAGCTTTGCAATCCATCCTTTGCCGCTGCCGGTCTCACCGGACAAAAGAATCGGCGCGAGCCCGACGGCGATGAGTTCGATTTCGCGCGATACGGCACGCATCGCGGGCGACTGGCCGAGGCTCGTCGGGCTCGAGTCGCGGACCTGTCGCGCGCCAAGGACCCGGTTTCTTCTGCGGAGCCGGGATTTTTCGTACGCGCGGTCGACGATTGCCGCGAGGTGCTTCGCCTCGAACGGTTTCGCGATGAAGTTCTCGGCGCCCAGCTGCATCGCTTCGACAGCGGTGCCGATGTCCTCATGGCCGGTGAGCATGATGACCGTGGCGTCCGGATCGCGGTCGCGCAGGACCTCGAGGACGCGCATGCCGCCGATTCCCGGCATTTCGAGATCGAGCACGACGAGATCGGGGCATTCCTGCGCGTACAGTTCGATGCCTTGCTGCCCGTCGGACGCGCGAATGGCGTTCCAGCCATGCCGCTCAAACAACTGCGTGACGAGGCGGAGTACGCGGGGCTCATTGTCGATGAGCAGCACCGTGCGCGAGCCATGAGGGGCCGCCGTCATGGGCGACCCCCCGGAGTCATGCGCCCCTCGCGCGTGGTCTCATCGAATCACAGGACTACTTCGAAATCTGCCCGCGAATTTCGCCGCCCGGGTGCGCAGCGGTGTGCACGTTCACGTACGCGTTGCCGTTGTTGATCAGCACTTTCAGCGAGTCGCCCGAGACGTTCTTGCTCGCCATCTGCGTAAGATCGATCGTCCCTTCGGCAAGCGTGCCTTTGTCGACGTTCTTGATCATGAACGTGTAGACCGGCGGCCCCGCCACTCCGATTGCGCCGACGTGGATGTGCGCCGCCGTGGCTGGTCCGGTGAGCCCGCTGACGGTGATCGAGAAGTGAATCATGTGACCGTCGAGCTTCAGCGTGGCGCGGCCGGTGCCTTTGTCAGTGCCTGGCGGCGTGGCCTTGGACGAGTTCATGTCGGCATTGTAGGTGATGTCCTGGCGCGACGTCGTCGTCGGGTAGCTCCATGCGGCCAGCAGTGTGACTGATGCGGCGACTGCGGCGAGACCGAGGATGCGAGATTTCATGGGACGCACTCGAGTGGGTGTGAGACGTGCAGCGGACAGACGACGCCGGCGCGATCGCGCCGGATCGCACGAAGGTTACGGCGGCGTGTGGCCGGGGCGTATCGCTCAATCGGGTGATACGGGCTCCGATGGACGGGTCGTATGGTCTGGCTACTATCGCCATAGTTGACAACCTGGAGGCGGGGGCGTAGCATACTACTATCATCGTAGTAGAACACTTGCCTGTGAGGCAGCCGATGGATGGGACGACGCTTGGAACACTCGGGGATCGCGAGCTCGACGTGATGGCCGTGCTCTGGGAGATCGGGTCGGGGACTGTGGGCGAGGTGCGCGAGCAGCTCTCCGCGAAGCTGGCGTATACGACGGTGCTCACGATCCTTCGCAATCTCGAAGTGAAGGAGTTCGTGACGCATGAGGAGGAAGGGCGCGCGCATCGGTACTTCCCGCGTGTGCAACAGCGGTCGGCGCGGCGGAGCGCGATCACGCGCCTGCTCGATTCGCTCTTTGAGGGATCGCCGGAGGAGCTGCTCGCGCATCTGGTCGATGAAAAGAGTGTCGGCGCGGATGAGCTGCAGCGGCTGGCGAAGCGGATCAAAGAGAAGGGGAAGAAAGGGCGGGGGGCGCAATGATTATTACATGGATGCTTGCGTCGACGGCGCTGGCGATTCTGCTCGGCGTGGCGGCGATCGCTGCCGAGCGTGCGCTCCGCACGGTTGCACGTGAGGCGCGCGGTGCGTGGGTGTTCGCGCTGGTGGGAGCGATCGGGTGGCCGCTCGCGGCGCCGGCGGTTGCCTCTGTGTTCGGCCGCGGTGCCAGTGCAGCCGTCACGCAGCTCGCGCCAGTGACGATTGATGGGTCGACAGTCGTGACCATTGGAAAGGCGCTGCCTACTCTTCCGCCAGCGTGGATCGCGTACATGAATGGGGCGCTCATCGCACTCTGGGCGTGTGCCTCGCTCTTGCTCATCGCGCGGCTCGTGGTTGCGATGCGTGCGCTGTCGCGAGTGGAGCGATCGGCTGATCGCGAAATGATCGAAGGCGTTCCGGTGCTGGTCACGCCGACGATCGGTCCGGCCGTGTTCGGCGCGCACCGTCCGCGCGTACTGATGCCGCGCTGGCTGTTCGATCTCGACGCGCCGCTGCGGGCGCTTGTCGTACGGCACGAACAGGAGCATTGCCGCGCGCGCGATCCACAGCTCACGCTCGTCGTCGCGTTTGCGATCGCGCTCACGCCGTGGAACCTCGGCGTGTGGTGGATCGCGAAGCGCCTGCGGCTCGCTGTGGAAGTCGATTGCGATGTGCGAGTGCTGCGCCATGCGAGCGATTCCGAGCGTTACTCGAGACTTCTGCTGTTTATCGCACAGCGCCAATCGCATGTGCGCCTTGCACCGATGCTTGCGGAATCGAATTCACATCTGAGCCGGAGGATAGACGCCATGAATGCTCCACGTCCGAACAATCCGCGCGTGCGTATTGCGGGATTTGCCGTGCTCGCGGTCTGCGCGCTCGCGGGATCGACGACGTTTGCGAAAGAACTGACCGCGGCCCCGGCGATTTTCTCGAATGCGCCGAAGCTGACGCCTCCCGTGTTCGTCGCACATGAAGCACTCACCCCGCCGGTGGAGATGCCGGTCGTGCGCGAGCCAGCGGTGCCCGTCACGAGAATGCCGACGATAACGGCCGCCGACGCTGGGAGCGACACGGACATCGTCACGCGCAGCGACGACCATCCTGTGATGCAAGTGCCGGGCGGAGCGCAGCCGCGTTATCCGGACATTCTCAAAAAGGCTGGTCTCGGCGGCGCGGTTCTCGTCGCGTTCGTCGTCAATGCGGACGGCAGCGTCGACACGACGACCGCGAAGTTCATTCATGTGACTCATGCACTGTTTCGCGATGCAATAATCGCGGCGTTGCCCCATATGCAGTTTCGGCCGGCCGTAGTGAACGGACAGCCCGTGCGTCAACTCGTGCAGGCGCCATACATCTTCAACGTCGACGGCGGCCCAATGTCCACCGCGGAAGGGCAGCGCGCGACGTTGGAGACGTTGCTATCGGACACCGGGTCCAACGGAATACTCACGCTTTCGGTCGTAATTATCACCGCGATGCCGTAGCCGCCGTACCCGACAAATCCTAGATTCCGGGGTAGAACATGGTACGTATCCATGGCTACCCCGGAGTTTTAAATGTTGTCGCGCAATTCGAGGTTGTTCGCCGCCGCAGTCGTCGCTCTCGCGTTCTCTGCGTTTCCATCGCGCCCGGTGCAGGCGCAGGCTCCCACTGACCTGCAGCACTTCGTGAAGCCGAGCGATGCGGAACTGAAAAAGATCCTCTCGCCGATCCAGTACGAAGTCACGCAGCACGACGATACCGAGCGGCCGTTCAACAACGAGTACTGGAACAACCACGCCGCGGGGATCTACGTCGATGTTGTCTCGGGCGAAGTGCTGTTCAGCTCGCTCGACAAATACGAATCGGGAACCGGCTGGCCGTCGTTCACGAAGCCGCTCGAGCCGAAGAATATTAAATCGAAAGATGACAAGAGCCTCGGCATGGACCGCACCGAAGTGCGATCTGCGCACGCGAACTCTCATCTCGGACACGTATTCGATGACGGCCCGCAGCCGACGGGGTTGCGTTATTGCATGAACTCTGCGTCGATGCGTTTCATTCCTGTCGAGAAGCTGGAGAGCAGCGGCTACGGCAAGTATCTGCCGTTGTTCCAGAAGAAGAAGTAGAACCCTCGCAGCAGCCCACTAGAACGCTGTTCGTGCACGCGGCACGATCCCCCACACAATCTCAACCAGGAAGCCCGACTTCATGAAAGTGCATCGCTTTCTCTCGATCTCTGCAGTTCTGCTCAGCGTGACGTTCGCGCCCGCGTTGATCGCGCAGTCACCGCCGCCGCCGGCCGTTGAGCCGGGCGCGGCGCAGCTGGCGTTGGTCACCGTGCCCGCCAAGGGCGGCGCGAAGCTCACCGTCACCACGCCCGCGTTCGCGCAGATGGGTGACATTCCGTTTGAGAACACGCAGTACAAGGGAAACGTTTTCCCGGGCCTCGCGTGGACGGGCGCGCCGAAGGCGACGAAATCGTTCGTGATCATAATGCAGGACGCTGATGCGATGCGAAACGGCGCGCCGATTTTTCACTGGTCGATGGTGAATATCCCGGCGAACGTCATGAAGCTCGACGCCGGCATGGCGGCACCGCCGGCCGGTGCAGCATACGGACCGAACATCCGCGGAGCGACGCAGCCGTACATGGGCCCGCGTACGCCCGCCGGACCGAAGCATCGCTATCATCTGCAGGTGTTCGCGCTCGACACGCAGGTTGATGCCGGCGCGCTCCCGACGTTCGAAGCGCTGACCGCTGCGCTCAAAGATCATGTGCTCGCCAGCGGCGAAGTGATCGGACTCGGCCAGGCGATGGCGCCGTAGTGAGGTTGTAGTTCGTCGCGCAGCTAAAGGAAAAATCCCGGCGGAGCGCGTGGTTCGTGCTCCGCCGGGATTTTCTTTTAAGCCATCAGCCTAGCGCCAGTGACCTTCGGAGTAGTGCCAACCACGCTCTTCATGCTCCCAGTGTCCGCTGACCCACTCGTGCTTGCCGGATTCCGGACGTTCCCAGCGGCCCGCTTGCCATGCGTACTCGCCGCCGTTCGCCGCCCAGTGGCCACCAATCCACACCGCTTCGGTGTACGGGCGCTCACTCACGATCTCGACACGTTCCGGCGGTGGTTCACGGACGAGAAAACCAACCGACACGATCGGACCGCCGCGGCCGCTGATCATGCAGCCACTGGCAGTTACGGCGAGTGTCATCGCCGCGAAGACACGTACTCCCGTTGCAAGCTTCATTGTTTCCTTCCTGTGTTTGTTTTCGTGGTCGCGGCGTCGCGCGACGTATTTGCGGCTGCTGGATTCCTTGAGCGGATGAATAGCGCGCAGTGCCATCGCCGCCTATCGCACGATCGGTCTACTCCGACGGCGCGGACAACTCACTCCGTTTGCGCGATAGTATCGCGTGTGGCGTATGCGCACTTTGACTGTGAGGACATCAACCACGAGTCGAACGCACGGAGTATCAATGAAAAGAACGATCGGTCTGTTCACCTTCGCAGTTTTAGCAGCGGCGCCATTGCTCGCGCAGGGTGGTCGTGGCGAGCCCGCACATCGTGCCCCCGCGCCGGCGCCGCGCGCAGCGCCGCGCGCGCCAGTCGGCGGCGGACACATCCCGCCGCGCGGGCCAGTGCGCACGGCCGCTCCTGCGCGCTCTGCGCCACAGCGCCCCGCACCGACGGTAGCCCACATGGAAGGACATCCGGTCGCGCCGCACGTCGACGTGCACAACAACGCGTGGATCGGTCACGACACGCGCCGCAATGAAGTCGGACTTCGCCTCGACCACCCGTGGGCTCACGGACGTTTCGACGGCGAGATCGGCGCCGGCCATGTCTATCGTTTGGGCGGCGGCGACAGGGCGCGTTTCGGGTTCGGCGGCTTCTTCTGGAATGTCGCAGCCGTGGACTACGGTTACACGGACGGCTGGCTGTGGGACACCGACGACATCACGCTGTATCCGGATCCGGATCATCCGGGCTACTACCTCGCGTACAATGTCCGCTTGGGGACATACGTGCACGTCGAGTACATCGGCAACTAAGCGGGTTGAACGGATCGACTACGGCGCCTTCACAAATTTGAGGGCGACCGAGTCGATGCAATAGCGCAGGCCGGTTGGGCGAGGTCCGTCATTGTAGATATCGCCGAGGTGCGCGTCACAGCGGTGGCACGTCACCTCGGTGGGATCGGCGCCCGCCGTTTGCGCCAACGGACCGACGACATTCTCATCGGCAATCGGCCGCCAGAAACTTGGCCAGCCGGTGTGCGGATCGAATTTATGAACGGAACTGAAGAGCGCCGTGTCGCAGCAGGTGCAGCGGTACACGCCCTTTTCATGGAAGTCCCAATACGCGCCGGTGAAGGAACGCTCGGTACCGGCGTGACGGGTAACATCGAACGCGAGTGGTAACAGCAGCTGTCGCCACTCGCGTTCGGTTTTTACCACCTTGGGCAATTTGACGGCGCCTTCTTTCACGCCCGCCGCATTGAACTGGACGATGAGCACTTCGTCCGCGCGCGGGTTTCCCATCGGTGCCGCAAAAAGTCGCGATCCGGGGAGGGAGCCAATCGCCACCGCCGCCGCGGCGCGACACAGAAATTCCCGACGGTTCAGTGCCATGCGTTCTTCACGACGACTCATCGGCAGCCCCCTCGTATCGTGCGGTCACCGGCAACAATCTGTAATTTCAATATAAAGGGACAGTGTTCACCCAACACTCCGGCCGCTCTGGTTGTATCGAGAGGGTGGAGACGAACCTGCGACCCTCCGGAAACCCCTCGCCGCCGGGAGCGACGTGGCTCAAACCGATGAATCCGACGCCGAGCTCGTTGCGCGGGTCCAGCGCGGAGACAATCAGGCATTTGACGATCTCGCTCGGCGATACGCGAAACGCGCATTCGCCGTGGCAAACCGCCTGCTGCAAAATGGCGCCGACTCCGAGGACGTCGTCCAGGAATCGTTTATCGCGGCGGTTCGGGCGATCGATTCGTTCGATTCAGACCGGCCATTTGGTCCGTGGTTCATGCGGATCGTCGTGAACAAGAGTCTTACGGCAATCCGCTCGCGCGCCGCCGAATCGGGACATGTGCGCGGGTCGGCATTGATGGAAAGCGATGCGGTGGTTTCGTCGAGCGAATCAGTGGGCGAGCGTGCGGAAATTCGCGAGCGGTTCGCGGCGGCGCTTCAGCTGTTGCCGGAGCGGCAGCAACTGATCGTGCAGCTCGCAGACGTTGAAGGATTCACGGGTGCGGAGATCGCCGAACAGCTCGCGATTCCGAGCGGAACGGTGAGATGGCTGCTGCATCAGGCGCGTGCCACGCTGCGCGAAGCGCTCGCGCCGTTACGGAGGGAGGGCGAATGAACAACGATGACGATGTGACCGCTGAAAGTCCTGAGTTCCAGTCGCAGTTGCGCGAGGCGGTCGAGCAATCGGTCGAACGTGACGCGGACTGGACGGTTTTTCATAGTACGCTCGCCGCGGCAGTCGCGCCCCACCTTGTGGAGCTTCGTCGACGCGCGTCGGGCGGATATCGCGCGACTGCTGCGGCCGGTGCGGCATGGTGGGATTACGCGGCGCGCGCATCGCTTGCGGCGGTGCCGCTCGGTCTCGCAGCGGCGTTGCTGTTGTTCACCTATCTGCGGTCGGACAGCAGCGCGGAGTATGATGCGCGCCCGGCGGTTTCGTCTGCGGCGATCGCCATGGGCGGCGCAGATTCCGCGCGCGACGCGTTCGAATCCGTGCTGACCGGCGCAGCAGCGCCGCGCGCGGTGATGCACGCGTTGATTCCGGTTCCGGCAGCTGCGTTTCTCGCAGACTCGTCCGGCGGAGGCGTGAGATGATCGGTCCACGCGCAACGGCGGCGATCGTGATCGCGGTCGCGTTTATCGTTGGTGGCTTGGCAGGTGCGTCGGCGGATCGCGAGTTCGGGCACCGTGGTCATGACGGTGGGCCGCGATTCGTGCCAGGGATGAAACTCTCACGCGCACCGGTCGAAGAAGCGGAAGAGGGACACGAGCCCGGGCAGGTGTCGCAGCGTTTCCTCGAGCGCTTTACAAAGGCGCTCGATCTCACGCCCGCGCAGGCCACTGCGGTCGACAGCATCTCACGGCACGAGTTCGAAGCGGTCAGCGCGGTGCGCGACGAAACATGGCCGCGCATGCAGGCCGTGCTCGATGATACGCGCCGGCAAATCGACAGCGTCCTCACGGCACCGCAGCGCACGCGCTATCACGAGATGCTCGCGCAGCAGGAACTGCGGTGGCAGCACGAGCAGGCCGAGCAGGACAGCGCTGCGAAGAATGTGAAGAAACCATGAAGAAGCCGTGATCACTGCGATTTGGCCGCGCTGAACGGAGACTTCTGAATCGATGCTGGTTCTTGAAGTCGTGCGGGTCGCATTCGACTCGCTCCGTGCGAACAAAATGCGTTCACTGCTCACCATGCTCGGCATCATCATCGGTGTCGGCGCGGTGATCGCAATGACCGCGCTCGGCAACGGCGCATCGAAGGCGGTGCAAGACCGGATCTCGGCGCTGGGCACGCGATTGCTTCAGGTGGATGCTGCGCGGCAGCTGAACGGCGGGATCGCAGTGCAAGCTCCTGTGCGCATGACGGAGAAAGACGCGAAGTATCTGCGCGAGCATGAGACGATGCTCGCGGAGGTGGAGCCGCAGCAGGACCGGAATGTGCAGGTCACGTATCGGAATCAGAACACGAACACGCAGGTCACCGGCGCGACGTCGAATTTTCTTCCGGTGCGCGGTTATGAACTCGATGTCGGCCGGATGTTCACGGAGCAGGAGGATCAGGCGCGGAGGCTCGTGGCCGTGCTCGGCGGTGATGTTGTCGGAATGCTGAACATGCCGTCGGCCGACGCGATGATCGGACAGTACATCCGGATTATGGGCATGCAGTTCCAGGTGATCGGCGTTCTGAAATCAAAAGGGAATCAGGGAAATTTCGGCGAACCGGATTCGCAGATCATCATTCCGTTCGAGACGGGGCGCTTCCGGATGTTCGGAACGCCGTTTCTCAACGACCTGTTCGTGACGGCTGCGAGCGAGGAAAATGTGCCGGGCGCGCTCGTGGAGCTCGAGCAGCTGCTTCGCCGGTCGCATATGATCGGCGCGGGGAAACCTGATGATTTTAGAATCCGTTCGTCCGACGAATATCTGAAAACGCTCAGCGAAACCAGTCAGACGTTCACGATGCTGCTCGCCGGGATTGCGTCGGTGTCGTTGCTCGTCGGTGGAATCGGAATCATGAACATCATGCTTGTCTCCGTGACGGAACGGACGCGCGAAATCGGTATTCGCAAGGCGCTCGGCGCGACGCGCGTCAACATCATGTCGCAGTTTTTGATCGAGGCGGTGGTGCTCTGCCTGTTCGGCGGATTCATCGGCGCGGGGGCGGGGATGTTGTCAGCGGTGCTGATGCACCAGGCGTTTGGGTGGAATACACTTGTCGGGCCGGATTCGATCTTGCTGGCCTTCGCGTTTTCGGGCACTGTTGGCGTGCTGTTTGGAGTCTGGCCCGCGAGGCGCGCGGCGGGGCTCGATCCTATCGAAGCGCTGCGGTTTGAATGAACTCTCTCGTTACGGAACTCGATCGAATGAAACTGGGAACACTCGTCGCCGCGGGCGCGATGTTCATGGCGACGGCGGGATCGCTGTATGCGCAGCGCGCGGTGACGCGCGCCGACGTCGTCGCGGCCGCGCTCGCGCGCGGGCCACGGATCACTTTTGCGAAAGCCGATTCGACGGCGGCGCATGCGGGGCTGGCGATCGCGAAGCAATTCGAAAATCCAGTTCTCTCGCTGAGCTATTCCAAGGCGACGCCGCAGCAGCATTTCATAGTTGATGTACCGCTCGACTATCCGTGGCTCCGGCGCGCGCGCGTTGGTGCGGCGACATCCGGACTGGGCGCGGCGCGCAATCGATTTGACTTTGAACGCGCGGCTGTGACGTTCGAAGCGGAGACAGCGTACACGAACGCGCTCGCGGCGGCAAAGCGCGCGGCCTTCTCGCGCAGCACGGCGCGCGACGCGGACAGTGTGCTGAAGCTCGCGCGCCTGCGCCGCGAGGCCGGTGATGGGAGTGAACTGGATGTGCAGCTTGCCGCGGTGAGCCTTGGGCAGGTGGCGAATGCAGCGGCGCGCGATTCGGTCGACGCGGTTACGGCGGTGCTCTCGGTGCAGGCGCTGATGGGACTGCCCTCGGAAAATGCGACCATTGTATTTGCCGACACACTCGAAGCCGGTGAGAACGTGCGCGCCGATCCGCAGCCGGGAACACAGTTGCTTGTGGCCGCTGCCGAACAGGATTTGCTCCAGGCCGATCAAGCGTTGACGCTCGAGAGGCGGCTGCTCTTCGGCGCGCCGTCGCTGACCGTGGGCTGGGAGTCGCGCGATCCGACCGGACAGGAACCGGGCACACTGCCAACCGTCGGTATTGCGCTGCCGCTTCCGCTCTTCAATCAGAATCGTGGCACGATTTTGCTCGCGCAATCTCAGCGCGATCGCGCGGACGCGGCGCTGACACTCGCTCGGCAGGAGGGTGCGCAGCAGGCGGCGCGCGCGCGTCGCGAGCTGGCGCTCGCGCGGGATCGTCTCGCGCGCAGCGAGCGACTCGTCACCGCGGCCAACCAGGTCGAACAGCTCTCGCTGTTGTCATATCGCGAGGGCGCGTCATCGCTTCCAAATGTGCTCGAGGCGCAGAAGATCGCGCGCGAGACGCTTTCTCAATACGTCGATGACGTTGCCGCGGTGAGAAACGCGGCCGGCATCGTACGTCTGCTCACGCTCACCGCGCACGGCAACGACAAATGAAACGACAACTGATGCTCGCCGCAGCCACCATCGCGATCGGCGCGTGCGCGAAGAAGGCTGACGACGCCGCTGAGAAACCGCAGGCCGTGGTTAGCGCGCAGGTTGCGCCGGTGGCAGCCGAGCGATTTACCGAGACGGTCGACGCAGTTGGCGTCGTCTCGCCGCGCGCGGGGCACATCGCGTCGCTCGCGGCGCCGTCGCCGACGCGCGTTTCGAAAGTGTACGTCTCGTTCGGCGCGCACGTGAAAGCGGGGGATCCGTTGGTGGAATTCGAGCAGCCGGCGTTTGACGCCGCGGCGAAGGGAGCGGATGCGACGCTCGCTGCCGCCGAGAAAGCGTCGGAGCGGACGCAGCGGCTCGCTGATGCGGGCGTGATACCGCGCAAAGATGCAGAAGCGGCGGCGTCGGATCTCGGCGCTGCGCGACTGAACGCTGTGAATGCAAAGCGCTCGCGTGAACTTTCGACGCTGCGCAGTCCGATTGATGGAGTCGTCACGCGAATGAATGCCGTGCTCGGCGCGAGTGCGGATCCGACGCAGGTCATGGTCGAGGTAGCGGACCCGAGCGCGATAGACGCGCTGCTCACGCTCTCGCCAACGGATGCATCGCGCGTGAAGATTGGCGATCAAGTCGCGCTGCACGCGGGCGCGGCCGCATCCGGCGCGGCGATCGCGAGCGGCCGTATCGCAGACATTTCCGCCGCGGTCGACACTTCGAGCCGCGGCGTGCCGGCGCGGATCGAGATCACGTCGGGGGCGGGCGTGCTGCGCATCGGGCAGACGCTGTTCGGACGAATCGTGGTGGCCGAGCACGATCACGCGGTGGTCGTGCCGCTCGAGGCACTCGTGCCGACTGGTGAGGGATTCAAAGTTTTTGTCGTGGACGAGAAGGGGGTCGCGGAATCGCGGCCGGTGAAAATCGGCGGGCGGTCGGACCATGGTGCGTGGATCACGGACGGGTTGAAGGCCGGCGAGAACATCGTGACGCAGGGCGCGTACGGTGTTGACGACAGCACGAAGGTTGAGACGGGCGGCGCGAAAGATGAGAAGCCTGCGACAGCGGCGAAGAAGCCGTGAGCGATAAGCACGAGCATCATGCGCATTGGGTGCTGTTCGACCTGATCACGGCGCATCAGCGATTCATCTATCTCGCGGTGGGATTGCTCAGCGCGGCCGGTGTGTGGGCGGCGTTGCAGCTTCCGTCGGCGGTGTATCCCGAGCTCACATTCCCGCGGATCACGATCGTTGCGCAGGGGTCGTCGCTCGGCGCGCGGCAGGAAGTGTTTGCCGTAACGCGCCCGATTGAAGAAGCCGTGAGCACCGTACCCGGAGTGATCCGCGTGAGCTCGCGCTCGATCCGCGGCGCGACGGAAATGCCGATCACCTTTGCCGACGGCACAGATATGGCCGCCGCGCTCGATCTCGTGCGGCTCCGAGTCGATCAGGTGCGCAGCGACCTGCCGCCGGGGATCGACATCGAAATCGAGCGGATGACGCCGACGCTCTTTCCGATTCTCCAGTACAATATTGAAGGCGGCGATCCCGCGACGCTGTACGACATCGCGCGCTATCAGATCAAGCCGGTGGTGTCACGCGTGCCCGGAGTCGGACGCGTCGATGTGCAGGGCTCGGATGTGCGCGAGATCGAGGTGATCGCTGATCCGGCGCGGCTCGCGTCGGCCGGACTGACGTACGATGACCTTGCGTCGGCAATTAAATCGGGAATAGCGGTCGACGCTGTCGGACGCGTTGCGGCCGACTACAAGCAGTATCTCGTCGTGTCTGCGCAGGAGGCTCACTCGGCGGAAGACGTTGCCGATGTCGTCGTGAAGGGCGCGCTCCGCGTGCGCGACGTGGCGACCGTTGTGCCGGGGACCGAAGACCATGTGCGCATCGTGGCCGGCGACGGTCGCCCTGCGGCGCTGCTCAACATCACGCGTCAGACCGGCGGCAATACCGTTGCGATCTCAGACAGCGTCGGCCACCTGATGGCGACGCTGCAAAAATCGCTGCCGGCCGGCGTGCGCGTGAAGGCGGTGTACGATCAGGCTTCGCTGGTGACCGATGCCGTACGATCCGTGCGCGACGCGATGCTCATCGGCGCACTGCTCGCCGTGATCACGCTCCTGCTCTTTCTGCGCGATTTCCGCATCACGGCAATCAGTGCGGCGGCAATTCCGCTGACGTTGGTGATCGCGGTGCTGTTGATGCGCTGGCTCAATCAGACGTTCAACCTGATGACGCTGGGCGCGATGGCGATCGCGATCGGGTTGGTGATCGACGACGCGGTGGTGATCACAGAAAACATCGTCCGGCACTTTCACCTCGACGCGCATAAGAACAACTCGATCCGGCGCGCCGTGCAGGAACTGATCTGGCCGGTGACGACATCGACGATCACGACGGTCGTCGTGTTTCTGCCGCTCGGACTCCTCGAAGGTGTCGCCGGTCAGTTCTTTGCGGCGCTCTCGCTGACGCTGACGGTGAGCGTACTCGTTTCGCTCGTGCTCGCGCTTACGATCATTCCCCTCCTAAGTGCACGGTTTCTCGACGCCTCGCACTTTGGCGCGACGCCGAAGCGGGGCATGCTCGACGGGATCGGACGCTCGCTCGACGCGCTGGCGGATCGCTACGAGAAGGCGCTCGGCGGCGCGCTGCGGCGTCCAAAAATGATGATCGTCGCCGCGCTCGTGCTCGTCGCGCTCGGCGTGGGTGCGTACGGACTCGTGGGAACGGGTTTCCTTCCGGACATGGACGAGGGCGCGTTCATTCTCGATTACTGGAGCCCCGGCGGGACTTCGCTCGACGAGACGAACCGCCAGCTTCACACGGTCGAGAAAATCCTTGGCGACACGCCCGAGGTGACCGGCACGTCACGCCGCCTCGGCGCGGAGCTTGGGCTCTTTGCCACTGAGCAGAATCGTGGTGACATGACCATCCGTCTCAAGCCGCAGTCTGAACGGGATCGCGACATCTTCAAGGTGATGGAAGATGTGCGCGGAAAAGTCGCGGCGGCCGTGCCGCGATTCCGCGTGGAGTTCCATCAAATTCTATCGGACGTGCTTGGCGACGCAGAGGGTAATCCGGAGCCGGTTGAGATCAAGCTGTTCGGCGCCGATCTCACCGCGCTCGAGAAATACGCCCGCGTGATTTCGCCGAAGATCGGCAAGATTGAAGGACTCGACGATTTCTTTGGCGGAATCGCAGAGCCGTCCGCAGAAATGGAAATGAAGATCAAGGGCGCCGAATCATCGCGCATCGGGCTGACGCCGGAGCAGGTGAGCAACGAAGTCAGCGGCGCGCTGCTCGGCGTGAATGCCGGCGAAATTCGTCTGGACGACCGCTCGATCGCGATTCGTGTGCGCGCGCCAGACTCGGTGCGGTACAATGATCGGCGGCTCGCGGCGCTCCCCGTGTTCTCCGCGCAGACGCATCAATCCGCGTCTCTGGGCACGCTGGCGTCGTTCACCAAGACCGACGTGCTCGGCGAGCATCTCCGCGAGAACCAGCAGCAGATGCTGCACCTCACGGCGGCGGTGACCGATCGTCCGCTCAATGCGGTCATGAAAGAAGTGCGTGAGATTTTGGATGCGAACCCGCCGCCTGTTGGTATACGTGTGGAGCTTGGCGGACGATATGCCAGTCAGCAGGCGGCGTTTGCCGCGTTGCTGCTCGTGCTCGCGCTTGCGGCGGTGAGCGTGATGGCGGTGATGGTGATCCAGTTCCGGTCGTTTGTTGAGCCGCTCGTGGTGCTGCTGGCCGCGCCGCTTTCGTTTGTCGGCGCGCTCGCGCTGCTCATCGTCACGGGTACGGCGTTGAATGTTTCCAGCTTCATGGGATTGATCCTGTTGGTGGGGCTGATCGTGAAGAACGGCATCATCCTGCTGGATTTCACCAAGCATCGGATGGAATCGGGCGGTGTCGATCTCGAGACGGGAATCCGTGAGGCTGCGCGTGTGCGCCTGCGTCCCATCCTCATGACGACGCTCTGCACGCTGTTCGGCCTCCTGCCGCTGGCGCTCGGACTCGGCGCGGGGAGCGAGATGCAGAAGCCGCTCGCGCTCGCGGTCATCGGCGGCCTCGCGCTCTCGACGCCGATCACGCTCTTTGTGGTTCCGGTACTGCTGGTGGCCATCCGTGGCCGCTCGTATAAGGTGGTTCCTCAGTGACGCGCGCAACTTGCGCAATTCCGCTACTTTAATTGTCATGCGCCTACTAGTCGTAGAAGACGAACCGGAAGTCAGCGCGTTCTTGCTGCGCGTGCTGCGTGAAGCAGCATGGGCGGCCGACGCCGCTCGCACGGGTGCGCAAGCGCTCAAGGCTCTCTCCGCGAGCGAATACGATCTCGTGATCCTCGATCTCGGGCTGCCCGATATCGACGGGTTCGAGCTGTGCCGGCAGATGCGCGAGCGCGGCGACCGCACGCCGACTCTCATGCTCACCGCACGTGATGCAGTGAACGATCGCGTCCGCGGATTGGACGCGGGCGCTGACGACTACCTCGCGAAGCCGTTTGCCGTCAGCGAGCTTCTCGCACGTCTGCGGTCACTCGCTCGTAGACCGACGAGTGCGCTCGAGCCGGTTTTGAAAATTGCCGATCTTCAACTCGATCCGTCGACGCGCGGCGCACGGCGCGGCAACGCCGAGATCGCGCTCACGTCGCGCGAGTACGCGTTGCTCGAATATCTGATGCGCAATCCGCGCCAGGTGATGACGCGCGCAAAGATTCTCGGGCATGTGTGGGACGACAACTTTGAGCCCGTCGCGAACGCTGTCGATGTGCTCGTTGGACGTGTGCGCCGGAAAGTGGACCGTCCGGGACTCATCCCGCTCGTGCACACCGTTCGCGGCGCAGGCTACGCGATCACTGACCGCGCGCGGAGCGCTCCGAGTGGCGCTTAGCCGGCTTCGGCTCCGGCTGGCTGGAGGTTTTGCGTTCGCGTTTCTCGTGGCGCTGGCGATTCTCGCAGCGGCTGCGCTGGGGTATCTCTGGGCCGAGTCAACAAGAAGACTGGACAAACGACTCGACGCTTCGGCTGATGGCGTCGCCGCGGCTGTCGCGCGTGTGGTGCAGGACTCGCGCGACGCGTCGCTGTCGCACGCAGCGAACGAAGTGGTCCGCGAATGGCCGCCGAACGGCGATCTGTTCGCGATTGTCGACAGTGCTGGCGCGATGATCGCCGGCGTGGGGCCGCGAGCGGTGATCGACCGCGTGCTCGGCGCGTGGACCACCGCATCAGCTCCGCACTTTGCCGTCGACAAGCCGGGCGACGATTACCGCGCGTCGGGGGTGCACGCGACGCTGCCGGTTTCCGGCGGCACGCCGCTGAAATTCGGCGTTCTGGCCTTCAGCTCAATTGAAGGAATCGACACAGACACGCACCTCGTCGGCGGCGCGCTCGCGATCGCCGCGCCGCTCATTGTCCTTCTGAGCCTGGCCGCTGGATACATGCTGGCGCGCCGCGCGCTGCGTCCCGTGGACGAACTCGGAGCCGCGATTGCGAGCATTGCGCCAACTGATCTCTCGCAGCGACTCCCCGTTGGCAAAGCGCACGATGAAGTCGCCGCGCTCGCGTCGGAGTTCAATTCACTGCTCCAAAAACTCGACGATGCCCAGCGGCGCAATCGCGGGTTCATTCGTGAAGCTGCGCATCAGATTCGTACGCCGCTGACACTCGTCCTTGGCGAAGCGGGGCACGAACTCGCTGCTGCGAGCACGACGCCCGACCGCATGCGCACGACGCTTGGCCGGATTCGCACGGCGGCGGAGCAGATGCGGCGGCGCGTGGATGAACTGTTCCTGCTCGCCGAAGCGCAGGCCGGAGAGAAAGTCCGGCTCGAGGATGACGTCGAACTCGATGGGCTTGTCCTCGACTGCACCGATCTCATGCGCGAGCGCGCGTCAGCACTCGGGCGGTCGCTCGCGATCGGAAAAGCCGAGCATGTGGTGGTGCGGGGGAGTGCGCCGCTGCTTCAGGAAGCGCTGGTTGAACTGATCGAGAACGCGTGTCGCCACGGAAACTCGGAGACGCCGGTCACGGTTTCGTCGGCGCTCACCGACTACGGCGCCGCGCTCGAAGTGATGAGCGGCGGTGAGCCGTTTGTTCTTGTCCCGCGCCCCGACTCGGGAGCGCCCGATGGCCTGGGGCTCCCGATAGTCGAGTGGATTGCGCGGGCGCACGGCGGCGCGCTCAATGTTGCGCGCAACGGTGCGGTGAACGTCGTAACGATGACGCTGAAGCGGAGCTGAGCTTCGGTTACGGCACGACCTTGTTGTTCTCTCCGAGCACGTACTTCGCGAACCAGTCGTACTCGCGCTGCATTTTGTCGAGCTGATGGCGCGGCTCGCCGAGTCCGTGCGGTTCACGCGGGAAGAACACGAGCTCGACCGGCACACCGTTTTTCTTGAGGCCGAGGTAGAGTTCCTGTGACTGGCCGATCGGTACGCGCTGGTCGGCCTGCCCGTGTTCGATGAGCGTCGGCGTTTTCGCCTGCTTGATGAAGGTCATCGCCGAGTGCGCCGCGTACTGTGATGGATCGTTCCACGGTTCGGCTTCGAAGTAGCCGTCGATCGTGCGCGGGATGTCGTTCGTACCGTACATCGACGCCATGTCGGTGAGGCCCGCGCCGACCATCACGGCTTTGAAGCGATTGGTTTGGGTGAGCGTCCACGCGGTCATGTAGCCGCCGTAGCTCCAGCCGCTCTGCGCGAGCTTGGTGGAATCGGCGATGCCTTTCGCGATGAGGTTGTCGATGCCGGTTTGGATATCACGGAAGTCGCCGCCGCCCCAGTCCTTGATGTTGGCGCGCAGGAATTTTTCTCCGTAGGTGCTCGATCCGCGTGGGTTCGGGAAGAACACAGCCCAGCCGCGTCCGGCCCACACATGCGCTGGCGCGCCCCAGTTACCGGGGAAGGCCTCGGTCCAGGAGCCTGCGGGGCCGCCATGAATCTCCGCGACGGTCGGGTAGCGTTTGCCCGGCTGGTAATCGACGGGATAAACGAGGATGCCCTCGATATCCATTCCGTCTTTGCTCTTCCAGCGGACGAGTTCGCTCTTGCCCATCGCGATCGAGCGGAGCTGCGGATTGTGCTCGGTGAGTTTCGTGAGCGCGCCCGCGTTGGCCGTCGCGCCGAAGTGCACGTCGTTCGGGTGCTGGAAATCTTCAAACGTGACGGCGAACGAAGACCGATCGCGTGAGAAGCTGGCGTTGGAGATTATCCCCTTCGCCGCGGTGAGCTGCTTTGGTGTGCCGCCTGCGCTGGCGACGGAGAACAGCTGCGTGGTCGTGCGCACGGACGACGTGAAGTAGAGCGTCGCGCCATCGTTGGACCACGTTGCCGCGCCCGGCTGATAGAGGAATCCGCTCGCGACCATGCGCGGCGCGCCGCCGTCTGCGCTGACGATTGCCATTTGCAGCAGACCGACGCCGGTCGGTTTACCGATGCGCGTGTTGTACGCGATCCATCTGCCGTCGGGCGACCAGCGTGGCGCAGCGTCGGGCCCTTCGTTTTCAACGAGCTTTTTCGGCGATCCACCATCGCTGGCCACCGTGTAGATGTCGCTGACGGTGCCGTCGTCCGCCTTTGGCGTCGGGTTCGCGACGTACGCGATGCGAGATCCGTCGGGCGACCACTGCGGATCGCTCGCCTGAAATTCGCCGGCGACGATCAGCGCGACTTTCTTGGTTGCCAGATCGATGGTCGAGATCTGATTGAAGCGGAACTGGTGATCGATCACGACCGCGTCGTCTTTGTCCTTTTGCTTTTTCTCTTCGTCGGCGGTGAGGTCACGCTGCGCGACGAACGCGATGCGCTTGCCATCGGGCGACCACTGGAACGAGCTGACACCGCTCTTGGAGCTGGTGAGCGCTTCGGCTTCGCCGCCGGTCGGCGAGATCAGATAAATCTGCGGGCGCTCATCGCGCGATGAAATGAACGCGATCCATTTGCCGTCGGGCGACCAGCGCGGCGAGGTATCCGCCTTCTTGCTCGTCGTGAGACGGATGGGATCGCCGCCGGCGGTTGAGACGACGTAGATGTCAGGATCGGCCGCGTCGGCTTGCATGTCGGCGTGGGCGACGACATACGCGATCCACTTTCCATCGGGGGAGAGTTGGGGGTCGGTGACGGATTTTAGGGCGATGACGTCGTCGAAGGTCATGCGCCTTGTGCCTTGAGCTTGAGCGGTCAGGGCGGAGAGGGAGATGATACCCGCGAGGGCGAACTGTTTTAGCATGATCGTGGGCCTGATTGGGGATGGCTGAAAAGTGATGAGTATTGAGTGGGAGAGTAAGAGGGGAGGGGCGAGATGGAATGCGGGATTTACCTGCGGGACGCGGACCGCAGGAGAGGAAATTGAACGCGGGGTGGAGGGATGAGATCGGAGTACCTCCAATCTCGCTCCTCCACCCCGTCTCCAATTTCCTCTGCTGCGGCCTGCGTCTACGGCCTCTCCACCCCGCGTCCAATTTCCTCTCCTGCGTGCTGCGTCACGCGGTTGAGCCGTCAGCTCCCTTTCGCAAGCATCCAAAGCGCCGGAATGCACCCAACCACAAACATGATCACACCCGTAGTAATCGCCTTCGACTTCTCGAGCTTCCCCGCGTGAATCAGCCCAATGACGATCAGCGCTGTCCCCCAAATCGTGAATAAATCGAGCGACCCCAGGATTGCGTACATGCCATCTGACATGGCGGTCGGTTCAAAGAATCGTGCCGGACTGAGCGAGAGCTGATACGGCGACGTCATCTTGCTGACGTCGAGCACCAGCCCTTGAACCAGGCCGAGCACACTCGATACCACGCGTGGAATGCATGCGTACGAGGTAATCAGCAGCGCCGTGCCGAACGTGAGCGGGCCGCTCATGAAGAAGCGTCCGATGACCCAGGTGATCAGCGCGAGGATCAGCAGCAGGATCGGCGGACCGACGACGCCGCCGACGTTAATGATGACGTTTGTGATCGGCTTCGTCTTCTCGATCATTTCCGGCGTGAGCTGCGGATTGGCCTTCATCGAGGCGGCCATTCCTTTCGCCATCTGCGCATCAAAAATCGGTGAGAGCACATTCTTCGACGCGAAAAACAGCACGATCAACAGAACGCATACGATCAGGTATGGCATCATCGGGCTCGCTTTCGCACGCCGCGCGAAAACTTTCGCCGGTGCCACGAAAATGTCGACGAAGTCCTCGGCCATGCTCGCATTGTCCGGTGACGTCGGTACGGCGGCGGATGGTTCCGTCATCTCTTCCTCGAGGTGTATGGGGGGGGCTTCGAACTGCAGTTCAAGCGCTTCCTGCGCACTACGCACGCACTAACTCTGTGTTTCAGTCGCGGTGCGGCGCAAGAACCCACCCCAAATCAAGTCGAGGCGGAGCTACAGCCGCCGGTAGCTCGCGTCGAGGCGGTCGAGCTCGGCGGACCAGGCAAGCGCCTCCGCGGTGCGCCGCGCGCCGGTGCGGAGCCGTACGGAGAGCGGGCCGTCTGAAGCCAGACGCACCATCGCCGCTGCGCAGGCGTCGATATCGTTCGCGGGATACGCAATCCCGTTTTCACCGTCGCGCAGATGCTCCGCAACACCGCCAGCGGGAGCAGCGATCACGGACAGTCCCGATGCCATCGCCTCGAGCACGACGAGTCCAAGCGTTTCAGTCGTCGACGCGAACGCGAATGCGTCAGCGCTGGCGTAGAGCGTCGGAAGCGCTGACCCGCGCTCGAGGAATCCGAGAAAAACAGTTCCCGGCGGTGCGCTCGCGCGCAGCCGCTCTTCTTCCGGGCCGGCACCCGCGATCACGAGCCGCGTGGATCCGTGCGGGAGCTGAGCCTCCGCGCGACGATACGCCTCCATCACAACGTCGACGCCTTTTTCGGCGGCGAGCCGGCCGACGTAGAGAAAAGTGAAGGCGCCGTCGATCCCGAGCTTCACACGCAGCGCCTGCGATCGGCGCGCCGGATTGAACAGCTCGGCATCGACGCCGCATCCCCACACTTCGACATCCGTCACGCCGAGCTTGGTGAGATCCGCACGCGATGCCTTCGACGGCGTGAACGTGCGGCGCGCGCGTTTGTGAAAGCGCGCGAGATACCGCGAGACGGTTGGAGCGAGCCACGGCACGCCGTACGATGTCATGTAGCGCGAGAAATCCGTGTGATACGACGTCACGAACGGCACGCCCGCACGTGATGCGGCTATTTGTCCGAGACGGCCGACGAGAAACTCCGTCGCGCAGTGGACGATATCGGGCCGCAGCCGATCGATCGCTCGGCGCACGGCGAAGTAGTCCGGCGCGACGAGCCGCACGTCCGGGTAGAGCGGAAGCGACGCGCTCGGCAGTCCGATCACGTTCGGATCTGCATCGTGGCCGTTTCCGTTCTCCGGATATCGCGGCGCGATCACGTGAACGTCCCATCCACGTTCGCGCAGGCCGGCAACTGAAATCGCGGTGACGACGGAGACGCCGTTCACCTGCGGCGGGTAGGTATCCGTGCAATAGAGGACTCGCATGGATCTACTATTTCGCGACACGGCGTGACGATGCGGTGATGGTTCTGTCACGACTGAACTACGGCGACTTGCGACTGGCGATCGGGTGCATGGCGAATCGCGAGTGGCACGTAGAACAACGTTTGCCTACGCACTCCGTGCCACTCGCTATGCACCAGATCGCCCGTCGCCAGTCGCCAGTCGCCGAAGCTAACCGTGACCTGTTCGCGACCCCACTGTACTGGGCCCGTCACCGGCCCATGCGTCATTCAGGCGTGAGAACTGCACTCACTCTCCTCCGACTCCGAGGAACGCCAATGCCCGCTGACTATCGTTCGTCCCCGGTGCGCCGCGTTGTACTCGTTGTACTCGACGGGCTCCGCCCGGACGCTATTTCGCGCTTCCATCTGCATCGCGTCGCAAGCCTCGCGCGCCGCGGTGCGTCCACATTTCGCGCACAAACCGTAACGCCGAGCATCACACCGTGCGCCATGGCGTCGCTGCTCACCGGCGCAGCGCCAGAGCGGCACGGCATCCAAAGCGAACATTTTCACATTCCACGCCCGCGCGGTCCCGTGCATCCGATCGCGAAGGAACTCGCGAAACACTCGCTCCCCGCGTCCTTCTTCATGCCGCGCGTGCCCTTCTTGATGCGCGGCATTGCGGCGCGGATCTCGACGATGCTCGGACTGAGCGAATTCAGGAATCAAGGCAATGAGGCGGGCGAGGTGCTCGCGGCCGCACGGTCGACGCTCGAATCGCAGCGGCGCGGCCTGATCATGCTGCACTGGCTCGACGCCGACCGCGCCGGCCACGACCACGGTTGGATGTCGCCCGAATATGGAATCGCCGCCGCGCGGATGGACGATGCGCTCGGCGAGCTCACGGACGCGGTTGATCTCAATGATCCCACGACGCTCGTCATCGCGCTCGCGGATCATGGCGGCGGCGGCGGCACGCTGAAGCATCACGACAGCTCCCATCCGCTCGACACCACGATTCCGATCATGCTCGCAGGTGGCGCAATCATGCCATGCGACCTGGGCGCCGGCGTATCCCTGACCGACGTTCCGGCGACGATTCTGTGGGCGCTCGGCATCGCGCGCCCCGAGAGCTATGTAGGACGCCCGCTCATGCAGGCGTTTGCGAAACTTCCAATGGCGGCTTGAGGTATATGACTACAACGACATCGTCGTCGGTGCCCGCGATTCACGCACCCCCGTTTCGACCGCCTTTGGCTACATTCGAACGTATGCTCCAAAGCCCGTTTCTCCACCGTCTTGATGATCGGGACCGGGCGCTATACCTGCGCTGGGTCATCGGTGAATCGGCATCGCGTGTCACGCTCTTTTTTTGGACGGCGGTCACGCACATGGGTGGCGTATCGGCCAGCGTCGTGTTCGCGCTGGTGCCGCTGCTCACGGCCGAGGGCCAGCTGAAAATCGCGGCGGTGCAAGCGGCGTGGACGCTGACGATCTCGCTGCTCAGCGTACAGGTGATCAAACGGCTCGTCGTGCGCACGCGGCCCACCGAGCGCGTGAACTATCATGCTCACGTCAATGTCCCCGATCGTTTTTCATTTCCGTCAGGACATGCCGCCGCGTCAATGAGCGTCGCGTTCATTCATGCCGCGACGTTCCACTCGCTGGCGTGGCCGCTGCTGGTGATCGCGCTGCTGATCGGCGCGTCACGCGTGCGCCTCGGCGCGCATTATCCCGGCGACGTGTTGGTCGGCCAGCTCATCGCGATCGTCACCGGCGTCGCGGTGCGGGCGCTCTGGTAGCGTTGATGGCGCTGTGACGGGAATGTCCCCGACGGAGGGGAGCGCGGCCGGGCTGCGGCTCGCGATTTTCTCGGACACATATCCGCCGCAAATCAACGGCGTTGCGCCAACACTCGCGCGATTGGTGAAAGCCGTCGAGGCGCGCGGCGGCGCGGTGCAGGTCGTCACCGTCAGCGATCCCGACGCGACGAGTGATCCTCAGGTGGAGCGGTGGCCGAGCATCCCCTTTTGGGCCTATCCACAGCTGCAGATGGCCGCACCGCGGCGCAACGAAGCACTCGATCTCATCGAAAAGTGGAAACCGAACCTGATTCACTCGACGACCGAGTTCGGCGTCGGGCTCGGCGGGCTTTTTGGTGCGCGAGAGAAACGCGTGCCGTTCGTCTCGAGTTACCACACGCACTTCACCGCGTATCTGCGCCACTATAAACTCACCGCGCTCGATACGATCGGCTGGCCGTATCTGCGCTGGTTCCATAACGCCGGTCGCACGACTTGGGCGCCGTCCGAGATCGTGCGCAGCGAGCTCGCGGCGAACGGTTTCAGTAATACGCGTGTCTGGTCGCGCGGTGTCGATCCAGAGCAATTCCATCCGAAATTCCGCTCGCAAGAGCTGCGCAGATCACTCGGCGTTGCCGACGACGGTCTGCTCGCTGTGTATGTCGGCCGGCTCGCACCGGAGAAGGGAATTCATGTGGCGCTCGAGGGGATGCGTCGTCTGATGGAGCGCAACGGGACGAAGGTTTCGTTCGCGCTCGCCGGTCACGGCCCCGACGAAGCGCGCTGCCGCGCGACGGCGCCTCCGGGAACGGTGTTCATGGGGCGACTCACCGGGCGCGCACTCTCGGAGTTTTATGCCTCGGCGGACATTTTTATTTTTCCGTCGATCACCGAGACGTTCGGGAATGTCGTGCTGGAGGCGATGTCGAGTCATCTCGCGCTGGTCGCGCCGGATTGGGGAGCGACCACCGAACTCGCGACCACGGAAACGGCGCTGCAGTTTCCGGCGCACGATGCATCAGCGCTGGCCGAGCGAGTGCAGCAGCTGGTGGATGATCCGGCCCTGCGCGCGCGGATTGCAGATGCGGCATTTGCGGTGGCGTCAACGCGAACGTGGGACGCCGTGTTCGACGGGCTCGTTGCCGACTATCGCGAGGCGTTGAAGGCGTAGACCTGGCGCGAGATATTCGCAATCATTTCCTGAGCGTCTTTTTCACGAGCGATGTTTCGCGTGAGGACGACGAGCACATAGGGCGGCCGGTTTTTCGGATAGACAATCGCCGCATCGTGCAGCGTGCCGGAAATCCATCCGGTTTTGTGCGCGACCTGCACGCCAGCCGGGAGTCCCGCTGGAATCTCCGTGTTGAATATCTGTCGCAGCAGCACGGCTTTCATCGCGGCGCAGCTCCGGCGCGACGCCACCGTTCCATGTTCGATGCCGGCAAGGAGTACGCCGAGGTCGCGCGCGGTGGTCGTGTTGTTGAGCCCCTTCTCGAACGCTTTGTCATCTTCGACGCCGCGCAGAACATTCATGTGGCGCGCGCCGAGTGCATGCGCTGTGGCGTCGACGGTTTTCGGGTTGAGCAGTTTCAGCAGAATGTTGGTCGCGAAATTACTGGAGTGCGCGATCATGAGTTCGTTCAGCTCGCTGAGCGTGGCCGAACGTCCAATGCGTGTGTAGAGGGAAACCTCTGAATCGCCGTTGCGGTCTAACGTGAAGGGCGATCCGTCCGCAAGGGACGAAAAACTATTTTCGATCACGACTGTCTGATCGAGCGACAGTGTACGCGAATCGACACGCTTGAACAATTCGATCATGACTGGAACTTTCATCGTACTCGCAGCGTGATAGGACACGTCTGCGTTGTATGCCAGAGATTCGGGGCGCGTGAGTTCGTGGTAGTAGACCGCGACGTCGGCGCCCGGATGGCTCGCCGTCATGGCGACGATCCGGTCGCGCAGTGAGTCGACCGAGACCGCCGCGACGAGTGGCGGGCGTTGCTTGGGGCCGGCGACAGGCAGGAAACAGGCCGCCAGAAATAGAAGCAGTGCCGGGGGTGGCAGGAGTCTGCGCATTTCCCGAATATAGATGACTGTGGTTGAAATGGTTGGTTTGGGCGCGAAAGCGGAGGCAGGCGGAATGCGAGACGAGCGCAACAGTGCAGAGGCGAGACGGTCGGTGCGGTCCGGCGGCGCGATGGTCGCGTCGTTGATCGCGCTCGCCGCATGCATCGTTGTGTCGGGTACGCCGCTGCGCGCGCAATCGGCCGTGAAAGATTCAGTGCCGATCGATACCGCTCTGGTTGCGGCGCTCGTTGCCGGCCCGGTGTGGGACATCGACGTGCATTCGTATGAAACTCATGAGCGCGTGCAGCACTTTATTGGACTCTTCTCCGGGAAAGTTCGCGAGGAATTCGAGAAGAGCTTGCAGCGTCAGACGCGGTACGGTTCGCTCATCCGCCAGAAGTTGCGCGCGGGCGGGTTGCCGGAGGACATGACATATCTCGCTTTGATAGAAAGCTGGTACGACCCCAACGCCTTCTCCAAAGCTGCCGCCGTGGGGATTTGGCAGTTCATGGCGGGGACAGCGCGCGGGGTCGGGCTCCGCGTCGATTGGTGGGCGGACGAACGCCGTGATCCGGTGCGATCTACGGAAGGCGCCGTGCGTCTTTTATCCGGACTGCGCGAACAGTTCGGCTCGCTGTATCTCGCCGCGGCCGCGTACGATGGCGGCGACGGGCGTGTGTCGCGCGGACTCGTGCGGTATGCGGGCCGTCTCGTTGGCGTCGAGGGGGAAGATCGTTTCTTCTCGCTCGCCGAGACGAAGTTTCTGCGTCCCGAAACGCGTGACTACGTTCCGAAAATCATTGCAGCGGCGCTCGTGGGAAAAGAGCCCGCCCGGTATGGTGTGAAGGTCGATTCCGTTCCCGAACTTGCGTTCGATACGGTGCGTGTGGCCGGAGCGACGTCACTCGCCGCTATCGCGAACGCCGCCGGCTCGACTGCGGAAAACGTTCACGATCTCAACCTGCAGCTGCTGCGCGGGATGACGCCGCCGGATGATTCGCTCTGGGTGCGCGTGCCCGTTGGAACGGCGGCGGGATTCGATGAACGCTTTGCGGCGCTCGAACCCGACGAGCGTGCCGCCGGCAAGTACATCACCACAAAGAAGGGCGAGTCGATGTCGTCGATCGGTCACGCACACAGTCTTTCGGCAAAACAACTCGGCTGGTACAACCCGAAAGCCACGCGGTTGAAAAGCGGCAACCTCACCGCGGGTCAGCTCATTCTTGTGCCGAGCCGGGCAACGCTGCGGCTCGCGGTCGACGTGCCGAATCCGTCGCTCGAGCGTTATCCGCACAAGGCGAAGGCGCCCGTGAAGAGCAGCGCGAAAGGAAAGGCGTCAATCGCCGCAGTTAAAGCGCCGGCGAAAAAAACCACCGACACGCCGAAGAAAAAGCCCGCGCACTGAGGGACTAAAGGGCCCGCCAGTCTCCGCTTTTTCCGCCCGTCTTCTCAAGCAGCCGCACGCGCTCGATCACCATCCCCTTGTCGACGCTCTTCGCCATGTCGTACACGGTCAGCAGCGCGACCGATGCGGCAGTAAGCGCTTCCATTTCGACGCCGGTCTGCGCGGTGGTGCTCACACTCGTCTCGACGCGAATCGCAGTCAACTTCGTGACGATCGTGAGATTGACCTGCACATCAGTGAGCGCGAGCGGGTGACAGAGCGGAATTAAATCCGCGGTACGTTTTGCGGCCTGGATTCCCGCGATACGTGCGACGCCGAGCACGTCGCCTTTTTTGATTGTGTTCGCTCGAATCGCGCGCAGTGCGGTCGCACTCATGCGGATCAGTCCCTCGGCGCGCGCGAACCGAACAGTCGGAGTTTTCGCGCCAACATCCACCATGCTCGCCTGGCCAGCGGTGTTCACATGCGAGAGCGTTTTTTTCTTTTTCATGCACCGATCTCCGCAAGCTGATCGAGTAGGCGTGCGGTGACTAACTGAGGAATCGCATTCCCCTCCGCTGCGCGTTTCGCCTCTTCCACGTAGCGCACCGCGCGAGCGGATGATGCAGCTGCGGCACCGTCGCCTTTTTCGGCGGCGTCGCGCGAGCGTTCGTGCAGCAGCATGGTCATCGCATCGAGCACGTCGGCGAATTGCCCGCGGGCCTTGGAACTCCCCTGCACGAATGCCGCGCGCATCGCCTGCTCGCGTCCGCGGCGCGCGGCGTCGAGCAGCGCACGCGCGCGATCTATTGCGAGGGCGCCGCTTTCGCCGCCGATCAGTGCGCCCGGTGCACCGTGCGCGAGCATGAGGCGCTCGACGGTGACCGCACCGCCGCCGGCGGCAGCGGCCGCTTCGGGCTGCGCGAGAAATGCGCGCAGTTCCGCGTCGCTTACGGCAGGGACGCGCAGACTCACCACACGCGAACGGATCGTCGGGAGCAGCGCGCCGGGTTCGCTCGATGTCAGAATGATCGTCGTGTCGGCCGGCGGTTCTTCGAGCAGTTTGAGAAATGCGTTTGCCGCTTCCTGACTCGAGAGCTGTGGCACCATTCGCTCGGCGTCGCCGACAATGAAAACTTTGCGGCGCGCCATCGCCGGTGTGCTCACCGCCTGCTGCACGATCAGCCGCGCGACGTAGACATAGATGCCCTGCGATCCGTCCGGCCTCGCGTACAAACCGTGAGCAGCCACGCGATCGGAGATCGCCTCGGCGTAGTCGCGCGCGACTTCTTCGAGCGCAATATCGGAGGAGTCTTTCAGGCGCGGCCGCGGAAAATACCAGCGCAAATCCGGATGCGCGCCCTGCAGCGCGTACGTGCAGTGCTGGCAGACTCCGCACGGCGCCGACGCCGCCTCGCAGAGCAGCCGCTGCCCGAGCCAGAGCGCGAGCCGCTGCTTGCCGATGCCCGGAGGGCCCTGCAACAGCAGGCTCGCCGGGAGCGCGCCGCGCGAGACTTGCTCGCTAAGGCGTTCTCGCAGCGCATCGTGACCAATAAGCGGAAGAAACGGCATGGCGAATCAAAAGATACGCGATATCTTCGCTACATGGGCGAACACGCACGACATCACTGGATTGTTCGCGTCACCCACTGGGTGAACGCCGTCGCGCTGACGCTCATGGTTGCGAGCGGGCTGCGCATCTTCAATGGATCGCCGGAGTTTGCGCCAAAGGGCGGTACCTTCTGCTGCTACCCATTTGAAGGCCGGTCAATACCGGCCTCGCTCACTTTCGGCGGTTGGCTGGCCGGTGCGCGCCACTGGCACTTCGCGATGATGTGGGTGCTCGTCGTGAATGGGTTGATCTACCTCGGCTTCATTTACTTGCACGGCGAGTGGCGCGACCTCGTGCCGCGCCGCGGCGATCTCCGCGACACGTGGGCGATGATCAAGTTCTACACGTTCATCACCAAGAATCATCCGCGTCAGGGAAAACACAACGCGCTGCAGAAGGGCGCGTACTTCGCGATGCCGTGGATCGCGGTCGTCTGCGTTGTCACAGGACTCGCGATTTGGAAGCCGGTGGAGTTTTCGCCGCTCACCAACGTGCTCGGCGGATACGCGTGGGCGCGTTACTGGCACTTTCTCGCGATGGTTGCAATCGTGGTGCTCGCGGCAAGCCACATTTTTATGGTGTTTGCCGTCGATCCGTATTCGCTGCGAAGTATGACGACGGGCGGATACAGCGAGCGGCTGTCACCTGAAGAGCGCAACGCGCGGCCGTTCTATCATCTATTGCCGCAGGCCGCTGCCGCGCCTGCGGTAGTCGCAGCGCCGGTCGCGGAAGTCTCGGCAGCCGAGAAATCAGAAATCACATGACGTTTGATCGTCGCGACTTCATTCGATACGGCGGCACCGCGCTGAGTGCGGCGCTGTTCGGCGCGTGCGATTCTCAGGGGCCGGAGAAAGCGGAAAAACTCCTCAGGTACGCCGAGAAGAAAAACGAAGGCGTCGAACGACTGATTTTTCGCCACACGTCGATGGATCACGCGAAGTCGAATGTGCGCGCGGCCGGTGACCAATTTCCGAGCTACTTCGTTTCTGATGTCGTGCCGACGCTCGACGCGGGCGCGATGGCAGCGTGGCGCCTCGAAATCAGCGGGATGGTGCAGAAGCCGCTCTCGCTGACGCTCGACGATCTCATGAAGCTCGACCGGCAGACGCAGCGCGTGAATCACTACTGCGTCGAAGGGTGGACGGCGGTCGCCGAGTTTACCGGCGTGCCGCTGCGCTCACTCGCAATACTCGCACAGGCTGATCCGAAGGCCGGATACGTCGACTTTCAATCGTTCGACAACGGCTATCATGAGAGCTGGGATGTGGAGAGCGCGACGCACCCGCAGACGCTGATTGTCTACGCGAAGGATGGCGCGGTTCTGCCGCCCGCGTACGGCGCGCCGGCGCGGGTCCATTCGCCGGTGAAGCTGGGGTACAAGAACACGAAGTATTTGACGAAGATCGTGTTTATGCCCGAGCGGAACGGGGGCTACTGGACTGATGAGGGGTACGAGTGGTACGGCGGCGTGTGACCGCAGGCAGGCTCACAGTTCAAGCTTGACGCTTAGCAGCTCCCGGCTTGGCATCGTCACAGCTCAAGCTCTCAGCAGCTGCACGCTCGAGCTTTGACAACGCCAAGCGGGGAGCCGCTAAGCCCGGAGCTTGAACTCTGAGCTAAATACTCAATCCCGCGTCGAAGCCTCTCTCCCCGTCACCTGATCCGCATGAATCCGGAACAGTGCCGTCCGGTGCGGCGTCGGATCATCTGCGCGCAACGCCTCCGGGTTAATTCGCCGCAGCACGTCCACCGCGTGATCGTACGTCTCCCGCTGCGCGCCGCCGGGCTCGAGCAGGTACAGCGCGCCCTTCACCACGACTGACTTCCAGTCGAGCAGCGCTGCAACCTCGTCGGTCTCGAATGCCACCCAGCGGTTGTGCGCCAGTGTGCGGAGTTTCGTGCCCTCGCCTGTGCGCCCGTAGAGCCACTCGTCTTCGTAGACGAAATAGATCGGCTCGATGTCCACATGATCGTGGTAACTGAACGCGATCCGCCCGACGTGATTTCTTGCGAGCAGCTCGTTGCATTCCTCACGAGTCAGCTCGCGAAACTTTGCGGCGCCGGCGCGGCTCACGGAAGCGGAGCTTGCTCGGGCAGCGTCTGCGAGAGGATGTCTTTCGCGTTCGCTTCTCGCCGCGCGCGCAGCTTGTCGCGGAACTCCGGATGCTTCGCGCCGATGATCTGGGCCGCGAAAATCGCCGCGTTTGTCGCGCCCCATTTTCCGATCGAAAAAGTCGCCACCGGAATGCCGGAGGGCATCTGTACGATGCTCAGCAGCGAATCCATGCCGTTCAGCGATGTCGACGGAATCGGAACGCCGAGGACGGGAAGAATGGTCTTCGACGCGATCACGCCGCCGAGGTGCGCGGCGCCGCCTGCCGCGGCGATGATGCAGAATAGACCGCGCTTCTCAGCGGACGCGGCGTAATCGGCGGTCTCATCGGGCGTGCGGTGCGCGGAGAGGACTTTTGCTTCGTACGTAATGCCGAGCTGCGTGAGCATTTCGCACGCGGGGGCGAGGTAGTCGTAGTCCGACTTACTGCCCATCAGGATGCCAACCATGGGTTCTTTCATGGAGACAATATAGTATCTTCAGCGCATGCGTCACGGGCTCTGGCGGACTCTATCGGCACTGGTGAGCGGCACCGCGTTTGCGGTGACGGTCGCCGGACCGGTGCAGTGGGATCCGTGCCCGATGCACGGTGCGTCCGTCCACGCGGAAACGCCGCCGCCGGCTGCAATCGCGGCGATGCCGATGGCCGCCGGCGAGACGATGCCGGTCGCGGTGCACGCGCACGCAACGCACGGCGCGCCGGAATCGAATCACGCCGCCCATCAGTGCACCTGTCCCGGCGGTTGCTGCAGCAGTACGCCGGTGGGGCTTAGCGCACCTTCGCTGAGCGCGCCGCTCGCATTGCACGTCGACGTTCCCTCACGCGTTGCGGAACCGGCCGACGCAATCGATCGCGCACCGAACCCGCAGATCGCGCTGCCGTTCTCGCATGCGCCACCGGCTTCGGGACTCACGCTTCAGAGCGCCGCGCATTCGCTGACGTAGGGCTCGCAGTTCGCGCGCCGGTCGTCAGTTGACCAGGGTGCGCAGCGTCCGGCAGGGTGCACATCGCTCCTGCCCGACCCATAGCCTGCGGAACGTCAGACCATGTCATTCATACGTAAGGCCGTTCTGGCCGCGCTGTTTGTTGCGGCTCCGGCAATTGCCACCGCTCAGGATTCGACGAAAGCAAAACCGGACACCAAACCGGACACCGGGCTCTGGCGAAAGTCGCGACTGAATCAGATCACGATTACCACGACTCCGGTCGAGCGGAGCGAACCGCTGACGGTGCAGCACCTCACACCGCTCACGATTTCGCTCACGCCGTATAACTCGCCGTGGGAGCTGTTCCGCCAGGCCGCGGGACTCGAAGCGCACGAACAGGGGCAGGGCCCGGGCTTCGCGTCTGATCTCTCGGTGCGCGGCTTCAGCTCCGACCACTCGACCGATCTCGCGCTGTACATCGACGGCGTTCCAAACAACGAGCCGGTGAACGGCCATGCCGAAGGCTACAACGACATCAACCTGCTGATGCCGCAGGTCGTCAGCGGAATCGATGTCGTGAAAGGCCCGACAAGCGCGCTCTATGGAAATTTTGCATTCGGCGGCGCGATCAACGTGCGCACGCTGAACCGGTTCAGCGGCGTCGATCTCTCTGTCGGCAGCGGCTCGTACGGACTCGGCCAGGGATATCTCATCACCGGGTTCGACCACGGCGCGACCGGCGGCATCTTCGCGCTCTCGTTCAATCGCGAGGACGGCTGGCGGCCGCACTCGGAAAATCAGTACGGACATCTGCATATGGGTGTCGTGCACAATCTCTCGGCGCTCACGACAATCGACGCGAGTGTCGACGGCTATCTCACCTCGTACGACTCGCCGGGATTTCTCGACACCACGCTCTACAATGCCGGCCGCACGAACTTCGTCTCGAACTTTGGCGACGGCGGATTCAAGCGCCACGCGCAGGAGCGCGTCAGCATCCGCACCTTTATCAACTCGACGCTCGAGTGGCGCAGCACCGTCTACGCGCAGCAGGGGACGTGGCAGTTCTGGCTGAGCTCGCCACCGGGGCTCGGCGGCCTGACCGAAGGAAGCGGAGCAGAGTCGCGCGAATACGACTCACGCTACGGCTACGGCGGAACCTCGGCGATCACGTATGCTGCCGAGGGCGTCGACATCACGGTTGGTGTCGATGCGCGCTATTCGAACGCGACGTACGCGAACTACGCCGAGTCGTCGACTGGATTTCGTGTCGATTCAGCGGCGGTCGTCCTCGCGTCGCCGGCGCAGCAGTTTTCCGGCGGGCTGTTCGTGCAGGCGGGATTCGACATCACCAAGTACGCGCGACTGAATCTCGGCGGTCGCATCGATCAGCTGACGACTTCGGTGCACCAACCCCAGGTCGATGCATCAGGCGACTTGCAGTTGAACTCGTACTACGACTCACAGCACTCGAAAGGAATTTTCTCGCCGAAGTCCGGCATTCTCATCCGGCCGTTCGCCGGAATCGGTCATCCGGATTTCGGCGTGTTCGCAAATGTTTCGCGCGGCTTCCGGCAGACGGACGGCGTGATCACCGATGTCACGCTGCCGTTCGTCACCGTGTGGGATTACGAAACCGGCGTGAAGTTCGACGTCGGCAGTTGGAACGTCGACGCATCGCTCTTCCGCATGGATGTCTCAAATGAAGAGACGTTCGACCCCGCGCTGAACAGTGTGATCGGCGGAGGCCAGAGCCGCCGCAACGGACTCGACGTCGCGGCCAACGGTCATCTCGCGACCGGCGTCACAGCAGACGCGAGCTTCACGGTACTGAACGGATTCTATACGCACTTCGTGAATCCGGACGACGGCGTGGACTATTCGCACACGCCGATTTTCAATACGTCGAGGTACGTCGGTGCGGTGCGCGTCGACTTCGACATTCCAAAGCAGATTTGGGTCGCGCAGCTCGGCGCGAATTTTCAGGGAGCGTATACGCCGTTTGAAGAACCGGGTGTTGTGCGTCCGGCGTTCACCCTGTTCAACGCGTCCGGCGGCTTCAAGCTTTCCGAGCGCACGCAACTGTTGCTCGGCGTTCGCAATATTCTCGACGTGCGCTACCGCGAACTCGAGTCCGGCGGACAGGTGACACCCGGTCAGGGGCGCACGGTGTATGTGAGTATGCGGTATCGCAGTCCGTGATCTGTTTGAATTGCTGCTGATTGCCGCGCGCTCTACTTTTGCGCTGTGGAGTTTACCGTCTACTCTGATTTTACCTGCACCGAGTGCTACGGGCTGAACGAACAGCTCGTAGCACTCGGCGTGAGTGCGGCTGTGCACTGGCGTGGCGTGCAGGTCGAGCCCGCACTCGCGGTGCCGATGCGATCGCTCGACCGTCGTGCGCTCGATCGGATTGAAGATGAAATCGGCGAGGTGCAACGCCGCGTTGACGGAGTCGTGATGCATCTCCCGCGCGGAAAGCCGCGGACGCTGAAAGCGATTGTGGCCGTTGCATCGGTTATGAGGCAGCAGCCGGCGCGCGCGGCGGCGTATCGCGACGCGTTGTATCGCGCGTATTGGCGCGATGGAACGGACATTTCGGTGATGGCCGAGTTGCAGCGCGTTGCCGACGCCGCGGAGGTGCCGCGATTCATAGATCTCGACAATCCCGACGCCGCGGAGACGGTCGAGGGGTGGGACCTCGACTGGGCGACCGAGCGGCTCGGCGGGGTTCCGCGGGTAATCCGGAGCGACGGGAAGATTTTATGGGGGCTCAAGCCGATGCACGAAGCGACGGCGTTCTTTCGGGTGTGACCGGGAGCACTTAACCTTCGTCAACTTGCGAGCGTCTGATTGGTGAACCTTTCAGGAGTTCCCATGCGCTCGATCCGAATTGCAACTATTCTTGCGGCATTGACTGTTTCTGTAGTAGGTGCCGCGAGTGCTTCTGCTCAATCGACGACCACGCCTCCGACAACGACCACGCCGGCAACAAAGCACGCGAGCCCGGCACGTGACAGTTTGAGGGCAGTTCGTCAGAACATGAAGTCGTTGGCCGCCGACCGAAAAGCCGCGAAGGCATCGGGCGATACGGCGAGAATGAAGGCAGATTCCAAGGCCCTCAAGGCGAACCGAATGCAGGCAGCCGGCCTCAGGAAAGAGCTGCCGCCGAGGAAAGCTCCGCGTAAACCGAACCCGTAACGCACTCACTCAGGAGAGATCATGAAGCGGATTCACCTTGCACTGCTCGCCACCGCGATTGCGCTGGGAAGTTCAAGCCTGGCCGCGCAGGGGAGTGGCGCGACGAAGAAGGCGACCGCTCAGCATGACAGTCTCAAGTCGGTGAAGAAGACGATCAAATCGAACAAGGCTGCGCGTAAGGCGGCCAAGGCGAAGGGCGATACGGCGACGGCCAAAAAGCTGAAGCAGCAGATCAAGGGCGAGAAGCAGACCAAGGCCGCGCTGAAGGCGGAGACGGCCACGCCGGCGCCGACGAAGAAGCCGTAGGCGTTCGCTAGCGGTGCAGCGGGTGATCGAGGCGCCACAAGTCGAGGAAGGCAACGTTTTCGACGGAACCGCCGACGACGATCAGCGCGTCGCCTGATGGCAGCACAAACCCTCGCGGCGTGTCGCGAGGCAAAGGCGAATGCTCCGCCGCGCCAAGTCGCTCCCATCGGCAATCGTGACCGTCGTCATTGAGGTTGCGCGCTACCCACACATCATTGCGGGCTTCGCCGTTTTCGTCGATCCCTCCGAAAAGCAGGAGCGCGCCACTGGTCGTGTCGTACGCCGCGAGGTGCCCATATAGCGCAGGCGCCTCTCCTCCACAGTGCACGCGGTGCCACGCAGGGCGGCCGGCCGAACCGTCTGGATCGTCGAGCCGCCACAAGTCCGACAATGGATTCCGGTCGTGACCTCCCTCAAGCCAGAGTCGCCTGAACTTCGGGTCGTATGCGGCCGCGGCCGCGTTACGCCGAACCGGCGAGCCGTCGAAGCCGGTCGGTGATAGGCGGTGCCAGACGCCGGAGCGGAGGGACGAGGCGTCGAACGACAAAACCCAAACGTCGTTTGTAAACGTTGCGACGCAGTCGTTGCCGCCGAGCACGACGAGACTGCGGGTGCGGCCGTCGTAGAATCCGTTTGTCTCGGCGTGTGGGGGCGGTAAGGTTCCGGTAATGTCCGGTGCTCTCCAGCGTGGAGTCGCGCCGATCCCAGACGCATGATCGAGCACCCACGTATCGTTCGCGCACGGGGAGCTATGACCCATCGCTCCGCCGTGAATCAGTGCTCGATCAGTTGCGGCATCGTATGTCGCGAGCGAGTTCCAGCGTCGCCCCGGAGAGGGTCCGGCTGCAGGCTGCACCCGCTGCCAGTGGTGCGCCTCGTCCCGCCGCAGTCCCGTGAGACGCCACATGTCGCCGAGAATCGGGCTCGAGTCGGAACCTTCTCCGCGTGAAGTCAGTCCGCCGAACACGACCAGCGCATTTGCGGTCGAGTCGAGGAATGCAGATTCAAAATCCCTTGATGGAGGTCTCGACTCGATCGGCGCCGGGAGCGAGATCCAGCGTGCTGCCGGCGGTCGTCCAGGATACAGCAACTTTGCACCGACAGAGAGCGCGACCAGAATGAGCGCCACGCCCGCGAGGGCGGGCTTCAAGAAGGCGCGTCGTGCTGCGTGATGCGGGCCTCCTGACTGAGTGTTCGCGCGAACGGCTAGCGGCAGCGACCCCTCGGTTGCGAATCTGGCAGACGGTGAATCGACCAACGGAGCCGCGGCCTCGTATTCGCGACTCGTCGCGCGCAATGACTGCATCAGCTCCAGCGTCTCGCGCGAAGGAGAGGTCTCGAACTCAAGACTCAATCGACGCGCCATCACTTGATAGACCTGAGCGGCTTTGCCGTGGTCGCCGGCCGCAGCCAGAAGGCGTATGAGTTGCCTCGAGACGGTTTCGTCGTGCGGTGCGATTTCAAACGCGCGCTGCGCGATTGGAACCGCCGCTCGTCGATCCCCGCGTGACTCAAGACTGCGCACGTGCGCAGAAAGCACTTGAACGGCGGAGTCCCGAATGCGAACGCGTTCGGCTGAAAGCCAGCTTTCGAACTCCTCGCCGATTCCTTCGACGTGCAGCGCGGCAAGAAGATCTCCGCGATACAGATCGCCAATTTCGTTCGCGCGCCCGGCACCGACCGCCTCCTCTAGCGCAGTCGTATCGCACCAGATCGCGTCAGTCTCGAGGCGAATCTCATCGGCGCGGCTTGTGATTGCGCCCGCGCCAAACTCCTTACGCAGGCGGGTGAGGGCGGTCCGGAGCGCGCCGCGTGCGGCGTCAGTTGCGAGTTCCGGCCAGAACATCGCGATGAGCGCGTCGCGACGGTGAAAGCCACGCGGGCGCGCGACGGCGAGATATGCGAGGAGTGCGATGCGCTTTGGATGACGCATCGCGCGGTCACTTGCAGCCACGTCCACGAGGCGAACGTCGAGCGTCCCGAGCAGTCGAAGTTCCGGCCTCATCCTCTGGCACCTCTTGCTGCGGACCGATGGCTCTCGTACGGGAACGGGCGAATTTGTCCCCGCTGGAACGCGGCGGCAACCCGAAACGGCACGCGACACGGGTGAGACACGGCGGCGCCCATAGCTGGGACACGGCGGCCGAATAGCGTCTGCTCCTCTTTCTCTCACGGAGCGCAATGAGATGCGAATTCGTCCGCAAGCGATGGAAGGGCCGACAACCCCACAACGAGATCATCACTCCGGAGCGGCGTGTGTCGCTATCCGCAGAGTGCGCCGGTGGATGTTGCTGATAACCGGCACCGCGGCCGCGATGACCGCGAGCGCCTGCGGCGCGGGGCCCACGGCTTCGACCGGATCGAACGGCACTTCAGCTCCCACCGGGTCCGTCGTGATAACGATCGGCCCGTCGGTGATCTATCGACTCGATACGATTTCGTTCCTACGAGTGGCTGGCTGCCCGCCCGCGGGCTGTGCGCAGGTCGACACGCTGAGGTGCCCCACCTACAGTCCGAATCCTGCGTCGGTCGCGGCGGGTCAAACCGTCGTCTGGTACAACAACTCTGGTGCGACGGTCACGCTGTTCCAGCAAGGCGGATCGAATCCGCCGATCACAACGGTTGGCCCTGGCGCCAATTCCGCTGGCGTACATTGGGCGCAGAGCGGCACCATCACATATAAGCCGTCCACCTGTAGCATCAACAGCGTTTACACCGCCGACGATCAGCTCGGCAACGGTATCTATTTTCCGTGGGGAACGATCTACATCACCGTCGCCGAATAACGCGTAAGAAACGAAATGCGGGGCAAGCGCCACCAGCGCTTGCCCCGCAGAAGCTCCCGAGGAGGGACTTGAACCCCCGACCCGGCGATTAACAGTCGCCTGCTCTACCAACTGAGCTACTCGGGAAGAGGAGGGAAAGCTAGACGGAGGACAGGGTTGGGTCAACGCGCCGGAAGGGTGGACTTGACGCACAGTCGCTCACCGCTTCACCACGCGACTCCCGATATGGACAGGAAAGTAGATGAACCATAGCCGCACGACGACTGCCACGACTACAACAGTCGCCGCGACTATCAGCATCTTTTTTTGCGTGATCATGTCGCACTCCGGATCGGGTTAGCACAAGGAGCTACGCGAGCCTCACGGCGTTGGGAGCGGCAATCGCGCCGTAAATGAACTTCTGGTTGTTCTTGTCGAGGTTCGTCACCTGCTGCGCGCAAATCAGCCGGCGACCGCTCGCCGCGTGGAGGAGCTTCACCGTGTGCTCCGCACGGCGTAGTGACGCGCGTTGTTGGGCGTCGGCGATGGACCACACCGCGCCGGTCTCCGTCCCCGCATCACGAAAGATCGAACTCCGGTTTGTCACCCGATGGCTTCGGCGGTGCGTCGAGTAGGTCCGAGCGGTCAACTAGGATACCTCGCGCTTCTCGCCGTCGGGTTTCTATCAGGAGGGGCGCCAGTCCTGTGATGACGCTGAGTCCGAGGGCTATCTCCAAATCGAACAAGACGACATGCCCGGGCTCCGCGAGCACTACCACCGCCACGCTCACGGCCAACACGATGCAGAACCCAGTCATTCCAGTTGCGAACGTCTGCTTCCCGTTTGTGGCAGCGGAAACCGCAAACATTCCGCCAACTGTACCCGCGAGACACCCTGCGCCTGCGCAGATGGCGATCGCCTTCATCAGCGGAATGTCGTCGAAGTCCAGCGCTGTCGCGCCCCAGACGGCGCGCTGAGCAAGAAATGCGGCCGCACAGATCGCGCCGACGGTCAAGCCGTATTTGAGCACACGCACAGGCGCGTTCAAGTCGGCGGGAGCGGAGCCGCGTGTCATCGGCTAAAACGCTATGGCTGAACGGCATGGGCGTCAACTTAGCCCGCCTGCGACGCGCGGTTCCTGTGCTTTTTTTTACCCGAACGTCTTCCCCTCGTCGCGCCTATAAGCGACCACTGCGAGGGCGATAAACGCGATCGCGTAGCCCGCGACCAAAAGCAGATGCCTGCCGTAGCCCTGCCCATCACCCGCGCCGAGAAGCGTCCAGCCGAGCTCGGCCACATGATACGAAGGCAGGTACGGCGCGACGTGCTGCACCGGAGCAGGCAGAAACTGGAGCGGCACGAACAGCCCCGATCCAAATGAGAGCGGCAGACTGATCAAGTTCGCGATCGGCGCGGCCGCTGTCGGGCTCGACAGATATCCAATCGCCAGACCGAGCGCGACGAAAGGCACCATGCCGACAATCAGAAGGCCGGAGATCTTCAACCAGAATAGCAGCGGCAGCGAGATATGTCCCGCGATCGCCGCGAATGCGAAAAGCACGACAAGCGAGACGAGACCGAGCACCATCGCCATTAAGACCTTCGCGGTGAAATACGCGAGCGGGTCCATTGGCGACGCGCGCAACAGCTTGTTCCAGCCAAGCCCGCGTTCCGCTGATATCGAAACGCCAAACGAAACCAGCGCGACCGACATCACTGCGTACGCGCCATACGACGCCATCATGTATGCGCCGAAATCGACGCCATTGCTCGAGCGGCCGAGGTTCGGCAGGCCGAATAGCGCGAAAAACATCGTCGGGAAAACGATCGACGATATCACGAAGCCGGGCACGCGCATGCGCTGCATGACTTCGGCTTTCACGAGCACCGCCAACGGGAATCGTGTGCCTGTCGTCGCGCTCATGCGGCCGCCTTCGCGTGCGCGGACGTCAGCGAGAGCACTGCTTCCTCAAGTCCGGCGCCCTCAACTTCGAGTCCGATGATCGCAATGTCTTTCGCGAACACCGCACGCAGTGTCGCTTCAGCTTCAAGCGTGTAGAGCTGCCACTGTCCGCCGGCATGTGTCACGCTTTGCATTCCCGGGAGAGCGGCGAGCCATTCGCGCGACAATCCCTCTGCCATAAAGCGCACGTACTTTCCACCCACTTTCGATTTTATTTCCGACGGCGTCCCCTGCGCCACAATGACGCCGCTGTTGATCACGACAATCCGATTCGCGAGCGCGTCCGCTTCTTCGAGATAGTGCGTGGTGAGCAGCACGGTCTTGCCGCGCGCAGTGAGCAGTGTGATCTGCTCCCAAAATGCGCGACGCGATTCCACATCGAGCGCGACGGTTGGTTCGTCAAGAAAGAGCACGTCCGGATCGCCGACGATCGCGAGCGCGAAATACAAACGCTGGCGTTGTCCGCCCGAGAGTGTCACGATGCGCGCGGAGGATTTTTCGCTGAGCTGCGCAGCCTCGATCGCAGCAGCCGCGGAAATCGGCTTGGCGTACAGAGCGCCAAAGAGTTCTACAACTTCGCGCACCGTGAGCATCGCGGGCACGCCTGACTCCTGGAGCATCGCGCCGAGCCGCATGCGCGTTGCGGGAACGCGGGGATCGCCGCCGAACAATCTCGCCGTTCCAGAAGTCGGCGAGCGCATCCCGAGCATCAATGACACGGCGGTCGTCTTTCCCGCGCCGTTCGGCCCGAGCATCGCGACCGTCTCGCCGGGTTGCACGACGACGCTCACATCGTGCAGCGCAGTGAGGGCCCCAAATCGCTTCGTCGCGTTCTTGAGCTCAATCGCAGGTGTGCCAGTCATGCCGACCCTACGCTCACGAAGGAAGTTTGTTTCCCCTCCCTGATCGTCCCCCTCACGCCTCACTGATCTTCCCCCTCACCCTTCACTGATCTTCCCCCTCACCCCTCACTGATCTTCCCCCTCACCCTTCACTGATCTTCCCCCTCACCCCTCACTGATCTTCCCCCTCACCCTTCGCCCGTCCCTGTTGTTCTCCTCGCCCATCACCGTCCTCAGCCACTGTCCCGTATGCGACGCCTTCACCTTCATGACCTCTTCCGGCGTCCCCATCGCTACAAGCTTTCCGCCTCCGTCGCCACCATCCGGCCCCATATCGATCACCCAATCCGCGAGCTTGATCACATCGAGGTTGTGTTCGATCAACAGCACGGTGTGCCCGGCGTCCACGAGCCGATCCAACACGCCGGCGAGCTTTCGAATGTCTTCGAGATGGAGACCGGTTGTGGGCTCATCCATCACGTACAGTTTTTTCCCCGCTGACTTCGCCGAGAACGTCAGCTCGCGGGCTATTTTCAGCCGCTGAGCCTCCCCACCTGAAAGCGTCGTCGCCGGCTGGCCGAGCCGCAGATAGCCGAGTCCAACCTGCTGCACCTGCCAGAGCGCCTGGCCGAGTTTTTCTTCTTTCGGGAAAAATCGAATCGCCTGATCGACCGTGAGCTCCAGCACTTCGACGACGCTCTTCCCCTGGTACTTCACGTCGAGCACGTCTGGTTTGTAGCGCGTGCCATCGCACTCTTCGCACGGCACATACACGTCGGCCATGAACACCATTTCGACTTCGATATAGCCCGCGCCCTCGCACTTCTCGCAGCGGCCGCCCTTCACATTGAAACTGAAAGTGCTCGCCGTGTATTTGCGCTGCTTCGCGAGCGGGACGTTCGCAAAAATCCGGCGGATTTCGTCGAACGCTTTGATATATGTGACTGGATTCGAACGCGGTGTGCGCCCGATCGGTTCTTGATCCACCAGCACGACACTATCGAGCGATTCATATCCCGTGAGTTCATCGAACGCGCCGACGCGCTCGCCGAGATGCTGCTTGGCCGAATGCTCGCCGGTGATGCGCTGCTCGAGCGCGCGGAAAAGAATGTCGTGCACGAGCGTGCTCTTACCGCTGCCGGATACTCCGGTAACCGCGGTAAGCGCGCCAACAGGAACTTTGATATCGACGCCGCGCAGATTGTGCTCGCGCGCGCCGGTGAGCTTGATCCAGCGCGGACCGGTCTTGCGCCGCTTTTCCGGGAGCGGAATCGTGCGCGCGCCGGTGAGGTACTGTCCGGTCAGCGGACTCTTTGCGGCGTCGGAAATCGGACCGGCGAATACAACATGCCCGCCCGCCTCGCCGCTCTCGGGACCGAGTTCGATCATCCAGTCGGCCATCCGAATCGCTTCGAGGTCATGCTCGACGACGATCACGGTGTTGCCGCCGTCGCGCAGCCGCGCGAGCAGCCCGAGCAGCCGGTCCATGTCGCGCGGATGCAATCCGATGCTCGGCTCGTCGAGCACATATGTCGTGTCGACGAGATGCGCGCCGAGTGAATTGGCCAGCCCTATCCGCTGAGCCTCGCCGCCGGAGAGCGTGCGCGTGGTGCGATCGAGCGTGAGGTAGGTGAGGCCGACATCGGTGAGAAAACGCACACGGTCGCGCGCCTCGCGAATGATGTGCGAAGCGATCGCGAGTTCGTGTTGCGTCAACGTCAGTGTGTCCAGCCAGGCACGCAACAAATCCACGGGCATCGATGAAACATCGGCGATGCTCTTTGCGCCAACTTTCACATTCAGCGCGTCGAGTTGGAGCTTCGTCCCGTGGCAGACGGAACAGGTCTGGGCCGTTTGATACTGCCGCAGAAAAACGCGGATGTACTGCTTGTACTTTTTCGGCTCGAGCGATTCGAGGTGTTTGACGATCCCGAGAAATCCTTTCGCTTTTCCGTGCAAGAGTTTCTCATGCTGCACAGGCGTCAGCTCGAACCAGGGCCGGTCCATCGGGATCCCTTCACGCTTCGCGAATTCTGCGAGCGCGCGGCGCTTGTTGTCGTAGCGCGGCATCGTCCAGGGGTGGATCGTCCCCTCCGACAACGTGCGTTCAGGATACGGGACGATCAGCGCGATATCGTATTCGAGCGTCGCGCCGAATCCGTTGCAGTTGGAGCAGGCGCCGCGGGGATTGTTGAAGGAGAAAAGCTGCGGCGATGGGACGGGGGCGACGTGGCCGTCGTTAGGGCAGTGGAAACGCGTTGTGAACTTTTGAGACGGCAGACGGCGGACGGCGGACGGCGGCGGGAGGGTGGACGGCGGATCGACTTGCAGCGCCGTGGCGTCTCCGTCGCCCTCGATGAACGCGGTCTCGAACGCATCCGTGAATCGTGTGCGTTCGGCGGTTGAGACCGCCAGACGATCTGCGACGACGAGCAGTTCCTTCGATTTCGTGAGATTCGTTTTCGGCGGAAGCTCGTCGAGGTGCATCACGACGCCATCGGCGACGACGCGGACGAAGCCTTTCGCTTTCAGGTTCTCGACGATTTGCGCGTGTGTGACTTTCGCGGAACGTTTGAGCGGGAAGGCAATGAGGACGCGCGTTCCTTCGGGAAGTTCGAGCGTCGCGTCAGCGGCGCTTTGCGCAGTGTCGGGCTTGAGCTCGCGCCCGCAGACGGGGCACATCGTGCGCCCGACGCGCGCCCACAACAGGCGCAGGTAATCGTAGATCTCGGTCGCGGTGCCGACTGTCGAGCGCGATGTGCGTGTCGGGTTCTTTTGCTCGATCGCGACCGCCGGGGAAAGCCCGTCGATAAAGTCGACATCGGGCTTTTTCATCCGCTCGAGGAACTGGCGGGCATACGCCGAGAGCGATTCGACGTACCGGCGCTGCCCCTCGGCGTAAATCGTATCGAACGCGAGCGAGGACTTACCGGAGCCGGAGGGGCCGGTGATGACTGTTACAGCGCGGCGGGGGATGTCGAGGTCGACAGCCTTGAGGTTGTGTTGCCGAGCGCCGCGGATTTGGATGCGATCCTTCACGGCCGAAAGCTAGCGACTTGTGATCCCACTCCCACTCGACTCCCACTCCAACTCACTCTCATCCCTCAAACTCCCACTGAGCGTACTCCAACTCATCCCTCCCCCTCTTACTCAACTCTCATACTCAGCTCACCTCTCCCACTCCCGTTTTCCCCGTTACAGACCATCGATATCAAGCTTGCCCACCCCCTCTCCGGCCCATAGTTTCCCTTCCCAGATGCCCTACATCCAGTTCAACGATCAGCGGTTCCCCCTGACCGCGGCCGAGCTTACTGTCGGCGCCTATGACGGTGCCGCGCTGCGGCTCCCAGGCGACGACTCGACGCTCCGTGCCGTCCTGCTGGTGGGGGCCGACGGAACCGGGCTCGTCAGGCGCGGAAGTGCCGATTCAGCCGTGTTCGTGAATGGCGTGCAGCTGGGTGCCGAACCGAGTCCGCTGCTCCACGGCGACAAACTCTCGCTCGGGGCTCACGAGCTCCGCTACGGCGACGACGTGAAGGGCGGCAGCACGCAGTTCCTATCCAGCATGAATGTCCCCGACGCCATCAGGGCGAAGGGAAGCGCACCCAAGAAGCCCACGACCGCCACCGGCGGCCGTCTGGTCTCGCTGGTCGATGGACGTGAATATCCCGTCCCCGACGCCGGCGTCAGTTTTGGGCGCGAGATCGGGAATGACATCGTCATCGCATCCACCGAAGTCTCGCGCAAGCACGCGTCGATTGCGCCGGCCGAGGGTGGTTATGTCGTCACTGATCTGAGCACGAACGGCCTCACCGTCAACGGCACGCGGGTCGAGAAATCGCAGCTGCTCGGCCGCGGCGATGTCCTGAAGATCGGGCCCGAGGAATACCGCTTTTACGCTGACGTTGCCAAGGCGCCTGAGCCACCGGCGCCCGTCGCACCAGCTCCAGAGATTCCCGCGGCGAGCGCACCCCCGCCGGCGCCTTCCGAGGCGCCCGCGCTCGTCGCGGACTCTCCATTTGGACTGGGCACGCTCGACGGCATGCCGCAGATCGAGATGACCGTTATCGATCTCGAAGATGCGATGGCGTCGGTGTCGAAACCCACACCGCCGCCGGCCGCTCCACCAGCGCCGGCACCAGCACCCGCCGCGCCCGCGGCACCGCCGGTTCGCCCCGCCGCGCCTGAAGCGCCAATTGCTCCGACTGTGTCGCGGACGCCGATGGCGATGCTCGAAGTGATCAACGAAGGGCCGATGAAGGGGACAAAGTTCGAGATCCACACCCCCCTCACGAACGTCGGCCGCGGCCCGCACAACGACGTCTCGCTGCAAGACGAAAGCGTCTCCGATTCACACGCAAAGATCCTCAAGCGTGATGGATCGTGGTGGCTCGTCGATCAGGGCTCGACCAATGGCAGTTACATCGGCGGCCGCCGCGTGCAGGGCGAACAGCAGATCGTCGGCGCGCCGGATGTACGTTTCGGCAGTATCAAGATGATGTTCAAGTCGACGCCGGTGCCCGCCGAAGATGAAGGGAAGGGGACGCGCGCGATTGCCGCGTTCGGCGTTGAGGCGGCCAAGAAAGCCGCCGAAAAGAAGCGCGCGACTCAGGCTGCTCCGCAGCAGCCCGACACCGCCAAGCTTCCCGTCGAAAAGAAGAAAGGGTGCATGGCCATGATCGCATTCGTGGTGGCGCTCGGCGTCGCCGGAGCATCAATGATGGCCATCCTGCTCACCATTCGGGGCTGATTTCGTGGAGCTAAAGGTCGGCGCGCGTTCTGATGTGGGGATGATCCGCTCGGGGAATGAAGATAATTTCTTCGCCGAAGCGGACGATCGCCGTGGCGTGTTCGTCGTCGCCGATGGAATGGGCGGCCACGCGGCCGGTGAAGTCGCCAGCGAAATGGCGGTGCAGATCGTCGCACGACAGCTGCTCGGGCTCACGACTGTGGTCGGCAAAGAATCGTCGGACCGGCTCGCGAACGCGATGCGCGACGCGAACCGTGCGATTTACGATCGTATGCTCGCCGAAGTCGACAAGCAGGGAATGGGGACGACAGCGAGCGTACTCGTTGTCTCCGACAATCAATTCCTGATCGGACAGATCGGCGACTCGCGCATTTATCTCCTTCGCGATGGCGCGCTGACGCAACTCACGAAAGACCATTCGTACGTGCAGGAGCAGGTCGACGCGGGGCTCCTCACGCCGGAGCAGGCGCGCTACCATCCCTACAGCAATGTGATCACGCGCTGCGTGGGTGCGAGCGAGAACGTCGAGGCGGACATCTACGAAGGCGAGATGAAGCCGGGTGACGTGTACCTCCTCGCCAGCGACGGACTGACGGGCATGGTCGACGACCGTCGCCTACAAGCGATGCTGCTCGCGCGCTCGGGACCCGGCCGGATTGTCGATGCGCTGATTGCCGAGGCAAATGGGCGTGGCGGGCTGGACAATATCACGGCGATTGTGATTCAGGTGGTGCAGGTTGATACGCCAGGCACCTCCGCCGCGAATGGCTGAGGAGCGGGTAACCGAAACGGTTGAGTCGGTCGCGGCGCTGTACCTCGGCAACATTCTGTTTGCGCTCGAGCGGTGCGCGCTGGATTTGGAAACCGAGGGGAAACCCGCTGATGCGGGGTTCTATCGGGGGATAGCGCGAAAGCTTGCGGAGGCACGCGGGCGGGAGAAAGTGTAAAACGAGTGAACTGTTAACCACTAACTGTTGGTCGGTTAACCAAGGTTAAAAAATCAGTCCGGGCTTCGAACCGCGTCGACGCGGCACGATGCCCGGACAAATTGTTTAACAGAACACCGACCAACAGTTAGTAGTTAATAGTTCACTCGTTGGACACTATGCGCCGAGTATAGCCTCAAGGTCACCGCGCGAAATAGTAGTTTTCCCTCGAGTAAACACGCGAAGGTATCGGGCAGACCGATACAGCTGCTCCGCCAAAACGGGAAGATCGATTGCCCCCGGAATCCCCTCCTGCGTCACCCGGTGCACCGTTCCATCCCGCGCGAGCACAGGCAGATCCAACCCCAGCATCTGCGTCTTCGCCGGAAAATCGAGCAGCACATCGTCTGCCGCCAAGCCAAGTTTCGCGGCGATTTCACTCTCCGCCCGCCGCGAGCGGTCGCGATCCTCGGCAATCCACTCGAGCGATTCCATCGGCAGCGCCGCAGCCGGTGCCTCGAACGCGCGCTTGAAAAGGCGACGGCCGAGAAGATCGTCGAGCAGCGCGCGCGAATCGCCTTTGGCGGATGCGCCGAGCGCAAAGATCAATCCTTCGTCCGTGTAACGCCCGAGCGCAGCAATCTCCAAGCTCCCGGCCGCCAGCGCGGATTCCACCATCCGCTTGTACATCGCCGTCGCGCTGCGCACCGCGTGATGCCAGTACACATTGCGGTACATCTGATATTTCGCGAAGAGCAGTGACTCGAGCGCCGACAATCCCTTCGTGCGCACGCCCACACCGCGGCGCCCGGTTGTAGGATCGTCGAGCACGACGAGCGCATGCATCAAACGATCTTCGTCGATCTCGCCGTACGGCACGCCGCACATGAGTGCGTCGCGCTTGAGATAATCCATTTTGTCGAGATCGAGCGAGCCCGATATCAGCCCTTGCAGCGGGCTCTTGCTCGTGCCGCATACCAGTGCATAAATCCGCTCGGGTGCATCGCTCGCGGTTTCGTTGCGCAGAATCTCCGCGATCTCGCCTTCAGTCAGCAGTGGCCGCGAGACTTCTTCATGATGCGGCACGCCGATCTCTTCGAGCGCGTGCGAGAACGGATAGTGCCCCACATCGTGCAGCAGCGCCGCCGCCGCAACTACAGCGCCTTCGTCTGCCGCGATCCCCTCGAGCGCGCCTTCTTCGTGAAGGCGCGCGAGGGTGCGGCGCGCGAGGTGGTACGCGCCGAGTGCGTGCTCGAATCGTGAGTGGGTCGCGCCGGGATACACCAGGTGCGCGAGTCCGAGCTGCCGTACGTACCGCAACCGCTGAACGACGCTCGTGTCGAGCAGTCGTTCGGCGGTGGGATCGACCCGGATGTTATTCCAGAGCGGATCCCGGATGAAGGTCAACCTTTCGGTCCTGCTGCGAGGATTTTATCCGAAACAGCGGCGCCGAACTTCTTGATGTTCTCGCGGAACATTCCGGCGAGCTTCGCGGCCTGCGTGTCGTACGCGGCAGCGTCTTTCCATGTGGAGCGCGCATCGAGCACCGCAGCCGGCACGCCGTCGATCGCGGTGGGCACTGCGAGTCCGAACACGGGATCGGTTTTCACGGTTACGCCGTCGAGTTTGCCCGCGAGCGCCGCACGGACCATTGCGCGTGTATGCGAAAGCTTCATGCGCGAGCCAACGCCGTACGCACCACCGCTCCATCCCGTGTTCACGAGCCACACGTGCGCGTCTTTGTGCTGCGCGAGCAGCTCGCCGAGCATGTCGGCGTACTTCGTCGGGTGCCAGACGAGGAATACGGCGCCAAAGCAGGCACTGAACGTCGCCTGCGGTTCGGTCACGCCGCGCTCGGTGCCGGCGACCTTCGCCGTGTAGCCCGAGAGGAAATAGTACATCGCCTGCTCACGCGTGAGGCGCGCGATTGGCGGGAGCACTCCGAACGCGTCCGCCGTGAGGAACACGACGTTCTTCGGATGTCCGCCGCGCCCGCTCGGGACATGATTGCGAATGTACGGAAGCGGGTAGCACGCACGCGTGTTTTCCGTGAGCGCCTGGCTCTCGAACATCACTTTCTTCGTGTTCGGATCGAGTTCGACATTCTCGAGTACGGTGCCGAACATCTGTGTCGTCGCGAAAATGTCGGGCTCCTGCTCGGGCGAAAGGTTGATCACCTTCGCGTAGCAGCCGCCCTCGAAGTTGAACACTCCGGCCGGGCTCCATCCATGTTCGTCGTCGCCAATCAGGCCGCGCTCGGGGTCTGCGGAGAGCGTCGTCTTGCCCGTGCCGGAGAGGCCGAAGAAAAGCGCGGTGTCGCCGTCGGGACCGATGTTGGCGGAGCAGTGCATCGAGAGGACGCCCTGCTTCGGAAGCAGATAGTTCATCACGGTGAACATCGACTTCTTGAGCTCGCCCGCGTAGCGCGTGCCGCCGATGAGGATCATGCGCTTCGCGAGGTTCAGGACGATGAACGTCGTCGAGCGGATGCCGTGCTTTGCCGGGTCGCCCTGAAACTCGGGCGCGTGCAGAATGGTGAAGTTCGGCGCGAATGACGCGAGCTCGGCGAGCTCCGGCCGGATGAACATGTTGCGCACGAAGTTCGCGTGCCACGCGTTCGGCGTGACGTAGCGGCAGGAGAGGCGATACGCCGGATCGGCGCCGCAATAGAGATCCTGCACAAACAGCTCATCCTGGCCGTCGAGGTAGCCACGCACATCGGCGAGGATAATCTCGAACTGCGCTTCGCTCATCGGCTGGTTGACGACGCCCCAGTCGATGTCGTTCTCCGACGACGCCTCTTTGATCACGAACTTGTCTTTCGGCGAGCGGCCGGTGTGCGGCGTTGTGACCGCGACGAACGGGCCCATGTCGGCGAGTTCGCCTTCACCGCGACGAATGGCGGCGGCGACAAGCTCGGGCGGATTGAGATTCCAGCGAAGAGCGCCCTTGGGTGCGAGTCCCTGCGTGCTGAGGCCGTGCGAGCTTTCGCGCGACGGCGAAGTGGTGGATGACATGATGTTTAGTTGATGAAGTAGAAAGTTAAATCTTGTTGTGGACTCAGCGCGTTGCGACGACGGTTTCGTATTCGCCGGTCGTCACGCGAGCGGCTTCGGTACTGGCACGTACGCGCCATTGCGCATCGATGACGGCAACAGCCGCCATGTTCACGATCTCCTGCACGTCGGCGCCCTGCTCGAGCACATGAACCGGGTGTGCCATGCCGACGAGAATGGGGCCGATCGCGGTGGCCCCGCCCAGCTGCGTCAGCAATTTATATGCAATATTGCCGGCGCTCAGATTCGGGAAAATCAAGACGTTCGCTGCTTCCTTCAAGCGGCTGAACGGATAGCGCGAGGACAGAATCTCCTCGCTGAACGCTGTATCGGCCTGCATTTCGCCGTCGACAACGAGCTGCGGCCTGCGCTCGCGGAGAATTTTCACCGCGTCCGCCATCTTCTGTGCCTGCGGATGCTTTACCGAGCCGAAATTCGAGAATGAGAGCATCGCCACTCGCGGAATCTGTCCGAAATTCGTGACGAGGCCGCTCGCTGAAATCGCGATCTGCGCGAGCTGCTCCGCCGTTGGATCGATATTCACGGTGGTATCGCCGCAGAAAATCACATGCTTCTCGAATACGAGCATGTACAAACCGCTGGCGAGTCCGACCACGGGATGCGGACCGATCACCTCGAGCGCCGGGCGGACCGTTTCCGGATAGTGCTTGTTGAGTCCGCCGATGATTCCATCGGCGTCTCCCACCGCGACCATCGCCGTGCCGAAATAAATTCCTTTGTACAACAGCTGATGCGCTTCGGCGAGCGAGAGTCCTTTGCGCTGGCGGCGCTGAAACAGAAAATTCGCGTAGCGCTCGCGATGCTTTGAGCTCCCGGGATCTTCAATGCGGATGCCGGCGAGCGATACGTGATTCTCCTCGGCCGTCTCGCGAATGCGCTTCGCGCGGCCCAGAAGAATCGGCTGCGCGATGCCTTCATCCACCATGATCTGTGCCGCACGGATGATCTTGAGCTCTTCGCCTTCGGCAAACACGATCCGCTTGGGATCGTGATGCGCGCGATTGATAATGCCGCGCATGATGCCGCGTGCGCGGCCGAGCCGTGCTTCGAGCGCGTCGCGGTAGGTCTCGAGATCGATGAACTCGCGTGCGACGCCGCTGGCCACTGCGGCCCACGCGACCGCGGGTCCGACCCAGAGCAGCACGCGCGGATCGAACGGGAAGGGGATCAGATATTCCGCGCCGAACTTCACCGACTTGAGTCCGTATAACTGCGAGACGCTGTCGGGGACGTCCTCTTTTGCCAGCGCTGCCAGTGCGCGCGTGGCAGCCATCTTCATTTCTTCGTTGATCTGCGTGGCGCGCACGTCGAGTGCGCCGCGGAAGATGAACGGAAAGCAGAGGACGTTGTTGATCTGGTTTGCGTAATCGCTGCGGCCGGTTGCGATGATCGCATCGTCGCGCACGCTGCGGATTTCTTCGGGAAGAATTTCCGGAACGGGATTCGCGAGCGCGAAGATGATCGGGTTGGGCGCCATTTTCTTCAGCATGTCCGGCGTCACTGCTCCGGCAGCGGAGAGGCCGACGAAAACATCGGCGCCATCGAGCGCGTCTTTCAGCGTGCGCGCGTCCGTTTTCCGCTTGAAACGATCCTTGTACGGATCGCTGTTCCCGACGCGACCTACGTAGAGCACGCCCTCTTTGTCACACATCGTGATGTGTTCGCGCGTGACGCCGAGCCGCACGTAATGCTCCGCCGTCGAAACCGCGGCAGCGCCAGCGCCGGAGAATACGACTTTCACATCTTCGATTTTCTTCTCGACCACTTCGAGCGCGTTGAGAAGCGCGGCGCCGGAGATAATTGCGGTGCCATGCTGGTCATCGTGGAAGACCGGGATTTTCATGGTCTTCCGCAGCGTCTCTTCGATCAAAAAACAGTCGGGCGAGCGGATGTCTTCGAGGTTGATGCCGCCGACTGTCGGTTCGAGCAGCTGGCAGAAGCGGATGACATCAGCGGGATCTTCGGAGCCAACTTCGAGATCGAATACGTCGAGATCGGCGAACTGCTTGAAGAGGTTTCCTTTCCCTTCCATAACCGGCTTACCGGCCAGCGCGCCGATGTTGCCGAGGCCGAGAACGGCCGTGCCGTTGGTGACCACGGCGACGAGGTTTCCCTTGGACGTGTAGAGATAGGCGTCGTCGGGGTTTTTCTGGATTTCAAGGCAGGGTTCGGCGACGCCCGGAGAGTAGGCGAGGCCCAAATCCCGCTGGTTGGTCAGCGGTTTGGTGGGGACGACGGCGATTTTGCCGGGGCGGCCCAGACGATGATAATCGAGGGCGTCTTCGCGCTTGGTCATGTGGGCCGAAAGTTAACCGATTCGCACACTTTCGGACACCTTGTTGGGGGAACGAGTGGGAGGGGGAGTGGGAGTTAGAGGTGAGTGGGAGTTGAGTATGAGAGTTGAGTAAGAGAGGGAGGGATGAGTTGGAGAACGTTCAGTGGGAGTTTGAGGGGCGAGAGTGAGACTGAGTGGGAGTACAGTGGGAGTAGGGAGGGGGCTCTGAGCTTGCCCCGATTTAATGGACGCGTGAGTGATAAGAACTAGGCCGCGTCCTGCAACTGCGTTTCGTACGCGACGGGGCTGACGTAGCCCAGCGTGGAATGCCGACGTTTCCGATTGTACCAGGTCTCGATGTAGCGG
>CAIVZZ010000025.1 GCA_903910555.1 uncultured Gemmatimonadota bacterium | reverse complement strand
CCGCTACATCGAGACCTGGTACAATCGGAAACGTCGGCATTCCACGCTGGGCTACGTCAGCCCCGTCGCGTACGAAACGCAGTTGCAGGACGCGGCCTAGTTCTTATCACTCACGCGTCCATTAAATCGGGGCAAGCTCAGTTCAGTCTTCAGTCTAGAGTCTTTATGTCTAGCGTCTGATAACCCGCAGTACGCAGTTCAGAGCTGTGAACTCCAGTTTCCAGCTCCGAACTGCAAACAGCGTGTTTTCAGACGCTAGACAGAAGACCTTAGACTGAAGACCTCGAATCAGGGCGGAGTGGTTAGCTTTAGCCATGTTCATCGACCGCGTAAAAGTAAAAGTCGCCGCCGGCACTGGCGGGTCGGGCTGCACCTCATTCCGCCGCGAGTGGCGCGAACCAATGGGTGGCCCCGATGGTGGCGAAGGTGGCAAAGGTGGCGACATCACCCTCCGTGGTGATTCCAACCTCGCCACGCTGCTCGACTATACCTACCGCGATTCGTGGACCGCGGAGCGTGGCGAACATGGGATGGGCGCGAACAAGAGTGGACGCGGCGGCGCATCGATCGTGATGCCGGTTCCGCCGGGTACCGTCGTGAAAGATCTCGAGACCGGTGAAGTCATCGGGGAGATTCTCGACAACGGCGAAGAACTGCTCGTCGCGAAAGGCGGTCGCGGTGGAAAAGGGAATTCGTATTTCGCGACCGCAACGCATCAGTCGCCACGCGAATGGCAGCCGGGTGAAGAAGGGCAGGAGCGGACGCTCGAACTCGAGCTCAAGCTCATTGCCGATGTTGGCCTGGTCGGTCAGCCGAACGCAGGAAAGAGCACGCTGCTCTCGGTGATCTCAGCCGCCCGACCGAAGATCGCAGATTATCCGTTCACGACACTCTCGCCGAACCTTGGCGTCGTTCAGCTCTCGGATCACCGCACGTTCGTCGTCGCAGACATTCCGGGCATTATCGAAGGCGCGCACGAAGGGAAAGGATTGGGGCTGCAGTTTCTGCGGCACATCGAACGGACGCGAATGCTCGCATTCATGATTCCGATCGACGCGCTCGACTTTCAAGCCGAATACGACCAGCTCCGCGCCGAAATCACGCAATACTCGGCGGAACTCGCCGCAAAGCCGCATTGCGTCGTGTTCACCAAGCTCGATCTGTACGGCGAGCAGTACACCCCGGAGATCGAGACCGCCGGCGCATTCGGCGTCTACTCGATTTCAGCGCCGGGGCGAATCGGGCTCGACGAACTGAAAGCGGTTTGGTGGGACAAGATTCTGGAAATGAAGAAGCTGTCGGCTGTAATCCGGCCGGAGATCGTCTACTGACCACCTGACGGCGCAGGGAACGCGCGAGGATACCGCATGCGGGCTATTCGGCTGGATGAAAGCGATTACCCGCAGTCCCTGACGCAGCTGGATCGGCCGCCGGATCCGCTCTACACAATCGGCAATGAATCGCTCCTCGAGCTGGCGCCCAATCGGCTGGTAGCGATTGTTGGCACCCGTGAGGCCTCGTCGTATGGCGTGAGGATCACCGCCGCCCTGGCCGAAGCCTTCGCGGAAGCTGGGATTGGCGTCGTCAGCGGCCTCGCCCGCGGGATCGATGCGGCCGCTCATCGGGCGGCTCTAGACGCGGGCGGCAAAACGATCGCCGTAATGGGCACCGGCGTCGATATCCCCTATCCGGTCGGCCACCGCGCGCTGCACAGCGAGATCGCCCAGCGTGGCTTGATTGTGTCGGAGAACGAGCCCGGGATGTCAGCCATGCCCGGCTGCTTCCCGCGCCGCAATCGAATCATTGCCGCCTTGGCCCGGGTCACGATTGTGGTCGAAGCCCCGTTCAAATCCGGCGCCGTGAACACCGCGACCCATGCGCTGGACCAAGGGAGGGTGGTCGCCGCCGTCCCCGGTCCCATAGACTCGCCCCGCAGCGCCGGGTCGAACCTGTTGATCCGAGACGGCGCCGTAATGCTCAACTCGGTCAACGATGCGCTGATGCTTTACGGCCTGACCCAGGGTAAGAAAGGGGAAGGGCCGACTCTCACCAACCTCGAGTCCATCATTTGGGAGGCGTTAGCCGACGGCTCGGCGCCGGTCGAAGCGCTGGTCAGCAGGGCAGGGCTGACTATTCGCCAAACCCTGGAGGGCATCGCCCGGTTGGAACTGAACGGGATGGTCCGGCAGCATCAGAATGGTTCGATTGAGCGGATTAGGATCGCGTGAAATGGTCCATGAGAACGATCTAAACCAGTTTCTCAAAGCTATGTGCGATAGTTGCTTAGATGATGCCACCTAGAATCAACTGCAAGCGGTTGAGTCTTTAGTCTAAGATCTTCTGTCTAGCGTCTGAAAACCCGCTGTTTGCAGTTCAAAGCTGAGAACTGCAGTTCTCAGTTGTCAACTGCGTACGGCGGGTTGTCAGACGCTAGACTGGAAGACTTTAGACTCAAGACTCTAACCGCCGCCCCCGCAGTAGATTCAGTTAGCAACCGATATATCGCTCCCACCCAGGCGGCCAAGCTGCATCTTTACCTGCACATCCCCTTCTGCGCCCGCCGCTGCAGTTACTGCGATTTTGCCATCGCCGTCCGCCGCGTCATCCCGCTATCAGAATTCATTGATGGTATAACCGCCGAGCTCAAGACTCGGTTCAACGACGGCGAGATCGAGCCACTAACCACCGTTTACTTGGGCGGCGGCACCCCCTCGAAGCTTGGCCCGACCGGCATCCGTCAACTTTTTGAGCGGCTCAGAAACACCCCTGGCCTGACCATCGCCGAGGACGCCGAGATCACGATGGAGGCGAATCCGGAGGACATCACCCCGGAGGCTGCGGCCGAATGGGCTCAGGCCGGAATCAATCGATTGTCGATCGGTGCCCAATCATTCCATTCCGTCACGCTGGCCTGGATGCATCGCACCCATGACGTCGACGCGGTTCATCGCGGGATGATCGCGGCGCGGACGGCCGGCATCAATAACATCTCGATCGACCTGATTTTCGCGCTCCCGACAGACTTGGAGCGCAGCTGGGATTCCGATCTTTCGATGGCGCTGTCGCTACACCCCGACCACATCTCGCTATACGGCCTGACCGTTGAGCCCCACACCCCGCTGGGGCGCTGGGCTGCCCGCGGCGAAGTGGCCGAGGCGCCCGAAGAGCGCTACGCGGCCGAGTTTCTGAAAGCGCACAAATTCCTGACGACCGCCGGCTTCGAGCACTACGAGGTCTCGAACTATGCGAAGTCGGGGAAAACGAGCCGTCACAACTCTTCGTATTGGGGTCGGTCGCCGTACATCGGCGTCGGGCCGTCGGCGCATTCGTTTGATGGCGCATCGCGCCGCTGGAACGAGCGTGAATACGAACCATGGCGCGTCAAAGTCTCCGCCGCCGAGGATCCAATAGGTGGGTCCGAACTGCTGACCGCGGCAAATGTCCTCGCCGAAGATGTCTACTTGGGGCTGCGCACGATGAACGGCCTGCCGGTCACGATTGTCGATACCGAAACGATCGCGATCTGGCAGAAAAATGGCTGGGCCGTTCTGCGAAAAGACCGCGTCACGCTGACCCCGGAAGGATGGCTGCGCCTCGACGGCCTCGCCGCCGCCTTGACCGCCATCCGGAGCCATTGATAAACTGGCCGTACACTAGCGTTAACTTTCCCTCATGGCGTCAAACCACCCCGAACTCACTGAACGCGAACGCCAGATCCTCGAGGCGGTGATTCGCTTTTACGTCGAGTCGGCGGAGCCGGCGGGATCGCGTACCATTTCACGCCGCTTCACACTCGGCGTTTCACCCGCGACCATCCGCAATACAATGAGCGACCTGGAAGAGAAAGGATTCCTCTTCCATCCGCATACGTCGGCTGGTCGCATCCCAACGGACAAGGCGTATCGCGTCTACGTAGACGAATTGATGCGCGTGCGTCCGCTCGAAACCGCGGACCGCTTCACCCTCGCGCAGGAAATATCGGCGGGCGGATCCGCTATTGAATCAATTCTCCGCAGGGCCGCGCAATCGCTTGGCGTGCTCACGCAGGAGCTGGGCGTCGCGCTCGGACCGCGGATGGAACAGGCGATTCTCGAGAAGCTCGAACTCGTCCGGCTCACGAGTGAAAAACTGATTCTCGTCCTCAGCCTTCGCGGCGGCGCGGTGCGCACGATCTTTATAGAAGTGCCCGGTGAGATCGCCGACAATGCGCTGCTCGAGGTACAGGTCGTATTAAACGAACGCCTCGCCGGCCTCTCGCTCGGAGAGATCCGCACCAGCCTCGGCTCGCGTCTCCGCGATATAACCACCGGCACTGGATCGACCGAACTGCTGAATATTTTCTTGCAGGAAGGCGACGCGTTGTTCGATGTGCCCTCGCCCGACGACGCGCAGGCCGTGGTGCTTGGCCAGGCTTCGCTGCTCGCGGACAAGCCCGAGTTTGCCACCGGCGAGCGGATGCGGCGGCTGATCGAGATGACTGAAACGCGCGCCGAGCTGGCGACGTTGTTAAGGTCGAGGTCGTCGGCGACCGGGGTTTCGATTTCGATTGGAAGTGAGAATGGGTCGGCGATTCCCGGCGGCCTCACCGTGGTAACCGCCGAGTATCACGCTGGGGGACTGTCCGGCGTGATCGGCGTGATCGGGCCGACGCGGATGTCGTACGAAAAGGTCATCGCGCTCGTAACGCATACGTCGTCGCTCGTAACGGACCTGCTCGCCCAGTAGGATCGACCCGCGGTTTGGTTGTACCTGTTTCCGCGAGTTTCCGCGGCAGGCAGTTGCAGTTGCCGTTGTTTTATATTTGTTCCTCGCCCCTCTCTTTCTAAAGCATGTCCGATTTTTACGAAACGCTCTGCGTTGAACGCACCGCCTCCGACGACGACATCAAGCAGTCGTATCGTCGCCTGGCGATGCAATATCATCCCGACAAAAACGCCGGCTCCAAGGAATCCGAAGAGAAGTTCAAACTGCTCTCGGAGGCATACGACATTCTGCGCGATCCGCAGAAGCGTGCCGCCTACGATCGCTACGGCGAGGCCGGCCTGCGCGGCGGCGGTGGCGGCGGCTATCACCATGTAGATATGTCCGAAGCGCTGAATATTTTCATGCGCGACTTCGGACTCGGCGATCTTTTTGGCGGTGGCGGCCAGCGGCAGCAGAGCGGTCCGCGTTCCGGCGCCGATCTCAAAATCGACTTGCGCCTGACTCTCTCTGAAGTCGCGACCGGCGTCACGAAAGAGATCAAGATGAAGCTGCTCGACCCCTGCGACCGCTGTAAAGGCGTGGGCGCCGAGCCGGGGACGAAGCCTGCGCGCTGCGCGACGTGCGCGGGGCTCGGCGAAGTGCGTCGCTCGCAGCGCTCATTCTTCGGGCAGTTCGTGAGCGTCGCGCCCTGTCCGACCTGCGGTGGCGAAGGCGTCATGATCACCTCGCCGTGCAAATCGTGCAGAGGCGAAGGCCGTCAGCGTGGCGAGCACAACATTCCGATCAGTGTCCCCGCCGGAGTTTCGACGGGGCAGTACATGCATTTGCGCGGCGTTGGAAATGCCGGCGCGCGCGGTGGGCCGCGTGGCGATCTCGTCGTCTTGTTTGACGTGGACGACGACGAACGTTTCGAGCGCGACGGCGAAGATCTCTATACCGAAGTGCTGCTCACATTTCCGCAGGCCGTGCGCGGCGCCGATGTCGAAGTCGCGGGAATCGCGGGGCCGATCATCCTTCATATTCCCGCGGGCACGCAGAGCGGGCAGGTCTTTCAGCTGCGCAATCGCGGATTGCCGCGCGTGAATGCATCGGGCACCGGCGACTTGCATGTGCGCGCGCAGATCTGGACGCCGTCGGATTTGACCGCAGATGAAAAGCGCGTGATTGAAGAGCTGTCGAAAGTGCATTCAGCGGTGCCTGTTGGCCGCCACAAAGGCTTCTGGGCCAAGATGAAAGAAGCGCTGGGCGCGTGAGCGATTCCCCTCCGTGGACGCGGGTCGCGGTTCGGCCTTCGGATACCGGGGCGCGCGAGGCGGTGAGTGCGGCGATGTTCGGTGCCGGCGCGCAGGGGCTCCACGAAGAAGGCGAGTTGCTCGTCACGCATCTCGAGTTCAGTGACGAAGCCGACGCGATCGAACGCGCGGTGCTCGCTGTCGATGGGCGCGCTGAAGTCGAGAAGAGTGCGGTTGAGTCAAAAGATTGGTCGGTTGCCTGGCGCGAGTTGCTCCACGCACACGTGCTCGGCGCGCTGACCGTCGCGCCGCCCTGGCTCGCGGAGGGACTCGATCCCGCTCGCACCGTGATCGTCGAACCCGCGATGGCGTTCGGCACCGGCGATCATCCAACTACGCGCGGCGTTATTCGGCTGATGCAGGCGGTGATTCGCCCTGGCGATTCCGTTGCCGATCTTGGTGCGGGCAGTGCCATACTCGCGATCGCCGCGGCGAAGCTTGGTGCAACGCGCGTTGCAGCGGTGGAGATGGATCCGGATGCGATCTCCAACGCGGAAGAAAATGTCGAGCGGAATGGCGTCGCCGAGAACGTTCGCGTGATCTGTGGTGATGCGGCGGTATTCCTGCCGCTGCTCGCGCCGGTGCGGGTGATTTTTGCAAATATTATTTCGTCGGTTCTCGTTGAGCTGTTGCCGTCGATCGGGCGCTCGCTCACGGGCGACGGAATCGCCATCTTGAGCGGCATCCTCGACGAGGAGCGCGAAAAGATGCTCGCCGTAATTGCGGCTGATCGTTTGACTGAGTGGCGCGTGATCGATGAAGACGCCGAAGGACCGTGGTGGTCGGTGACGCTGGCCAAGCGACTCTGGTCGAGCAACGAACCGAGTAGCGCGTCGGGTCGCGGGAGGGCGGTGTAGCATGCCACTCTCGACTTTTGTGACCGCCGAACCATTCTCCGCGGGCGAGACTGTCACCCTCGGCGAGGATGAAGCGCATCACATTCGCGTGCTGCGTCTCGAGATCGGCCTTCAGATCGGGCTGCTCGATGGCCGCGGCACGCGCGGACGCGGCGCGCTCGTGCGGATTGCGAAGCGGAACGCGACGGTCGCGGTCGAGACGATCGCAATGGTCGAGCCGCCGCCGTCGGTCCATCTGATTCTTCCGATCGCCGATCGCGATCGCATGTTGTGGCTCGCCGAGAAAGCGACCGAGCTTGCCGCGACGAGTTGGCGGCCGGTTTCGTTTAAGAGATCGAAGAGTGTGAATCCGCGCGGTGAAGGGCCAACGTTTCAGCAGAAAGTCGCAGCGCGAATGGCGGGTGCGCTCGGACAATCGCACGGTGCGTGGCTGCCGGTCGCGTATCCCGAGGCCACTGTTGAGCGCGCGATTGCGGCGACGCCCGATGGGCCGAAGCTCGTGCTCGATATGGCGGGTGAGCCGATCGGTCTGTTGATGGCCGATGCGATTTCAAATGCGCGCGAGCATGGCGCGGGATTTTTGAAACCGATTTCGATTGTGGTAGGGCCGGAGGGCGGAATGGAACCGGCGGAGCTTGAGCAGTTCAAAGCCGCTGGATTCCGCGCGGTGAGTCTTGGGCACACGGTGCTGCGCTTTGAAACTGCTGCCGTCGCCGCGCTCTCGGTGGTACGTGCCGCGCTCGCGACGCTGCCGAAGACGATCAAGATCAGTCGCGACGAACTGGAGGAGATGCGGAATGGCTGACAATTGCATTTTCTGCAAAATCGCGAGAGGGGAAATTCCGGCGACGGTTGTTGCCGATGCGCCGACCTGCATGGCGTTTCGCGATTTGAATCCGGAGGCGCCGGTCCATGTGCTCGTGATTCCGAAGGCTCATGTTCCGTCGCTGAACGAGGTCGCGTCGCCGGCGTTGTTTGCGGATTTGATGCAGATGGCGAGGGAAGTTGCGAAGCAGGAGGGGATTGCGGCGAGTGGATATCGGGTGGTGTGGAATACGAATGCGGATGGGGGACAGACGGTGTTTCATCTGCATGCGCATGTTTTGGGTGGGCGGCAAATGGCGTGGCCGCCGGGATGAGAAAGCCGCAAGCCGGAAGCGCGGAAGCCGGAGAGCGGCGGCGGCGGAGTTGGTCTCCGGCCTCCGGCTTCTGGCTTCCGGCGCTATTAGTGCTGCTCGCAACCGCCTGCTTCCGCTCTGACCCGGCGCCGTATACGCCGCGGGATCCGCGGTTGGCGGCGTTTCCGCTCTATTTCTATCCCACCGTTGATTCGACGAAGCCGGCCAAGGCGTTCATTTTCTTTTTGGGAAATGACATCGGCTTCTGGGGCGCCCATCAGGATCTTGCGAAACGGCTCGCGGGATCCGGTTACGATGTCGTCGGTTTCGACGTAAAGGCGTATTTCGCGAAGTTGCCGGATGATACGCTCGGTCGAGCCTCGGCGTTTCGTGATAGCGTGCTCGTGATGATTGGCCTCGCGCGGCACGAGCTGCACGCGGATTCGATGACCGTTGTGGTCGGCGGGCATTCGATCGGCGCGGAGATCGCGACGTGGATCGGCCGCAACGCTCCGCCGCCGAATTTGAGCGGCCTGCTATTGATCAGTCCCGGTGGGCGCGGTCATTTGCGCGTTTCGATTGCTGATCTCGCGATGTCGGGCGAGCCGACGGAGCCGGGAAGTTTTTCAGTCGCCGAGAATATTGCGGCGCTGGCGCCAGCGTTACGCGTGGCGCTCGTGCGCGGGACGGATGATCGGTATCGGAGCGTTGATCCGGAACTGATGAAGGCCGGCGGTGCGCGAATGGAACGCTGGGCGGTGCCGTGGGGCGGGCATTCGATGAGAAATATCTTTTTGGCGGGGCCGTTTATTGAGAGGGCGATCACATCGCTGCTGCCTAAGCCTTGAGCTGACGGCCCTGAACCGAACGCTCAGAGCTAGTCCGGTTCGCCGCTGTCGAAGCCCTTCGTCTGCGCGGCCTGCTCCGGCCATTCGACGCTCGGATCGAATATTCCCGCGGTGGTGGGATTTGCCATCGCCTCGCGGGTGAATCGGCGATTTAGATAGAACGCGACGGCCGCGACGATCAAACCCAACGGAGTGATGCAGAGCGACGCGACCTGGCCGAATGTCAGCATCGCGGTCTGTCCGCCGGGAAACTTGATCGGGATATCGGCGACCTGAGCGGGCGAATAGAGCCGGCGCCGCTCGAAGATACGCGTGAGGCCGAGGACGCCGACGAGCGTCAGCCCCAATCCGATTCGTGTCGCATGCTGGGTGACGGTGATCCGCGACTTTGCTTCGGCCTGAACGAATGCGTCGGCGGCGGTGCTCGGCCGCGCACGGTTGCGATCGGAGGTCGGGCGCGTGGGATCGAATGGCATCGGCAGATCATGCGAACGTCAGTCGTGCGAGGCAAGCCCGGCGCGTCCTATGGCCTAAAAGCGTTCGCCATTCTTGCGCGATAATCGCCAATCCATAACGTTGACCGCGCGCACGCGACGCCGCGTGCCTCCCCCCAAGAAAAAGAGGGTCGCGTGAACTTCCGTCGTCGCCGCTCGAGCCCGGCTATTGCCGCGCTCGCCATCGGAATGATTGCGCAGCAAGCCATCGCGCAGGGTAAGGCGCCGCTCACGCAGCCGGCGATGGTTCCGATTGATCTTGTCGCCGCGCTCACGGCGGGCCCCGGAGTGGGGGGATCCGATGTCCCGCGCATTCTGGTTGGCTCTGCGCCGGAATGGTTCACGCCGCGCATCGTCGTTCCGAAAGGCGCGCACATTCTCGGCGCCGCGTTTCAGGGGACAACGGTGCTGGTGATTGTGAGCATCCCGACGACGAGCGATTCGATCGTTGGTGAACTGCGCGCTGGGCTGATGGACGCGGCTGGAAGATGCCGCCTGTAGTAGCTCCGCCGGCGTACGGCGGATTTCGCCCGGCGCCACCGGTGGCTTCTGTGATTCCAACCACGCGACTCACGGTGTGCGATGCCGATCGCCAAATGACGGTGAATGTCGTCCATCAGGATTCCCAGCGCGCTGATATCGCGTACCGGACGTTCACGATTTCGGGTGTGGGCGGCGCATGCAATCCGTATCAGCCGCCGACGCAGCGTCCGTTTGCGCCGATCCAGCAACCGACGCTGTACAATCCGGCCACTAGCTCCGACGCGCGCATGACCGGCGATTGCTCGACGATGAATGGTGGATCGTCATCGGGGAACAACACCGTGCTGCGCACTCCTATGGGATCGGATGCGATCCTCGATCACTACAGTAAGCAGCTCGTTGATTCGGGATGGAAATCGGAAGGCGAGCACGGCGCGATTTTAGGGCGGTCGTTCTCAAAAACTGATTCGATCGGAAATCCGATGCAGTTGACGCTCACTGTCACGAACACGCCGCGGACGGAAATGTGTCGTGATGTGAGTATGCAGATTCACATGCTGAGGAAGCCTTGAACGTGAACGCGCAGTTTCGATTGGCGATTGGTGCGGCGAGTTGCGCGGCGCTTGCCGCGTGCGCGGCGGCGTGCGCGACTGCGTCGAGCAGCGCCCCCGCATCACCCGGCACCGGCGTTGCTGCCGCGGGCCCTCCGGTCGGCACGCGGATTCGCATCACCACCGGAGATTCGTTCTCGCCAGAGACCGGAGCTGCGGCAGTGAAAGCGTTCATGCCCGATGTCGACGCGACGGAATCGGGCGGCGAGTGCCGCACGACCAAACTGCCGGGATCGTCGAACGCGACAATCGTCGCGGCATCGTTTCCGAACAGAGTCGCGGCCAAGATGACCGTGTCGCTGACCTTCGATTCGGTCGGCCACCTGGTGCGATACAGTGAAGCCCGCGGATTCACCGGTCTTCACACTATTCCCGGCGGAACAACAGAAATTCAGCGTGACAGCATGCTGCACGCGGCGCTGGCAGCAACGAGGACGACCTCGATCTCACTCGACTACGCGATCGGGCAGGGGATCCTGCGCAATCACGGCGGCGGCAAACCCGATCAGGCCGTGCTCACGTCGCCGAAAGAACTCGAATCGCTCGAGAAGTTGGGGCCGATCAAAGATCGGCTGGTGCGAGTCAGAAAATTGTGTGGAGTGTGATCGGCAGCTAAGGTTTTCGACCGATCGAGTCGATCACCGCAAAAATCCTATCTCCGATCGCCCCGTAGTTCCCATCCATATGATGCCCACCCGGCAGCTTCACCGCGATATGCGGCTCCTTCAGCTCCGGGCATAGTGTATCGTCCTCCTTCTCGCCGTAAAAACAAATAATCGGCAGCCCTGATATTTTTTCTATCTCCGGCATGACCGGCGGCTCGCCTTTGTTCGATCCGAGCCCGAGCAGATCGAGCGGATGAAATTTGAAACCGGCAGTGTGCTCGGCACCGACGAGCGCCATCAGCTTCACAAAGCCGTGCTCGTCATCCGGCAGGCGGTTCAGCATGAACGGCATCACCCCCGCGCCGCGCGAAAAGCCGATCACGATCACCGTGTCGGCATTCCACTTCGCGCGATAGAACTTCGTGATCCGCGCAAGATCGGTCGCGCCGCCCTCGGGCGTCCGCGTGCGCCAGAAATATTTCAGTGAGTTGATTCCAACGACGCTCACGCCGTGCTTTTGCAGCGCGCCCGCGATTGCCTTGTCGATCGCCGCCCAGCCGCCGTCGCCGGAGAGAAACACGGCGATCGTGTGCGACGGGTCTTTCGCGACGACTTCAATCAGCGGCAGATCCTTTACGTCAGTCTGCTGGGCTAGCGCTGGCGGGGATATCACGACAAGAAATGTGCACGCAGCGAAAACTACAAATTTGGCCGCGGGTTTACGCGGGTTCACGCGGGTTTGGCACGTGAGCAAACCCGCGCGTTCCCGCGAAAACCCGCGGCAAAAATGCTTTTCGCTATTTAGAAACAACACCCTTCAAGCTGCCCGAGACGAGAGCCGAAACATTCGTCAGAATCCGCGGCAACGAAAGTCCACCCGGCGACGCCAAATACCGCGGCTCCCAAACCGGATCGAACTTTTCCTTGTACGCGCGCAGTCCCTGAAAATTGTAAAAGTTCTCCGCATGCCTGAAGAGCAGGGCACCCGCCCGGCTCCACACCGGTGCGAGCTGCCGATTCTCTAATCCTGAGAGCGGCGCCATGCCCAGATTGAAATTTCCATACCCCTGCTCGCGTCCCCACAACATCAGCTGGATGAACAGGTAGTCCATCACGCCGTCGGGTGCGCCTTCAGAGTATCGCATCAGATCGACGGACAACTCTTCGTGCCCGGCACCCTGCCAGAGATTTGCGAACGCAACAATATCCGCGCCGCGTTTAACAACCGCGACAGGTGCATCGCTCATATACCGATCGTCGAAATAGCCGATCGAAAACGCTTTCTCACGCGTGCTCTTCGCCGCCAACCATTCATCGGAGATCGCACGCAGCTGCGGCAACGCCGCCGGAACATCCGCTTCCGCGATGATCTCGAAGGTGCACTGTTCCTTCTCCACGCTCTTCACCACGCGCCGCAAACCTTTCCGCGCCCCGCCGTCGAGTGAGAAATCCGGCAGTTTCACGCGCGCTTCCTCGCCCAGCTTCATGAGCGCGAGGCCGAGGTCGAGGTAGAGCGGAAGGTTGTGCATCCGCACCTGATAGAACACCGTCGACGCGCTATGCCTGTCGGCCAGCTCGCGGAACTGCCACGCGAGTTCCTGTCGCTCGCGCGGCTGGCCGACCGGATCGCCCATCGCGATAAAACTGTTGCCGTACATCCGGTACATGATGAAGGCGTTCCCGCCCTCTGAGAACAGGAACGATTTGTTGCCGATCAGCGCGAGGTTCGCCGATGTGTCGTGTGATGCGCGCACGATCGCTTTCACCTTCTCGCGCGTGCCTTCGTCGGCAACGGTGAGATCGGCAACTTCTGCAGGCTGAAGCAAACGCTGCACGGCAACCAACAGAAGGATCGCCGTCGCACCGACCGTCGCACGGAGAAAACGCGGCGCATCACCGCGCACCGCGAAGTGCCACCACAAATCGCTCGAGTAGTTCACGTGCTGGTACACGAAGAATCCGAGCCACACACTGGTGCCGAGCACGACGATCGTCATCGATGTCCACGCCGGTGTGAACATCTCCGCCGTCAACGATGCCCGGCGATGGAAATGTCTGCGCGCCGGCAGCAGCGCCGCGAGAATGATCGCGAGCACAATTGCTTCTTCGTAGTCAACGCCTTTGAGCAGCGACGAAATAATTCCGACAATCAGCGCGCCAACGGTCAGCCACCACGCCGCATCAAGCCGTCGGCCGAGACCGCGCGACAGAACCAGAAGGATCGCGCCAGTGAGGCTCGCGATAAAATGCGATGACTCGATGACCGCGAGTGGCACGAGTGTCGAGAGAAGCCGCATGCGTGCGGGCAACGCAGGCGTCGCTCCCGAGAGCAGCAGGATCGCGCCGCCAACGAACGTCGTGACCGAGAGAATCACCGGCGCGACGCCCGGCACCCATCCGCCGGCCGCGCGCGCAACTTTCGCGAACATCGTCTTGCCGCGGATCACTTCGTTCGTGCCGAGCAGCACCGCAGCGAGCGCGAGCGGCAGTAAATAGTAGACGACTCGGAACAGCACGAGCACGCCGACGAGCACGGTGGTCGGCACATATGTCTTCATCAGCGCAATAAAAATCACGTCGAACACGCCAAGCCCGGCGGGGACGTGACTGATCATTCCCGAGATCTGCGCGAGCAGGAAGGTCGAAATGAAAATCAGGAACGTCAGATGCGGCGTGTTGTCGGGCAGGAGCGCCCAGAGCACCGCGCCGGCAAAGAGCCAGTCTGCGCTCGACACCACAACCTGCGAGAGCGCGAGCCCCGGCGACGGGAGCGAGAACTCCCCGTCGCGCACGCGCAGCGTCTTCCTGATGAATGCCGTCGCAAACAGATATGCGGCGACGAGTGTCAGCAGCACTACGCCAACGGGATAGAGCGACGAAATCGGCAGCCCCATCATCGCGGGCGTTGCGCTCGGCTCGACCACAAAGGCGATGCCGCCCACGAACAGCACGCCAATCCAGAATGTCACACTGTTGAACGCAACGACCATCGCGATCTCGGCGCTCGACAGTCCCCACGCCGTGTAAAAGCGGTAACGCAGCCCGCCGCCGAGCAGGAGCGGGAAACCAAGCGCGTTCGAAAATGCGTACGCGACAAATCCGGCGAATGCAACGCGCTGCGCCGGCAGCGTGTGCTTCACGTAGCGCAGCGCGAGCGAATCGTAGAGGATGAGCGCGAGATATCCGCACGCGGTCAGGCCGATCGCGCGCCAGAGGTCACCGGCGGGAATTGTTTGGAAGTCCGCGCGTACCTGACGGAAGTCGTACTCGCGCAGTTCGTGGCGCAGCGCGAACAACGCGACGCTAAAGACCGTAAGACCGATGGCGATCCCCGCCGTCTTTTTCCAGTCGATGGTCTTCAGGTTCAGATTCATGCGGGCGCTATGCCGGAAGCTCCACGGTCGCTTTGCGCTCGAGAATTCCCCAGCCGACCACCTTGCCGCGGATCGCCGCGACAAAACTCTTGAGCACGACAGAGTACATGATCTGTCGGTATGCGAATCGCTGAAGCATGATCAGCCAGGACAATCCCTTTTCTTCGTCCGGTTCCATGAGGAAGGCGATCATCGCTCCGCCCCAGTCGCTCAGCAGGAAGACTCCGTAAAACATGAGTACATGCTCGAGATCGGTGAGCGCGTACGTCTCGCCGTGCGTCTTGAAGGTGAGCCACACCGAGAAGAGCGAAAACACGAACATGAAATCTGCCAGCGGCGACAGCGCTGTTAGCAACAGCTGAAAGAGCCAGGTGTTTGGGAGGGCAATCGATCCGAGTGTGCCGTATTTGCGTTTGAACAGCGCGTCGCGATGCTTCCACGCGCACTGGAGCGTGCCGAACGACCAGCGGAAACGCTGACGCGAAAGCGTTCCTAGCGTGTCCGGTGCCTCGGTCCACGCGATCGCGCGTTCTGCGTATGCAATCACATGACCCATCTTGCGGATCGTGATCGTGAGATCCTGATCTTCGGCGAGCGTATCGTGCGTGAAGCCGCCGGCCTCAAGCACGAGCGAGCGCCGCCATGCGCCAACGGCACCGGGAATCACGGTGATGCAGTTGAGCAGTGAGAACGCGCGTCGGTCGAGATTTTGCGACGTCACATATTCGAGTGCCTGCCAGCGCGTGACGAGGTTCACGCGGTTGCCAACTTTCGCGTTGCCGGCGACGGCGCCCACTTCAGGACGGGCGAGCGGCGCGACGAGCGCGGCGACGGTGTCTGGTTCGAACTGCGTGTCAGCGTCGAGGCAAATAATAATCTCGTCTTTGGCGTGGCCGATTCCGTAATTGAGCGCAGTCGACTTCCCGCCGTTCGGTTTCGTAAGGACAGTCACGCGCGGATTGTCGCGAAATGCGCGCATCGCGGTGTCGTACGTGGCGTCCGGCGATCCGTCATCAACGACGATCACATGGATTGCGCCCGCGTAGCGCTGCGCGAGCAGCGACTCCACGGTTCGGAGAATCACCAGCTCTTCGCGATACGCGGGGACGATGATGCTGACAGGCGGCGTAAACACCGGCTCGGTCCCGCTCGGCCGCGTCCGCATCCGCTGGATGGTCGCGAGCGTAATGATGAAGAGCAGGCGTGCGACGCCGAGGACGACGCAGCCGAGGAAGATCCAGTAGAGACCCCAATCGGCGAGGCCGAGGAAACCGAACGCGGCGACGTCCACAATGCGCGACCAGATCGTGCGTGACGCGAGCGGAGGCATCGCTTCGTCGCGGGTGATCCCGGCGAGTTCGGAGACGAGCACCGGTTCGTAACCGCTCGCGCGCAGCGAGTCGATCAGCGTGCCGAGCACGGCGACGGTGGCAGTGCGGTCACCGCCAGAGTCGTGCATGAGGATGACGTTGCCGTCGCCGCGCTGCGCGAGTGTGGTCGAGAGAATCGAATCGGCGTCCGAGATGCGCCAGTCTTCTGTGTCGATTTGCACGCCGACGGTGAGATAGCCGAGGTCGGTGCCGATCTTTACTGCGTCGAGTTCGTCGCTCGATGTTGGATCGGCGTCGCCAAAGTACGGCGGGCGGAAAAGCGCGGTCTGCCGATTGGTGATCGTCTCGATAAGGCGCCCGGTTGCGACGACTTCGAGTCGTGAGAGGAATGGGCCGATGAGTTCGAGATTGGGATGTGTGTAGGTGTGATTCCCGATCTCGTGTCCCTCGCGCACAATGCGCGTGAGGATTCCCGGGTATTCATCTGCTTGGCGTCCAACGACGAAAAAGGTCGCCTTCGCGTGGCGCGATGCGAGCGTGTCGAGGATCGCAGTGGTGTAGCGCGCGTCGGGGCCGTCGTCGAACGTGATCGCGACTTTTCCGGGATCGCTCGATCCGAAGCGCTGCACCACCCACGGCAACGGGAACTGCGTGATGCTCTCGTGCGTGATGATCTGGGTTTTCTGATCGTACTGGAGCAGGCGGCGGCCTGGCGATGGCGTTGTCTGAATGCGCAGCAGGCCGCCGGTGCCGGCGAACTGCGGATCGTAGCCGCCGGGAATGTCGGTGAGCATTTCCGGCTTGCCGACGGGCACGTCGTTCGAGATCGCGTGCCATACGGAAGGATCTTCGGAGCCGAGTCGCCAGATCGCGGTGCCCGCGGCACCGAGCTGCACGCCGGCGCGCGCCTGATTCCACGCGGTGACGCCATCGAGAAACCAGGCGACGTGATCGGCGCCGGCGCTGTCAGTGTAGGTGACGTACGGATTCAGCGAGACGGAATCGAATTGGACTGTCGCGCCGAGCGCTTTCGCGCGAACCATCGCGTCTTGAAAGGTGATCGTGCGGCCGCTGAGTTTCGGGCCGGCGTCATTCCAGTCGGTGCCGTATGCGCCGAGCGCGAGAATTGTTTTCGCGGGCGGCATCCACTGGAGCATCTGTTTCGCTTTTGCGACGTACCACGGCTGACTGGCGACAGGGCCGGGATCGCCGCTGCCGTAGTGCTCGTCGTAGAGCATGAGAAAGAGATAGTCGTTCGCGGCGGCGTAGCGGCGCGCGAGCGGTTCATCTGTGCTGACGGCAACTGCTGATGTGAGCAAGCGTCCACCCGGCGTGAGACCGGCGCGCAGGAGGCGCATGAACTCGAACATCGGATCGAGTAAATCGTCGGGCACTTCTTCAAAATCGATTGTGATGCCGGCGAAACCGAATTTCTGCGCGGCTTCTACGAGCTGGATCGCGGCGGCCTGACGCGACGCAGGAGTCGCGAGCATGCGGCGCAGCAGCTGACTGTCGAACTTTAGCCCGTCGAAGTTGCTGACCATCGCGAAAACGCGCGGCCGGTCTTTCTCGGGGAGATTCTGCACGACGTACAGAACTTTTGCGTCGGGCGTGATCTTGAGGCCGGTTCCGCCTTTGCCGAGGAAGACCCACTCGCCGATGACCCAATCGAGATCGGTGACGTGCGCTTTGAACGATGTGAAAGAGTTGTCGTCCCAATTCACGTAGAAGCCGGCGACGATCGGCGGACGCTGCGGACTGGTGACAATCTTTCGGGCGCCCGCCGGCGATTCCGTCGCGCGATTCACCGCGACGGGCAGATGTTCGATGTGCGTCGCCGGGAGCGCGGGCTTTCGCGTGAGGGCGGCGAGGAGCTGCTGACGATCGGCGCGTTTGCGCAGCGCGTCGCGTGTGACGGCGAGGCGGTTTTGCACGCGTGTGATTTTGATCGCTGATTTCGCCGCCTGAAGATTCGGCAGAATCGGCGGGATCAAAAAGGTGATCGCGAGGCCGAGGGCGACGAGAGTGGAGAAAATGCCAACGGCGAGCGTCGCGCGGCGGATAGTGCGCCAGCGGCGGCCGGAGGGGTCGAGGAAGACGGAATTGGAGGGCATTCCACTGTAATCTACCCCTCCCTCCGTGAAAAACGGCGACTGGCGACTCGTAAATGGCGATCTGGTGCACAGCGAGTAGCACGGAGTGAGTAGGCAAACGTTTTCTCCACGTGCTACTCGCAAGTCGCCATGCACCAGATCGCCATTTACCAGTCGCCAGTCGCCGCAGTTGATGAGCTAGTCCCGAAGCGAAGCACCCAATAAGTTTCCCTCCTACTCTCCAGCCCACACCGAACCAGTGCCATCCCTGCAGGACCGCCTCCGCGAGGATCTCAACGCCTCCCGCAAGGCCCGAAACAAGCCCCTAACCCTCGTTCTGGGCACCGTCCTCGCCGACGTCGAGAATCATCACACCTCCGTGCAGCGCGACATCACGGATGCGGATGTGATTGACGTCCTCCGCAAGGCCATCAAGCGCCGCCGCGAATCGTTTGAGGCCTTTGAGAAGGGCGGGCGCACGGAACTCGCCGCGCAGGAGCGCGATGAGATTGCCGCGCTCGAGGGCTATCTCCCCGCGTCGGTCAGCGATGACGAAATCCGTGAAGCGGTACGGGCCTCCATCACGGGCGGCGCTGCGAACATGGGCGCCGTGATGGGGAAAGTCGGCACCGCGTACAAAGGACGCGCAGAGGGAAGTACGATCAGCAGGATCGCCAAGGAAGAGCTCGCCGCAGGGAGCTCGTCGGCGTGAGCGCTGGAGGGCACGCGGTTACGGTGCTCGAGTTTTCCCGCGTGCTGGATCTCGTCGCGGGGCACGCGTCAAGCGCGGCCGGTGCGGCGAGGACTCGCGAGCTTGAACCGCTGCTCGATGCCGGCGAAGTATTCAGTGAGCACGCGCGCGTTGAGGCCATGCGCGCGATTGTCGGGAGCGAGGCCGGGTGGAATCCTGAGCCTATTCCAGATCTCGCCGCCGCGCTTGGCAGGCTTCGGGTAGAGGGGACGGCATGGACTGCGATCGAGCTGCGCTCCGCTGTCACGCTTCTGATTTCGTCGCGCCGCGCACTCGACGCGCTTCGCGATAAATCAGTCGGTGATGGCGTGACGGTTCCGCTTGATTCGCTCGCGGCGCAACTCGTGCGCGATCCGGATACGGAGCGTGAGATCGATCGAATTATCTCGGACGAAGCGATCGTTCGTGATGATGCCTCACCGTTGCTGCGGCGCGTGCGCAAAGAACTGCGCGGCGCGACGGCAGATCTCGTGCGGATGCTCGAGCGGCTGATGGCGAAGCTCGAGTCCAATCACCGTGTGGATGATGCATCCGTCACGATGCGCAACGGGCGCTATGTGATTCCGGTGCGGCGTGAGGGGCGCGGTGCCGTTGGAGGCATCGTGCACGATGCCTCGTCCAGCGGATCGACGGTTTTTATTGAGCCGCCAGCTGCGGTTGAGGCGTCGAACAGAATTCGTGAACTAGAAGCGGAAGAGCTGCGGGAGACCGAGCGGATTCTGATCGAGGTCACTGATCTGTTGCGGCCGCATCGCGATGCGCTCGTTGGGACTCTCGACGCGCTCGTCACGCTCGACTCTCTGTATGCGCGCGCTCGATACGCAATCGCGTTTGGCTGCGCGCCAACAATTTTAGCCGCGGGTGGACGCGGGTTTTCGATCTTGGATGGACGGCATCCGTTGCTGCTTGCTCGTAATCGTTCGAGTGTCGTGCCGTTCGCGCTCACGATGGAAAGTGGGGAGCATACGCTGCTCGTTTCTGGGCCGAATACGGGCGGCAAGACTGTTCTATTGAAGGCGCTCGCTCTTATTTCGCTGATGGCGCAGTCGGGGATTCCAGCGCCGGTGGGGTTGGGGTCGCGGATTCCGCTGTATGATCGATTCTTTGCTGACATCGGCGATGAGCAGAGCATCGAGGCGTCGCTCTCTACTTTCAGCGCGCATCTGCGCAATCTCACCGAGATCGTGCACGATGCGACGTCGCAATCGCTCGTATTGATTGACGAACTCGGCTCTGGCACTGATCCAGTCGAAGGTGCCGCACTCGGCGGAGCGATTCTTGAGACGCTGACGCGGCGCGGCACGACAACGATTTCTACGACCCACCTGGGCGCGCTCAAAGAACTGGCGCACGAAGTTCCGGGTGTGGTGAACGCGTCGCTGCAGTTCGACGCCGTGGCGCTCGCGCCAACGTTCCGTCTGATAAAAGGCGTACCGGGGCGCTCGTACGGATTGAGTATTGCGCGGCGCCTGGCCATGCCGGAGGAGGTGCTGCGGAACGCCGAGCTGCGCGTACCGAAAGGCGAGCGTGATGTCGCCGCGCTCCTCGAAGATCTTGAGGCTCGTCAAAAAAAGATCGAAGACCGCGAGACTGCGGCCGATGCGCATCACGACGCAACTGTCGCCCGCGCCGAGCGCGTGAGCGAGCGCGAGAAGGTCGTGCGTGAGAAAGAACGTGAGCTGGAGCGCGCCGCGCGAAGCGATGCGCGCCGCTACCTGCTCGACGCTCGTCAGGAAATCGAAAAAACGATCAAGGAGCTGAGGGCGGCCGGCGCGGATCAGATCGAGACGGCCGCGATCGCCGCGCGTCGAGCGGCGGAGCAGAGAGCTACGGAAGCAGGGGACGCGCTCGCGTCCATCGACGACGAGATCAAGAAGGAGCGCATCCAGCCGCTGACGCCCGAGGCCGGCGCGATTGAAGTGGGATCGCCTGTGGCCGTCGCGACACTCGGCGGCAAGGCTGGGCGCGTTGTAGAACTGCGCGGTCGCGACGCGGTCGTTGCTGTCGGTGCGATGAAACTCACGGTGCCACTGCGAACGCTGAAGCGTGTTTCAAAGAAAGCGCTTGAGCCGCTGGAGATTGCCGTGCCGCTGATTGGCGATCAGCCGGATATCGAAGTGAAGCACGAGGTCGACCTGCGCGGCATGCGCGTTGACGAAGCTGAAATCGAACTGACGAATGCGGTTGATGCCGCTGTGCGCGCCGATCTCTCCACGATTCGCATCATCCACGGGAAGGGAACCGGTGCGCTGCGCGAGCGCGTCGGCGAGATGCTCGCCGGCGACAGCCGGGTGCGTACGTTTCGCATGGGCGCCTGGACCGAAGGCGGCGCCGGCGTGACTATCGCGGAGCTGTCGTGATACCAGAGGAAGTGGTCGAGCAGGTGTCGCAAGCGGCGGATATCGTCGCGATCATCGGCGAACATGTGCGCCTCAAGAAACAGGGGTCCGTGTACCGCGGCCCATGCCCGTTTCATCAGGGGACGAACAATAATTTCTCCGTGATGCCGAAGGGTGGCTACACCTGTTTTGTCTGCGGCGAGAAGGGGTCGGTCTTCACATTCGTGCAAAAGCGCCTCGGCCTCTCGTTCGTTGAGGCCGTGAAATATGTCGGCGAGAAATCGGGCGTCGAAGTGCGCGAAGAAGTGCGCCACCGCGAAGGGCCGGATCCGCGCGAACCGCTCTGGGAGCTGAACGCAACAGTTGCGGGCTGGTTCCGCGAAATGCTCTGGGAGAGCGAACTCGGCGCACCGTCGCGCGAATATCTCGCGACGCGACATGTGTCGCGCGAGACGGCCGACCGCTTTGGAATGGGATTCGCGCCGCGCGAGCTCGGCTTGATGCGCGCATATCTCAACGGGCTCGGCTTCAGCGACGAACGACTGCTCGATATCGGGCTGCTCGTGAAACGCGAAGAGCAGGAAGAACCGCGACCGCGATTCCGCGATCGTTTGATCTTCCCGATTCTCGACGCGCAGGCGCATACCGTTGGATTCGGCGGCCGTCTGCTCGGACCGGGTGAGCCGAAGTATTTGAACTCGCCTGAGTCGGATGTGTTTTCTAAGGGCAAGCTGCTCTACAATCTCTCGAATGCCCGCAATGCGATTCGTCGTGACAGTCGCGTGATTCTCGTTGAGGGATATTTCGACGTCGTGCGCCTTGTCGATGCAGGCCTCGAGTCGGTAGTGGCGCCGATGGGGACGGCGCTCGCCGAAGGCCAAGCCGACTTGATCGCGAAATATTCGAACAACGCGTTCCTTCTATATGACAGCGACGGGCCGGGGCAGAAGGCGAGTTTTCGCGCCGCGGATATCCTGCTCACTCGCGGGATGACGGTGCGCGTCGTCACGCTGCCAGAGGGCGACGACCCTGACACATTCGTCGCGAAGTTCGGGCGCGAGGCGATGGAGAAGTTGCTTACCGAGGCGATGGATGTGTTCGACAGGAAAGTGCAGCTGCTCGAACGCCGCGGATGGTTTGCCGATTTGCAGCGGAAGCGGCGCGCGCTCGATGCGCTGCTGCCGACAATTCGCGCGACCACTGATGAGATCACCAAAGACTTGTATGTGAATCGCGTTGCCGAGGCGGCAGGGATCGCGCGTGATGTTTTGCTGCGCGAACTCGCGTCGGCCCCCGCGCAGCGGGGGAGAGTTCGGCGCGCGTCCACCGCTCCGGTCTCGCGTCCGGAACGCGCGGCGGAGCCGGATGAAATTCCGCGCGACTCGGCGCCGCGGCCTGCCGGCCCCTATCGAAGTGATGACCCAGGGTCGTCGAGCGAACTTGCGATCGTTCGCGTGATGCTCGTGCATCCGGGGCTCGCGGAAGGAATAATTGAATCAGTCGGGCGCCTCGACGAGTTACATGGGGCGCATACAGACGCCGACGCCGTGGTGGACGCGGATGTTGGCGTGATGCGCGATCCCGTGTATCGCGCGCTGTACGATGCGATCGTGGTGCACGGCGCGGAGGCCTCGCCGGATGTGCTTGCGGAATCGCTGGATCCTGTGGCGATCGAGGTTATGGAAATGATCCGCGGAGAACCCGGTGCCGTGATGGATGGGAGACGCACGGTGGACGACGCGCTCCGGCGACTTCAGGAACGGGCGCTCAGGGAGCGGCTGGATGAACTGGAGCGGACCACGCCGCTGGCCGACGAGAGTGAGAAAGACGCGTTGTTGAGCGAGAAAGACAGGCTCAGGCGCGAATTGGCTGCGCTGGGCGCTCGGGGATGGAAGTCAGTGCGGAAGCAATGAACATCGCTACATTAGTAAGCAACCTTTGGAGGCTCCTTGTCGACTGATCTAGACTCACTGCTCGCGTTGCAGGCTGATGACGTTGTTATTCACGGACTCCAGGAGCAGATGGCTGCTCTCGAACCAAGGATCCGTGAACTCGATCAGCGCAAGCAGCGCACGCTAGACGCGATTGGGCGCACGTCCACTGCTGTCGCCGCCGAAGAAAAGAAACAGGCTTGGCTTCGCGACAAACTTGCAGAGCACAAGCTGTTGATCGAACGGAATCAGACGCAGATGGATTCCGTAACGAATATGAAAATGGCCACTGCGGCGGTCGCGCAGATGGAGCAGGCTCGAAAGATCGTTTCAGGCGAGGAAAGTGACTTGCTCGCAATCAACCGGCGCCTTGAAGAGCTTCGCGCTGTGCTGAACAGTCAGAACAACGAACTTGCCGGTGTTGAGACAGAACAGGAGGCCGCGCGCGCCGAGGTCGCATCGCAGCGTGTGTCGATCGATAAAGAAATGGAAGTCGCCAAGGCGAAGCGCGCGGATGCCGCGAAGCTGGTGCCCGCGGATCTCCGCTCGAAGTACGACCGGATTCGCGGTGGAAAGAAACGCACCGAAGCCGTGTTCGCGATGAGCGGGATGTCGTGCGGCAACTGCGACACCGCGATCCCCATGCAGCGCCGCCACGTGATGAACAACACTGGTGCGATTGATCTGTGCGAAGCGTGCGGCGTTCTGATGTACTTCCCGGGGTGAGGCGAGCGCCGAGTCGCTGGACAGACGCGCCGCCTACTGACGACGGAGCGGCACGCTCGCTGGCTGATGCACTTTCGTTGCCGCTGCCGCTCGGGCGATTGCTCCTGAGCCGTGGGTTTGATGATTCCGGCCGGGCAAAGACTTATCTCCGCCCGCAAATAAGTCAGCTGCACGCGCCGGCACTTCTCAAAGATCTCGGCAAAGCCGCGGCGCGGCTCGCTGAAGCCATCAAAGCGAACGAGACCATCCTCGTCCACGGCGACTACGACGTCGACGGGATGTGTTCGACCGCGCTCATGACGCGCGCGATCCGCGCACTCGGCGGAACTGTCGTCCCATTCATTCCCGATCGCCGCGCCGACGGCTACGATCTGGGGCCGGCGGGTGTGGCGGCGGCGATTGCTGCAGGCGCGCGTGTCGTCCTTACATGCGACTGCGGGACGAGTGCGGTTGACGCGGCCGACGACCTGAAGGCCGCCGGGATCGACCTGATTATTTCAGATCACCATCTGCCGGGCGGTCCGCTTCCAAATGCGTTCGCGGTGATTAATCCGCGCCGGTTGGATGACGAATCGCCCGATAAAGATCTCGCTGCGGTTGGCGTCGCGTTCAAGCTCGCACTCGAGCTCACGCGCATGCTGGGCGGCAACGAGAATGTCGTGCTGAACATGCTCGATCTCGTTGCGCTCGCGACCGTTGCCGACGTTGCGCCGCTGCGGGGCGAGAATCGCGTGTTCGTGCGACGTGGGCTCGCGCTGCTGACGGAATCAAAGTGCGCGGGAATCCGCGCGCTCGTGCGCAGCGCCGGTCTCGAAGGCAAAGAAATCACCGCGGGGCGCATCGGATTTATTCTTGCGCCGAGGCTTAATGCGCTTGGCCGGTTGGACCGCGCCATTCGCGGCGTCGAACTCCTGCTCACCGATCGCGACGACGAAGCGCTCGGCCTCGCGCGCGTGTGCGAAGAGTTCAATCGCGAGCGGCAGGAGATGGACAAGCGGATTCTCGACGAGGCCATGCGCCGCGTCGAGAAACTCGATCTCGATTCCACCTATGGAATCGTGCTGGCGGATCAGGGATGGCACGCCGGCGTGATCGGGATCGTGGCGTCGCGTGTAGTGGAGCAGACGTCGCGCCCTGTTTTTATGATCGCGCTGCACGATGGCGTGGGGAAGGGTTCGGGCCGCTCGATCCCGGCGTTCGATCTCCATTCTGCGCTGGCCGCGTGCGGCGATCTGCTCGTGAAGCACGGTGGCCACAAAGCGGCCGCGGGGCTCACGGTGAATGCCGCGAACGTCGATGCATTTGCCGAGCGATTCAATCAGGTCGCGCTGGACCGGTTGAAGCCGGATGATCTCGTGCGCGAGTTGCGTGTTGATCTGGATTTGCCGCTGTCGGAAGCGACTGACGATCTCGAGAAACTGTTGCGGCACATGGAGCCGTTTGGAATCGGGAATCCTGGTCCGCTGTTTGTGGCGCGATCGGTGACGGTCGCAACGAACGCAACGAAGATTGGCGCGAACGGCGTGAAGTTTGCCGTTGAGGCGCCGCAGGGCCCTATGGAAGCAGTCGGATGGGGATTGTCGGACCGCAGCGGGGAACTGAGAGCCGGCGCGACCGTTGACATTGCCTACAAACTCGAGCGCAACGAGTTTCGCGGGAAGTCGACGCTGCAGCTTGGTCTGGTGGATTTCCGATGAGAATCATCGCCGGAGAATGGCGTGGTCGGCAGATCGTCGCACCGGCGGGAGATTCGGTGCGGCCTACGCTAGACCGCGTGCGCGAGGCGTGGATGAGCATCGTGCACACCAGCCTGCCCGATGTGCCGGTGCTCGATCTATTTGCAGGCAGTGGTGCGCTGGGATTGGAAGCGCTGTCACGTGGCGCCGAGCGAGTGGATTTTGTCGAGAACGATCCGAGGACCTTTCGCGTATTGCTGGAGAACGTGGCGTCGTTGGGCGCAGCTGAGCGGTGCACGCTGCATCGTGAAGACGCGATCAAGTTTATTTCGAAGATTCCGGTCGGCGATGTGCCGCGGTATGGTGTCGCGTTTGCCGATCCACCATATAGAAAGAGTCTTGCCGTGCAGCTGGCTGATCTATGGCTGAAGCAGCCATTTGCGACGATCTTTGGAGTCGAGCACGAGTCGAGGGAAACGCTTCCGGCCGGCGGCGACACGCGCCGGTATGGCGATACGTCGATCACGATTTACCGGGTCTGAAAATATGCCGCGAGTCGCGCTGTATGCCGGAAGTTTCGATCCCATCACCAATGGGCATTCCGATCTCATTCGCCGCAGCCTCTCGTTTGTGGACAGGCTCGTGGTCGCGGTCGCGTCGAACATCTCGAAGCAGACGCTGTTCACTCCTGAGGAGCGCACCGATCTGATTCGCGCCGCGGTGGACAACGATCCGCGCGTCAGCGTGCAGCATTTTCAGGGGCTCACGGTCGATTTCGCCAAGCAGGCTGGCGTCCTGATGATCATTCGCGGACTTCGCGCGGCGAGCGACTTTGAATACGAATATCAGATGGCCTTGATGAACCGCCACCTCGCGCCTGAGATGGAGACTGTGTTCATGGTCCCGTCGCTCGATACGACGTATATCAGCTCTAGCCTCGTCCGCGAAGTCGCGCGCTTCCACGGTGATGTCTCGAGTCTTGTGCACCCGTCGGTCGAAGCCGCGCTGATCAAGAAATTTCCCAAGACATGAGTTTTCTCTCCGATATTTGCGCCCGTGCGTCGAAGCTCGACGCGCGCGTCGCATTCGGAGAGGCGGGCGATCCGCGTGTATTGGAAGCGGCGATTCGGCTGGATAAAGAGGGCGTCGCGCATCCGATATTAGTGATCGATCCAGCGGATGGAGCCGGAAGCGCGGAAGCGCGGAAGCACGGACTTGAATGCATCGATCCGTCGAACGATCCGCGTTGCGAAGCGCTTGCCGCCGCGCTGCTCGCCGCGAGAGCCAAGCATGGCATGACGGCCGACGAAGCCGCGAAGCTCTCGCACGACCCGCTCGCCTTCGCGACCTGGCTCGTGAAGACCGGCGCCGCGGATGCATCCGTTGGCGGTGCGGTTCGCACAACTCGCGAACTCATGCACTTCGCCCTGTGGCTAATCGGCCCCGCTGCCGGCGTGAAGACTGTCTCGAGCGCGTTCTACATGGTCGTCCCGCCCTTCCGCACCGCGCTCGCAGCTAGCAGCTCAGCGCTAACGTCTGACGTCCCCCCCGCAGAATCCGTCTCCGAAGTGCTGACCTTCACCGACTGCTCCGTCGTCCCAAATCCCAGCGCCTCACAGTTGGCCGACATCGCCATCGCCGCCGCCGAAGCAAGAAAAAAGATTGTCGGCGACGAACCGCGCGTCGCCCTGTTGTCTTACAGCTCAAAAGGCAGCGGCGGCGAAGGCGGCTCGATCGCAAATGTCCAGGCCGCGCTAGCGCTAATCAAGCAGCGCGCCCCGACGCTCATAGCCGACGGCGACCTCCAAGCCGACGCCGCTCTGATCGAATCGATCGCTGCCCGCAAATCCCCCGGCAGCCCGGTAGCCGGCCGCGCCAACATCCTCGTCTTCCCAAATCTCGACGCCGGCAACATCGCCTACAAACTCACCGAACGCCTCGCCCACGCAAAAGCGATCGGCCCAATCCTGCAAGGCCTGGCGATGCCGGTCTCCGATCTCTCGCGCGGCGCCGACGCAGACGCCATCTTTCATGTGGCGGCCATCACGGCGCTGCAATCAGCGCGCTTCTACCAGTCCGGAGAGCAGCCCCTATGAGTTTTTCCGTATCCAATCGCGGCGACGTCTGCATCGTCGAGGTCGAAGGCCAGCTGATCGTTGGCAATCGGCAGGAACTCAAACAAAAAATTCTCGACGAGCTCGAGAAGGGCACGCGGAAAGTTCTCGTCGACTTCGCGCGCACCGGCTACATCGACAGCTCGGGGCTGGGCGTCCTCGTCTCGCTCGCGAAGAAAATGCGCGAGATGGGCGGTGACCTTCGGCTCGCGAATCTCAACGACGATCTTCAGACGCTGTTCGAACTCACCAAGCTGGATACACTCTTCCAGATCTCGGAAACCCGCGAGCGCGCCCTCGAGAATTTCTAGCCGCGAATGACGACTAGGCTCACGCCGGTTGAACAACGGCAGCTGGACGTCCGCATTCCGAGCGACGTCCAATACATAGAATCGATTGTTGAACAGGTGGTGCTCCGCTGTGCGGCGCGCAGTTTTCCGCGTCGCCACTTAGCGCTGAACATTCCCGTGGCTTTAACAGAAGCGCTGTCCAACGCGATCCTCCGCGGCAATCACGACGACACCACGCGCTCCGTGCATGTGCGCGCGGACGTCGATTCGAGCCGTCTGGTTCTCGAAGTGCGCGACGAAGGCACCGGTTTCGATCTCGACGCATGCACCGAAGATCCCACCACGCCTGAGAATCTCCTGCGAGAAGACGGCCGCGGACTCTTTCTCATGCGCCGCCTGATGGATCATGTCGAACGCTTTACGGACGGCGGCAACGTCGTGCGGCTAACGTTGCGCCGCGCCTAACGAGTCCGCTCATGGTCAGCGAGCTCGACATCGCCCTCCGCGAAGCGAAGCTTGCGGCGCAGCAGCTTTCTGAAAGCTGGGAAGAAATAAATCTTCTCTATTCGATAGGTGAGATCCTCGGCCGCACGGTGAATTTCGCCGACGCCTCGCGGACGATTCTCAATGAGATCTCCGAAACCGTAGAAGCGAAGCGCGCGGCTGTGTTCGTGCATGAGCCAAGCACAGGGCTGCTGCGGCCGGTCGCCGTGGTCGGCGCCGACGTCGCGAAGATGAATCCCATCGCGATCGACGATGAATCAAGCGTCGCGGCGCGTGTGTTTCGTACGGAGAAGCCGCTCCTGGTGGCCGATGGAGAGCTTGAGTCTCCACTGGAATCGCTGGTTCGCAAAGGCGCGATGCTCTCGGTGCCGATCATGTGGACCTCGCCCACCGGCAGCGTCGCACTGGGAGTCGTCACGCTTTCCGGGCGGCGTGCGAGCGAGCGCTTCACCGCGGGCGATCAAAAGCTCGTCGCCGCGATCGCATCGCAGATCGGCACGGCGATTCAGATCGATCATCTTGTCAAAGCATCGGTTGCCACTGAGCGGCTCGCGCACGAAATGCAGCTCGCGCATGAACTGCAGATGCGACTGCTGCCGTCGCCGAGCGTTGTTGCGCCTGATGCGATCTGTTCGGCGCGAGTTGAGCCGGCTCTATCGGTAGGCGGCGATTTCTATCATCTGTTCAAGCTGGGGCAGGGCAGAACCGGCGTGCTGATTGGCGACGTGTCGAGTCACGGCTATCAGGCCGCGCTTATAATGGCGTTGACGATGAGCGCGATGGCGATCCACGCGCAGAACAGTGACGACCCTGCGCAAACTGTCACGGCACTCCTCGCGTCGCTCGCGGACGAACTCAAGCAGACCGAAATGTTTCTCTCGCTCTGCTACGTCGTGATCGATCCGGAGCACGGCGAGCTGCGTTACGCGAACACGGGTCACCCGCATGCGTTCGTCGTTTCTGCGGAGGGCGTTGCCGAGCGTCTCACCGCGACCGATCCACCGCTCGGACTCGGCACGGGCACTCCGCAGCTCTCGCGCCGCGCGTGGCATCGCGGCACCGATATGCTCGTGCTATTCACCGACGGCGTCAGCGATGCGCGCGACGACCTTGGCAAAGTGCTCGGCGAAGCGCGTGTGCTCGAAGTGGTGAAAGCTCGGCGCGCAGATCCGCCGCAGCGTGTGATCGACGGAGTGTTCGCGCTTGTTGAAGGCCACATGGGACGCGTGACACCCGAGGACGACCAGGCGGTGGTGGTGCTGCGATCGTGAAGGGTTTGTGAATTTCCCCAAGCCGAGGAAGTGGCTCGGCCAGCATTTCCTGACCGACCCGCGGATTCTTGGGCGTATCGCGGATGTTCTCGAGATCACCGACGCGGATACGGTCGTGGAGATCGGTCCCGGGCGCGGTGCGCTCACGGAGCAGCTGCTGACGCGCGCGAAGCGCGTTGTGGCGATTGAGATCGACCGGGATCTCGCGAAACTATTGAGAGAGAAGCACGACGGCGACGAACGCGTCACGATCATCGAGAGCGATGTGCTCGATGTGAACCTCGGCGAGGCAGCGGGCGGGCCCTATCTCGTAGCCGGAAATGTGCCGTACAACATCACGACGCCGATTTTATTTCACGCGCTGGAGCACGTGCGCGCGACGCGCGCCGTGTATTTGGTGCAGCGCGAGGTTGCGGAGCGCGTGGTGGCCGAGGCCGCGAGCGAGAACTACGGCGCGCTGAGTGCGAATGTGCAGGCGCTCGCGACGGCGGAGCTGGTGTTCAAGGTAGCGGCCGGCGCATTCACTCCGCCGCCGAAAGTGGAGAGCGCGGTGCTGCGGATCGTGCCGCGCGCGGATCCGCTGATCGCGCCGAGTGAGGAAGCTGCATATCGCGCGATGGTAGTCGGCTCGTTCGGATTTCGTCGCAAGCAAATGCAGCGGGTGATTCGCGAACTGTGGGATCTTGGCGCGGAACCAGCCGCCGAGATCTTGGCGCGCGCGAAAATAGATCCCGCGGCGCGGCCTGAAGTATTAAATCCCTCCGACTTCGCTCGATTGCTTAGATCCCGAGCAACCCGCCCGGACTAATTGTTTAACCTTGGTTAACCGACCAACGGTTAGTGGTTAACAGTTCACTCGTTGGACAGCCTCGGCGTCCAGCCAGACCGGAGTGGCGAACCCAGGTCAGTCGTCCGCATTGACGAGTGCATACGAAAGAATCTCCAACTCCAGCGCCATATTCACCGACCGAAGCGTAACACCCTTCGGAACCGTCAACGGCGTCGGCGCAAAATTCAAAATCGCGCGCACTCCCGATTTTACGAGTCGATCGACGAGCGGCTGCGCAGCCTCAGCCGGCACCGCGATCAACGCGATCTGCGGCTTGAGTTTCGCGACATCGCCTTCGAGTTCGCGCTGATCTTTCACGTGAACGCCATCGAGCGATCGCCCGACGCGCGCGGAGTCTGTGTCGTACACGCCGACAACTTTGAACCCGCGCTCACGGAATCCTTTGTACTGTGCGAGCGCCGCGCCGATTTTGCCGGCTCCGACGATGATGACGTTCCACTGGCGTCCGAGTCCGAGTATCTCGCGCAGGGAAGCGGAGAGCGCGCTCACAGAATAGCCGAGCCCGCGCTTGCCGAACGAGCCGAAGAACGAGAGGTCCTTCCGCACCTGTGCGGAGGTCGTCCCGCCCTGCGAGGCCAGTTCGCCACTCGAGATCGTCTGGTGTCCTTGCGCCTCGAATTCCTCCAGGAACCGGAGGTAGAGTGAGAGGCGGCGGACGGTGGATTCTGCGATGCGTTTCAATGCAATGCGGTCTTGTGAATGATTTCACAAGCTAATGTGAGATGTGAGGCAACGGCAACTGCAACTGCCTTCCCACAGAGTTCACAGATTGCGCGGATCCGGCAACGGCTTTCCTAGGAGCGGCCAAAGAAGAGTTGTTGTAGATCCGCTTGATCTGCGAAATCTGTGGGAAGGCTTTTTCTTTTTCTCAACAGCATGACAGCGCTAGCTTTCTGATATGATCGATTCGACGTCCCCGACTGGTGGAACACCTTTCGCCGAGGTGCCGTTCCTTGTTGTGGACGTGGAAACGACGGGCGTTAGTGCGTGGGCGGGCGATCGGGTGACCGAGGTCGCGGCGGTGCTGGTGAAGGGCGGGGAGATTCACGAAGCGTTCAGCTCGCTGGTGAATCCGGGCCGGCCGATTCCGTATTTCATCACGGGGCTGACGGGGATCGACGACGCGATGGTGCGCGATGCACCGCGGTTCGAAGAAATTGCCGGCGAGCTCGCGCAGCATTTGGTCGGGCGGGTATTTGTCGCGCACAATGCGCGGTTCGACTGGGGGTTTTTGTCCGCGGAGTACACGCGAGTGGCGAGTGCGTCGCTCGATTCGCTTACGGATCAGCAGCTGTGCACTGTGCGACTGGCACGCCGGTACTTAGCGCATTTGCCGCGGCGGAATCTTGATGCGGTGGCGAACCATTATGGCGTTGAGATAGACGGGAGGCACCGAGCGCTCGGGGATGCGCGGGCAACGGCGCATGTGCTGATCGGATTGCTGAAGGATGCGGAGCGGCACGGGGTGCACACGTGGGAAGCGCTGGACGAGGTGATGGCCAGGCGGACGAGCAGGGCGCGGGTGAAGCGGTCGGCAATGCCGCGGAGTACAGATGGGCGGGAGGGAGGTTGAGCTGTGAACAGATGTACTGCTAGTGAACTGTTTTCTGTGCGTCGGTTAACCAAGGTTCTCCGCCCGGACACTCTGCCGTTCGACGCGCTTCGTGGATAGGACTAATTCTCATACAGAACACCGACCAACAGTTAGTGGTTAACAGTTCACGCAGTCTTTGATTCTCCGTGGTACACACCCCAGAGCCATCGCCGTGACCCCTCCGCCGCCACTGCTCCAATCCCGCAGCTTAGGCAAATTCCGCATCCACGCCCTCCAAGCCGGCGGCCAAAAACTCGACGGCGGCGCAATGTTCGGCGTGGTCCCCAAGCCGCTCTGGGAACGCCGCATCGCGCCCGACGAAAAAAACCGCATCCCACTTGGCATGCGCTGTCTCTTAGTAGAGCACGATGACGGCCTCGTGCTCATCGACACCGGCGCCGGCAACAAAGAGAACGCGAAGTTCCACGACATCTACGGACTCGAGAACGCTGGCGCGCTGAACGACGAGGGCGTCGCGCGAACGAATCTCGAAGACGCAATTATTGCAGCCGGCCATCGAGTGTCCGACATAAAGCTCGTGATCAATACACACCTGCATTTCGATCATGCCGGCGGCGATACCTACGTCGACTCAGCAGGCGTCGTGCGCGCCTCGTTCCCGAATGCGAAGTACGTCGTGCAGAAAGGCGAGCACCACTGGGCGATGCACACCAACGAGCGCACCGCGGCGAGCTATTTCCAGCGGAACTGGGAGCCGATTCGCGAGGCGGGCCGGTTCGAGCTGATCGAGGGTGAACGGGAGATCGTGCCGGGGATCTCGGTGATCATGACCCCGGGGCATGTGCCGTTCCACCAGTCGGTCCTGATAGATGGCGGGTCGGAGATCGCCTGCTTCTTAGGCGATGTGTGCCCGACTGCATCACACCTGCCGCTCCCCTGGATCATGGGGTACGACGTGGAGCCCTTGGTGACGATGGAGTCAAAGCGGACCCTATTGAAGCGGGCGGAGGCCGAGAAGTGGCTGGTGGTGTTTGAACATGATCCCACGGTGGCGTGGGGGCATGTGAAGCACGATGGAAAGAGCTACGGGCTGTGAACCGATGAAAAGCGAGTGAACTGTTAACCACTAACTGTTGGTCGGTGTTCTGTATGAAAATCCGTCCGGACTACGATTCGGTTCGACGCGGTTTGTGGTTCGGACGGATCACTTTGGTTAACCGACCAACGGTTAGTTGTTAACAGTTCACTCGCAGTACATGTGTTCTGAGCTCCTCCCTTGCGTTAACTCAAAGCTCCGCCTAGCTTTCCGTCACATCGTAGACAAGAGATCAGGCCTGGCTTGCTTGATCCACCCTCTGGCCTCTGACTGTTAGCAGTCAGCTGAGCTGCAGGAGTTCGCCGCAGAAACTCCATCCACGGATCCGTCCGTCGATGGCAGTTCCCGCATCGCGGACTCTCAAGAGAGGGTCCGCGATTTTCTTTTCCATCTTGGAGGACGACAGACATTCAGGATACCACAAAGCGGCCGCCGCGCGCCAACCGGCAGATCCGCATCAGCCCGGTACGAGTGATCGCAGCGGACGGGGCTCAGCTTGGAATCATGGAAGTGGATGCCGCCATGGCGGCGGCAGTGGAGCAGGGACTAGACCTCGTTGAAGTCGCCCCGCTCGCACGTCCGCCCGTCGTCCGAATCATGGACTACGGGAAGTACAAGTTCGAGATGGCAAAGCAGGCGCGGCAGGCGAAAAAGAAACAGCACGTCATCCTGCTCAAAGAAGTGAAGTACCGGCCGGGAATCGAAACGCACGACTTCGATACGAAAACGCGGCACGCGCGCGAGTTTCTCCAGGACGGTAACAAAGTGAAAGTCACGCTGATGTTCCGCGGGCGGCAGATCGCGCATCCGGAGCTCGGGCGAGCAGTGGTTCAGCGGGTTGCAGTGGCGCTGGCAGACGTTTCGAAGATCGAGACCGACGCCCGCCTTGAAGGGAAGGCTCTGACGATGATCCTAACGCCGAAATAAGACGAGATTGATATGCCGAAGATGAAAACTCACAAGGGCGCGAAGAAGCGTTTCTCCGTTACGTCCAAGGGGAAAGTGCGCCGCATGAAGGCTTACAAGAGCCACATTCTTACCAAGAAGACCTCGAAGCGGAAACGCCAGCTCCGCCGTCCGACGACGGTGAAGACGACGGGTGATTCGCAGCGCATCAAGCGCCTGCTTCAGGCCTAAGGAGACCAACACATGCCACGCGTACGATCGAATGTCGCGCGACTGAAGCGCAAGAAGCAGATCATGAAGGCGGCCCGCGGAAATTTCGGCGGCCGCAGCAAGCTCTGGAAAGCAGCAAAAGAAACCGTCGAACGCGGTTGGGTCTACGCGTACCGGGATCGTAAGAACAAGAAGCGCGAGTTCCGTAAGCTCTGGATTCTCCGCATCAACGCCGCGGCGCATCAGCACGAGATGACGTACAGCGCACTGATGCATGGCCTGAGCAAGGCTGGGATCGAAATCGACCGCAAGATTCTTTCCGATCTCGCGATCGTGGACGCTGATGCATTCTCGGAATTGGTAGCGAAGGCTAAGTCGGCGCTGGCCGCAGCATAAAGGACGACAGGCGGCAGACGACGGACGGCAGTTGGGACGGCGGACGACAGACGGCGGTTATCGCCTGATCCGCCGTCCGCCGTCTAACATCCCAGCCGCCGTCTGCCATCCGCCGTCTGCCGTCCAATAAATGACCCTCGAAGAATTCCATTCGACCTGTAGCGCCCTTGCCGCCGACGCCCCCGCGTTAATCGCGGCTGTCGCCGACCTCGGCGCGTGGGGCGATTTGCGCAATGCACTCGTCGGCCGCACCAGCGGCCGTCTCACGGACATCATGAGTGCGCTCGGATCGCTGCCGAAAGAAGACCGCCGCGCGGCCGGACAGCTCGCCAACGCAACAAAAGTCGCGATTGAAGAGTTGCTCGAGAAACGCCGCGCAGAACTCGCGGGCGCTGCCAAAACGATTTCGCTCAGTGACCCCACCATGCCGGCGCGCGAATCATGGCGCGGCTCGGTACACCCAGTGTCACTGGTGATCGACGAGATCAGCGGAATTTTTCGCGAACTCGGTTTCTCAATCGCGCTCGGTCCGGAAGCTGAGACGGAGTGGTACAACTTCCAGGCGCTGAACTTTCCCGCCGATCATCCCGCGATGGAGCTGCACGACACGCTCTATCTCGAGGGCGGTGGACTGCTCCGCACGCACACATCGCCGGTGCAGATCCGCACGCTCCAGAAATATCCGCCGCCGGTGCGGATTCTCGCACCGGGCAATGTGTATCGCCGAGATTTTTTCGACGCGACGCATTCGCCGATGTTCGCGCAAATCGAAGGGCTCGCGGTGGACGAGGGAATCTCGTTTGCTGATTTGAAGGCGACGCTGACGCATTTCGCGAAGCGTTTTTACGGCGCGTCGAAGCGCACGCGCTTCAGGCCGTCGTTCTTTCCGTTCACGGAGCCTTCTGCTGAAGTCGACGTCGAAGTCGACCTCGGCGATGGCCGTGGGCTGCGCTGGGTGGAGATCATGGGCTGCGGATTGGTGCATCCTTCGGTGTTGGAGAGTGCCGGCGTGGACAGCGAGAAGTACACGGGCTGGGCATTCGGCATGGGCCCGGGTCGTATCGCACAGTCACGCTACGGCATTCCTGATTGCCGCGTGATGTTCGATTCCGACATGCGCTTTCTCCAGCAGTTCGCGAAGTGAGCCGCTGATGAAAGTCTCGCATGAGTGGCTCCGCGCATTCGTCCCGCACTCGCTCACGCCGCAGGCGGCGGGCGAACTGCTCTCTGATCACACCGTCACGCTCGACGGCATCGCTCCGCTTCGCGCGGACTTGGTGCCCTTTGTTGTCGCGCGCGTGATCGCGACGGAGAAGATTCCGGAGACGAAGCTCTCGTTCAATAAGGTCGACGATGGCTCCGGCGCACTGCTTGAGGTCGTCTGCGGCGCGCCGAATGTCACTGCAGGCGCGCTCTATCCGTTCGCGCGCACCGGCACGGTGATGCCCGCCGGTCTCACGATCGAGAAACGCAAGATCCGTGGATTCACCTCCAACGGGATGCTCTGCTCGGCGCGCGAACTCGGGCTCGGCGAAGATCACGACGGTATTCTCGCACTGACAGTTGACGTGCCGCCGGGAACGCCGCTGCTGAGCGCGATGCCGATTGGCGATACGCAGCTCGATCTCGATGTATTGCCGAACCGTCCCGACTTACTCTCGCATCGCGGAATGGCGCGCGAGTTGAGCGCGTTGACCGGAGTGGAACTAACGACGCCACGGGAACTCGCGGGTACCGCACCGTTTCCATCCGCGGTTACCAGCGGCAAAAGTGCTGTTGAAAAGGGCGTTTCAGTAACAGTCGAGGATACCGCAGGCGCGCCACGTTACATCGCGGTGGTGATCCGCGGCGTGAAAGTCGGCGAGAGCCCCGCGTGGTTGAAGGCACGCGTTGAATCAGTCAGCAGTCGGTCGATCAGTAACGTGGTCGATGCCACGAATTATGTGCTGCATGGTCTCGGTCAGCCCGTGCACGCGTTCGATCTCGCGAAGCTCGCGAAGAAGTCGATCGTCGTCCGCAAAGCGAGGGCCGGTGAATCGCTCGTCACGCTCGATGGCGTCACGCGAAAACTCGAGCCGTGGATGACGATCATTGCGGACGGTGAGAACGCGACCGCGCTCGCTGGTGTGATGGGCGGGCAGGCGAGCGAAGTCACCGAGGCGACGACCGACATTCTGCTCGAAGTCGCGTACTTCAATCCGCGCGACGTTCGCAAAGTTCGCAAGGCGCTCGGACTTACGACAGATGCGAGCTATCGATTTGAGCGCGGTGTGGATGGCGGCGCGACAGCGGAGATCGCGGAGCTTGCTGCGCGACTGATTGTATCGGTGGCCGGCGGAACGATCGAGTCGCTGATCGATGTAGGCGACGCGCCACCGGCGCCGGCGTCAGTGCGTTTGCGGCCGAAGCGCGTTGATCAGCTGCTCGGGGTGCACGTTGAAGAGGAAGAGATCGAGCGACTGTTGTCGTCGGTCGGGTTCGTCCTCGAACCCGGCGCGGATCGCGCGTACTCCGTTACGCCGCCGACGTGGCGTCACGATGTGCTGCATGAAGTCGACCTCGTGGAAGAAGTCGCGCGGCTTCGCGGTTACAACAAGCTGCCTGATGAACTGCGTCCGTATCGGCTCGGCACGGTGCCGGACCATCCGTTGCATCTCGCTTCGCGCCGCGTGCGTGATGCGCTCGTTGCGGCCGGACTCTCGGAAGCGCGACCGATGCCGTTCACGAAGGGCGATGGGACCATCCTAGCTCGCGTTGCGAATCCGCTGGCCGAGGATGAGCCGTATTTCCGGAAGTCCGTGCTCGACACACTCGCGCGGCGCGCGGAGTCCAATCTCAATCAGCACGAGGGAAATGTGCGGCTGTTTGAGATCGGATCTGTGTTCACGCCGGGTCGGGAAGAAGTTCGCGCCGCTGCGCTCGTGATGGGCGCGCGGCGGCCGCCGCATTTCACGGAGCCAAAACCGCCCGTATTCGATGCGTGGGACGCGAAGGCGCTAGCCGATTTGATCGCGCGCGCGGGGTTTCCGGGGGAGGACATCGCATTCGTGCCAGGTTCCGATGGCGAACTTTGGCAGGTGTGCATCATCTCCGATGAGACAGGGCCTGAGGTCGGCCCCGAGCAGGACGATGGGAGCCACGACGAGATCTATTCGATGACGGTGCTCCAGCTCGGATCGGTGCGTGTTGTCGCGCTCGATGCGCCTGTGTGGGCGTCGCCGGCGTTCGGCGTAGAAATCACGCTCGACGTCCTGTCGGCAGCACCTGCGGCACCGCCGCGGAGCCATGACTATGCCCGGCTCGACGAAAGCGTGCCTCGGCAGTTCATGAAAGTCGCGGCTCTGCCAACGACGCCTGCGGCAGAGTTTGACCTCGCCCTGATAGTGCCGAATGAAACGTCATCGAGAGATGTCGAAAGGTTTATCCGTCAGGAGAGCGGTGACATGCTCGAAAGCCTCGTGCTCTTCGACGAATTCCGCGGCGCCGGCATTGCCGAAGGCACCCGCTCACTCGCCTGGCGGTTGACCTTCCGCCATCCGGAGCGCACTCTACGCGATAAGGAGATCGACGGTCGTCGTTCTCAGTTGCTCAAAGCGCTGGAGAAAGATCTCGGTGTCGTCCCCCGTACGGCCTGACGCGAAAGCGTTCAAAGAACTCGAAGCGCTCGTCCGCAACTTGGGCGAGGAACTCTCGACATTCCGCAAACGCGCACAAGCTGCCGAAGCGCGGTTGAAAGGAATCGCCACCAAGGGCGGCGGCGGTGATGTGCACGCCGAGGAACGTGTGGCGCAGCTCGAGACAGAAAACGCGAAACTCCGTCAGCGCGTCAATGCCGCCGCCGACCGCACGCGGAAAATGCTCGACCGCGTGCGCTTCTTGCGTCAGCAGCACAACGGAGAAGCGAGATGAGCGCAAAGTACAGCACGCGCGTCACGATCTTCGGCGAAGAGTACACGCTCAAGAGCGATACTCCGCCGGAGCACACGCGCGCAGTCGCGGCTTATGTCGACAAAGCGATTCGCGAAGTAATGGGGAGCGCGGCAGTTGTCGAATCGCACAAGGCGGCGATACTCGCGGCGCTGTCTATAACTGACGAGCTATTCCGCGAACGCGCCGGAAATGTTGAGATGGCGGAGGCGATGGATGGCCTCAGTGGCGAGTTGAAACGGTGGCTGCCGCCTGCGAAGCGGGCGGTCGGGAAGGCGGAGTAGCTGGCGCGCCACGGCATAGAGGCTCGACAGAAGTGAACTGTTTTCTGTTGGTCGGTTAACAAAGGTTAAATAATCAGCCCTGGCACCGAGCTGCGTCGACCGCGCTCACGCCAGGGCTGATTTCTTTACCTTGGTTAACCGACGCACAGAAAACAGTTAACTCGCTTTACACTATGCCGAGAGAACGGCGTTGACCGCGAGCATAAGTTCGGCCGTAGTAAACGGCTTGAGCAACATGCACGCCAAGTACTGCCGCGCATTCGCCCCTAGGTCAGCGTCATGATCCCCCGTGACCAGCACCACCCTCAACTTCGGCTCTCGCGCGAGCAGCTCGTCGAACGTGCGCTCACCCGGAACCCCGGGCAGATGCCAGTCGAGCACCACCAGACGAATTTCTTTCGCGTGGTCCTCGAAAAGCTTGATCCCTTCTTGGCCGCTCGACGCGAGTAACACGCGATAGCCTTGCCGCGAGAGAAGCCGGCCAATCACGCTGCGCACCGCCTCTTCATCATCGATGACGAGGACGAGTGGCGCGTCTCCGCTGAATCTTCGGGAGTGGCGGTCATACGGTGCATCCTGACTGAAGAACGATGGCGGTCAAATCGGCCACTAGTGGCATATGCCCTGTCAAAGAATAAGACATGCGGGTCGCGAATGGAACTGTTCAAAACACATAGATGCACGTCTCGCGCCATCGCTTTTGCGCCATCGAAAATGGCACGTTCTCGTTGCCTTTTTGTTGCCGTCGCCGTACCTTCTTTTCACGTGGAGCCGCGAGCACGTAGGTACAAGCGGCCTCGGTAGTTAGCCCGACCCGTTCAGCGCCCTTCGACGGCGCCCGACCGGCCGGTCGAACCTCCCTGGTGCTTCGCCGCTGTTCGCATGTTCCCGTGCGGTCTTCATGAATCGCAGCGCACGCGCAATTCGCGCGAGGTGTCGCTGTATTGGAGCATACGGACAATGAATCCACTTGCATGGGTGGCGATCGCGCTCGGCGTGCTTGGTGTCGCCGGCTCAACGGTCGCCTTTGTTGTTGGCAGACGTACCGGAAAGGACACAGAAGTCCGGGCACGGAAGGCGGCGGGTGACACCGCCGAACAACTCGTCAAACGAATATTGGGTGACGCCGAGCGCGAGGCCGATGGCCTTCGCAAGCAGTCGGTGCTCGCCGGGAAGGAAGAGGCCATGCGCGCCCGCGAAGAGTGGGAAGCCGAGGCCCGCCGCCGTCGCGCGGAAGTCGCGAACGAAGAAAAACGCCTCCAGGAGCGCGAAGGAGTTCTCGACCGAAAGTTCGAGCTCGTCGAAACGCGCGACAAAGACGTCGGCAAACGCGCGAGCGATCTCGGGCGCAAAGAGAAGTCCGTCGAGGAGAAACAGCAGGAGCTCGATAAAATGGTCGGCGAGGAACGCCGCCGTCTCGAGCAGCTCGCTGGGCTCTCAGCCGTGGAGGCGAAAGCCGAGCTGATCCGGCGCATGGAGGAAGAGGCGCACGCCGATGCCGCCAACCGCCTGCGTGAGATCCGCGAGACCGCCAAGCGCAACGCCGATCGCGAGGCCAAGAAAATCGTTGCGCTCGCAGTGCAGCGCATTGCCGCCGATCACACGGCGGAAATCACCGTCAGCGCCGTCGCGCTCCCGAAGGACGAAATGAAGGGGCGCATCATCGGCCGCGAGGGACGCAACATTCGCGCGTTCGAACTCGCGACCGGAGTCGACGTCATTATCGACGACACGCCGGATTCGGTTGTGGTCTCCTGCTTCGATCCCGTGCGCCGCGAAGTTGCGCGACTCGCACTGGAGAAGCTCGTTGCCGACGGACGCATTCATCCGGGCCGCATCGAAGAAGTCGTCGAGAAATCCCGCAAGGAAGTCGACGCCGGAATCATCGAGACCGGCGAGCAGGCTGCGTATGAAGTGAATGTGCACGGGCTGCACATCGAACTCGTGAAGCTTGTTGGCCGCATGAAATGGCGCACGAGCTACGGCCAGAACATCCTGCTGCACTCGAAAGAAGTTGCGTGGCTCGCCGGGATCATGGCCGAAGAACTCGGTCTCGATCCGGTGATGGCACGCCGCGGCGCGCTGCTGCACGACATCGGCAAGGTGCTCACGCACGAGCACGAGGGAACGCACGTCCAGCTCGGCGTTGAAGTCGCGACCAAGTACGGCGAGAGCCCGATGGTCGTGAACTGCATCGCCGCGCACCACGACGACGTGCCGCACGAGAGCGAAGTCAGCGTGCTCGTTCAGGCGGCTGATGCAATCAGCGGATCACGTCCTGGTGCTCGCAGAGAGGCGTTCGAGACATACGTGAAGCGTCTGGAAGGATTGGAAAAGATTGCTTCGAGCTACAAGGGAGTCGATCGCGTGTTCGCGATTCAGGCCGGTCGCGAGATTCGCGTGATCGTGAATCCCGAGGACGTGGACGATGCGCGCATGCAGTCGCTTACCGAGGAAATCGCGCGCCGCGTTGAGACGGAGCTGCAGTATCCGGGTCAGATCAAAGTTGTCGCCATCCGCGAAAAGAGAGCGATGGACATTGCCCGCTGAGATCATCGACGGCGCGGCCGTCGCGAGCAAAGTTCTCGCGGATGTGGCGATCTCGGCGGCGGCCCTCGCCAAGCACGGTGTCGTTCCCGGATTGACCGTCGTGCTCGTCGGCGACGACGCAGCGAGCGCGGTGTACGTTGGCGCGAAAGAAAAGGCGTGCCATGCAGCTGGGATGAACGGCGAGACGATCCGCCTGCCGGCAACCACCACGCAGGCGGAGCTGCTCGCCGTGGTCGATCGCCTGAATGCCGACCCAGCGATTCATGGCATTCTCGTGCAAAGCCCGATGCCGAAGCAGATCGATCCGCAGACCGTCATCCGGCGAATCGCGCCGGAAAAGGACGTCGACGGCTTTCATCCGATCAACGTCGGCAAAGTGCTCATTGGCGACCGCGACGCATTCGCACCGTGCACACCAGCGGGAGTGCAGGTGCTGCTCGAGGCGTACGGCATCAAGACGGCGGGGATGGACTGTGTGATCGTCGGCCGCTCGAACATCGTCGGCAAGGCGATGGCGAGCCTGATGATCCAGCCGGGGCCGCACGCCGATTGCACCGTGACCGTCTGCCATAGCCGCACGCGCGATCTCGCCGCGCATACGAGGCAGGCTGATCTCCTCATCGCCGCGATCGGGAAGCCCGAGTTCATCACGGGCGACATGATCAAACCCGGCGCTGTGGTGATCGACGTTGGCGTAAATCGCGTCGACGACGCGACCAAGAAAACAGGATTCCGGCTGAGAGGCGATGTCCACTTCGACAGCGCGATGGAAGTGGCGTCGTTCATCACGCCTGTGCCCGGCGGTGTTGGCCGCATGACGATCGCGATGCTGCTCAGGAACACCGTGCGCGCGGCGGAAATGTCCGGCGCGAACCTGCCGATTTGAACGAGACCGCATGAGGGACGCATGAAGGCGCCCGGCGGCTCGCCCGAAGAGGCGCTGACCATCGCCCAGCTGACGAACGCGGCGAAGGAAGTGCTCGAGGGTGCATTCCCGCCGATCTGGATCAAGGGCGAAGTGAGCAACTTCACCGCGCATCGCAACGGCCATTGGTATTTCTCGTTGCGCGACGCCACGGCGCAGCTCTCGTGCGTCGTCTGGTCGCGCGATACCAAACGCATTCCCGCGCCGCCCGACGAAGGGATGGCAGTGATGGCGCATGGCCAGCTCGGCGTCTACGCCGCGCGCGGGCAGATGCAGTTCATGGTCCGCGCGATGGAAGCCGAAGGCGAAGGACTCTGGCGCAAGGCGTACGAGAAAACCAAAGCTGCGCTCGAGAAAGACGGCCTGCTCGATCCTTCGCGCAAGCGCGCGCTGCCGCGTTTTCCGCGGCGCGTTGCGGTGATCACCAGCCCCGATGGCGCGGCGCTGCACGACATCATCTCTGTCATTCAGCGTCGCAATCCGGGCGTCGAGATCATTGTCATTGCCGCGGCGGTGCAGGGTGAAACGGCGCCGGATTCACTCGTGGCCGCGCTCGACCGGCTCGCCCGATGGAATGATGCCGATGTCGTGATCGTCGGACGCGGCGGTGGATCTCGCGAAGATTTGTGGGCGTTCAACGACGAGCGTGTCGCTCGCGCGATTGCCGCTTCACCGATTCCAACGATTAGCGCCGTTGGGCACGAAGTGGATTTTACCATCGCCGATCTCGTCGCAGACTTTCGCGCGGCCACGCCGAGCGCGGCCGCTGAGGCTGCGGTTCCGGTCCTCGACGATATTGTCGCCGGGATTCGCGGGCTCGGTGATTCCATCCGTGCTGCTGCCGAACTGCGCGTGCGTGATGCGGGTTTTACGCTGCGGCAGATTTCGCGCGATCTCGGCGTCCGCTCGCTGCGAAGCGTCGAACGCCGCCGCTCGCGTGTGCAGCAGCTTGCAGCGCGCCTCGAAACGTTGAGCCCGCTCGCGACGCTCGCGCGAGGCTATGCCGTGGCGCTGAACGAAAAAGGCGGCGCGCTGCCGAGCGCCGCACAGTTCAAGCCTGGAATGCACTTCGCGATGGAGATGCGTGACGGTCGTGTCCACGCCACTGCAGATGATGTGATTGTCAGGCCCGCAGCAAAACCTGCCCGCAAAGGTGCCGCATGACATTCGAAGAAAATCTCGAGCGCCTCGAGCAGATCGCGACGAGCCTCGTTCGCGACGATCTCTCGCTCGAACAGGCGCTGACGCTGTTTGAGGAAGGGATCGCGAAGCTCAAGGCGGCGAGCGCGGAGCTCACGAAAGCCGAAGGGCGCGTCGCCAAGCTGGTCGAGAAGGCCGATGGCGTATTCGAGACCGTAGACACGGATGATCGCGGCTGACGATGGCGCCAGCGCGCCCAAGCTGACGTTCTCGGCTGAGCGCGCCGTAGTCGACGCCGCACTCGCGACGTTCGCGTCGACATATCTGTGCTCGATGAACGGGCCGGTGGCCGACGCGGTGAGCTACTCGATGCTCGGAGAAGGGAAGCGCCTGCGCGCGATCCTTCTGCTCGCCGCATACCGCGCAGCCGGTGGCACGGGTGACGCGAGCGCGCTCGGCGCAGCGGTGGAAGTCGTCCACGCCTATTCGCTCGTGCACGACGATCTCCCCTGCATGGACGACGACGATACGCGCCGCGGCAGGCCAACGGTGCATCGCGCGCACGGAATTTCCGCGGCGACTGCTGCGGGACTGGCGATGGTCCCGCTTGCCGCGCGCGCAGCGACAGACGCGGCGCGCGCGCTCGGACTCGACGATCGCCAAACCGGCGCGATCGTTCGCGAGCTGATGCGCGCCTCGGGCGCCGGCGGGATGATCGGCGGCCAGTTGCTCGATCTCGAAGGCGAGGGCGCGCCACTGACGCTGCCGCAGCTCGAACGTGTCCACCGAATGAAAACGGGCGCACTAATCAGCGCCTCCGTGCGGATTGGCGGCCTCGCTGCCCGCGCGAGCGACGAAACCTTGGGAGCGTTCGAGCGGTATGGCTCCGCAGTCGGCCTCGCCTTTCAGATTGCCGACGATGTGCTCGACGTCACATCGACCACGGATGAACTCGGCAAGACGGCCGGGCGGGATGCCGAGCTCAAGAAGAGCACCTATCCGGCCCTGTTGGGCCTAGCAGGGGCCCGGGCACGCGCCGAGAAACTCTGCGACGATGCATGTCTCGCTCTTCGCGAAGCCGGAATCGCCTCGCCGCAACTGGAATCCCTGGCAAGATTCGTCGTCGACCGCCGCTCCTGACGGTAATGAAGCAATTGTCTGTCAGCTTCCCACTTAGAGCTGTCGTCTGACGTCGCGCCTTCCCATAGCTCTAGTTTTTTAGGTGTAATTGCCCTTGTTTTCCCCAAGCAGATGACCATTCTCGATCGCATCCAGTCCCCGGCCGATATCCGCGCGCTCTCGAACGACGAGATGCGCGTGCTCGCCGAGGACGTCCGTGCCTTTCTGATCGACTCATGCTCCAAGACCGGCGGCCATATCGGCGCCGGACTCGGCGTCGTTGAACTCACGATTGCACTGCACAACTGCTTCGATACGCCGCGCGATCAGCTCGTGTGGGATGTCGGCCATCAGGGGTATCCACACAAAGTTCTCACCGGCCGCGCGGCGCGCATGAACACGCTGCGGCAGGAAGACGGGCTCTCCGGTTTTCTGAAGCGCTCTGAAAGCGAGTACGACACGTTTGGTGCGGGTCACGCCGCCACATCTATTTCCGCCGCATACGGTATGGCGGTCGCTCGCGATCTCAACGGCGAAAGCTTCAGCGTCGTCGCCGTGATCGGCGATGGTTCGCTCGGCAGTGGCCTTGCGTATGAAGGGCTGAACAACGCCGGCGCATCAGGCCGTGATTTTATTGTCGTGCTCAACGACAACGAGATGTCGATCGCACCGAACGTGGGCGCGATGCACAAATATCTCACGTCGGTTCAGCGCAATCCGATCTACAATCGCATCCGCAGCGCCGTGGGTGATGTCGCGAGTCACGCGCCGGAAATGCTGAACGCGTCGAAGATTCTGAAAAAGTGGGAAGAGAGCGTGAAGGCATTCCTCACGCCCGGTGTGCTCTTCGAAGAGCTCGGCTTCCGTTACTTCGGCCCGATCGACGGCCACGACATCAAGACGCTGAACGAAACGTTCAAAGCCGTTCGCGAGTTCAAAGGCCCTCGCCTGGTCCATGTGATCACGCAGAAGGGAAAAGGATTTCCCGCCGGCGAGCACATCGAGAAGTGGCACGCGCTTCCGCCGGGGCACGATCCCGCAACAGGGAAGCAGCTCAAGACGTCGACGGCGAACGCGAACTACACGTCGGTATTCGGCAAAGGCCTGTCCGAGCTGATGACCGAGCGGAAAGATGTCGTCGCGCTCACCGCGGCGATGCCAAGCGGCACGGGAACATCGGTGGTGGCGAAGGCGCATCCGACGCGGTTCTTCGACGTTGGCATCGCTGAGGCGCACGCGATTACGATGGCCGCGGGTATGGCGACCCGTGGTATACGTCCCGTTGCGGCGATCTACTCGACGTTCTTGCAGCGCGCATACGACAGCATCATCCACGACGTTGCGATCCAGCAGCTCCCTGTGATTTTCTGCATGGACCGCGCTGGATTGGTGGGCGAAGATGGCGAGACGCACGCCGGTCTCTATGACATCGCCTACATGCTCGCGATTCCGAACATGACTGTTGCCGCGCCGAAGGACGGCCGCGAAATGCTCGGGCTGCTGCGCGCTGCGGTCGAGCATGAGAGCGGGCCGTTCGCATTCCGCTATCCGCGTGATGCCGCGCCCGACCTGCCGCCGGCAATGAGCGAGATCGCCGCGACGCCGTATCGCACGTGGGAAGTGTTGCGTCAGGGGACGCCAGGAGAAGTCGCCATTCTCGCGGTGGGCACGATGGTGCTGCCGGCGATGGCCGCGGCAGAAATGCTCGCGGCAGAGGGGCTTTCGATCACCGTGGTGAACTGCCGCTATCTCAAGCCCTACGACGAGCTCACGCTCGCTGCGGTGGTCGCCGATCATCGTCAGCTGCTCGTGGTTGAAGAGGGCACCGTGGTGAATGGATTCGGCGCGTACATGGCGAGCGTCGTCGCGACGATGGATCCCGGTGTGCGCGTGATCGCACACGGAGTTCCCGATCGGATTATTTACGCAGCGTCGCGCGCGCGGCAGCTGGCGGCGTGCGGGCTCGACGCGGCGGGAATCGCCGAGCGTGTGCGCGCGCTGCATGAGTCGGAAGCGGTCGCGGGCTGATGCGAATCGGCGTCATTGGTCATCAGGGCTACCAGGGACTGCCGGAAATTCTTGCCATGCTCGCGAGCGAGGCACCGCGCCTTGGGCTCGAGCTCTCCTGTGAACCGAACCTTCAGCAGAGCGCGACCGGCTGCAGCACGCTGGTCAATGCTGGTGGACTCGACGCGCTGATCTCACTCGGCGGCGACGGCACGCTGCTGCGCGCCGCGCGATTCCTAGACGGCGCTGACGTACCGATTATGGGCGTGAACCTCGGCAAGCTCGGATTTCTTACGAGCTGCCGCGGAAAGGATTTCGCGAAGATGCTCCCGCGCCTCGCGAAGGGGCAGTATCAGAACGATTCGCGCATGATGCTCGAGGCGAGTCCGACTGGCGCGGGGAGCACGCCGGTCCGCATGCGCGCGCTGAATGATTTTGTGCTGCACAAGGGCGGGTTTGCGCGTGTGCTCCGGTTGCGTGTGTCGGTGAATCGCGAAGAACTCGGCACGCTCGCGGCCGACGGCATCGTGATTTCGACGCCGACCGGGTCAACGGCGTATTCGCTTTCCGCCGGCGGACCGATCGTCGCACCAACGGTCGAGTCGATTCTCATCACGTCGGTCTCGCCGCACACGCTCGCTGTGCGGCCGATCCTCCTGCCGCCGGACGCCGTGATCACCGTGCAACCGGTTGATGCGCCGCAGGAGGTTTTGGTGACGGTCGACGGGCAGGTTGGCACTAGTTTGGGGACAGATCAGGGGCTGACGATCAGGTGCTCGGATTTTAGGGCGAAAATCGTTCGGTTTACGGGGACTACGTTTTTTGGGCGGATGCGGCGGAAGTTGGGGTGGGGAGGGTTGGCTGAGAGGGACGAGTGAGGGGTGAGGGGGAAGATCGGTGAGGGGTGAGGGGGAAGATCAGTTAGGGGTGAGGGGTTTCCTACCGTGTTGACCGAACTGCGAATCAAAAATTTTGCGATTATCGAATCGGTCACGTTGCCGTTGGCGCCGGGATTTAATGTGCTCACCGGTGAGACTGGGGCGGGGAAGTCGATCATCGTTGGCGCGCTTGGGCTGCTCGTGGGGGATCGGGCGGCGACTGATCTCGTGCGGACCGGTGCGGATCGTGCGACGGTCGAGGGCGTGTTTGATGTGAGCGATTCGCGTGAACTTTCCGCGGCGCTCGATGCGCGCGGGATCGATACAGACGGTGGGACGCTCGTGCTGAAGCGCGAGGTCGCGGCCGCGGGTACGCGGGCGCGGGCGTGGATCAACGGCTCGCCGGTGACTACGACGGTGCTTGCGGAGGTCGGCAGGCTGCTTGTGAACGTGCACGGACAGCACGAGGCGCAGGCGCTGCTGGATGAGGCCTCGCAGCGGGCGATTCTTGATCTGTTCGGTGAGTGCGCGGCTGAGGCTGCGCGCGTGGATGCCGCGCACGGTGAGCTTTCTGCTGCGCGCGGTGCGGTAAAGGCGTTGCGCGCGCGACGCGACGAGGCGCAGCAACGCGCCGATTATCTCCAGCACGTTGCGAAGGAAATCAGCGCGGCGAAGTTGATAGACGGCGAGGACGCCAAGCTCGACGATGAATCGCGCCGCCTGACGCACGGCGAGGAACTGCGTGCACTCGCCGGCGAGATCAACGATGCGCTCGATTCGGGTGACGAGTCGGTCGTGCGGCGCGTTGGCCATTTGCAGCGCGCGCTCTCGGCGCTCCAGAAGATCGATCCGTCTACCGAGCGGCTTCAGGCACTGTACGACGCAGCCTACTACGCGCTCGAAGAACTCGCGCGTGAGACTGACGCGTATGCGCGGAGTGTTGAGAACGATCCCGCGCGGCTGGAGGTGGTCGAGCGGCGGCGCGATCTGATTTTTCGGTTGGTCAAGAAATACGGCGGGTCGATTGCCGCTGCGATTGAAACCGGCCGGACTGCGCGCGCTGAACTCGATCTGCTCGACACGGCAGCGCTCGATCTGCGCGGACTCGACGAGCGCGTGGCGGCAGCGGAGAGTGCGTTGAACGCCGCCGCAGCGAAGCTCACCGCCAAGCGCCGCTCCGCCGCGACGAAACTCGCGAAAGCGGTAGAGGCGCTGCTCCCCGAACTGGGAATGCCCGACGGAAAGTTTCTCGTCGCGCTCGTGCCGCGCGTGGAGATCGCTGCGAGTGGCGCCGAAGATGTTGAGTATCGGGTCGCGCTGAATGTTGGGCACGATGCGCGTGCGCTGTCCCGCGTTGCTTCAGGCGGTGAACTCGCGCGTGTGATGCTCGCGCTGAAAACAATTCTCGCGCGCCTGGATCATGTCCCAACTTTGATATTCGATGAAGTCGACGCCGGCATCGGCGGGAAGGTCGGCCTGATGGTTGGCGATTCCATGCGCCGCGTGGCGGAGCACCATCAGGTTTTTGCGATCACCCATCTCCCGCAGATCGCAGCGCGCGCTCACCATCACATTGTCGTGAGCAAAGGCGCGAAGGGCGGGGTAACCACTGCGGATATCAGCTTGGTCGAGAACGATCCGCGAGTCCGCGAGATCGCGCGGATGCTCGGCGGCGATTCAGAGAGCAAAGTTTCGCGGGAACATGCCGCCGAACTGCTCGCAGCGGGTCACCGTCCGAACAAGCGCCGGTACACCCGCACGGTAACCTGATCGACGGAAATCTTCGGCACCCGACCAAGCGACCCCAGCGTCGTCTCGTAATGGAAATACGAGATATCAAACGGAAGCCCCGCCTTGAGCCGCGCGACAGTCGCAACAGTTGAGTACGTCGCGCCAATCCCCATCCGGCTCTCGCTCATCTCTGTATACAGTCCGAGCACCGATGCATCGATCCGGTCGATGTTCTGATTCAAATCTGCCGTACTCAGAAACCCCGTATACGAATCCGCCGCTTTGTGGCGGTAATAATACTGGCCTGAGATCAGCAGGTAATCATTGACCGTCCAGCGCGGATTGATCTGGATATCCACGATGTCGCCCATCTTCCGCTGCACCGTGTCCTGCCGGTACGACGCGAGAATTGTCTGGGTCGGCGTATCCGGAAGCCGTACCGCGATCTGATCCGCCAGCTGCGATGTATATCCCGCGACGATCGACAGCCAAAAGTGTCGCCCATACAAGAGATCGGTGAACGTGCGGAACTCAATGCTGCTCTGATGGTCGCCCGTGCCGATCCCTGTAAGGTCTCCCGCTCCTGGAATCGTGCTCGTGCCGAGCCGGAAAACCCCGCCGAACGACTGACGCCAGTTGAATCCCTTGGGCGCAAAACGCGCGCTGTCGTTCCCGTGGAATGAATCGAACAGATTGACCTTCGCACCGAGTTCGATATTTCCGATCCCGTGCATCACCGAAGTCGCGAGCGGCTTCGCGTTGATTCCAAACGTCGAGTCGGTGAGCACCGTGTTGAACCCGGCCGCAGTGAGCGGCGCCTGCGCGCCAATCGGTCCCGCGCCCGTGATCGCAGTAGTTCCATACGCGGCGTACTGCGCCTTGTACGCGGCGACCCGGGCTTCAATCGCGGTCTGCGCGTTGGTTCCTTCAATCGGCACGAACAACATTCCCGTCGCGCCGTTGCGTCCGCCGTACACCTTGGCGAGACCGGACGCGAATCCGTTCGCGTTCGTGATCAGCGCGCGCGCTGCAGTCGGATTCGCATTGATCGACGCGCACCCCGGCGTCGACGGGCTCGCCGCGCACGCCGCGATCGAGCGAGTCAGCTGCGCCGACGCGCTGTCGAACTGCGCGAGAAATGCCGCGTCTGTCCCAACGACCGCCGATGCGAACAGCGTCGGGTTGAACCCGAGCGTCGGCTCCAAGCCTGTCGGGTTCATTAAAAAGTTCACATGCGAAGTCGCCGTCACGAACGGCACCATCACGCTCAGCGACACGCGCTTTGCTACGCCAACCTCAAACGCGAGCGGCGTTGTCTGCACGTCGTCATGCAGCTGTAACTTCGACGCGCCGAGCGATGCCGTGAATCCCGGCAACCCCGCCAGCGAGCGGATGCTCGTCTGAACCGCGCCGAGGTTTTCAAGCTGCGCGACGCCGATCGTGTCGAAATTGAAGTTGATCCCGAGAGGCTCGAGCGTTCCGTTCGCGCGGCCCGGCGTCCCCTGGCCGTAACGCTCGTACCAGCTGTTCCAGATCGAGCCGAGCGTGAAGCGGAGCTCGCCGCGTTTCGGCATGGTCGCATCGTCGCCCACGCCGGTGACGGCCTGGGCGCGGAGCGCGCAAGGAAGCAGGAGCGCGCCCGCCACCAGAAATGCTGGAACGAGCAGGGCCGCACGCAGTCGGCTATTTTTACTTTGAGTTTGCATCGACACGCGGCAAGATAACGTGGAATCCCACTCCCTGACACACGACGCCCTCCCCGCGGTTCCCTGGCAGATCACCGGGAACCACTGGCTTTCGATCCCCTGCGTGCACCCCGCCGACGCCGCGATCCACGCGCTCGGCGTTTTGCACCGCGGAGCGCGCTCGGCGGTGGAGTTCGCGGGGCACGAAGATTTTCTGGGCGGGACCCACGCGGCGCTCGCGCGGCCGACGATTGAAATCGACGGTCGCCCGGTCGCCCTCGCGGTTGAAGGGATGGTTTGGGAGCGCGCGCTCCACTGGTTGCCGACCTTCACGGCGAACCCGGGCGCGCTGGTGGTGCGGGGCACTGTGTTCGCGCCCTTTGGTCGCGATGCTGATATCGCCGGCGCGGTGTACGCGCTCACGGTCGAGAATCGCGGTACGGAGCCGAAGGAGATCGTGCTCGCGCTGGAGGGGACGCTTGGGCACCGGCAGCTGCGTGTGCGCACACCGCGCCCTGCGTCTGATGTGCATCGCGTGTCGAAGGTTGGCGACGTGGTGGTTTTGGACGGCGCCGAGCCGCCGGGTCATGTCGCACTCGCGATCGCGGCGGACGGCGAGAGTGAGGTCACCGTATTGGACGGCGACGCGGCGAACCATCGTGCGCCGTCGTACGCGGTGCGGTGCCGCTTTACGGTCCCCGCCAAGGGGCGCATTGAAACCGCGTTTTATATCGGCGCGGGGCCCGAGCGTGATGGCGCAGTTGCGACCGTTGGCGTGCTGCGCCGCCGCGGATGGCGCGCGCTGCTCACCGCCACTCGCGATGCGATTCGTTCGCTCGAGCAGACCACAGGAATGGAGTCGCTCGACGGGCTGATCAACCGTCATCTGCTCTTTGCGTATTTCTATGGTGTCGCCCGCGCGCTCGATGACGCGCACTACTATCTCGTGCGCAGTCGCGCGCCCTGGTGCGCACGCGGCGTGACGATTCGCGATTGGGACGCGCTGGCGTGGACGATTCCCGCCGTGCAGCTCGCCGATCCGCCGCTCGCGCGCGAGCTCATCCTGCGCATGTGCGAAATTCATGGATACGCGCCGGGGCGCGGCGTGCACTACTTCGACGGCACGCTATTCGAGCCGGGCTTCACGCTCGAGGGCGCGTCGGCGTATGCGATCGCAACTGACCGGTACATCCGTGATACGGGCGACGATCAAATCGTTGAAGAAGCGATTCTCGCGGACACGCTGTACCTGTCGTCCGACGATCTCAACGCGCGGCGTGATAAAACGCATCCGCTGTATCACACCGAGGTCACGCTGTCGGGCACGCCGGTGGCGTATCCGTTCACGCTGCACGGGAACGCGGTGGTAGCGTATGCGCTCGATTGTCTGAAACGGACGATCGACGAAGAAGAGGCGAAGGAGCTCCCCGATCCCGAGGCGGTTCGTGCCGCGATTCGCCGCCACTTCACGACCGATGAAGCAGGCAAGAGTGTCTTCGTTGCGGCGACCGATCTCGCCGGCGGTGTCTCACGAGAAGACGACCCCGTCGCGTCCGCGCTCTGGCTGCCGCTCTATGAAACCGTGGAGCGGATTGACTCGGTCTACCGTCGCACGGCTAAGAAGGCCTCCGGCGAGCCGCATTATCTAACTGCGCAGCTCGCGCGGCTCTTTGGGCCCGATGCGTCGGCGGTTCTCGAGTGGCTGCGGCGGGCGCCATTGGATCATGGATTGGCCGCCGAGTTCGTGGATGCGGACGGCAGGGCGACCGGGAATGGAGGGGATGCGGCGCTATCGGGGCTGGTGGCGTATGTGGCGTGGTACACGGTCCACGCTCACGGACTTCGGCCGTAACAGCGAGGGGCGATGGGAGCTACAGGGACGAGCGAAGCATGAGGGGCGACTTGGCGAGGGGCGAGGCGGCACGGGCCCTCGCTCTTCGCTCCATCCCCAATTGCCCCTCATGCTTCGCTCGTCCCTAGCAGTTGTAGGAACCGTACCAGCTTTCTATCTTTGGGGTGTTGCGGGAATAGCTCAGTTGGTAGAGCACAACCTTGCCAAGGTTGGGGTCGCGGGTTCGAGTCCCGTTTCCCGCTCGTGTTTAGAGATGACAGACGGTGGACGGCGGGCGACAGATGTTGAATCTGCCGTCCGCCGTCTTCTTTTTCCCAGCCGCCGTCTGCCGACTGCCATCCGCTGTCCTTAGCTTCCAGACGCCGGGATGGCGAAAGTGGCTAGACGCAAGGGACTTAAAATCCCTCGGGGGCAACCCCATCCGGGTTCGACTCCCGGTCCCGGCATTCGACGTCTAGACTGATACGTGGTTTGATTGAGGTCACAGTCAGGGATCGAGGTGCGGCCGGATGGAGCAGAACCCGCGCGCGGATGCCCGTCCGTGCGCAGCTATCGAATGGGTGTGCGTGCGGCGCAACTGTTGGCGCGGCGATGCTTTCTGGTGGGCGATGCTGTACCGGATGCTCACGTGGCTCAGCCAGATCACGCCGCGAGTCAGCTTACAGCGCTGGGTACGGTTCCGGCTCAACCCCGCAGATGCCCCGCTTCCGGACGCGGAGATTCGACTGACTGCCGTCAGCGAGCCCGTCCTTGCCGCGCTGCGTACACATCCGGACTACGCCGAAGAGGCGTTCGCCAGCGGAATCGAATTTTGGGACTTCGGCGTGCGCAACGGTTTCGTCTGGCTCGAAGATGGCCAGCCTCGCGCCTTTCAGTGGCAGCTGAGCGCGACGGACACGATGGCGCTGCGCGCCCGATCGCTATGGGGCAACATGTACCCGCCGCTCGCGCCCTCTATGGCGTATCAAGAGAAAATGTGGACATTTTCATCGGCGCGAATGAAAGGGGTTGCCTCGCGTTTTGCATTCGCGATGTTTGACGAGGCGCGCCAGGCCGGGATCACCACGCTCTTTGCTCACATCAACGAGCTGAACGCCCCTGCATTGTCATTGGTGAACAAGACCGGATGGAAGCGATTCGGTACGATTGAACGTTTCGATTTTGATTTTCCCGTCCTCCGGAATCTCAAATTCACCGTAGCGGTGCATTTGCAATAGGACGCGCTCAGCTCGCGATGATGTAGCGGCAGCCGGCTTCCTGCGCGCGGAGCACGGCGAACACGCCTGACGGCTGCAGCACCACGCCCGGGATCAAATGCTCGATCGCGCGCTGCCGCGCAGCCGCGTTGTCGAGCTTGTCCTCTTTCATGAAGCGGCCGACGACTTCGCCAAACGCAAGATTGCACGCGAGCACGGTTCCGCCGTCTTCAATGAAGTTCACGATGTTGTAGCGCGCCATTTTTTCTGGTGTCCCGGGCGTCGGGACGCCGACCGGATTCGCCTCCGCCCATTTCTTCCCCTCGGGCGTTTTGATTTTCGCTTCTTTGCCAACCTTGAAGCGCTTCCAATATTCGTCGTTCATCGCGAGCACGATTCCCTCGTGACGAACGACGAGCACGGGCGACATCTCCGTGCGCGCGGTGCCGTAGACGGATTTGTATTCGTCGCACCAGAGCACCGCGCGGAAAAGTCCCGCGCCCTCGGAGAGTTCCGGCGAATCGAACACCGCGCGGAATTTTCCGGTCACGCGCTCGGCCCACTTCATGTCGAACGTGGTGTCGAGCGGGGCAGGGTGCGCTGACTCGGCCGCGAGCGCCGCGCGCGGAACGAGCGACGTTCCAGTGACCGCAAGCAACGACGAGCCGCCAAGCAGGCTCAGAAAATCGCGACGCTTCGTGCTCATTTGCTCCCCTTGTACACGACGCCCGTGCGCATCACGAACGTGACGTTACGGAGCGCTTCGATCTGCTTTGATGGATCGCCCGCAACAGCGATGATATCCGCGTCGAGTCCCGGCGTCAGCGATCCGAGCCGGTCGCCGAGTTTCAGTGCGTTCGCGCACGCGGATGTCGCTGATATAATCGCGTCCATCGGTTTCTGTCCGCCATCGTGAACCCGGTGCACGAGCTCTTCCACATTGTGTCCGTGCGCGAGCGCGACGGCGTCCGTACCGAAAATGATTTTCAGTCCGGGCGTCGCGATCGCGAGTTTGAACATCGCGTTGCCAACGGGAATCGCATCGGTGAGTGTCTTGATCGCAGCGTCGGTGAATTTGTACGTGTCGTTGTGCTCGGCGTAGTTCTGCAGCACCAGTCCGATCTGCGGATCGTAGATCGTGCCGTGCTCCGCCATCAGCGTGAGTTCTGCCTGTGTGGCGAACATCCCGTGTTCGATTTCGGTGCAGCCGGCGAGCGTCGATGCCCGCACGCTCGCGGCGCTGATCGCGTGAACCACAGTGCGAAGTCCGAGCGATGTGGCTTCACTGCAGATCGCCTGGATCTGCTCGTCCGAGAGTGTCTGCGCGCCGCCGCTGCCGAGTCCGGCCGATGCGAACAGCTTGATCAGGTCCGCCCCCTGGGCTTTGTAGCCACGCACAACAGCGCGCAGCGAATCCGGCGTCAGTTTCGGATTGTTGATCTGTCCCATCGACGTGAGAATGCGCGGACCAGGAACGACGTGCCGTTCGGTCGCGTCGCGCAGATCGAAGTCTTCCGGGCCGCCGACGCTCTGGATGGTGGTCACGCCTGCCATGAGCGTGGCGTAGAGATTCCCCTCCATAGCGAGCGCGCTTTCAGTCAGGTGCGCGGTGACGCGGCTGTGCTGCACGGTGCCCGTGCGATCGACGTACCAGCCGGGATGGACGTGCGCGTCGATCATCCCGGGCATGATGGTGGCGGAGCCGAGTTCGTAGGTCGCCCGCGGCGCGCCGGCTTTCGCGGGTGCGATGCTGACGATCTTGCCGTCGCGGACGGTGATCAGTGCGTTGTTGATCGTGGCGCCGCGCCCGTCGAGAGCGCGCGCGGCGTGGATGGTGATCGTTGTGTCCTGCTGGGCGAATGCAGGAATCGCGATGATCGTCGCGGCGGCGACCGCTGCAATAACTGAGCGCATGGTTCGATGGTTTGGCATGACGCGAAAGCTGGCGGCGACGGCGCGGCCCGGCTAGATACCTCAGCATGATCATCCTCTTGATCGGCATCGGCGGCGCAATCGGCAGCATCGCGCGCTACCTCCTCGGCCGCGCCGTTCAGGGCGCGCTGCACCTCGAGTTCCCGATCGGCACCTTCGTCGTAAACGTCGTCGGCTGCCTCGTGATCGGCGTGCTCGCCAAGTTCTTCATGAACAGCCAGACCGAAGTGCCGCTACGCGCCACCCTGATGATCGGGTTCTGCGGCGGGTTCACTACGTTCTCCTCATTCTCGCTCGACACCCTCGGCCTCATGCGCGGCGGTGAATGGGGGAAGGCAACGCTGTACGTCGTGCTCAGCTGCCTGGTGTGCGTAGCGGCGACCGCCGCGGGGTATGCTATGGGGCGCCCGCTCAACCCGTAAAGCCCCACGCGGCACTCGGTTGCCGCAAAGCTGCCGCTTCGTAGTTTGCCGTCTGTAGGCTAGTTTTGTCGTATGTCCGTCGACGTCGTAGCGCTCGCCGCTGAACTCCTCGCCATCCCGTCCACCACCCGCGAAGAAGGGCGCGCTGTGGACTTTGTCGCGCGTTGGCTCGTCGCGCGCGGCTGGAATGTCACCGTACAAGAAGTCACGCCCGGCCGTGGCAATGTTTGGGCCTCGCGAAAGGGCGGGGGCGTCACGCTCTCGACGCATCTCGATACGGTGCCACCGTACGTCGCGCCACGCTCTGAAGCCGGCAAACTTTTCGGACGCGGTGCGTGCGATGCAAAAGGAATCGCCGCGGCGATGCTCGTTGCCGCTGATCGTCTCGCGACGGCCGGTGAAGAAAGAGTCGATCTGCTTTTTGTCGTTGGCGAAGAGCGCGGCTCCGATGGTGCGCGCATCGCAAATCAGCTCCCGGCCACCAGCAAGTTCCTGATCAACGGCGAACCGACTGAAAGCATTCTCGCCTCCGGCAGCAAAGGCGCGCTGCGATTCATCGCGCGCACCCGCGGCCGCGAAGCGCACTCTGCATATCCGCACCTCGGCGAATCAGCGATCGAGCCGATGCTCCGCCTGCTCCCGGAATTGCAGGCACTGAAAATGCCGAGCGACGAAATCCTCGGCGAGACAACAATCAACATCGGCCTCATTCGCGGCGGCACGGAAGCGAACATCATTCCCGGTCTCGCCGAAGCAGAAATGATGATTCGTCTCGTTGGCGATCCGGCGCCCGTGAAAACTGTTATCGACAAATGGGCCGATGGTCGCGCCGAGGTCGAATACGGCGCGTACACGCCTGCGATGCATTTTCACACCGTGCCGGGGTTCGACCAGAAACCAGTCGCGTTCGCGACCGACGTTCCGCTGCTCACCAATTGGGGCACGCCGCTGCTCTTTGGACCTGGATCCATTCACGTTGCACACACGCCCGATGAGTTCGTTGCGGTCGACGAACTTCGCGCCAGTGTCGATCACTACGAGCGGCTCGTTCGCTCTCTACTCCCCGTATGACAAGTTCAGAACGCATTCCCGTAGCGATCCTCGGCGCCACCGGTGCCGTCGGCCAGACGTTCATTCGCCTGCTCGACGGGCATCCCTGGTTTTATGTGGCCGAAGTTGCGGCGAGCGAGCGTTCGGCGGGGAAGAGTTATGCCGAAGCAACACGGTGGATCGAAGGGAATATGCCCGCCGATGTCGCCGCGCTCACGGTGAAAGCGTGCGACTCCGCGCAGGTCACGTCGCCGGTGGTGTTCTCCGCGCTCGACGCCGCCGCAGCGGGTGATCTCGAGCCCGCATTCGCGAAGGCGGGTCGCGTGGTGCTCAGCAATGCAAAGAACTTCCGCATGGCCGCGGACGTTCCGCTCGTGATTCCAGAAGTGAACGCGTCGCACTTGGGATTGATCACTGCGCAGCGCGCGGCCCGTGGATGGTCAGGCGCGATCGTGACGAATGCGAACTGCGCCGCGACTGTCGCCGCGCTCGCGATGGCGCCGCTGCACGAGAAGTTCGGACTCAAGCAGGTGATCGTCGCGACGATGCAGGCGATTTCCGGGGCCGGTTACCCCGGCGTGCCGTCGCTGGACATCCTCGGCAATGTGATTCCGTACATCGGCGGCGAGGAAGAGCAGAAGATCGAGCGCGAAATGCAGAAGATGCTCGGCAAACTTTCCGGCTCGAAAATCGACGATGCACCGTTTGTCGTGAGCGCGCACGCGAATCGCGTTGCCGTGGAGAATGGGCACACGGTGTGTCTCTCGATGACGTTCAATACGAAACCAACGGTCGACGCCGCGATCTCCGCGATTCGCGAATGGCGCGGTGATGCTTCCGTGCGCGGACTGCCGTCTGCGCCTGATCTTCCGCTGCGCTACCGCGATGAACAGGACCGCCCGCAGCCGCGCCGCGATGTGAACGATGGCCGCGGCATGACCGTGTCTGTCGGCCGCGTGCGCGAGGACCCGATCATGCAGCTGCGTATGGTGGCGATGGGACACAATACGATTCGTGGTGCGGCGGGCGGTTCGATTCTCAACGCAGAAGTACTCGTGAAGACCGGCGTGATCTCCAGATGATCGTCTGCAAGTTCGGCGGAACGTCCGTCGCGGACGCGGCTGCGATTCGTCGCACTGCGGACATCATCCGCGGCCGCGTCGACAAGCAGCCCGTTGTTGTCGTCTCCGCGCTCGCGGGCGCGACGAATGCGCTGCTCGGTGCCGCCGAACAGGCCGCCACTGGGCATCTCGTCGCAGCTATCACCGCGATCGAAGCACTGCGCAACCGGCACATGGCGGTCATTGCCGATCTGCTCGGCGACGATGCTGCCGCGCTTGAGATAGCCGCTGACACGAGCGTGATGTTCGACGAACTCGCCCATCTTGCTGAAGCGCTCTCAGTGCTCGGTCATGTGACCGAACGGTCGCTCGACGCAATCTCATCGATGGGCGAGCAGCTCTCGGCGCCGATTATTACCGCCGCATTTGTTCGCGCGGGGATCGACGCCGTGTTCGTCGATTCGCGTCTCGTGATGATCACCGATGCAACGTTCGGTCGCGCGGAGCCGCTGCCGGATTCGATCGCCGCGGCGTGCCGCGACCATCTCGCGCCGATCGTGCGCGACGGCAAGGTGCCGGTGCTTGGCGGCTACTATGGCCAGACGACAACCGGCGTGACGACGACGCTTGGCCGTGGCGGGTCCGACTACAGCGCATCGCTGCTCGGCGCGGCGCTCGAAGCCGACGCGATCGAAATCTGGACCGACGTCGATGGCATGCTGACCGCCGATCCGCGCGTTGTAGATGGTGCGAAGCTCATCGAGCACATTCGATTCGACGAAGCCGCGGAACTCGCGAGTTTCGGCGCGAAGGTGCTGCACCCGAATACGATCGCACCGGCGGTGCGGCGCGGGATTCCCGTGTTCGTGTTCAACTCGCTGAACCCGTCGGGCAAAGGAACGCGCATCACCTTCGATGCGCCGCGGCTTCCGGTGCGCGCGATTGCGGGCAAGGCAAACGTCGTGATTGTGAAAGTGCGCAGCCCGCGCATGCTCGCAACACCGGGTGCGCTGCGGGCGATTTTTGAAGTGTTCGAGCGCAATCGCACGTCGGTGGACGTCGTGGCGACTTCTGAAGTTTCGGTGTCGCTGACGGTGGATGACGATCAGCATCTCGATTCTGTCGTTGGACAGCTGCGCGAGTTCGGCGATGTTGGCGTTGAACGTGGTCGTGCGATTGTCGCGATCGTCGGCGCCGGACTCGGCGAGAGCAGCCCAACGATGGCGCAGGCGCTCGTCGCGCTTGGCGATGTTCGCCTGCATATGGTCTCGCTGAGCGCGAGCGGCATCAACCTCACGCTGATTGTCGATGGCGATGAGCTGAAGCCTGTCATGCGCCGCCTTCACGCCTCGTTTTTCGGAGCGCCGGCGAAATGACAAATTCAAAAACGCTTCGACTCGCCGTGATCGGCGACGGCAAGATGGGGCAGGCGATCGCATCGCTCGCCTCGCAGTACGGTTTTGAAGTCGTCGCGCTCCTCGGTGAGCAGCAGGTTCTCCCGCAGGGGATCACCAAGCCGCTGCTCGATGGTGCCGAAGTCGCCGTCGAATTCACCACGCCGCAATTCGCGGCGGCCAACGTGCGCGGTTGTCTCGCCGCCGGATGCCCTGTGGTGTGCGGTACCACAGGCTGGGATAACTCGCGCGCGGAAGTGGAAGAAGAAATCCGCACGAGGAAGGGAGCGCTGCTCTGGGCGCCGAACTTTTCGATCGGTGTGCATCTGTTCTCGCGGATCGTTGCGAATGCGGCGCGCCTGGTTGCGGAAGCGAACGCCGGCTTTGACGCGCACCTCATCGAGACGCATCACAATCAGAAGGTCGACGCGCCGTCGGGAACGGCTCGTGCGCTCGCCGATGTCGCTGAAAAGGCCGCGGGAAAACCGGTGCCAATCACGAGTGTCCGTGTTGGGAATGTCCCAGGCACGCACAAGGTGATTTTCGACGGCGCATTCGAGCAGATCGCGCTGGAACATGTCGCGCGCGATCGCCGTGTGTTCGCAACGGGTGCGCTGACCGCAGCGCGTTGGATTGTCGGCAGACAGGGTGTGTTCACGTTCGACCACATGCTTGGTACTACTGGAACTTCCGAATGACACAGGCGACAAACTCCATGCTCACAGGCTGCTTCACGGCGCTCGCCACACCGTTCGACACGACAGGCGCGATCGATACCGACGCGTTTGCAAAATTGGTTGAGTGGCAGATTGCCGAGGGAATCCACGGACTCGTTCCAGTGGGCTCCACGGGCGAAGCGGCGACGATGTCGCTCGAGGAGCGGCTGACGGTGGTGAAGTTGTGCGTGGAGCGCGCGGGCGGCCGAGTGCCGGTGATTGCGGGCGCGGGCGGGAACGACACGCGCGTGGCGATCGAGACGTCGAAGGCGATGGGTTCAACCGGTGCGACACATCTGTTGCACGTCTCACCGATGTACAGCAAGCCGCCGCAGCGCGGCATTCTCGCGCATTTCCGCGCGGTGGCCGATGCATCACCGTTGCCGATTGTGGTCTACAACGTGCCCGGTCGTACGGCGAGCAACATCGAAGCCGAAACGACGCTGGCGTTGGCCGAGCACAAAAATATCGTCGCGGTGAAAGAGGCGTCTGGAAATCCTGCGCAGATTTCAGAGATCATCCGTCACGCGCCGAAGGATTTTAGCGTCCTTTCCGGCGACGACGCGATCACGCTCGGCGTGATTGCGGCGGGCGGGCAGGGCGTCGTATCCGTTGTGTCGAACGTTGCGCCGCGCCCGATGGCCGATCTGTGCCGTCGCGCGCTTGAGGGGAACATGGAAGCGGCACGTGCGCTGCATTTGCAGCTGCACGCTCTGATGGGCACGGCGTTCTGCGAATCGAACCCGATTCCGGTGAAGGCAGCGCTCGCGATGATGGGCCGCGTGAAGAACCAACTGCGTCTGCCGCTCGTGCCGATGGACTCAAAGCACGACGCGAAACTGCGCGCGAGTCTGGTGGAAGCCGGAGCGCTCGCGAAATGAGCGTGACCGGAATTGGCGTTGCGGCGCTCGAAGCACGCGTCGACGAAATCTTCGCGCTGCCGTCGGGTTCGGAGACGCCCCGTGATACCTCGCGCGTCGTAAATCAGCTGCTCGAAGCACTCGAGGCCGGAACGGTCCGCTCGGGAGTTCTCGGCGCAGACGGCGCCTGGCACGCGGTGCCGTGGGTGAAGCGCGGGATTCTTGTCGCGTTTCGTTTCGGTAAGCTCGCCGATCTCTCGCCGGGCGGCGACGGTTTTTCGTTTGTCGATAAAGACACGATCCCGCCGCAGCGGTTCGGATTGGATCGCGGCGTGCGCATCGTGCCGGGCGGATCGACGATTCGCCGCGGCGCGTATGTCGCGCCCGGAGTCGTCTGCATGCCGCCGATGTTCGTGAACGTCGGGTCGTACATCGGCGCAGGGACGATGATCGATTCGCACGCGCTGGTGGGATCGTGCGCGCAGATCGGCGCGCGCTGTCATATCAGTGCCGCGGCGCAGATCGGCGGAGTGCTTGAGCCGGTGAACGCATCGCCCGTGATTATTGAAGACGATGTGATCGTCGGCGGGAACTGCGGTGTGTATGAAGGGACGGTGGTTCGCGCGAAGGCTGTACTCGCCGCGGGCGTCGTACTCACACGCGGTACGCCCGTGTATGATCTGGTGCGCGAGAAAGTGTATCGCGCCGGCGCTGATTCACCGCTGGAGATTCCGGCAGGCGCTGTTGTCGTTCCGGGTGCGCGCGCGGTGAAGAGCGGATGGGCGTCGGATGAAGGACTCTCGCTCCAGACTCCGGTCATCGTGAAGTACCGCGATGAGAAAACAGATCTCGCGACTGCTCTCGAAAGCTGGCTTCGATAATGCGCGTTGACGGTTCGCTGCGCGTGCCTGGTGACAAATCGATTTCGCATCGCGCGCTCATGTTCGCCGCGCTTGGGAAAGGCGAATCGCGCGTGCGCGGTCTGCTCTGTTCGGAAGATGTGAAGTCCACCGCCGGCGTTCTCCGCGCGCTTGGCGCGACGATTCCCGGCGTGGTTGCAACGGAGTTCACCGTGCGAGGCGGTGGCCTCCGCGGTTTGCGCGAGAGCGCGACCGATCTCGACTGCGGCAACAGCGGCACCACCGCGCGGCTGATGTCCGGAATCCTCGCGGCGATTCCATTTGATTCGCGCGTCACCGGCGATGCCAGCCTGAGCAAGCGTCCAATGAAGCGCGTCGCGAAACCGCTCGAGGCGATGGGCGCGAAGTTCGCATTTGCAACCGGCGACGGGCTTCCGATGACCGTCCATGGCGGTCTCCTCACCGGCACGACCTGGTTCAGCGAGACGGCGAGCGCGCAGGTGAAGAGCGCGGTGCTGCTCGCCGGCCTTGTCGCAGATGTTCCCGTCGAAGTGCACGAGCCCGCCTCGACGCGCGATCACACCGAGCGGATGCTGCGCGCGCGCGGCGTCGACGTTCGCTCAGACGGCAACGTGGTGACGCTGCTCCCGAATGCCACGCTCAACACGGCAGACACCGACGTCCCAGGCGATCCGTCGTCTGCGGCGTTTTTCGTCGCGCTCGCGGCGATGTCGACCGGCGGATCGCTCGTGATCGATCACGTGTGCGTGAACTCGTCTCGTACCGGCGGATTCGAGATGCTCGCCGACATGGGGGCGCTGATTGCGTACGAGGACATCCACGACGACGGTGGCGAGCCCGTCGCGCGTCTTGTCGTGAGCGCGCGACAGCTGCGCGGCATCACGATCGATCCGACGATGGTGCCGTCGCTCATCGACGAACTCCCGATCATCGCCTGCGTCGCGTCGCGCGCGCATGGCGAGACGCGCGTCACGGGAGCCGCCGAACTGCGCGTCAAAGAAAGCGACCGCATCGCGGCCGTGGTTCAGAACCTGAAGGCGATTGGCGCGGACGCCAGTGAACTTCCTGATGGATTCGTGATTCATGGCAGCGACCGGCCGCTGAAAGGCAAAGTGACGACGTACGGCGACCATCGCATCGCGATGGCGTTCGGCGTGCTCGGCGCGGTTGACGGGAATGAGATCGAGATCGATGATCGGGATTGTGTCAGCGTTTCGTACCCCGGCTTCTGGAGCGATCTCGCGCGTGTCGCACGCTGATCATCACTTCGTCATCGCGATTGACGGGCCGGCGGCGTCAGGGAAGTCGTCGACCGCGAAGCTTGTGGCAGAGCGACTCGGGATTCACCACGCGGACTCCGGCGCGCTGTATCGCGCGGCTACGCTGGCGCGGACTGGACGTTCGGGCGTGCCCGAGTCGTGGAACGCCGGATCGATCGTGCACGAAGCGAGACGAATCGCGCTCGTGCGGAGCGGGACGAGTTTCGAGATCACGCTGAGCGGCAAGCCGGTGAGCGAGGAGCTGCACGAGCCCGCGATCACGGCGCTGGTGAGCATGGTCGCCAAGATGGAGCCGGTTCGCGCGTGGGTGAATGACCGGATGTGGGAGTGCGCGGCAGACGGTCCGATCGTCGTGGATGGCCGTGATATGGGCACGGCGGTTTTTCCGAAAGCGCAGCTGAAAATCTTCCTGATTGCGAAGGCCGAGGAGCGCGCGCGGCGCCGGTTGCTGCAGCGGCTTGGACGCATGCCGATGGAAGCGGAGATCGACGCGGAGACCCACGCGCTGCGCCAGCGCGATGTGAAGGACGCGGAGCAGACGAGACAGGCCGATGACGCCGTCGTGATTGACACGACCCACCTGACGCAGGACGAGCAGGTTGATCGGATCGTCGATTTGGCCCGCCAGGTAAAGTCTGACGTCTAGGTCTTTTGTCTAACGTCTGAAAACCCGCTGTTTGCGGTTCAGAGCTGTGAACGGCGTACTGCGGGTTGTCAGACGCTAGACTGGAAGATCCTAGACTGAAGATTGACTAAGTGCATTTTAGGGGCTAATTTGGGGGGCTCCGGCAATTCAGCCGGTGCCTTCGTTTCTTCACCCGAATCCTCGCCGTCGCGTCGAGCCGATCCCACTCGCGATTCAGGAGCAGCATTTAATGACCCCCGACACACTCGAAGTCCCCGATCTCAACGGCATTTCGCCGCTCTCGCAGCGCGAGAAGCGCGACCTGCAGAAGGCGCAGCTGCGCCCGCTTTCCAATAGACGCCCCGAGCTCTACGAGGAGGACGAGTACACGTCCGACGAGTACGAGCAAATGATGGATATGTACAACGGCACTCTCGCCTCGATCGAAGAAGGCGAGATTGTGAAGTCGAAGGTGCTCGAGATCCGCGACAACCTCGTCGTGCTCGACATCGGCTTCAAGTCCGAAGGCACGATCCCGCTCGAAGAGTTCAAAGATCTTCCGGACCTGAAGCGGGGTGACGAAGTCGAAGTGCTCCTCGAGCACCTCGAAGACCAGGAAGGCTCGGTCGTTCTTTCGAAGAAGAAAGCCGACTTCATGCGCGTGTGGGAACGCATCCGCGTCGCGTACGAGTCCGACCAGCCGGTCGAAGGCACGCTCGTCAAGAAGATCAAGGGCGGAGTGGTCGTCGACCTCATGGGCGTCGACGCATTCCTGCCGGGTTCGCAGATCGCGCTCCGTCGCGTTCCGAACATCGACGAACTGCTCGGCCAGAAGTACGAATTCAAAATCATCAAGCTCAACAAGCGTCGCCGCAACATCGTTGTGTCGCGCCGCGTGATCCTCGAGACCGAGCGCGCCGGCAAGCGTGAGAAGTTGATGAAGGAGCTCGAGAAGGATCAGGTTCGTAAGGGCGTCGTCAAGAACATCACCGACTTCGGTGCATTCATCGATCTCGGCGGTGTCGACGGCCTGCTCCATATCACCGACATGTCGTGGGGCCGCATTCAGCACCCGAGCGAGATGGTCGCGATCGGTGCCGAGCTGGAAGTGAAGGTTCTCGACATCGATTGGGAGCGCGAGCGCATTTCGCTCGGCCTCAAGCAACTCCAGAGCTATCCGTGGAAGGACGTCGCGGCGAAGTACCCGGTCGGCACGCGCGTCTCGGGTAAGGTCGTCTCGATCACCAACTACGGCGCATTCATCGAGCTCGAGCCGGGCATCGAAGGGCTCGTGCACATCAGCGAGATGAGCTGGACGCGCAACGTCCGTCACCCGTCGAAGCTTGTCAGCATCGGCGAGGCGATCGAGGCGGTGGTGCTGAAGGTTGATCCGACGGAAGAGAAGATCTCGCTCGGCATGAAGCAGACCGAGCAGGATCCGTGGATGGTGCTGCCGCTCAAGTACCCGGTCGGCACGCGCATCAACGGCAAGGTTCGCAACCTGACCTCGTTCGGCGCATTTGTCGAAATCGAGCCGGGGATCGACGGCCTGATTCACATCTCCGACATGAGCTGGACCAAGCGTGTGCAGCACCCGTCGGAAGTCGTCAAGAAGGGTGACGACGTCGATGTGGTGATCCTGAATATCGACAGCGACAACAAGCGCATTTCACTCGGACTGAAGCAGGCCGAGGAAGATCCGTGGCTCAAGATCGGCGAAAATTATCCGGTCGGAACTGAGTTGCGGGGGAAAGTTGTTCGCCTGATGGACAAGGGCGTCGTGGTGGATTTCGGCAATGATATCGAAGGCTTCGTTCCGATCTCGCAGCTCAACGTGAGCGGCAAGCCGATCCAGAGCCCGGCCGATGTGGCGTGGGAGACGATGAATCTCGACGTGCGCGTGCTCGAGGTTGATCCTATCCATCGCCGTATCGTGCTCGCGGTGACGGGCATTCCTGAGGAGCAGCCGCCGCGTCCGGAGACACCGTCGAAGGTGTTCACGGAAGATGGTGAGACGACTGCGGCTGATGTTCCGCCTGAGGTGATCGCTGCGGCCTTGGACGAGGCAGAATCCACCGAAGGCTGATAACCACTAGGTACGGGCGAAGCATGAGGGGCGACTTGGCGAAGAGCGATGCGCGCGGGGCAAAGAGACTTTCTCTTCGCTCCTCGTTCATCGCTCTTCGCCAGTTCGCCCCTCATGCTTCGCTCGTCCCCGTAGTTCTCTTCGCTCTCGTGGCTTCGTGCCGCCCACCATCATTGCTGGTGCACGATGACTCAGATACGCAGCTAACTCACAGCTCCATCGCCGGCCCCAGCACCGCCGAGCGCGGCCCTTACAACGTAAAGTTCCTCTACTACGGCAGCGGCAACGATAAAAACCGCGCCGAGTACCGCGATTCCGTCACGATCAAAACGCGCCCGGTGAACGGCACCGCGTTTCTGCGCGGCGGCGATAAAAAGCTGCTCGCCGATCGCTGGAAGTACTGGGGCTTCGATCTGAAGCGCCTCCCGATCAATGCGCGCGTCTGGTATCCCGAGGGACCGGGGCCGTTCCCACTCGTGCTGATCGTGCACGGCAATCACGACATGAAGAAGTTCTCCGACCCGGGCTATGCCTATCTCGGTGAGCACCTCGCGAGCCGCGGTTATATCCTCGCGTCGGTCGATGAGAACTTTATCAATGGCAACATTCGCAATGAGAACGATCTGCGCGGGTGGTTGCTGCTGGAGCATCTCACGGCGTGGAAGCAGTGGAATACCGAGAGCGGCAATCCGTTCTTTGGCAAAGTCGACATGTCTCGCATCGCGCTCATGGGCCATTCGCGGGGCGGTGAAGCGATCACGATGGCGGCGTCGTTCAACCGGCTGTCGCGCTATCCCGACGATGCGCGCGTCACGATGAACTTTGGGTTCAATATCCGGACGCTGATTGCGATCGCGCCGGTGGATGGCCAGTACATGCCGACGGACCGGCTGAACCCGATTTCAAATGTGAATTATTTCGTGCTGCACGGCGCGCACGACGGCGATGTGCAGACGATGATGGGGATGCGCGCGTACGAGCGCGTGAAGTTCACGGAGGGTTCTCCGTTCGTGAAAGCCGCGCTCTACATCTATCGTGCGAATCACGGGCAGTTCAACACGGTGTGGGGCAACAACGACGTCGGTGATTCGGGCTGGCTGCTGGCGAAGGATCTCCTGTTGAAAGGCGAAGAGCAGCGGCAGATCGCGAAGGTTTTCATTACCGGATTCCTCGATCTCACGATCCGCGATAAAAAAGAATATTTGCCGATGTTCAAGGATCATCGCGCGGTGGGAACGTGGCTGCCGAAGACGGTCTATCTCTCGCGCTACGAAGCGCCGTCCGAGCGCATCCTCGCCGATTACGAAGAGGATATCGACGTCACGAGCGGATCTGCGCACGGCGTGAAGATCTCCGGCGCGCGCCTCGCGACGTGGAAGGAAGTCGCCGTGAAAATGCGCAGCCGCGGGATGGCGTCGTTCGACAACAATGTCGCGATGCTCGGCTGGACCGCCGGACGCACGCCAACAGATACGGCGCGCGCGAGCTATACGATCTCACTGCCGGACACGCTCGCGAAATCGTGGAATCTCTCGGCGGGTTCGGCGCTCGTGTTCGATCTCGCGAACTACGGTGGCGCGAAGCCCAGGCCGCTCGCGGCCGCCGATACGGCGACGCCGCCGGAGCACGAGGACACAACGGCCAAGAAGAAGGCGCCGACCCCGCCCAAGCCGCCCGCACTCAGCGACTCGGCAAAGAAGGCTCAGGCTCAGGCCGATTCACTTCCGCTCGATCTCACGATCCAGTTGGTGCTGGCCGACGGGCGGGTTGCATCGCTGCCGCTGTCTGATATCGCGCCGATCCGTCCGCCGCTCACATCGCGCATCTGGAAGTACGACTATTTCGAGAAACGCCTGAATCCGCCGGCGAAAGATCACGATGACATTCTTTCGCACTACACGATTCCGTTTGCGGCGTTCGCCAAAGCGCTGCCTGGGTTCGATCCGGCGTCTGTTCGCGCGATCCGATTCAGATTCGATCGCGGGCCGGCTGGGACGATTCTGCTCGATGACGTTGGATTTGATTTAGGGACGGCGCCGTAACTGATTTTCCCACGGATCACGCGGATTTAAACGGCGATTACAACATTTGGGGGAACAGCAACAGCCAAGCAGTTGCAGTTCCCCCAAAAGGTTTTAAATCCGCGAAATCCGTGAAATCCGTGGGAAGGCTGTTCTCCCGCCGCCGCGCAAACCCATATAGCTTCCACCCATGTCGATGCGCGAAAAACTTGAACTCTTGGAAAAGCGCCGCGCCGAATCTGAACTCGGCGGCGGTGCGAAACGTCTCGAAGCGCAGCACGCGAAAGGGAAACTCTCCGCGCGCGAACGGCTCGACGTTCTTCTAGATGAAGGGAGCTTCACCGAGCTCGACCGCTTCGTCACGCACCGCTCGAGCGATTTCGGTCTCGACAAAGAGCGCCCCTACGGCGACGGCGTGGTCACCGGCTTTGGTCGTATCGACGGCCGCCTCGTCTACGTCTTCTCGCAAGACTTCACCGTGTTCGGCGGCTCGCTCAGCGAGACCCACGCGGCAAAGATCTGCAAGATCATGGATCTCGCCCTCGAAAACGGCGCACCGGTGATCGGCCTGAATGATTCGGGCGGCGCGCGCATTCAGGAAGGCGTCGTCTCGCTCGGCGGGTACGCAGACATTTTCCTGCGCAACACGCTCGCGTCCGGCGTTGTTCCGCAAATCTCGGCGATCCTCGGCCCCTGCGCCGGCGGTGCAGTGTACTCGCCCGCGATCACCGATTTCACCTACATGGTACGCGGCACGTCGTTCATGTTCGTGACCGGCCCGAACGTCGTGAAGACCGTCACGCACGAAGACGTCACGATGGAGCAGCTCGGCGGCGCCGAAACGCACGGCGAGACGAGCGGTGTCTCGCACTTCACCTGCGCGAGCGAACTCGAATGCCTCGGTGCCATCCGCGCGCTCTTTCGTTTTGTGCCGTCGAACAATGTGGACGCTCCGCCGCGCGGCACGAGCAGCGATCCACATGAAAGACGCGACGAAGCGCTGCTGGATATTGTGCCGGACAGCGCGAACAAGCCGTACGACATGCACGATGTGCTCAAGCGCGTGATCGACGACGGCGAATTCTACGAAGTGCAGAAAGATTTTGCGGCGAACATCATCGTCGGCTTCGCACATCTCGGCGGAAACAGCGTCGGCATCGTAGCGAACCAGCCGGCGGTGCTCGCCGGCGTTCTCGATATCAGCGCGAGCGTGAAAGTCGCGCGCTTCATCCGTTTCTGCGACGCGTTCAATATTCCGATTGTGACTTTTGAAGATGTCCCCGGATTCTTGCCCGGCCTCGCGCAGGAACATGGCGGCATTATTAAGCACGGCGCGAAGCTGCTCTATGCGTACTGCGAAGCGACCGTGCCGAAACTCACGGTGATTACTCGCAAAGCGTACGGCGGTGCGTACGACGTCATGAGCTCCAAGCACATTCGTGGCGACTTCAATGTTGCGTGGCCCACAGCCGAGATCGCCGTGATGGGACCGAAAGGCGCGGTCGAGATTCTCTTCAAGAAGGAAATTTCCGAGAGCAAGGATCCCGCAAAAGCCACAGACGCACGCGTTGCCGAGTACACCGAGAAGTTTGCGAATCCGTACGTCGCAGCCGCGCATGGCTACGTGGACGACATCATTGATCCGCGCGATACGCGCCCCCGTTTGATTGCCGCACTCGAATCGTTGCGAGGGAAGCGCGCGAAGAATCCGCCGAAGAAACACGGCAACATCCCGCTGTGATGATGAGCATTCGCCGAGGCCTCCAGTTGAGGAGGCCGGTAAAGAGATGTTGAAGAAAGTCCTGATCGCAAATCGCGGCGAGATCGCCCTGCGCGTTGTCCGCGCGTGCAAAGAGCTCGGCGTGCTTTCCGTCGCCGTGTACTCAGATGCGGACGCGCACGCGCCGCATGTGCGCGAGGCTGATGAAGCGGTTCGCATCGGGCCGCCGCCGTCGAGCGAGAGCTATTTGCTCGGCAACCTGATCATCGATGCAGCAAAGCGCGTCGGCGCAGATGCCATTCATCCGGGCTACGGATTTCTCTCCGAGCGCGACTGGTTCGCGCGCGCCGTGCGCGAAGCAGGTCTCATCTGGATCGGACCACCGGCCGAGGCAATTGCCGCGGTGGGATCAAAGACCGCCGCCCGCACACTTGCCGTTGCGCATGATGTGCCCGTCGTCCCTGGCACGACTGAAGCGCTGCGCGATGCAACCGAAGCCACCGCTATCGCGAAGAAGTTCGGCTATCCTGTGCTGCTCAAAGCTGCGGCGGGCGGGGGCGGGAAGGGGATGCGGGTTGTCCGCGCTGAGAATGAAATCGCGGGCGCGCTCGATGCTGCGAAACGCGAAGCGAAGAATGCGTTCGGCGACGACGCGGTTTATGTGGAGAAGTACATCGAAGGTCCGCGGCACGTCGAGATCCAAGTGCTCGGCGACCAGCACGGCACGATGATTTCTCTCGGCGAGCGTGAGTGCTCCGTGCAGCGCCGACATCAGAAGATGATCGAAGAGGCGCCGAGTCCCGCGGTGTCGCCAGAGTTGCGAAAACAAATGGGCGAGGCTGCCGTGCGTTTCGCGAAGGCCGCGGGGTACACAAACGCAGGCACCTGCGAATTTCTTCTCGCGCGCGACGGAAGTTTCTACTTCCTCGAAATGAACACGCGCATTCAGGTTGAACATCCTGTCACCGAGTACGTGACCGGCGTCGACTTGGTGCAGTGGCAAATTCGAATTGCATCTGGCGAGAAGCTCACCGTGCCCGCGCACATCGTGCCGAACGGCTGGGCCATCGAGTGCCGCATCACGAGCGAAGACGCCGCCAACGGTTTTCTCCCGTCGACAGGGCGCATCAACTATTTGCACGTGCCCGGCGGTCCCGGTGTGCGCTGGGATGCCGGTGTCGAGGCTGGGAGTGAGGTTGGGCTATTCTACGATCCGATGCTGGCGAAGCTCATCGTCTGGGCCGCGACACGGGAGCAGGCGGTTGAGCGGATGCATCGCGCGCTGCTCGAGCTCACCGTCGACGGGATTGAAACGAGCCGCGAGTTCCATCTGCGCGTGATGGAAGATTCGGAGTTTCGTGCCGGCGCTATCGACATTCAGTGGCTCGAGCGAAGGCTGCCGTCGCTGCTGAGTGTCGACGCTACGCCCGATGAGCTGCGCACCGCGGCAATCGCATCAGCGTTGATCGCAGATGCAGAACGGCGCGGAAGGTCAGCCGTTTGGACGGGGGCCACTGGCGGCGCAGTGAAACGCACTGCGGCCGAGCCCGCCCCTCAGAGTTCCGCATGGGCGCAGCTCGCGCGAACTGAAGGCCTTCGTGACCGATAATCTCACGCTCGACATCGAGTCCATCGCCGCGGGCGGTGACGGCGTCGCGCGCAGCGACGGACTGGTCGTGTTCACGCCGCGCGTCGCCGTTGGCGATCGCATCGTTGCGAGCGTCGCGGTGAAGGGACGTCTCGCGCGAGGAACGATGCAGAGCATCGTGCACGCCGGCGCCGATCGCGTCGCGCCCGAATGCGCTCACTACGACGGCGACAAGTGCGGCGGCTGTCAGTTGCAGCATATCTCGCTGGATGCGCAGCGCGGATCGAAGCGCAAAATCATTTCCGATTCGTTTCGACGCATTGGCAAACGCGAGATCGAGCCGCCGGAGATTCGCTCGGGTGCAAACGCCTGGCGGTATCGTCGCAAACTCACGCTCGCGCTGCGGAAGAAAGGTGAGTCGTGGATCGCCGGACTGCATGCGCACGACAATCCCGCCCACGTTTTTCCGCTGAAGGATTGCAAGATTTCCGACGAGCGCCTCATGACCGTGTGGCGCGAAATCTTGAACGCTCAAGCGCATTTTCCAGCCGCGTTTCAGCTGCGCGGCGCCGTGCGCCTCCTCGGCGATACGACGAATCGCGCCGCGTTCCTGCTCGAGGGCGGCAAGGACTGGAGCGCCGCCGAGTCGTTCTTCGATGCGGTTCCGTCACTCGCTGCGCTCTGGTGGGTGCCGGAGAATGGATCTCGTCGCCTCCTTGGCGATCACCGGGAGAAAGGCGAACCGGGTGCGTCGTTTACGCAGGTCAATCCGGAAGTCGCTGCGAAACTCGAAGCGTTCGTGATCGACGCGGTGATGGCGTATGCGCCGGCGACAGTCGTGGATGGTTACTCCGGCGCCGGCGATATCGCCGTGGCGCTCGCCGGGCGTGGAGTGAAGGTGGTGGCGATCGAACTCGATTCGGAGGCGAGTGCGTGGGCCGCTTCTCGTCTGCCGGCGGGATCGCGCGCCGTTACTGCGCGCGTCGAAGATGCGATCCGCAATACGCTCCCAGCCGACGTCGTCATTCTGAATCCACCGCGCACCGGAGTGGACGCCCGAGTGACAACTGTCCTCGCGAAAGCGAACCCGGCGCCGCGCGCGATCATCTACGTGAGCTGCGATCCCGCAACGCTCGCTCGCGATCTCTCGCGCTTGCCCGAGTGGAAGATTTCGCGCGTGACCGCGTTCGACATGTTTCCGCAGACTGCGCACGTGGAGACGGTGTGCGAACTGATTCCGGTTTCTTCGGTGACGCCATGAAATACATCGTCGACATCGCAGGCAAACGGATCGAGGTCACTGTCGACGGCGATCAGGTCTCGATTGACGGCGGCCCGGTTGAGCGCGCCCTGCTCAGCGAACTGGAGGGTACTCCGGTGAAGCTCGTCACCATCGGCGATGCCGTTCACCGGGTCATGGGCCGGCGGGATGGAGAGCGTGGATCTTATGCGCTCCGGATCGATGGGCGCCGCTACGCTGTTCAGGCGTTGGACGAGCGCACCCGCGCGATTCGCGATCTCTCGGCCGCGGCTGCCGGCCCGTCTGGCCCGCAACCGGTGAGGGCGCCAATGCCGGGCCTGATGGTTAGAATCGACGTGAAGGCTGGCGACGAAGTGGTTGCGGGGCAGGGAGTTGCCGCGATGGAGGCGATGAAGATGGAAAATGAACTTCGCGCACCGGCTGCCGGCCGGGTGAAGGCGGTGCACGTCGCCGTGGGTCAGGCGGTCGAGAAAGGCGCGCTGCTTGTGGAGTTCGAATAAGGCACCAAAGGCCGCGCTGGCAATGCTCGGGTCGCACCATACTTTGGCCTCATGCGCATACGCACTCAATTGCTCTCGGCGGCCCTCGTCGCCCTCGTTACGTCGCCCGCGGGCGCCCAATCGCTCACGCCGTATCAGAAACTTGGCCGCGACCTGCTGCGCGAACTCGTAGAAACGAACACTGAGTTCTCGAACGGCAGCACGACCAAAGCCGCAGCGCTGCTCGCGGCCCGGTTCCGCGCTGCGGGCTTTCCGGCGGCTGACATCTCGATCGTCGGACCCGATACGGGCAAAGACGCGAAGAACAAGAATCTCATCGTTCGCTTCCGCGGGCGCGGTGCACGCAAAGCGATTCTGTTGATCGGCCATCTCGACGTCGTCGAAGCGCGCCGCGCGGACTGGGTGCTCGATCCCTTCACGCTGAACGAGAAAGACGGGCACTTCTACGGCCGCGGCACTCTCGACATGAAGAACGGCGTCGCGTCGTGGGTCGCTGCATTCCTGCGAATGAAAGAAGAGCATTTCGTTCCCGCCGGCGACTACATCCTTGCGCTGACCGCAGGTGAAGAGGGAGGTGGGGACGGTTATGTCGGCATGGATTGGCTCGTGGCGCACCACCGCGACCTGATCGCAAAGGATGTCGGGTACGTTCTGAACGCCGATGCCGGCGGCGGTGAACTGCGTGATGACAAGCCGGTCTCGATGGATGTGCAGGCCGCCGAGAAAGTTTTTCAGACGTACCACCTCACGGTGACCAACAAAGGCGGGCACAGTTCGCAGCCGGAAAAAGACAACGCGATTTATCGCCTTTCCGCCGCCCTCGGACGGTTGGGCGCGTATGAGTTTCCCTATCAACTGAACGGCGTCACGCGCCAGTACTTCGCCCGGAGCGCCGAGTTGAACACGGGCGCGCTGGCCGCGGAGATGCGCGCGATGAGCGTTGGCGATTCGCCTGACACTGTTCTCGCCGGCCGGCTCGCCGCGCGGTCACCGTATTACAACGCGCAGCTCCGCACGACGTGCGTGGCCACGATGATCGACGGCGGCCATGCGGTCAACGCGCTCCCGCAACGTGTCACGGCCACGGTAAACTGCCGGATCCTGCCGGGCGTTGAAGCTGTCACGGTCGAGCGAACGCTTCGGTCGGTCGTAGCCGACACTGCGGTGAAAATCACCCTGGCGGACACCGCGGTCGCGAGCCCGCCGTCGATCCTGCCGACGGCTGTAGATAGCGTGATCCGGTCGGTCACCGCGTCGATCTGGGGAGCTCTCCCCGTGGTTCCCGACATGGAGACTGGCGCAACAGATGGTCTCTTTTTGCGCAACGCCGGGCTCCCGGTCTACGGCGTGAGCGGCTATTTCGCCGATCCCAACAAGCCGGATGACAACCGGGCGCACGGGCTGAACGAGCGCATTTCCGTGAAGGGGTTCTACGATCAAATCGAGTTCACCTATCGGCTGCTGAAAGCGCTTTGACGGGAGAGGGCGGCGCAAACACATAACATGTTGGCACGATTGACTCTCGCCCCTCACCAGACTACCTTGCGAGACTATCCCAAAACGCCTTAACTGGCGGCCAAGACCCGGGTTGCAATCCGCACCGGTGAGGCGATGTACTCGCATTAGTCCTGTTACTCGAATGTCCACGTTTTCTGCAAAACCCTCCGACATCGAACACAAGTGGTTCATTGTGGATGCGGACGGAATGGTGCTCGGCCGACTTGCTACAGAAGTCGCAAAAATCATTCGCGGCAAGCACAAGCCCACCTTCACACCCCACATGGATACCGGCGACAGCGTCATCGTCATCAACGCATCGAAAGTGCGTGTGACGGGCCGCAAGTCTGAACAGAAGACCTACTTCGTTCACACCGGCTACATGGGCCACGATCGTCAGATTCCTTTCGCCACTGTGCTCGCAAAACATCCCGAGCGCATCATCGAGAAGGCCGTGTTCGGCATGCTCCCGAAGAACGCACTTGGCCGCGGTACGCTGCGGTTGAAGCTGCGTGTCTATCCGGGTGCCGAACATCCGCACGTCGCGCAGAAGCCGACCGTGCTGACCTTCAAGAAGAGAGAGGTGAAGTAACATGGCCGACGCAACGATTCACACCATCGGCCGCCGCAAGGAAGCCGTCTGCCGCGTGTACGTCTCGGCGGGTTCAGGAAAGTGGGACGTCAACGGACGCACGCTCGGAGATTATTTCCCGCGCCCGTCGCTCGTCTCCGCGATTCAGCAGCCGTTCACGGCGACCGACACACTCGGCCGCTTTGACGTGAAGGCGAATATCGACGGCGGTGGATCCACCGGACAGGCCGGTGCGCTCCGTCTCGCGGTCGCACGCGCACTCGTCAAGATGGACGAAGCGCATCGCCCGAAGTTGCGCGATCTCGGCTTGCTCACGCGCGATTCACGCGCCGTCGAGCGCAAAAAGCCGGGCCGTCCGAAAGCACGCAAACGCTTCCAGTTCAGCAAGCGCTAGACCGCCGTTCATCAATCAGGCCTTCCGAGTCTCAAGCGGGTGCCGCCCCAGATCGGGGCGGTCGTGCGAGACGATGACGATCGCCGCCGCCTAACCACACAAGGAAACGTTAGAAAATGTCGCAGCCCACGATCGACGATCTCCTCAAGGCCGGTGTCCACTTCGGCCACCAGACCCGCCGCTGGAACCCGAAGATGCGCCGTTTCATCTTCGCGGAACGCAATGGCATCCATATCATCGACCTGCAGAAGACCCTTCGGCAGATCGAAATCGCACAGAAGCTCGCCCGCGATGTCATCGCGCGCGGTGAGAATGTTCTTTTCGTCTGCACCAAGCGTCAGCTCTCGCAGATCGTTCTGCAGGAAGCCGAACGCTGCGGCGCGCTCTACGTCACGGAGCGCTGGCTCGGCGGTCTCCTCACGAACTTCAACACGGCCAAGAAGCAGATCCGCCGCTTGAAGGAACTCGAGGCCGGCTCGGAAGCAGGCGGCGACTTTGAGAACTATACGAAGAAAGAGCAGCTGCTCATGGCGCGTCAGCGCGACAAGCTTGCCAAGAACTTGTCGGGCATCAAGGGAATGTCGCGCGTGCCCGGCCTGATCTTTGTCGTCGACGCGAAGAAGGAAAAGATCGCGGTGGACGAGGGCAACAAGCTCGGCATCCCGATGATCGCCATTTGCGACACGAACTCCGATCCGGATCTGATCACCGTTCCGATCGCGGGTAACGATGACGCAATCCGCTCGGTGGAACTGATCACCGCAGCGATTGCTGATACGATCGTCGAGGCGCGTCGCGAAGCGCCCGTGCGCGAAGAGGGCGAAGAGGGCGAGGGCAGCTACACGTATTCGTCTGACCGTGGCGCTGAACCCGCAAGCCGCGATGATCGCAACAAGAAGCGCGGCGCGCCGGGTGGAGCGGGTGGAGCACGTCGCCGCAAGGCACGGCCCGAGGCGATTGCCGCCCGTATGAAGGAAGGATCGGCAACAGAGGGTGCAGCGACCGAAGAAGTCTCAGAGGGCGAGGTCGCTGAATAACTTTTTATGAGTGCAACAATGATCACAGCTAAAGACGTCGCCGCCCTTCGCGCCCGCACAGGCGCCGGGATGGGCGATTGCAAGAAGGCATTGGAAGAGGCGGGCGGAGATCAAGAGAAGGCCATCGACCTCCTACGCACGAAGGGGATGATGAAGGCCGAGAAGCGCGCGGACCGCGCTGCCTCCGAGGGTCAGATCGTCGCGTGGGTGAGTGACGATCGTACGCTCGGCGTCATGATCGAACTGAATTCCGAGACGGATTTCGTCGCGCGCAACGAAGAGTTCGTTGCGATCGCGAAGCTCGTCGCCGCACACATTGGAACGGACACGACGCTCGATGGCGTCGCGGAGATCGGCGCAGATCATGCGCTGCTCGCCAAGCAGTGGTCGCACGACAAGTCGCTGACGCTGGCCGAAGTAGTGAAGGCCGCGGCGGCGAAGACGGGCGAGAATGTCACGCTTCGTCGCGTCGCGCGTTTCACCACGACTGGAACGATCGGTTCGTACTTGCACCACAACGGAAAAGTCGCCGTGCTCGTGGAGATTTCCGGCGCAACGGGTCCGGCTGCGGCCGCGCTTGGCAACTCGGTGGCGGAGCACATTGCCGCCGGCGTGCCGACGATCGCCGTTGCCGTGCGCAAGGAAGAAGTGAATCCTGAGCTCGTCGCTCGTGAGAAGGCGATCTTCGTGGCGCAGGCCAAGGAGAGCGGGAAGCCTGACGCAATCGTCGAGAAGATGGTCGCGGGCCGTATCGACAAGTACTTCAAGGAAATCACGCTGCTCGAGCAGCCGTGGGTGCGTGACGATTCGAAGTCGATCGGTCAGCTCGTGAAGGAAACGGCGGGCGCTGATGTTCGTCGTTTCGTGCGCTTCCAGATGGGCGAAGCCTGAGCCAATCACTCATGCCCGGATCGAAGGGATCCGCAACGAAGCCACTCAAGTATCCCCGGGTGCTGCTAAAGCTCTCCGGTGAGGCGCTTGCCGGCGATCATCGCCACGGTTTCGATTTCGATTCGATCACGAAGTACGCGAAAGAAATTAAGAAAATCACCGAGACCGGTGCGCAGGTCGGCATGGTAATTGGTGGTGGCAATATCGTCCGCGGGTCGCAGCTCTCGAAAATGGGGCTCGACCGCGTGAGTGCCGATTACATGGGCATGCTCGGCACGGTCATCAATGCTCTCGCGTTCCAGGATATCCTGGAGCGCGAGGGCGTCGACACCCGCGTGATGACGGCCATTCGGATGGAAGAACTCGCCGAGCCGTACATCCGCCGCCGTGCCATGCGCCATTTGGAAAAGGCGCGCGTCGTGATTTTCGCGGCCGGCACCGGCAACCCGTACTTCAGCACGGATACCGCAGCGGTGCTGCGCGGCATTCAGATGAAAGCGGACCTGATCATCAAGGCGACGAGCGTCGACGGCGTGTACTCCGCCGATCCCAAAAAGAATGCCGACGCGAAATTGTATGACCGCATCAGCTACCGCGATGTGATGCTCGAAGAACTCGGCGTGATGGACCAGACCGCGATCACGCTGTGCAAGGAAAACTCACTGCCACTGATCGTCTTGAACATCAATACGCCGGGCGCTGTCATCAAAGCGATCCGCGGCGAACGGGTGGGGACCCTCGTCTCATGAGCATTCCGAATATCCTGAAGGACTGCCGCACACAGATGGAAAAGGCCGTTGAGGCCGTGAAGCGCGATTTTGGATCTGTGCGCTCGGGCAAAGCGTCGCCGAGTATGCTCGACGGTGTAAAGGTCGAGATGTACGGATCCATGATGGCGTTCAATCAGGTCGCGAACGTCTCAGCGCCTGAGCCGCGTCTGCTGGTCGTGACGCCGTTCGACAAGACGCAGATCAAAGCGGTCGAAAAGGCGATTCGCGAATCCGGCCTCGGACTCGATCCGGCGGTGCAGGGCGCGTTGATTCGCGTTCCGCTGCCGTCGATGAACGAGCAGCGCCGCAAGGAGCTCGCGAAGCAGGTGCACAAGCACGCTGAGGACGGTCACATCGCGGTCCGTCACGCGCGTACGCATGCACGTGAAGCGCTGAAGAAGATGGACGGCACATCAGAGGACGATGTGAAACACGCCGAGAAGGATCTCCAGAAGGCCCACGACGAGTTCATCGGCAAGATCGACGCACTGAGCAAGGCCAAAGAAGCAGAGATCATGGAGGTGTGATGTCGGCCGCCCCCGCTCCGGCCGACCTCCTCTCGCAGATCCGCGTCAACGGCGAAGTCCCGCGCCATGTAGCAATTATCATGGACGGGAACGGTCGCTGGGCGCGCGAGCGCATGCTGCCGCGTCCGCTCGGTCACCGCAGCGGAATGAAATCGGTTCGCGAAGTTGTCGAGGGAGCGATCGAAGTCGGACTCGAAGTGCTCTCGCTGTTCGCGTTCTCGCAGGAGAACTGGCAGCGGCCCGAACTCGAAGTGGCGGCGCTGATGTCACTGCTCGAGGAGTACATCCAGCGCGAAGCCGATGAGCTCGACGCGCAGGGTGTGCAGGTCCGGATGCTCGGCGAGCTCGATCGCCTCACGCCCGCCGCTCGCGCTGCGGTTGACCGCGTGATGAAGCAGACGGAACACAATACAAAACTGCGACTGAATTTATTTATCTCGTACGGCGCGCGTGCGGAGATTGTGCGCGCCACAAAAGCGCTCGCCGCTGAAGTCGCCGCCGGAACGCGAAGTGTCGACGCGATCGACGACGCGGCGTTTTCGGAGAAGCTCTTCACCGCGGGCTGCCCGGATCCGGATTTGCTGATTCGTACGTCGGGTGAGCAGCGCATTTCGAATTTTCTCCTCTGGCAGCTCGCCTACACCGAGTTGTACATCTCGAGCGTGCTCTGGCCTGATTTCAGCCGGCGCGAGTTGTACGGCGCGATTCTCGACTATCAAGACCGTGACCGCCGCTTCGGCCGCGTCTCGGCCTGACGTCGACTCAACTCTCCGCCGAGTCTCACGTGTCAGAACTTGCGAAGCGCGCCGCGTTCGCCGTCGTGGCCATTCCTGTGGTCATCGCCTGCATTTGGTACGGTGCTGCGCCGCTCGCGATTCTGATTTCTGTCGCGAGTGCGATCGCGGCGCACGAGTTCTATAAGCTCGCGATTGCCGCGGGGAACACACCGCTGGTCGTGCACGGCGTGAGTCTCAGTGCGCTGATCCCGCTGTTCATGTATGCGCGCGTGCTCGGCTTTTGGGTTCCCAGTGTGAGCGTGCTGATGCTCGTCGTGCTCGAGCTCCTGACCGTTTCATTGTGGTTTCGCGGATCGTCGCGGAAACCCCTCGAAGCGGTTTCCATTACGCTGTTCGGCGCGCTGTACACCGGCGGCATGATGTCGTTCACGTTCGCGCTGCGCTACCACCCGTACGTGATTGGCGCCGCTGCAGGCACCGCGCTCGTGATGCTGCCATTCATTCTCACGTGGGTGACGGACATCGGCGGCTATACGTTTGGACGCATGATCGGCGGCCGGAAACTCATGCCGTCGATCAGCCCGGGCAAGACTGTCGCGGGCGCGGTCGGTGGATTCGTTCTCGCGGTCGTGGGCGTCGTGCTGTACGAACAGTTCGTGCTGCGTCCGGCGGCACAGCTCGGGATGCTGCTGCAGGGCGCGATTCTGTTTGGCGTGGTCGTGAGCGTGTCAGGGCAGATCGGCGATTTGGTCGAGTCGATGCTCAAGAGGCAGGCCGGCGTGAAGGACAGTTCGCATTTGATTCCCGGCCATGGCGGGATGCTCGATCGCATTGACTCGTTGTTGTTCACGCTTCCGGTGTCGTATGTGCTGCTCAGCTGGCTGCTGATTCCGGTACCCAGGTGAAGCCTGGTGAAACAGCGATGACGGCGGCGGGAAGGCGCGGCCGCGGTGTGGCGGTGCTCGGCTCCACGGGCTCGATCGGCACGACTGCGCTGCGCGTGATCGCGCGGCAGACCGAGCGCTTTCATGTCGCCGCGCTGACCGCGTTTGGCAACGCCGAGCTGCTCGCGAGTCAGGAGCGCGCCACGAGTCCGTCGTATGTCGGATTGGTGAGCCCGAACGGCACGAAGCCGCCTGCAGGCTGGCGCGTCGGTGCGGCATCGCTCGTTGAAGCGGCCACGCGCGATGACGTCGATATCGTATTGAACGCAGTGGTCGGCGCGGCTGGATTGGACGCGACGCTTGCCGCGCTCGAAGCGGGGAAGCGTGTAGCGCTCGCGAATAAGGAGACGCTGGTTGTTGCCGGCGAACTCGCGGCCGCTGCATGCGCGCGCAGCGGCGGCGAGATCGTCCCGGTCGACAGCGAACACTCTGCGATTCTTCAGTGCCTCGGCCGCCGCAATCGGAGCGATGTTCGCCGGTTGATCATTACGGCGAGCGGCGGCCCGTTTCGCACCTGGACTCCAGAGGCGATTGGCGCGGCGACTCTTGCCGATGCGCTCCGTCATCCGACCTGGTCGATGGGACGGAAGATTACGGTCGACAGCGCGACACTCGCGAACAAGGCGCTCGAAGTGATTGAAGCGCATTTCTTGTTCGGGATTCCATACGATCAGATCGAGGTCGTCGTGCATCCGCAGAGCGTGGTGCACTCGATGGTCGAGTTTGTCGATGGCAGCGTGCTCGCGCAGATGGGTGTTCCGTCGATGGAACTGCCGGTGCTCTACGCGCTGACGCATCCCGAACGTGTGCATGATGACGGGGTACCACGGTTTGATCCGGTCGCGCATTCACCGCTGACCTTCGAGCCGGTGCGGCTTGCTGATTTTCCGGCACTCCGGCTCGGACTCGAGGCGGCGCGAAACGGCGGGGCGGCTCCAGCCGTATTCAATGCAGCGAACGAGCAGGCGGTCGCGCTCTTTCTTGAGGGGAAAATGCAATTTGCTGCAATCGCGACGAGCATCGACGCGGCGCTCGCGGCGCTCGGTACAATGCAGGCTACGGACAAGGCGTCGTTGCTGGCCGCTGATGCGGCGGCGCGCGCGCATGTCGCAGCTCGCGCGGGGCGAAACTAAATGACCAAGACACTGCTCTCGCTGCTCTCGCTGCTCGCACCGCTTGTCGTCCTCGGCATCGTGGTGTTCGTCCACGAGCTCGGACACTTTCTCGCGGCAAAAATGTTTGGCGTCTACGCGCCGCGCTTTTCGCTCGGCTGGGGGAAGCCGCTTTTGCGTTGGCGCCGGAAGGGCGGCGAGACCGAGTACGTGATCTCGATGCTGCCGATCGGCGGCTATGTGCGCATGGCCTCCCGCAACGACGAAACATCGTCGATGCTCGAAGGCGGGAACGAGACGCTGAAGGAAGGCGCGGAGCTCGATCCGCACTGGGATCCTGAGGCGATGGTGCCGAACGGTCCGAAGCCGGTGCCTGCGGATCGGTGGTTTGAGTCGAAGCCCACGTACGCGCGGGTGGTAATTCTGCTCGCGGGCGTGACGATGAATGCGCTGCTCACGATCAGCGTCGCGACCGGAATCTTTGCCGTGTACGGCCGCCGCGATGTGCCGACCGTGATCGATACGCTCGTCGCGGGGAAACCGGCGCAGCTCGCAGGTTTGCAGCGCGGTGATAGCGTCATCTCGATTGACGGAGTGCCGGTGCGGACGTGGACGGAACTCGTCGCGCGAGTCGGAGCGGATACCGGCGGGGCATCGCGCTTCGAAGTTTCCCGCGGCACGCAGCGGCTGACCTTTACGATCACGCCCGAAGTCGTCGACGCATCGGACCCGCTCACGGGTGCGCCGATCCGCGTTGGTAAAATCGGGGCAGGGTCGCTCTCCCCCGAGAACATGGGGAATCGCGGCGTGCGAAGTTCGATGTCGATCGGGGAATCGTTCTCGTCCGGTTTGTACGCGACGAGGCAAATGGGCGGATCAGTCTTGGGAGTCCTCGGCGGCCTCTTTCGCGGTACGGTCAGCGTGAAGACGCTCGGCGGACCGATCGCGATCGCCCGGACTTCGGTTGCCGCAGCCAAGACCGGGCTGGAATCGCTCTTTACGCTGATCGCGTTCCTGAGCATCAATCTGGCGGTGCTGAACCTGCTGCCGGTCCCGATTCTGGATGGTGGTCAGGTCCTGATCACGATCGCAGAGGGAGTGAAGGGGAGTTCGTTTAGTGATCGGGCTCGGGAGAGTTTTATGAAGGTGGGGCTGGTGGCGGTGGGGGCGTTGTTCCTCATCGTCATGTTCAATGACCTAAAAGGGCTGGCTACCTCGATATTCGGCTGATGTAGAGGCGAGATGTGAAAGTATGCCCCTCGTGCTCGCCCCTAGGCCCCTAGCTCTCCCCGCTCACCGCTTGTACTTGCCCCTCGTGTCTCCCCTGCCATCTGGTGTCTGATCTCCCCCCTCCCATCTCGAGTCTAAGGGTTGATTTCGGTGTGTGGCCGGCCTATTTTGCTAGTCTATAACAAACTGACCCAAAAGAACTTACAGTCTTCCAAACAATGGCTTTCGTAAAGACACCCTCGATCGAAAAGCATCGCAAGCACGCAACCGACACCGGCTCATCGGAAGTGCAGATCGCCGTATTGACGGAACGCATCAATTTTCTGAACGATCACTTCCGGCAGCATGCCAAGGACCATCACGGCCGCCGCGGTCTCCTCAAGATGGTGGGCAGACGCCGCCGTCATCTGGACTACCTGAAGCGCACTGACGTTGAGAGCTATCGGAAGATCATCTCCGATCTTGGCCTGCGCTACTAAATCACGCAACGTATTTCACGATTCGCGCGGACGCACAATGCGGCCCGCGCGTTTTGTGTTTCCTGACGAAACTCTGAGGCTATTTCCAGTATGATGCATCGCATCGAGCGTACATTCGCGGGCCGCCCGCTGATCATCGAGACGGGCCGCATGGCCAAGCAGGCCGCCGGTTCCTGCCTCGTGCAGTTTGGCGATACGATGGTGCTCGCCGCCGTCACGGTCAGCGACAAAGAATCGACGCTCCCGTTTTTCCCGCTCACGGTCGAGTACAAAGAGAAGACTTACGCTGCCGGTAAAATCCCCGGCGGTTTCATCAAGCGCGAAGGCCGTCCGCGCGATGAAGAAATCCTCTCCTGCCGCATCATCGACCGCTCGATCCGTCCGCTCTTTCCGGAAGGATTCAAGAACGAAGTTCAGGTCTTCATCTACGTCATCTCGGCCGACCAGGAGAACAAGGCCGACGTGCTCGCGCTCGTCGCCACCTCGTTCGCGCTGAACGTCTCGCGCATTCCGTTCGCCGCGCCGATCGCAGGTGTTCGCGTCGGCCGCGTGACAGCAGAGGAAGGCTCGAAGCCGGCGTGGGTCCTCAACCCGACGTTCCAGGCGCTCGAGTTCTCGGATATGGATCTCGTCGTTGCTGGATCAACGGATTCAATCATGATGGTCGAGGGCGGCGCAAATGAAATCTCCGAGGGCGACGTCGTCGAAGCTCTTGGAATCGCGCAGCGCGGCATCAAGGAACTCATCGCGATGCAGGAAGAGCTGCTCGCGAAAGGCCGCGCGGACAAAATGGAATGGAAGAAGGCCGAGACGCCGAAAGAGATCGTCGACCGCGTCAACGCAGAAGCGAAGGATCTGATCCTCGCTGCGATCAACCAGAAGGACAAGCAGACGCGCGTGCAGGCAGTGGAGCGCGTGAAGGAAGAAGTAAAGACGAAGCTCAAGGCGGAGCTTCCGCCCGAGCAGCATGGCCACATTGGCTCCGTGCTCGGCGACATCGAATACAGCACGCTCCGCGCGCAGGTTCTCGACAGCGGCCTCCGCGTCGACGGCCGCAAGCCGAATGAAGTGCGCGCCATCTCGATCGACACGTCGGTTCTCCCGCGCGCGCACGGCTCGGTGCTCTTCACGCGCGGCCAGACGCAGGCGCTTGTCGCCGCGACGCTCGGCACCGCGAACGATGTGCAGCGCATGGACTCGATCGATGAAAAGGGCGAGACCACAAAATCGTTCATGCTGCACTACAACTTCCCGCCGTTCTCGACGGGCGAAGTTCGTCCGATGCGCGGCACCAGCCGCCGCGAAATCGGTCATGGCAATCTCGCGGAGCGCGCGATTCAGGCCGTGCTGCCGCCGTTCGCGGAGTTCCCGTACACGATTCGCATCGTGTCCGATGTGCTCGAGTCGAACGGTTCGAGCTCGATGGCGTCGGTTTGCGGTGGCTCGTTGTCGTGCTTCGATGCTGGTATCCCATTGAAGGGCGCGGTCGCCGGTGTGGCGATGGGCTTGATCAAGGAAGGGAAGAAGTACGCGATCCTCACCGACATTCTCGGCACCGAGGATCACTTGGGTGATATGGACTTCAAGGTTGCCGGCACGCGAGCCGGCATCACCTCGATCCAGATGGACATCAAGATCGACGGACTCGATCTCAAGATCATGACCGAGGCGCTCGATCAGGCCAAGGAAGGCCGCCTGCACATTCTCGGCGAGATGGACAAGGCGCTCCCGGCCGTTCGTCCAGAGATGTCGCCGTACGCGCCGCGTATCATCACGGTGCAGATCAACCCCGAGAAAATCGGCGAGCTCATCGGACCGAAGGGAAAGAATATCCGCGGCATTCAGGAAGAGAGCGGCGCGGAAATCACGGTCGACGATACGGGTCTCGTTACGATCGCAGCAGTCGGGCAGGATTCGATGCAGCGCGCGAAGCAGATGGTGCAGGCCATCACGGTTGAGCCGGAAGTCGGCGCGATCTACGAGGGTCCGGTGAAGAGCACGACCGCGTTCGGCGCGTTCGTCGAAATCATGCCGGGTTCGGAAGGACTCGTGCACATCTCCGAGCTGCAGCACGGCCGCACCGAGAAGACCGAAGACGTCGTCAAGAAGGGCGATCGCGTACGCGTGAAGGTGATCGAGCGTGACGAGCGCGGACGTCTGCGTCTCTCGATGAAGGCGCTGATTCCGAAGCCGGGCGCAGATGCGTCGGCTCCGGCCGCGGCGTATTCGGAAGGTGAAGGTGCTGCGCCTGCAGCCGACGGCGATGCAACGGCCCCGCGTGAAGAGCGCCCGCGCCGTGAAGGCGGAGATCGCGGCGGTCGCGGTGGTGGTCGTGGCGGACGCGGTCGGTAACCCGGTTGTATCGCGGTGACCGATAGCAGCGCCCTCCTCGCGCCTCACATGGCGGAGAAGGGAGTCGAACGCACAGTTCTGCCGAATGGATTGACCGTACTCTCGGAGCCTTATCCGGGAGTGCGGTCGATCGCTATCGGCGCATGGGTGCGTGCGGCTTCAATGCACGAGCAGCGCGAAGAAATGGGCGTCTCGCACATGCTCGAGCACCTGGTCTTCAAAGGAACGAAGAACCGGAGTGCAAAAGAGATCGCGTCCTCGCTCGAAGCGCTTGGCGGCTCGCTCGACGCATACACCGCGCGCGAGCACACCTGCTTCCAGGCGCGAGTGCTCGACGAGCATTTGCCGCAGGCGGCGGATGTCATCGCCGATCTGATTTTCCGGCCCGCCATGCGCGCCGAAGATTTGAATCTCGAACGGAAAGTTGTGCTCGAAGAAATCGCGATGGTCGAGGATTCGCCGGACGATATCGTCTTCGAGCTGCACAACGAAGCGCTGTGGGGATCGCATCCGTACGGCTATTCGATCCTCGGTACGCGTGATACGGTCGGATCGATGAAAGTCGAGACGGTGCGCGCGCTGCATTCGCGTGCCTACCATCCATCGCAGATCGTTGTTGCAGCGAGCGGAAATATCGAGCACGCCGATTTGCTCGCCGAGCTCGAGCGCACCGGCTGGAATGACATCCCACGGGGCAACGAGACGCGCCTCGTCGTACCGCCGCCGGTAGCTGCGGCGCCGAACGAGAAACGGATCGAACGCGATTCGCAGCAGACCCATCTTGTGTTTGGGTCGCCGACGGTCGCGCACGCCGATCCGCGTCGCTATCCGTTGATGCTGATCGACACGCTGCTTGGCGGCGGCATGAGCTCGCGACTCTTTCAACGGATTCGTGAAGAGCTCGGCCTGGCGTACTCGGTGTACACGTTCCAAAGCTTTCATGTGAACGCCGGCACGCACGGTGTGTACGTCGCCACCGCGCCGGAAACGGCGGAGCAGGCGATTGCCGCCGTGCGTGAGGAGCTCGCGCGCGTGGCACGCGAAGGAATCGCCGACGCGGAACTTCAGCTGGGCAAGCAGCAGCTGAAGGGGCAGGTCACGCTGTCGATGGAAAGCGTCTCGAGCCGCATGTATCGCGCGGCCGGCATCGAGCTGTTCGGCGAGCCGTATGTTCCAGTCGATGAAATCTTGGCGAAGATCGACGCAATTACGGTCGATGATACGATGGCAGTTTGTGCAGAGTTCTTTCCCCCCGAGCGGCAGACGCTCGTGAGTCTAGGTCCTCAGAATCAGGGCTAATAAAATGAAGATCGGAATCCCGAAGGAAATTAAGACCAACGAAAATCGCGTCAGCCTCGTCCCCGCAGGCGCCGAAGCTTTGGTCGCGGCCGGCCATTCAGTTCTCGTCGAGACCGGCGCCGGAATCGGCAGCGGTTTCACGGACGAGCAGTACACGGCCGTCGGCGCCAAGATCGCCCCGAACGCGGACGCGACCTGGGCCGACGCCGACATGATCATGAAGGTGAAGGAGCCGATCGAGCCCGAGTGGAAGCGCATGAAGAAGGGGCAGGCGATCTTCACCTATTTCCATTTTGCAGCGGATGAGAAGCTGACCAAGGCGCATATGGCCTCGGGTGCGGTGTGCATCGCGTACGAGACGGTAGAGACGGCGAACCGTGAGCTGCCGCTGCTCGTCCCGATGTCCGAAGTCGCCGGCCGCATGGCCGTGCAGGAAGGCGCGAAATACCTCGAGAAGCTCTACGGCGGTCGCGGCGTGCTGCTTGGCGGCGTCCCCGGCGTTCCGCCCGCAAAGGTCGTAATCCTTGGCGGCGGTATCGTCGGCATCAACGCCGCGAAGATGGCCGCCGGGCTCGGCGCGAAGGTCACGATCCTCGATACGAACCTCGAGCGTCTGCGCTACCTGAGCGATGTCATGCCCGCGAACGTGCAGCTCATCTTCTCGAACCGGCACAACATTCTCGAGCAGATCGCCACGGCTGACCTGGTTGTCGGCGGCGTGCTGATCCCCGGTGCGGTCGCGCCGAAGCTGATCCGGAAGGGCGATCTCAAGACGATGCGCCCGGGTTCGGTGATCGTGGACGTTGCGATCGACCAGGGCGGCTGCGTCGAGACGATCCACGCGACCACGCACGAGAATCCGACCTATGTGGTCGATGAAGTGATTCACTACGGCGTCGCGAACATGCCGGGCGGCGTACCGCGCACGTCGACGCTCGCACTCACGAACGCGACGTTCCCTTACGCGCTGACGCTGGCGAACAAGGGATGGAAGAAGGCGCTGGCGGAATCGCCGGCGCTGCTCAAAGGCTTGAACGTCGTCGACGGAAAGGTCACCTACCGCGGAGTGGCGGAGGCGTTTGGGATGGAATTCCACGAGCCTGCTGACTTCCTCAAGTAGAGAGAGGGGAGCGGCGAGTCGGTCACGACTGAGGGGTTTTAGTGAGGAGTGAGGGGGAAGATCGGTAACGGGTGAGGGGGAGGATCAGTAACGGGTGAGGGGCACGATCAGTGAGGCGCAACGAGTCCTCGCCGCTTTCCCCCATAACACCTCACTGATTTTCCCCCTCACTCCTCACCGATCATCCTCCTCACCCCTCACCGTAGTTGCCGTTGCTGGGGACTGTGACCCGGCCTACATTTCAGTCGTACTGACATACATAAGAGCAAGTCACCTTCGATCCGCTCGCTCAGCGAATCCATACACAATGCGTTGGCCCTTCTTCAAGTCCGGCTCGTTTTTTCCAGCCAACGCCATCGCCGTTGATCTCGGCACGGCCAACACACTCGTGTATGTGAAAGGCGAGGGCATCGTGCTCAACGAGCCCTCCGTTGTCGCGATGGATCGCGAAACGAAAAAGATTAAAGGCGTCGGCCTCGAAGCGAAGCGCATGCTCGGCCGCACTCCCGAAGGGATCATCGCGGTACGTCCGATGAAGGACGGCGTCATCGCCGACTTCGACGTCACCGAGAAAATGCTCCGCTACTTTCTCACGCTGATCATCGAGAACCACGTGTTCAAGGTGAAGCCGCGTGTGATCGTGTGCGTGCCGTCGGGAATCACTGAAGTTGAAAAGCGCGCAGTGCGCGACTCCGCGCTCGGTGCGGGAGCGAAAGAAGTTTTCATGGTTGCTGAACCGATGGCTGCCGCGATCGGTGTTGGTCTGCCGGTTGAAACGCCGACGGGCAACATGGTGATCGACATCGGCGGCGGCACAACGGAGATCGCCGTTATCGCGCTCTCGGGAATCGTCAGCGACACTTCGATTCGCATCGGCGGCGATGAACTCGACATGGCCATCGTGCAGTTCATGAGAAAGAGCTACAACCTCCTCATCGGCGAGCCCACCGCCGAGCAGATCAAGATTCAGATCGGCTCCGCCGCGCCGCTCGGCGAAGAGCGCGAGATGGAAGTGAAGGGACGCGATCTCGTTTCGGGAATTCCGAAAACCGTGCGCGTGCACTCCGCCGAGATTCGCGAGGCGTGTCAGGAGCCCGTGCAGCAGATCGTCGATGCCGTCCGTCGCGCGCTCGAGATCACTCCGCCGGAACTTGCCAGCGACATCGTCGATCGCGGCATCGTCATGACCGGCGGCGGTGCGCTGATTCGCGGGCTCGACGTGCTCCTCACGCAGGAGACCGGCCTGCCGATCCATGTCGATGAAGATCCGCTGACCTGCGTCGTGCGCGGGTGCGGACGCATTCTTGACGACGAAGAGAAGTACTGGTCGGTGCTGAGCACTTGATCCACTCGTAAGGCAACAGCGACCACGTGCGGCGACCCGCGCGGACCAACCCAACAGTCGACCTGGTGCTGGCGGCGGCGTGTGGCATCACCGCCTTCGTCTGCCTGATCCTACCGACTCCGGCGCGCAGCGGTGCTGCAGCCGCGCTCCGTACCACGCTCGTCGCGCCGCTCGCGTCGATGCAGTCGAGCGCCGAACTTTCGCGCCGCGCTTTTCTCTCGCACGATACCGCGCTTCGCGTGGCCGACAGCGTCACGCTGCGCTCGCTGCGCTTGACGGGAGTGGAAGAAGAGAACGACCGGCTGCGTAAACTGCTCGGACTCGCTTCCGCACTCAAATGGGGATTCATCCCCGCCGAGGCGCTGCAGGGCCGCGGGCTGGGCGACGACTTCACGATTACGCTTTCGGCGGGGAAGAACGCCGGAGTCGAGGCGCTGTCTCCGGTCGTCACCACCGAGGGTTTGGTCGGGATGGTGGAGCGCGCAGACAACTCGCTCTCGATCGCGATGTTTTGGGGGCATCCGGATTTCCGTGTGAGCGCGATGGCGGCTGACGGGAGTGCGTTCGGGATCGTAACCGGACACCGCGCCGAGGGCGCCGCGAAATATTTCCTCGAACTGCATAGCGTGCCGCTCCGATCGATTCTCAAAGCGGGAACGCTCATCGTGAGTTCCGGTCTGGGCGGGGTATACCCGCGCGGGATTCCCGTCGGTGTCGTTGTCTCCGAAATGAAGACCGCGGAAGGATTCGCCAAGAGCTATCTCATGCGGCCGATGGTGAGCCTGCCGAACATCACGTCGGTTTTCATCCTCACGCCTGAACGCGGCCGCGCCGGGATCGACAATGTTTGGAACACCGGTGTGAACGCGGATTCGGTGCGGAAGGTGATCGTCGCGGCGGGTGATTCGACGCGCGCGCGGCGTGATTCGACAGTGAAGCTGCCCGCGCTGCCGCCGGCACCGGCGCCGAAAAAGGCACCATGAGCTTCGCGCGCACATTCTGGCTCGGCCTGGTGTTCGTGCTGCTCGTGGTGCTCCATTTCACGCTGCGCCCCGTGCTCGCGTGGCGCGCGCCGATCGACTTTCTCGTGATCGCGCTGCTGCTCGTAGCGGTGCGAACACGGCCGGGCACCGCGGCGCTCGCCGGGTTTGCACTCGGCCTTCTCGTGGACTCGCTCACACCGGAATCTTTCGGCGCCGGCGCGCTCGCGATGACGATCGTCGGATTCGGTGCGAGCTGGCTGAAGGCGGCGTTCTTCGCAGATAACATCGCGCTGAACGGAATTTTTATATTCGCCGGCAAGTGGGCGTTCGATGCAATCTTTCTGGTCGCCGAACGGCGGCTTCAGGGAACGGATCTGCTCGTACAGCTGCTCCTCTGGTCGCCGCTCGCCGCGGCCGCGACGGCTATTGCGGGGCTCGTCGTGCTGCTGACGGTTCGCCCGGTGCTCGGCGCACCCCGCTCGTGAGGGCGCGGTGAACTTCCACCCGAACGATGTACAGCGCAGAGCGCGCGTCGCGTCGGGGCTGCTCTTTCTCACGATCGTTTTCCTGACGGGCTCGTTCTTCCGCGCGCAGGTGCTTCAGCATTCGCAGTACGCGCTCGCGTCTGAAAAAAACCGTTTGCGCGAAGTGCCAATTCCCGCGCCGCGCGGACAGATCTACGATCGCACGGGCGCGATCATCGCCGAGAACATTCCGGGCTACACGGTTTCACTGCTGGCGCCGGGAGAAGACTCACTGCGTGCGGCGCTCGTGCGACTCGGTGGGACGATTCAGCTGAGTGATGCCGGCATTGAGACCGTTGTGAAGCGGTATCGCCGGAGTCCGAACAGACCTGCCGTGATTTTTGGCGATGCGTCGTTCGATCTCGTATCGGTTCTCGAAGAACACCGCGTCGAATTTCCGGGACTGATCATCCAGGCCTCACCAAAGCGCTATTACCCCGATGGCCCGGCGGTCGCGGCGTTAGTCGGTTACACAGGCGAAATATCAGAAGCTGAACTCGGCCAGAAAACTTTTTCGGGCTACAAGTCCGGGCAGCAGGTGGGGAAGGCGGGCATCGAGAAGCAGTACGAGACGAGACTGCGCGGGCAAGAAGGTGTGCGATTTGTCGAGGTCGATGTTCGCGGTCGTGTCGTGCGCGAGGCCGGCGCGCGAGATGACCTCAGCGCCGAGGCTGCGCCGCCGCTCTACACGAACATCGATCTCGATCTGCAGAAGTTCATCGTGAGCGTGTTCGGCGATTCCCTGCAGGGTGCGGCGGTCGCGATCGAGCCCAAGTCCGGTGAGGTGCTCGCGCTGTACAGTGCGCCGTCGTTCGATCCGAATCGTTTCGTGGGCGGAGTGAAATCGGGGTACTTCGATTCGCTCATGGCGGACAAGCGCCGACCGATGTACAACAAGGCGATTCAGGGCACGTATCCGCCGGGCTCCACGTGGAAGCTGGCGAGTGCAATCACCGCACTTCAGGACAGCGTCGTCAAGCTGGAAGACCACATGCCGGTGCCGTGCACCGGCGGCTATCAGTATTTCAATCGCTGGTTCAAATGCGATGGCGGGAAAGGCCATCACGGATCGCTCACGCTTGCGCAGGCTATCGAGCAATCGTGCGATGCGTACTTCTATCAGCTCGGTTTGAAGCTTGGCATCACGCGACTCGTCGCCGGCGGAATATCGATTGGATCCGCGGAGAAGTCAGGCATCGATCTGCCGGGTGAGATGACCCCGAGTTTCCCGACCGCGCCCGCCACGGCGTACTACAACAAGCGGTATGGCGTGCGTGGCTGGAGTCCCGCAGTTTCGCTGAACTTGGCGATCGGCCAGGGAGAAAATTCCCAGACCGTCGTCAACATCGCGCGATTCTACACGGCGATCGCCACGGATGGTCAGGCCGCACATCCGCAGATTGTACGCGGCTCGTCCGAGAAGGAGCGTCTGTTCGAACTCGACAGTGCGAACATGGCCGGCATCCGCGCTGCACTCGCCGGCGTCGTGCTTCGCGGCACCGCGGCGGCGTCGCGCATCGAGGGACTCATGCTCGCCGGCAAGACCGGCACCGCGCAGAATGGCCGCCCCGAGGAGCACAAAGCCGATCATGCGTGGTTCGTCGGATTCGCGCCAGCCGACAATCCAAAGGTCGTCGTCGCTGTGATGATTGAAAACGGGGGATGGGGCGCGCGCTCCGCGCATATCGCCGCAACGATCATTCAGCACTACCTGAAGGCAGTGCCGAAGCAGTTGCTGAATACTGAAGGCTATTGATGAAGCAGCGGCTCGTCCCCGACTTCACGCTGCTTGTCCTCGCACTGTTGCTGTCGATTTTCGGCATCGCGATGGTGTACTCTGCCGGCCAGACCGATGTGCTCACGCGCGTGACGTCGCTTTGGCACCGCCAGCTGATCTGGTTTGGGATGGGACTCGTCGCCGCGTATCTCGCGAGTCGTGCATCGGTGAGAATGCTCGACTGGCTGACCCCGCCGCTGTATGCCGCGACCTGCTTTGTCCTGCTCCTGCTCGTGTTCATCGGCAAAGGATTCGGCACGGGCGCGAGCACGAAGAGTTGGCTTGCGATCGGCGGCTTCCGGCTCGGCCAGCCGTCAGAGATCGCGAAAATTGTCGTCGTGCTGATGCTCGCAAAGGTTCTTGCTGCCCGGCGCGACGCACCCAAGTCCCTGGTCGACCTGTGGCAGCCCGCGCTGGTCGTCGGGATTCCGTGGCTCTTCATCATGCTGCAGCCCGACCTCGGCACCGGTCTCGTGTTCATCGGGATTTTCTTCGCGATGCTGTTCTGGAGCGGCTGCTCGTGGCAGCTGCTGATGCTCGTGGCGAGTCCGGGGATCAGTCTGGTGCTTGCGGTGAACACCACGATCTGGGGCGCCTGGTTCCTGCTCCTGATTGGATTGGTGCTCTGGTATCGCCCGTATATCGCCGAGGGAGTGTTCGTCGTGGTCGCGAACGTGGCGATGGGAGTGGTAGCGCCGCTGGTGTGGGAAAAACTCAACCCGTACCAGCAGCGAAGGTTGCTGGTATTTCTGGATCCGGGATCAGATCCGCTGCGATCGGGCTATCACGTGATTCAGTCGCAGGTCGCAATTGGATCCGGTGGTTGGCTCGGGAAAGGCTTCACGATGGGCACGCAAAAGCGGCTCGCGTTTCTGCCGGCGCAGCACACGGATTTCATTTTTCCGGTGGTAGGTGAGGAGCTCGGGTTTATCGGCGTAACGGTGGCGCTGGTGTTGTTTCTGGTTTTGTTCTTGAGGTGTGTCCGGGTGGCAGGGCGGGCGACGGATTCGTTCTCGAGTTTGGTGGCGTTTGGGTTGGTGAGTACTTGGTTTGTTCATGTGCTGATCAATGTGGGGATGACGCTGAACTTGATGCCGATTACGGGGATTCCGCTGCCGTTCTTTTCGTATGGTGGGTCGTTTATGCTGGCGTGTTGGATTGCGGTTGGAATTGAGATTCGGATTTCGGGGGAAGGGAGAGGGAAGGCGGATACGCTCGTTATATGAGTGGGAGAGGTGAGTTGAGAATGAGAGGTGAGTTTGAGAGGGAGGGATGAGTTTGAGAACGCTCAGTGGGAGTTTGAGGGGCGAGAGTGAGGGTGAGTGGGAGTAGTGGGAGGGGGAGTAGTGGGAGTAGTGGGAGAGGGAGTGGGGGTAGTGGGAGTGGGGGTAGTGGGAGTGCGAGGCTACATGAGTTGTGTGCGTTGAGGTTTTGACGCTAGCCATTTTTGGGCGCCGATTAGGATTTTCCGGAGTTCCGTGAATTGTTCGACGCGAAGCTCTGAGATCTCGGGTGACAGTTCGTCCGCTACCGCCCGATACCATGTGAGGCTTTCTCGCAGCGAGCCGAGAGCGACGCCGAAGAAGCGAGATCGCTCCGCCGAAGAAGATCGGCCAAGGCCTTCGGCGACGTTCGCGCTGATCGACGCAACCGACCGAAGCAGCTGGTCCGTTTGGTAAGGAAAGGCGCGGCGATTGCGGAGATCGTGCGCATCACGTCCAGCGCGATCCAGCAGAAACAGCGCGACGCGGTAGGCGTGAAACTTCCACACCGGGTCGCCACTGAGGCTGACGGGCACACAAGCCTCCCAGCCCCGAAACTCTTCATCATGAATGATTGGCATGCGCATAGTGTGGCGCATTTGCCCGTTCAAACCATCACCTATTTCCTGCCGTCAGTACCGATCCATCTCCCACTCCCACTTTACTCCCACTCAACTCCCACTTTACTCCCACTCAACTCCCACTCAACTCCCACTCAACTCCCACTCAACCTCACTCTCATCCCTCAGACTCCCACTGAACGTACTCAACCTCATCCCTCCCTCTCTTACTCACCTCTCATTCTCGACTCACCTCTCATTCTCAACTCACCCCTCCCACTAGACTCGCCACTCCCACTCCCACACCGCTAGATTTCCCGCATGGCATGGTTCCGAAAAGAGAAGAAACCCAGACAGCCCAAAGGCCCTCGGCTAGAAATCCCAGCCGACGTCTGGGAAAAGTGCGAGGCCTGTGGCCACACAGACATCCGCGAAAATTTCAATAAGACCCACAACGTCTGCCCCGTCTGCGATTACCATCGCCGGATCCGGGCAATCGACTACATCAACATCCTCCTCGACGATGGCTCGATCGAGGAAACCGAATCCGATCTCAAATCGGTCGATCCGCTCGGCTTTCCCGACTATCCCGGCCGCCTCAAGAAAGCGTTGACCAACGCCGGTGATTCCGACGCGATCATCACGGCGTCCGGCACGATGGAAAAAATGCCCGTAAATCTCGGCGTCATGGACTTCGCGTTCATGGGCGGCTCTATGGGTTCCGTCGTGGGCGAAAAAATTGCCAGACTCGGGCAACGCTCCCTCGAAAAGAAATTCCCGCTCATCATTATCTCCGCATCAGGCGGCGCGCGCATGCAGGAAGGCGTGCTCTCCCTCATGCAGATGGCAAAAACTTCGGCGGTGCTTTCGCAGCTCGCCGAACGGCGCATTCCGTACGTCTCAATCCTCACCAACCCGACCACCGGCGGCGTGAGCGCGAGTTACGCGATGCTCGGCGATGCGATTCTCGCTGAGCCTGGTGCGGTGATCGGATTCGCCGGCCCCCGCGTCATCAAGCAGACACTCGGCCAGGATCTCCCCGAAGGATTTCAGACCGCTGAGTTTCTTCTCGACCACGGCATGGTCGACAGCGTCGTGCATCGGGGGCAGCTCAAGCAGACCGTCGGACAGCTCCTTCGCCACATGAGCGGCAAGCCCGCTGCAACCGGGTGGGCCTCGAGCTGAGAACGTGACAACGTGAGAACCTACGGTGACGCGCTCGATTTTCTTTATGCGCGCACGACGGGAATCTGGCGGCTGGGTCTCGAGCGGGTCGAAGCATTTCTCCATTCGCTCGGCGATCCGCATCGCAAACTGCGCACACTTCACGTTGCCGGTACGAATGGGAAGGGGAGCGTCTGCGCCACGCTTGACGCCGTGCTCCGCGCGAAGGGTTTGCGGACCGCCGTATACACATCTCCGCATCTCGTCGATTTTCGCGAGAGATTTCTTATCGACGGCGCCGCTGTCGCACCAGAGCAGATCGTTGCATTCGTAGACAAATGGACGCCGGAAGTCGAGCGGCTCGGCGCGACCTTCTTCGAAGCAACAACCGCGATGGCGTTCGATTTTTTCGCCAACGCAAATGTCGACATCGCCATTATTGAGACCGGGCTCGGCGGCCGACTCGACGCAACCAACGTGATCACGCCGCTCGTCGCCGGCGTCGCGACGATTGGCATCGATCACGTCGAGTACCTCGGCGCCACGCTCGAAGAAATCGCGTTTGAAAAGGCGGGCATCTTCAAGCGCGGTGTGCCTGCGGTTGTCGGCGATCCCAATCCGCTGATTCGCGAGCTGCTCGCCTCGCATGCGCGCACGCACGGCGCCGGCCCGATTCGTGTGATCTACGATGAGCCGGGCGCGCCGGCGAACGTTCGCGTCGGCCCTTCGGGCACGTCGTTCTCGCTTGGCGACCGTTCATTCACGACGCCGCTGCTCGGCGCGCATCAGGCCGCGAACTCCGCTGTCGCAATCGCGATGCTTGAATCGCTTCCGGCAGGGCTGGCCCCGACCGAAGCCGAACTCTACGCCGGGATGCCCCGGGTACGGTTACCCGGCCGCTTCCAGCGTGTCGGGAAATATCTGTTCGACGTCGCCCATAATCCTGCGGGCGCGGCCGTTCTGGCCACGACGCTAACGGCTATCGCGCCGTCGCAGCCGATTGTGGCGATTTTGAGTGTTCTCTCGGACAAAGACTGGCGCGGTATCATGGACGCGCTTGCCCCGGTAGTCGACCGGTTCATCCTCACGAACGCGCCCACCGCTCCCCCCAGCCGGACCTGGAACATCCCCGATCCGCTGCACTATGCGTTGGAGCGCGGTTGGAAGGCCGAGGTCCTGCGGGATTTCGATCGGGCACTCGTTCGCGGGGCGTCGGAAGGGGCGACCGTGCTCATAACCGGCTCGTTTCACACGGTCGGCGACGCCATGGCCCGTCTGGAGGTAAGTCCGACCGGCGGCTAGCTTTAGCAGATGGCAGGCGGAGCACTTCCCGGGTTCAGAGACTTCTATCCAGACGAGTTCGCGCAACGGGCCCACATTTTTCGGGCCTGGCGTGAGGTCGCCCGGAAGTATGCGTTCGTCGAATACGACGGACCTCCGCTGGAACCCCTCGATCTCTATACAAAAAAGAGCGGCGACGAGATCGCCGGTCAGTTGTACAACTTCACGGACAAAGGCGGCCGCGAGGTCGCGCTGCGTCCTGAAATGACGCCGACGTTCGCGCGCATGGTTGCCGAACGCGCCAACGCGCTCCGGAAACCCGTGCGCTGGTTCTCGATTCCACAGCTGTTCAGATACGAGCGTGCGCAGCGCGGGCGTTTGCGCGAGCACTATCAGTTGAACGTCGACATCGTCGGCGAAGGGAGTGAGCTTGCTGATGCCGAGCTGCTCTCGGTCGCGATTTCGATCATGAAAGAACTCGGGCTCGACGCAGCCGACGTTCGTGCGCGTGTCTCCGACCGCCGCCTGCTCAACGCGCTGCTCACCGAAATCGGCATCGAGGAGAGTCGTCAGGGCGCGGTGTACGCGGTGCTCGACAAGTTCGCACGTCAGCCACGCGAAGTGTCGATAACGAAACTGACTGAAGCGGGGCTGTCCGCGGACATGGTTGAGGCGGTTCTCGAACTGCCCACCGTGAAAGAAATCAGCGCGCTGCGCGAGAACCTTCGCAACTCCGCGACCGTCAAGCCGCATCTCGACCGTCTCACGACTTACTTCGCGCATCTCCACTCGCTCGGTGTGAGTGAATGGGTTGATATCGATCTCTCGATCGTCCGCGGCCTCGCGTATTACACGGGAATCGTTTTCGAGCTGTTCGACGCAAAGGGCGAACTCCGCGCGATCTGCGGCGGCGGGCGCTACGACAACCTGCTCAACGACCTCGGCGGTGCCGATCTTCCCGCGCTGGGATTCGGCATGGGTGACGTCGTGCTTGGCGAGCTGCTCAAAGAACGTCATCTGATGCCGGAGAGTTCGGGCACCGGTGCTGATCTATTTTTTGTTGGTGGCAACGGCGCGCTCGAGCACCCGATTGGCGACGCGCTGCGTCTGGTGCACTTGTTGCGTGCCGCGGGATTCAGCGTGGACTATGGGCTGAGCGCCGATCGCTACCAAACACAGCCTACGCGCAATCAGGTCGACAGCGCAAAAAAATCTGGCGCGCGCGCGGTCATCTGTTTCTCGTCCGGCACTGAAGTGCTCGTGCATGGACTCGCCGGAAAACTGAAAGAAGCGCCGGCGCACACCTTTGCATCACGGCCGCTTCTCGCAGCGGACGAAACTGCTTTTGCCGCTCTGAAGGACTGGTTCGCAGCATCGATCACATCAAGACACCCAAGCAACGACTGATGGCAGACGATAAGAAGCTCACCACCCGCGCCGAAGATTTCAGCGCGTGGTACAACGAAGTTGTCCTTCGCGCAGAACTCGCCGACTACTCGCCGGTGAAGGGCTCGATGGTCATCCGCCCGAACGGCTACGGCATTTGGGAACGGATGCAGCGCGCGCTCGACGACAAGTTCAAGGCCACGGGCCACGTCAACGCGTATTTCCCGCTGTTGATTCCCGAGAGCTTCATGCACAAAGAGGCGCAGCACGTCGAGGGCTTCGCGCCCGAGTGCGCCGTGGTCACGCACGGTGGTGGAAAGAAGCTCGAGGAGCCGCTGTACATTCGCCCCACGAGCGAAACGATCATCTACCACATGTTCGCGAAGTGGGTGCAGAGCTATCGCGATCTGCCGATTCTCATGAATCAGTGGGCGAACGTCGTGCGCTGGGAAATGCGCACGCGACTCTTTCTGCGCACGCTGGAGTTTCTGTGGCAGGAGGGACACACCGCGCACGCCACGCACGACGAAGCCGAAGCTGAAGCCAAGATGATTCTCGGCCAGTATCGCGACTTCATGGAAAACTGGATGGCGATGCCGGTGGTCACCGGGTTGAAATCCGAGAGCGAGAAGTTTGCCGGCGCGCTGCGCACGTACTGCCTCGAAGCGATGATGCAGGACAACAAGGCACTTCAGGCCGGCACATCGCACAACCTCGGCCAGAACTTTGCGAAAGCCTTTGAGCTGAAGTTCCAGGCGGAGTCCGGCGAGATCGAGCACGCGTGGAATACGAGCTGGGGTGTCTCGACGCGGATGGTCGGCGGTCTGATCATGACGCATGGCGACGACAACGGCCTCGTCACACCGCCGAAACTGGCGCCGATCGAAGTCGTGATCGTGCCGATATGGAAAACGGATGACGAGCGCGCGAAGATGGTCGAGGCCGCGAACAAACTCAAAGCCGAACTCACCGGGTGGAGTGGCCGCGGCGAGGATCGTCTTCGCGTACATGTCGACGCGCGCGATGGCATGCGCTCGGGCGCGAAATACTACGAGTGGGAGCTGCGCGGTATTCCCCTCCGTCTGGAACTCGGTCCAAAAGATCTCGAGAAGCAGTCGGTCTTCTCGGCGCGCCGCGACACGCGCGTGAAAGCTGCGATTCCGATGGAGGGCGTCGCGCCCGCGGTGGCGCAGCTGCTCGCGTCAATCCAAGCCGATCTGTTTACCGCCGCGAAAGCGCGCAGGGACGCCGCCACGCATCGCGGTGATATCACGTACGATCGGTTCAAGGAAATCATGGAAGGTCCCGGCGGCTTTGTGTATGCCGGCTGGAACGGCGACCCCGCCGTCGAAGCTCAGGTGAAGGAAGAGACCAAGGCAACTATCCGCTGCATTCCGGACGAGGAGTTCCGCTCGCCAAATGCGCCGAAGACCTGCATGGTCACCGGTCAACCCGCGAAGTACGAGGTCGTGTGGGCGAAAGCGTACTAGCGACGGCGTTCGCGCGCCGCGGCGGCGCGCTCTTCTGCGAGGACGTCCCGGCCGACGCAATCGCGCGTTCGGCAGGGACGCCGACGTTTGTGTACAGCGCCGCGGTGATTCGCGACTCGTATCGCCGTCTGTCATGCGCGCTCACGGGCGTGAAGCACCGCGTGCACTACGCGATGAAGGCGAACGGCAATCGCGCGATTCTTTCACTGCTGCGGTCGCTGGGCTCCGGTGTTGATGTCGTGAGTGGCGGCGAACTCTTTCGTGCGCAACGCGCCGGCTTCAAAGGGCACGACATCATTTTCGGCGGTGTGGGGAAGACGGGGCAGGAACTGCGTGAAGCGCTCAAGGTTGGCGTGAAGCTGATCAATGTCGAATCAGAGGCAGAGCTTCAACTTCTTGAAGCGGTCGCGCGCGAACTCGGCGTCGTCGCTCCCGTCGGCTTTCGGATTAATCCCGACGTAACCGTGGAGAACCCGCACGCTTATATCGCGACCGGGTCGAAAGGTCATAAGTTCGGCATTCCGCATGACGAAGCGCTCGCGTTGGCGAAATCGGCACGTTCGCTCGAGCACATCGATCTGATCGGACTCGACATGCACGTCGGCTCGCAGCTCGCCACGCTCGAGCCGTATCGCGCCGGGCTCGATCGTCTCTCCGACCTCGCGGCCAGCCTTACGGTTGCCGGCGCTCATCTGCGGTACATCGATATCGGCGGAGGTTTGCCTGTCGCGTACGACAACGGTGATCCGGAGCCGGATCTGGAAGCGTTCGCCACGGTTGTCGCGCCGGCAATCAAGAAGATGAACGCCGAGCTGATTGTGGAGCCGGGGCGATTCTTCTCTGCCGCGAGCGGCGTGTTGCTTGCGCGAGTGCTCTATCGCAAGCGCAGCGGCGGAAAAGACTACGTGATTGCGGACGCGGGGATGACAGAACTTCTTCGCCCTTCGCACTACGATGCATATCATCTGATCGAATCGGCCAAGCCCAACGGACGGGATCGCACTGTGGTCGATGTGGTCGGCCCGGTATGTGAGAGCGGCGACTTTCTCGCGCAGGACCGTGAGATGGACGATGTTGAGCCCGGTGATCTGCTCGTCATTCACACGACGGGCGCATACGGCTATGTGATGTCATCGAATTACAACGCGCGACCGAAGGCCGCCGAAGTCATGGTGGACGGTGCGCGCTTTGCGATTGTGACGGCGCGCGAATCGTACGACGACCTCGTGCGGCTCGAGCAGGCCGACCCAGAATGGAGGGATGCCTGATGCTCGTAGGACTGATCTCGGACACGCACGACCGGATCCCGGCCATTGCTGAACTGCTCAAGCGCATGAACGATCGCGGAGTCGGGATGGTGCTGCACGCGGGAGATTTCTGCTCGCCGTTTTCTTTGAAGCCGTTTCAGGATGCGAATGTCGCGCTCGCCGGGGTGTTCGGCCGTAACGACGGCGATCCGGAAGGGCTCAAGGCGTTTGCGGAGCAGGGGATGGGGCACGAACTGTTCGAGTCGCCGCACTCGCTCACGATCGGCGAGCACAAGATTCTGCTCGTGCATGACATCGGCGATGTCACCGCGCGATCGGTGAAGTCGCATCATGTGATTGTGCATGGCAGCGAGCATCAGCAGTCAATGAAAACGCGCGGCGATTCGCTGATCATCAATCCGGGTGAGGCATGCGGCTGGATCAATGGATCGCCGACTGCGGCGGTGCTCGACCTCGATACGAAACATGTAGAGTTTCTGAAGTTATCCGAGCCGCAGTGGCAATACTGACGGGAAATGATGTGAACTGTTAACCACTAACTGTTGGTCGGTTGTCTGTTTACGAATTAGTCAACAGAACACCGACCAACAGTTAGTAGTTAACAGCTCACTAGCAGTTCATCAGTTCACAGCTCACAACGCATAGCTCAGCATGTCATCGCGTATCCTGATCCTCGACTGCGGCTCCCAGTTCACCCAGCTCATCGCTCGCCGCGTGCGCGAAGCAAACGTGTACTCGGAAATCCACCCCCCGACACGTTCGCTGCAGTGGATCAAAGACTGGAACCCCACCGGAATAATTCTGAGCGGCGGCCCCAACTCCGTGACCGACGAGGGCGCGCCGAATTTCGATAAGGGCATCCTCGATGTCGCGCCGATCCTCGGCGTCTGCTACGGCTTTCATTGGATCGCGCATGTCGAAGGCGGCAAGGTCATCGCAGGCGGTGGCCGCGAGTACGGCCGCGCGATGATCACCGTGCACGAGCCAGCCGGAATGTTCACCGGATTCAACAAGGGCGAAGAGACTCAGGTCTGGATGAGTCATGGCGATCACGTCGATACGCCGCCGCCCGGATATGTAAATACGGCGTCGAGCGGCAACGTGCTCGCGGGATTCCGGCATGCAACGAAACCGATTCACGCCATACAGTTTCACGCTGAAGTTGCGCACACCACACGCGGCGCCGACATCATCGGGAATTTCCTCTTCGCCATTTGCAAGGCGACACCAGACTGGACGCCCGGCTCGTTCGTCGATCGCGAGATCGCGAAGATCCGCGAGCTCGTCGGCGATAAACATGTGATCTGCGGACTTTCCGGCGGCGTCGATTCGTCCGTGGCCGCCGCGCTGGTGCATCGCGCGATTGGCGATCAGCTCACCTGCATCTTCGTCGACACCGGTCTGCTTCGTCTGGGCGAGCGCGAGCAGGTCGAGAAAACGTTCAAGGCTCACCTCGGCATTAAGCTCATCACGGTCCGCGCTGAGAAGCGGTTCATGGATGCACTCGCCGGTGAAGCAGAGCCGGAGAAGAAACGAAAACTCATCGGCCACACGTTTATCGACGTATTCGAAGATGCGTCCGCCGCAGCGGGGAAGGACGCGGCGTTTCTCGTGCAGGGCACGCTGTACCCCGACGTGATCGAAAGCGTGAGCGCGAAAGGCGGTCCGAGCGCGACAATCAAGACGCATCACAACGTCGGCGGCCTCAAGCCGGACATGAAATTCAAGTTGATCGAGCCGCTGCGCGAACTGTTCAAGGACGAAGTTCGCAAAGTTGGGCGAGAGCTCGGACTCCCTGAAGAAATGGTCGGCCGTCATCCGTTCCCCGGACCGGGCCTCGCGATTCGCGTGCTCGGTGCCGTCGATGAAAAATCGCTCGATACTCTGCGCAAAGCCGACGCGATTTATCTCGAGGAGATTCGCAATGCCGGGTTGTACGACGAGATCTGGCAGGCGTTCGCGGTGTTTCTCCCGATTCGCTCTGTCGGCGTGATGGGTGACTTCCGCACCTATGAGAACGCGATCGCGCTGCGTGCCGTGACGAGCACGGATGGCATGACCGCGGATTGGTTTGCCTTTCCGCACGAAGTGCTCTCGAAGATGTCGAGCCGGATCATCAACGAAGTCGCGGGTGTGAATCGCGTGGTGTACGACATCAGTTCCAAGCCGCCCGCGACTATCGAGTGGGAATGACCTTCACGCAGCTCCGCCCGACGCGTGGCGAGCTGCGTGAAATGATGCTGCTCGCCTGGCCCGTCGTGCTCGCCCAGGTCGGCATCATGCTGATGGGTGTCGTCGATACCGCGATGGTCGGACGAGTCGGAATGTCCGCCGTCGCCGCCGTTGGACTCGGCCACATTTACTGGGTCAACGTCACGATCTGCGGTATCGGGATTCTGATGGTGCTCGATCCCGTCGTCTCGCAGGCGACCGGTGCGAACGACCATGCCGGCGTGTCGCGCGGAGTGCAGCGCGGGATACTCATGGCACTCGCGCTCAGTGTTCCCACCGCGCTATTGCTGATTCCCGGCGAATTGTTCTTCGGATTCCTGCGGCAGCCTGCTGATGTCACACCGATCGCGGCGACCTTCTCGCGCATCTCGATCATCGGCGTGGTGCCTTTTTATCTCTTTTTCGCGCTCCGGCAGTCGCTTCAGGCGATGGCACGCGTACAGCCGGTCGTCATCGCGATCGTGGTATCGAACGTCGTGAACTTCGCGCTCGACTACGCACTGATCTACGGTCATTTCGGTCTCCCCGCGCTCGGGACGAACGGCTCGGCGATTGCAACGGCGATCAGCCGATGGCTGATGTTCGCTCTGCTGCTGGCGCTTGGATGGAGGCAGCTGCGCGATACGATCGTGCCGTGGCGCGCGGAATCGTTCAAGCTGGCACCCATGCTCAAGATGCTTCGCATCGGCTTTGCCGTCGGACTCCAGAGCTGGCTCGAAATCGCCGTGTGGTCGGGCGGTGCAGTGGCGCTCGGCTGGTTTGGACCGGTACCACTCGCTTCGCATGAGATCGCGATCAACCTCGCGGCGATCTCTTTCATGTTTCCGCTGGGCGTTGCGGCCGCCGCCGCAGCGATGGTCGGCCGCGCGATCGGCAGCCGCGATCTCAGCGCCGCCCGGCGCGGCGCGATTGCATCCCTGGTGATCGGCACTGGGTTCATGGCCGTATTCACCGTGCTCTATTTGGCGGTGCCGCGCGCGCTCGCCGGAATATTCATCTCAGATCCAGCAACACTCGCGACAGCCGCCTCGCTGATTTTCATCGCGGGAATATTTCAGATCTTTGATGGCCTCCAGTGTGTGGCGACAGGAATCCTGCGCGGCACAGGCGACACACGCGTCCCGATGCTGCTGCACTTAATCGGTTTTTGGGGCGTCGGCATACCGCTTTCCCTCTGGCTCGCGTTCCGGGCAGGCTTCGGCCCCCAGGGAATCTGGTGGGGCTACGTCGGTGCGCTTGCCGTCGTCACGGCAATGCAGCTGCTGCGAGTGCGCTGGCGTTTCACGCAGGATATTCAGCGGCTGCAGATCGATGAAACCGCTGAGTGGAGCGTGGTCGGCGAGGCTTGAACACCGCGTGACGCCGGACCGCGGCTGTGAGTCATTTCACGGGTGACTACGCTCACGAAAACTCACGGAACGCCAGCGAACGCATGATCGAGCCGAAACGCGAGTTGATGGGTGCTGGCGTGATGTTTTCGGCGATCTTTCTCGCTGGCTCGGTGGCGGGTGGAATCCTCGCGTGGGCATTTGCGCGCGCGCGGCAGTTTTCCAGCGATGATTCGTCAGCAGAAAGCACTGAGGGATCAGCTACGCGTGGCGGATGGAAGTGGCGTCCGGTCACTTATGCGAAACCGCGGCGAAATCCGGGAGCGCTGCTGCCGGCGCCGATTGTCGAGCCGCCGAAGCCGCGCGCCGAACTCCCCCCATTGGACTTGCTGGCCGCAACGCCCGCACCGACCCCGCCTGACTCGGGTCCGCTCGACGTGATCGGTTACCGTCTGACTGGCGCGCTCCGCTCGCTCAAGTTCGACGGCCTGCTCGTCGGCCGCACGACCGGCCCGGCAGTGACCCGCTTCGAAGTTGATCCGGCACCGGGACTCAAACTGCGCGACTTGGCCCATATTGGGAACGACCTCGCCGGCGCAATGAAGGTCTCGTCGGTCAGAATCGTCGCGCCAATCCCCGGCAAAGGGACGGTTGGCGTCGAGGTGCCGAACCCGATCGCCGAACCTGTTGCGTTTAAGGCGATGGCCGAGCTGGCCGCGTTTGAGAGCGCCGCGCATACAATGCCGCTGTTGTTGGGGCGCGATCTATCTGGACGGCCTATCATTGCCGACCTCGCGAAGATGCCGCATTTGCTGATTGCCGGCGCGGCTGACAGCGGGAAGTCGATGTGTCTCAATACGTTCGTCGCTTCACTTGTCTATCGACATTCACCTGCCACGCTCCGGTTCCTGATGGTCGAGCATGGTGAGTCCGGGTTGTCTCAGTGGAACGGCCTGCCGCACATGCGGCACCCGGTGGTGCACGATACCGCGCGTGCCGTCTCGCTGATCGAGTGGGCCGCGCTCGAGATGGAGGAGCGTGCCCGCGCGCTGGTCACAGCGGGCGCCAGGAACGTGCGTGATTTCAACGAGCGCGTTCCGCATAAGGCATTGCCGTACATCGTCTTGGCGATCGATGAGATTGCCGATCTGATGCTTTCTGACGAAGGAGTCGAAGGCCCCCTGGCGATGCTCGCCCAGCGCGGTCGCTCTGCTGGGATCCACGTCATTCTGACAACCGAGCGGCCGAACGCGAACGTCGTGACATCGCTTTTGAAGGGCAACTTTCCGAGCCGGATCGCGCTAAGGCTTACCTCCGCACTCGATTCACGCCGACTTCTCGACGGGATCGGCGCGGAATCGCTTATCGGGCAAGGAGATATGCTGTTCGTAGCACCGGGAAAGAGCGATCCGGCACGCATTCAGGGCACCTTTCTGTCCGACGACGAGCGGGCTCGTTTGATCGGATGGTTCAGCGATCCGAGGCGCGGTGCAGCCAATGGGTGGCTTGAAACGGCGGCAAATTCCGAGGCAGATGTCGTCGAACAACTTCGAGCCAGGGAGGTCCAACCGGCCTCGCGTTGAGGTCAAAGTAGCTTCACCCGCCGTCCCCTCCGCAGCACTCCGCCACGAGCTCGCATCGAGCCCGACTAGGCGAGGCCGAGAACTCACGTAAAACGTGCCGCCCATTAATGCAACAGCCAAGTGACAACGCTTGCGGCTTGCGGGCCCCGTTGGCATATTCGCGGCCCCTCGTCTATTTGACCATTAAGCATTAGTGCGACACAAGTTAGCTGATTTTTTTGAGTGCGATCGACATCAATTGAGTCACAAACTCTTCGTTCGCGGCCATTTCCACATTCGGTCGCGATTGCCGGTGACATGAATGCTTTGGAATCGCAGGCCGACAACTCTCGCGCAACTAACCTGTGCGAGAGGTCGCGTTGTGATGAGAAGTGGCCCCGGTTTTCTGAACAGCTGAGATAGGTGGACAAGCGGGCTCCCCGAGCGAAAGTTTGCTCACCACTGGAGGAGTCCCCGATGTCGAAACGATCCCGCCGGAACCATGCCCCCGAGTTCAAGGCGAAGGTG
>CAIVZZ010000024.1 GCA_903910555.1 uncultured Gemmatimonadota bacterium | reverse complement strand
CGCGGATGTCTTTGATTTTATCGAGCGCTGGTATAATCCGACGCGCCGGCACTCAACGCTCGGCAATGTCAGTCCCGCAAACTTCGAGCGGGGAGCAGCAGTAGCGTAAACTCACTGTCCACCAAACTCAGTACAACTCAAGTGGCCGAAATCCGTCCGACTAGCTGGCGCTCCGATCCCATCGGGGTAGCTTCGCTGATTAGCGAACGTCTTTCTAGCACACCTCGAAGTTGCGGCTGCCCCCGGAGTTAACTGATGAGAATACGAGCGACAATCCGAATGTTCCCTGCTAGCGTGTTGCTGAGTGCGTGCGCTTCAAATCCCGGCGTGCGTGCAATCGGGCCAGACCTGTACATGGTTTCGCGACAAGCAGCCACTGGCTTTTCGGGACTCGGCAGCTTGAAGGCCGACGCGTTCGCTCAGGCATCCAAATACTGCGCCGAGCAGAAGAGGGAGCTGAAAGTCGTCACAACTAACGAATCCCAGCCGCCCTACGTGCTTGGTAATTTTCCGCGTGCTGAGGTGCAGTTCATGTGCTTGCAAGCGGGCGATCCTCATCTGACTCCTCAGACGCTTGAGCCTCGGCCGGATCTCGTGATAGAGAATAGAACTCGGGCACCCGCGCGCGAAGTCGAAGCAAAAGGATCGTCAGCGAATGGAGCGCTCGTCGCTGTCACGATTGAATCCGAGCCTCGCAGTGCGGACGTTTATCTGGATAGTGCGTTTGTGGGCAGCACCCCTTTGGCAAACTACGGGCTAAGCGCGGGATCGCACCTCATTGAGGTCTCGAAGTCCGGTTTCGCCAAATGGAGCCGCAAGATTCTGGTGAAGGCCGGAGTGCCCACTCACGTTAGCGCTACGCTCGAACGCGCACCGGCTGAGCAGCCGGCAGGTCGTCAGAACCAAATCAGCTTGTCGCCGAACTTGATGCATTGACGCTCTGGGGTGTCGAGTCGCTCGGGTTGGGCTTTGTCGAGACGCTTGCGACGGCCGCCTCATACGGGGCGGCCGTCGCGTATTTAGCGCGAGGACTGACCGCTCGTGCGATTCGTGCCCGCTCTGACGGAGCACGCAGCCAGGCTTCAATGCAGCTACCGGATCACGCCGTCCGCGAACAGCTGCGACACACTCTTGTCTGCCATTGAGCGAATGAGCGTCTTCGCGGAAGCTCCCGAACTACCGGCTGTGCTTGCGGAGGCAATCCAGACTGCCTTGCCCGTTGTGCCGTCGAACAGCTGTGCAGTGAACTGAGCCCAGAGCGTCACGGCGCTCTCGCCACCAGACGCCGATGTCCTGGTCTCCTGACATCCGCCGTTCGTTGACCACATCGTACAACGCGTGGTGTACGTCGGATCAGACTGGCTGGTCTTGGTGCCAGCGTTGCTGGTCGAGATGACGAGGGTTGCCTCGATTCCGTTGCGTCGAAGAGTCGAGGCAACTTCTTCCTGACTGTATACCCGGCCGGGGAAGAAGAGTTGATGAGAAGGAAAGAATCGATGCGCACCGGGCACGCTTGCCGCGGCGAGGTGCAGTTCAGCATCCAGGCGGAGACTGAGGTCCGAGAAGTTGGCGAAGACCATGATATTTCGAAACGCACGACCTCCCAAGTCTGGAGACGGCATCGAAGTCATCTTGGTTCGGGCGCACCCCAGAATCGCGACTCCGACGACAAGTGCAAGGTATGAACCGATCCACTTTCTCAACACGTCTCCTCCCGTAAGAGCCGAGATTCTATCAATCGCCTATTTCGATTGCTGGCCCGAAAGACTTATCACGGCGCAATCGGTTGCAGCAGCGCTGTGTTCTTATTGTCGAGGATTACGGAGTTCTTCCCGGTCGCGACGCGCACAGAGAGATTCCAGATACAATCTCGCCGTGTCGTGATGGACTTGCATCCACAACGCGACACGGTTGATCGAGATGAATGGCTTGTCGTGCGTCATAGTACTTCCCCGACAACGCAGTACGCCCCCTGAAACGCCTCCACCAAAATTCCAACTTCTTCAGTGAAATAGCGGACACGACTTCCCAGTGTGAGAGTGCTGAGAAGTCGCGCGTCTACCAATTCTTGAAGCTGATCCATCGTGCAATCCAACATTGAACATGCTGCTCTTGCTGTGCTGAGATTCATAAAACTTTTCTCGATAACTCCGTGATGACGCTGAAGCCGACGGAGTCTCGGAATTCAGTTAATAGCTCGATGAAGCCACCTGTCATCCAGCCCGCCGACAAGGGAAGTGACGGATTGGAGACAAATCGGAAGTTTTGCGGAATCCGAATCGTCTGGAGTATTTATACAAACTGAAATCTCCAGACCTTTCTTACATCAGAGTTTCGAGGTTCCAGCCGCGCAACCTTTAGTCTGACCATGGTATGTTGCCGTTGGTACCGCCTTTGGTCTCTGTTCCAACCCTAAAGGGGTTTTGGAACCTATGAGACCAACTTCAGGAAAAGAAACCCCCGTGGGAAGTTCAAGCGGCTTGCGCGATGGGACCATACTTCCCGTCTTCTCCTTCGGCCACCAATCCCTTTTCTATCAATTTTATTCGCACACGATAGAACGTTCCTTTCGCCAGTGTGCTCGTGTTTTTCCATGTGGTGCAGTCCGCCGAGCCAATGGAAACGAGAGTCGCCAGTGCTTTCTGTTCAGTCGCGGACAAGGTTACCGGAGAAATTGTCTTTCCCACGAGCACCGGGACCGCGCTGTTGTACTCAGACACGGGTTGCAAGGTGAACGTGAGCGGATCAGCTAGATCGGCGTCGCGTTGCTTTTCCATGCTCAAGACTCGTTCCCGGTTTTTTTTGTTCGTCACCAACGCCAAGGCCGTATCGACTCCGCCTGAAATCACGGAACTGCCTCGGATCGTCTTGCCATCGGCTTTCGTGGAATGGTGAACGACAAGAACGGTGGCCCCGAATTCCCGCTTGATGCGCTCCAGACTTGCGACCACGACGTTCATCTCTTTCGCCGCGTTCTCATCCACGCCTACGGTGCAACGTGAGAGGGTATCAAACACGACAAAGCCCGGGCGTACATTCTCTTTGTGTAGCATCGAAATAAATGCCTCGACCTCACCCGATTTCTGTAATTGGATGGATTCACCTAAGACGTACAGGTTGGACGCCGACAACCCGTTGTGAAGCTCATTGGCTTTGATGCGGCGACCGATACCGTTATGGCCCTCGGCGCAGACATAAACCACTGGTGTCGGGGCGACGGCGCGGCCGAACCAAGATCCACCGCCTGCCACACTGATCGCGAGAGCAAGCGCGAGGAAAGTCTTTGCCCCACCCGGTTCACCGTACAGGATCGCCAGTGAGTTCTTGACCAACAATCCTTCGATCAAGAACTCTGGCTGAGGCAGATTGTCGATGTCGGCCCTGCTCAGAAGGCGCATCTGCTTGTCCACCGTTTTCTTCATTTCGGCGGCGTAGATGCTCTGTGCAATTTTTTCGACATCAGCGCTGTCCAGCGGCGGGATACAGAGTTCGAGGTTTTTCACCTGTAGGAGCGCACAAGCATCTGCCTCTGAAAATCCGGCTCCGACACACCGATCAACGAGGCCACCGGCAACTTTCGTGAGGCCAACATTCCGGTGCCCGTCGTAGAGCATTTCGTTGCCATCACGATTGACTGTTGTGGGTGCGAGGCTTCCGGCTTGGAGCTTCTCTTCAATCGCAATCGGGAGCGGGGCAATCGAAGTGTTCGGGTCTTCCCACTGATATTTCACGCCGCTTTCATGCACGGACGGCGGAGCGACGACATATCCGCCCAGACTTCGCACATCGACGCCATCAATTGCTGTCTTGACGCTGTTCTTGAAATCCTGAGCGCACTCGAAATAGAAATGCTTTCCTTTGCCCGTCCTCGCCGTCAGGGTAGGACTAAGATTGGCCAAACCCTCGGCGGCTTCTGTGGAATCGGCGTCCAATACGACAAGCCCGTTCCCCGCCGCGATTCCTATGTTGATGTCTGCATTGTCCGAAAACCACGCGCGAATTTGGGCCTTATCCCTCGTCGCGTGGGTTACTCCATTGCCTTTGAAGGGCTTCTTGCCTCGGGGCTGTAGAGGAAGAACGTTCCAGCCGCGATCAGCATAGGCGAATGCCGCTTCTTCTCGGTCGTTCCGTGGTTCGGTGGTTCTTTCCTGAAAAATTGCTTCTGACATACGTGGTACTCCTTTGAATTCGTGCGGCAGAATCGGTCGTTCACATGTCGGCATTCCTCCCAGAGTGGGTGAACGTGCTTGGGCGTGCTACTTGGTATCGAATCGTCCATCACTGGTTTGTTTGCTACATAAAGCACCTGCGAACAACGTGTTTCGCTCGGGAAAACGTAGACGCCTGAGCACGTCCTTTTCCTTCATGAATCCATTTGGCCTGTCCAACCGTTCTAGAATCGGTCGCGTATCATTCTATCTATCTCTCTACACAGACGTGATTCTCACTGGGCTCGCGACCATCACGCCTGCCGGTCGTCTGCAAGTCGATCAACCAATTTTCTTACGTTCGTTCCGTTGCATCTGACCGGCTGATTCTTCAGCAGGCGAGTTGTTTCCATCATCTGAAAGCCGTGACTGGCGATGCGGTGCTAGCATCCGTGCGAACCAGCGACCTTGCGGTAGCCAAAATGGTAGCCGTCATGGCTCCGTCTCCTTCCGCCCGGTGCCGCCCGGCTCCTCACCGCTCATAGTAGGCATACCTTCTTGCTGGGGCGGAGTTTGCACTGTTAATGCGACGGTTGGTGGTTCGAGTCCACCCGCCCCAGTTTTTTCCAAGCTGTACGCTTTACCGTTTCAGGAATCGCCCGACACGCCAACATGCCGCTCGAGAATCCAACGGCGATGCAATAGCGCGTCCGCTGATAGCGACCATCCGTACGAGATCGGAATCAGATAGAGGAACAAGATCGTCGCCGCCGCGGCAACGCCGCTGAACACACTGCGCGACATCGCATTCGGAAAGCGCCAGAACTTCCTGTCATCGCCGTCCCAGCCGGCGAGCGCGCCGAGACCGACCGCTGTGAACAGCACGCTGTAGACCAGCGCGAAGAGGTAGTGATACAAAAACATCGGCCGGTGAATGAACGCGAACGGCACGAAGTTGCCGAGGTAGCCAATGCCGAGTGCGGCGAGCACCGCGCGTTTCGGCTCGAGTGCGGCGGCGCGGCGAATCAATGCAACAACAATTCCAATCGACGCGAACATCACGCCCCACCACACGATCGGGTTTGCGAAGAGGATCACCCAGCGCTGCGTGCCGGCGTCATCTTCGTCTTCGTCCCAGTAGCCGATCGAATGTTTCGCGATCGGCCAGGTATACCACTTCGAAGCCGCCGGATGTTCGGTGTAGGCCCACTGCGCGTTGATCGCTTCCATTTGCTTGTTCAGATCGATCAGCGATTTCGCGAACGATGGCGGCGGCGCAGTATCGGCGAGCGGCGCGATCCCGGCACTCTTCATTATCGCACGCGTTTCGGCGGACATGATCGGGTCGCTGAGCCGGCGCCCGTGCGGGAGCAGCGCGAAGTGCACGGCGAACGACGCAAAATAAATCACGGCTGGAATCGCAACGAAGAGCGCGCCCTCCGCAACGAGCGCGCGCAGCTTGCCGCGGTGATCGCGCACACCCTCGATCACCCATACGAGACCAATCAACGCCAGCGCTGAGAGTCCGGTCCACTTGATGCTGAGCGCCGTTCCGCCCGCCGCCGCGGAGATGGCAATCCACATCAAGCGCGTTCGACCTGCGGACGTCCGCGCGTATGCGTACGCGAGCACGGTGAGCATCCCGAAGAAGAGCAGGATGATATCCGGCAGGATCAGCCGCGACTCCACGAGCATTGCATTGTCGGCGAGCAGCAGCAGCGCGCCGAATGTTGCGGTCCGCCGTCCGCTCCCAATTTCTCGGAGCAGGAGGTAGATGAGCGGAATGATCAGCGCGCCGGCAAGCGCGGGAAGCACGCGCAGCAGCGGCGCCGGCTGAACATTCGCGAGTACGTCGCCGGAAATTCCGAGCAGCTTCGCCGCCCCGGCGAAGAAAAGTTTTCCAAGCGGCGGATGCACGTCGACGTAGTAGTTACCGGTGAAGTACGCACCGGCAAACCGTTCGTAGTGCACTTCGTCCCACACCACGGCGCGCGGAGAGAACAGTCCCCAGAATCGCGTGACCAGCGCGAGAACGGTGAGGACAAATAATTCCGGCTGAAAACGCGGCGTGAGCGCCGTGCCGGCTGTTTCGCCGGCGCGACGCTCACGCATTCGGCTTACTCGTGCTGCGCGAACTACTCGCCCATGTACTCGACGTGCACGTACGTCCCGAGACGCACATTGTACGCGAGGTAGTAGCCCGGGTGATCGGGATCATCGTAGAGAACAATGTCGTCAGAGTCCCAGAGCCAGTCATTGGCATAGCCCCAATCTGGCTCAGCGACGGAGAAAAAGAATCCGTCAAATCCAAAACGGCGATACGTGCCGCCTCCGAGCCGGTAAATGTGGCTCGGTCCGAACGCTCCCGAGAAGTGGCCATGCGCCCACGGATGCTCGAGGCGCAGCCCCGGTTCGTCCCTGCGAACGTCGTGTCCAACCCACACGCTGCCCTTCACGTCGACATGCGGTGCGCTCGGATGTCCCGTCTCATGCACCTGCGCTCTGGGAGCGGGAGCGGGTGCGCGCGGCGCAGGAGCCGGTCCGCGCTGCGGAATGTGTCCGCCGCCGACCGCGCGCGGCGGCGGATGCGGCGCTGGGTGCTGCTCGCCGCGGCCGCCCTGAGCCATCAGTGGAAGCGCGGCAAACGACAACGCGCCGACAAGACCGATAAACTTTTTCATTGTCACTCCGATCGAAAGGCGTGGTGATCCAACCAATGCCGTCGTCGGCGGAGGGTACCAACTTCCATATAAAAATACTCTGTATTGCAAACGATGGTTCCGGCGCCATGTGAGTCAACGATCCGTGTAGGCGGCGCGCCTACCGAGCTGTAATCCTCGCCCTTTTGAGTGATACCAAAGCTCGCGCAAAGCCGGTACCCTCGGTGTACGAAGAGAAATCTCAAAAGGGGGCAACGATGGCCGCGATTGCAGCAGAGCAGATCCGCATGGTCGACGGACAACACAGCGCCAGCTTCGCCGGAAAAAATGAGGGCTACCACTCCGCGGTTTCGTGGGCTGCGGTTGCGGCCGGCGCGTTTGTCACGGCTGCGCTCGGACTGATTCTGCTGGCACTCGGCGCAGGCGCGGGACTATCCTCGCTCTCGCCCTGGTCCACGTCGGCGACATCGCCATCCGCGGTCGGCATGGGTGCCCTCGCGTGGATCGCCGGAATCGAGATCGTCGCATCGGCCGTCGGCGGATACATGGCCGGCCGCCTGCGCACGAAATGGGTCGACGTACACTCCGATGAAGTGTATTTCCGCGATACCGCGCATGGCTTTCTCGCGTGGGCCGTCGCGCTGGTGCTCACGGCAGCGTTCCTCACATCGGCGGCGAGCGTGATGGTTGGCGGTGAAGCACGTGGCGCGGCATCGACACGCGCGGAGCAAGGCATGGACGGCGCCGATCGGTATTTCGTCGATCAACTGTATCGCACGGATCCGGGCGCCGCCGTCGCCGCGGTGCCCGCCGATGGATCGGTGCGGTCAGAAGCCGCGACAATCCTCGCGCATTCGATCCGTCAGCGCGAGCTGAGTGCAGCCGACAAGCGATATCTCGTTGCGAGCGTTCAATCGCGAACCGGACTTAGCCCCGACCACGCAGACAGTCGCGTCACGGATGTGTTCGCGCAGGCTCAACTGGCGATGGATACCGCCCGCAAGGCGACAGCACACGCACTCTACTGGCTGTTCGTCGCGCTTCTGCTCGGCGCGTTTGCGGCGAGCGCTGCCGCAACACTCGGCGGCAAAGAGCGCGATCGTGCGCACATCGGATAATCAGAAGTGACCGCGACTGTTCCTACTTCGTAAAATCCAAGGAGAACCATATGCGATCGATCCTTCTGTTGTTTCTCGGAGTTCCAATCCCGCTCATTATCATCGTCGGACTGTTCAGCCACTTCTAACCGAACAAAAAAAGCCGCCGCGCCAATCATTGGCGCGGCGGCTTTTTCATTCAGGTTCGAAGGGTGCGGGCAGGCTTACGGCGCCGTCCACACGTTGTTCGTGCGATCGATGTCGACCAGCCTGTGGTCCGGGTCGAGCTCGATCTTCGCGACCTTCTTCCCGACGAACGAATACACCCGGATGTAGCGCAGCGTGTTCGTGCTCCACACTTCCGCCGGATAGTTGAAATCTTGAGTTGAGCCATCGCTCATCGTGAAGCGCGCGCGGATCGGCAGAACACCGCGCGCACGATTGCCATACGCGACAAGAACATTGTTCGTATCGCCCTTGCTCACCAAGCGCACGCCGTCGATGGCCTGATCGAAGTGCGGGTTCTCAATGAACCACTCGCGCCAGAACCAGTCGAGACGGTGGCCTGACGCATCTTCCATCGTGCGGAAAAAATCGGCGGGCGCGGGATGCTTGAATGCCCACTTCGCAACGTACGTTCGAAATGTTTCGTCGAACGCTTCGGGTCCGAGGATTTCCTGCCGGAGCAGCTGCAATCCAACAGAGGGTTTCACGTACGCGGAAATTCCGAGCAGCGGTTCCGCAATGCGATCCGGCGGCGTCATCACCGGCCCGTCCTGATCCGTCCTCATCGCCTGTTCGACTTCACCGCGCTCACCCATTGCGCGCTGCATTTGATCGCCGTCTTTCGGAAAGCGACGCGCTTCAGAGAACGTATTGATAAACGTGTTGAACCCTTCGTCCTGCCACATGTACACGCGCTCGTTCGATCCCACGATCATCGGGAACCAGTTATGCCCGACCTCGTGCGTGATCACGTTGTACAAACCCTGCTTGCTCTGGCTGTGATCCTCCATCGCGAGCATCGGATATTCCATGCCGCTCACGGGACCCTCGACCACGGAAATCTGCGGCCAGGGATACTGAAACCAGCGCTCCGAATATTCCTGAATCGACATCTTCGCCATGTCTGCGGATTCAACCCATAGATCCGCAGCACTCGGCCGGTAATAGCCGAAAGCGTAAATGCCTTTGTAGTTCGTCGCGTCCCACTGATAGTCGGGTGACGCCGCCCACACCGCGTCGCGCACATTCTTCGCGCGGAACTTCCAGGTGAGCATGCCGCTCTTTGTCGGACGCGCCGCACCGCTCTTCAGCTCGTCGGCGGTGATCACGTGGATCACCTTGTCCGTTTTCAATGCTTCGTCGAGGCGCGCAACCTGTGCAGCGGTCAGCACGTCCTTTGGATTCTCCAGCAATCCCGTGCCGGCGACGATGTAGCCGGCGGGAACTGTGACCGAGACGTTGTAGTCACCGTAGTCGAGATAGAACTCGCCCTGTCCGATGTACGGATCATTGTTCCAGCCGCGGAGATCGTCGTAGACGGCGGCGCGCGGATACCACTGCGCGATTTCAAACAAAGCTTTGTCGCGTCCCATTCGATCTGCGCCGTGCTCGGGCACGACGAAGTTCCAGGCCATCTCAAGCGTCGCCACTTTCCCCGGAGCGAGCGGTTCCGCGAGCGGAAGGCGCATCATCGTCTCGCCTTCACGAATCGTCAGCGGCACGCGTTTCCTGGCGCCGCCCGCACCCGCAACGATCTGCTCGACGCGCGTGAGTTTGTCGCCGCCCTCAAAGTTGCCGGGATTCCAGCGAGAGCCCTGCGAATAGACCTCGGAACTCAGCGAGTTTTTCCGGAACGCATTCTGCTCGAGCTGCATCCAGATATACGACAGCGTGTCCGGCGAGTTGTTCGTGTAGCGGAATACCATCTCGCCCGAAACTGACTTTGCTCCCGTATCGAGCGTCGCTTTCAAATCATAGTCGGCCCGGTTCTGCCAGTAGTGAGCACCCGGTGCGCCGCTCGCGGCGCGGCTCGCGGACGGCGTCGGAAATACGAGCGGCGCGAAGATGGATGTGTCAGGCACTCCGCTGCGATCAAACTTCGGCGCGGTGGCCTGCTGTGCACCGGCCGGGCTCGAACCGACAACCAGAGCAATGGCGGAAACAATTCGAAAATAATTACGCACGGTCTTCGAGACTCCTGTTCTCTCGGGTTTGCTGCTGAATTACGGTGTGACGGAGGCGCGCATTCCGGCGAGCGCTGCAACGATCAGCAGCGCCCACTGCGGTCCTTTATACCCGTCAGGCGTCTCTTCGAACGATTCTGTCAGCGAATGCGCTCCGGATCCCTTGCCGCCGCCGCCAATCGTGATGGCGGGAATACCGAGGCTCATCGGGAGGTTCGAATCCGTGCTCGAGGCGCCGGTTGGTGTCCGCTCTGCACCCAATGCCGCGGCCGCGTCGAGCGCAGTCTTCACGATCGGCGACTCATCGGTCTGAATTTTCGCGCCAATCGGACGAATGCCGATCGTATCGAACTTCACCGTGATCTTCGCCGATGACTTCGGCCAGCGGCCGTTCTCCGCGAGTACGCCGGCCGTGATCGCCCGCTTGATCCGCGCTTCAGCGCTATCGAGGTTTTCGAGCGATTCCGAGCGCATATCGACTTCCATAGAAGCATCGCCGGCGATCGAGTTCACCGATGTCCCGCCTTTCACGACACCGACGGTGTACGTCGTCTTCGGGTTCGTGGGAACCTCGACATCCGAGATCAGCGCGATCGCGCGCCCCATCGCATGAATCGCACTCGGCATCGTTCCGAACGCGCCATAGCTGTGTCCGCCGGGACCCTTGAACTCGATGTTGTAACGCTTGCTCCCAACTGCGCGGTCAGTCACGTGCAGGCCGAGTCCGTCAACAGAAATGAAGTAGTCGATCTTCCCCTTGTAGCCATGCGTTAGAAGCTCGCGCACACCGCGAAGGTTGCCTTCGCCCTCCTCGCCGACGTTGCCGACGAGAATCACGCGCCCGTTGGTCTTGATCTGTCCTTCCTTGAGCGCTTTCGCGACGGCGAGCACCACGGCGAGGCCGCGGCAGTCATCGCCGATCCCGGGCGCCGAGAACTTGTTGCCGTCGCGTTTGACCTTTACGTCGGTTCCTTCGGGAAACACGGTGTCCAAATGGCCGGCGAGCATCACGGTCGGGCCGTTTCCGGTGCCCGGACGCTCGGCGATTACATTCCCAGCAGTGTCGATTCGCGTGTTCGGATACCCGAGCGCGATGAGACGTTTCTTGAATTCGGCGGCGCGCGCTTGCTCTTTGAAGTCGGGCGCGGGGATCTCGCAGATGGAGACCTGCTGATCGAGTGTCCACGAGTTCGACGATTTGATGCCGTCGAGCGCACGTTTCACCGACGGCTGGTCCGTCGGGAGTGGTGAGCTGGCCTGGCCGAGCAGGACGGCCGGAACAGCGCAGAGGCAGAGCAGGGTGTGGCGCAGGCGAAGCTGATGCATATTCGGCGTGGGAATCGGTGGGCTATGAACGGGGAGGGAGAGATCGTGGAAACTACGCCGAATCCGTGGCTCGCGCACTACGACGCGGGCGTGCCAGAGTCGCTCGCGCCATATCCGCACCGCACACTTCTTGACTATGTCAATGACAGCGTGCGCGAACGCCCTCAACACCCCGCGTTTCTGTTCAAGGGGCGCCCGTTCACACTGGCGGAGCTGGAGCGCACATCCGACGCGTTCGCGGCGGCGCTGATTTCACTTGGCGTGAAGCGCGGCGACCGCGTGGCCGCGATGCTGCCGAACTGCCCGCAGTTTTTTATCGCCGAGTTTGCGACGTGGAAAGTCGGCGGCGTGTTCGCCCCGCTGAATCCTATATATACGGAAGAAGAGCTCGCGGGCCCGCTGACGACGATCGACGCGAAGATTGTCGTGACGCTCAGCTCGTTTTATGAACGCCTGAAGAAAGTTCAGCCGCATACGCCCGTCACAAAAATCGTGACGACGAACATCAAGGAGTGGTTTCCGCCGCTCCTGAAATTTGTCTTCACGCTGTTTATGGAAGGGAAGGGCGGCTATCGCGTGACCCATCGCGATGGCGATCTCGCGATGCCTGACTTGCTCAAGACATTCGACGGCAAGCGATCAACCGAGCCCGCGCCAGCGCCCGAAGACACGGCCATCCTGCTGATGAGCGGCGGCACGACCGGCACACCGAAATGCGTGATGGGCGAACATCAGGCGATCGTGATGAGCGGACTGCAGCTGCAGGCGTGGCTCGGCGATTCAATCGAGCCATGGAAAAGCGTATACATGATGCCGTTGCCGCTCTTTCATTCGTACGGCGCGTGCGCGGTGCAATCGATCTGCCTGATCGGTCACAATCCGATATCGCTGATTCCGAACCCCCGCGATCTCAACGACATTGTGAGCAGCATCGCGAAAGTGAAACCGGCGGCGTTTGCGGGGGTGCCAACATTGTACAACGCACTGCTCAACCATCCGCATGTGAAGAACGGAAAGGTCAGCTTCAAATCGCTCAAGGTGTGCGCGAGCGGCGCGGCGCCATTGCTCGCGGAAACGAAGAAGCGGTTCGAAGAAGTCACCGGCGCGAAAATTATCGAAGGTTACGGGCTGACCGAATCATTGATTGCCGCGTGCGTGAACCCGGTGAAGGGTGAGTCAAAGATCGGTTCGGTGGGAATGCCTGTGACTGATGTGTTTGTGCGGATTGTCGACGCTGACGATCCATTGAAAGCGGTGGAGGCGAAGAAAGAAGGGGAGATGCTGCTGCGCGGCCCGCAGATCATGAAGGGCTACTGGCGCAATCCTACCGAGAGCGCCGCCATGATTTTCACGGATGCCGACGGCGTCGTGTGGCTGCGCACCGGCGATCTCGCATATCTCGACGAGGAGGGATACGTCTTTCTCGTCGACCGCAAGAAAGATCTGATCAAGGCGAACGGCATGCAGGTGTGGCCACGGGAACTCGAAGAAGAGATCGCTGCGTATCCGGGCGTATTGGAAGTTGGCGTGCGCGGATTTCCCGATGCGGCCCACGGCGAAATCGCAGTCGCGTTCGTCGTGATGAAACCCGGCGTTACTGCGACAGAGCAGGACATTCGCGAGTATTGCAAACACCACCTCGCGTTTTATAAAGTCCCGTCGAAAGTCGTGTTCCGAAAAGAGCTTCCCAAATCGCTGATAGGAAAAGTGCTGCGACGCATGCTCACTCTCGATGAGACGGCCGCACCTGCGAAGGCTTAGCGCTCGCGCATATATCGCGGCGATCGCGCTGCTCGCGGCCGGCTGCGCAACGCGTCATCCCGCCGCTCCGGCGCCGGACGCACGACAGTCGGTGGTCCTGATTTCACTCGACGGCTTTCGCTGGGATTACATCAACAGACCGGAGGCGAAAAACCTGCGCGCGCTTGCCGCGCACGGCGTGCGCGCGGAGCGATTGGTGCCGTCGTTTCCATCGCTTACCTTTCCCAATCACTACACGATCGTCACGGGACTGTATCCCGAGCATCACGGCATCATCAGCAATTCCATGCTCGATCCCGTACTCGGGAAATTCGCCAACGGTGACAATCCCGCGGTGCGCGATGCGCGCTGGTGGGGCGGCGAACCGATCTGGGTGACCGCCGAACTGCAGCACGAACGCGCCGCGCCGTTTGCATGGCCAGGCGCCGAAGCGCCGATCGGTGGGATCCGTCCGACGTGGTGGGAGAAATACGACGCCAAGGCTGCGCGCGCGGACCGTGTGCGCAAAGTGCTGTCGTTGCTCGCGCTTCCCGCAGACAGCGCGCCGCGCTTCATCACCGAATATTTCTCAGAGGTCGATCACCAAGGCCATGAGGCGGGGCCTGACTCTCCGCAGCTGGACACGGCGATCACACAGCTCGACAGCGCCGTCGGCGCGATTGTCGACGGCATCGCAAAGCTCGGACTGGCAAATCGCGTGAACCTCATCGTCCTCGCCGATCATGGCATGGCCGCGATGAGCACATCGCGGTTCATCGTTCTCGACGAATACGTCTCGCTCGACAGTCTCGATATTATCGAAGGCGGTCCTGTCGAAGAGATCGTGCCGAAGCCCGGGCATGAGCGGTATGTCTACGAGCATCTGCACGGTGCGAATCCGCACCTCGCCGTGTACCGCAAAGGCGAAGTGCCGGCGCGTTTCCACTACAACGACAATCCACGCATCACGCCAATCGTCGCGATCGCGGACGAAGGGTGGGCGACCACGACCAGGAGCCGCCTGCTCGCCAAACTGGGACCGTTCGGCGGAAATCACGGCTACGACAACCAACTGCTCTCAATGGGCGCGCTCTTTGTCGCGTCCGGGCCTGCGTTCAAGTCCGGCGTGGTCGTGCCGCCGTTCCAGAACATTCACGTCTACGATCTGATCGCGCACCTTCTCGGACTGCGGCCCGCGCCGAACGACGGATCACCCGATTCGACGCGCGTGTTGCTCAAAACTCGCGCCGCTTCATCTCCTTGAAGAACTTGTCGCGCTCAATTTCGTTTTCGTCAGCACCGCGCTGAGGCGCGGTCTTGTCGTACGTCTTCCCAGGCTCGGTTTTCGGCTTGGGCAGCTTGGTGAGCTTCTTCACCAGACTCTGGATCTTCTTATCGTCGTACACTGTCATCGGCCCTCCGCGGGTGCGTTTTCTACATAAATGTACGCGGCAAGGGTGCCAAATGCTCCGCGAGGGGCCAGATGGGAGCCATGAACGAACCAGCTGACCAGGTTCACCGGAGCGTTGCCGACTGGGTCGTGCTGTTTGCGCTCAGCGCCGGTGCGTTCGCCTGCGTCCTGCTGGTGCTCCCGTACCGTTCGTTCGATCTCGACCGGTTTTTCGGGCCGAAAGAGCTCGCGCTTCACCTCGCGGCGCTCGTTGCCGGCCTCGCGGCGCTCGCGACCCTCCGGCGGCTCACGATTTCCGACGTTGATGCAGCGCTGTCAGCATGGCTCGCGCTCTCCGCGGCCTCTGCGCTCGGGGCGACGAACTACAGCGTGGCCTTTCGCGCACTCGCCGTCACGGTCAGCGGCGCGACGGTCTTCTGGACGGCGCGCAAAGTCGGTCTCGCCGGACTTGGGCCTGTCTTGGCGCGCGTGTTGGCATTCACGGTGGTAGTCGGCGCGCTGACGGCGCTCGCGCAGGCCTACGGAATCAAGATGGAGTTTGCCGCGCTCAACCGCGCGCCCGGTGGAACGTTCGGCAATAGAAACTTCATGGCACACCTGACGGCGGCCGGGATCCCGCTCGTCATGTGGAGCATCGCGAGCGCGAAACGAAATCGCGGTGCGTGGCTATGGACGGTGTCGCTCGCGGTATGCACCATCGCCCTCGTGTTGTCACGAACGCGTGCGGCGTGGCTCGCGCTCGCGGTGAGCGGCGTGGTCGCGATCATAGTGATCGCGCGCGGGCCGGCACTCCTTGCTGATGTAGATGCGCGCCGCCGGCTGAGGCGCGCGTTTGCCGCGATGATCGTCAGTGTGATTCTCGCACTCGTCGTTCCCAACGCGCTCGACTGGCGCAGCGACAGCCCGTATCTGGATTCGATGAAGGGCGTCGTTGATTATCACGACGGCAGCGGACGCGGCCGGCTCGCGCAGTACACGAACTCGATCAAGATGGCCGAACACCATTGGCTGCTCGGCGTCGGCGCAGGAAACTGGCCGGTGATTTATCCGAAGTTCGCGCCGACGAACGATCCCTCTCTCGCAGAAACCACCGGGATGACCGCGAACCCGTGGCCGAGCAGTGATTGGATAGCGGCAGTGTCGGAACGCGGATGGGCTTCGGGTATCGCGCTGGCGGCATTCGTCGGAATTTTGCTGTTCGGTGCGGCTCGGACGAGATACGACGCGACGCTTTCATCCGAGCAGCGTCTCGCGGCGCTCGCGGGCGGCGGAGTGGTTTTGATCGCCGCACTGGAAGGCGCGTTCGACGCGGTTCTCTTACTTCCAACGCCGACGATTGTGGTGATGGCGGCGGCCGGCGTACTGATCCTGCCGACGACGAGTCGACAGGAGATCACGATGCATCCGGCGAGACGAATCATTGCGTCGATCGCCTTCGCCGCATTTATGATCGCCGCGTGTGTGATGAGCGATCGCCGGATCGAGGCGATGCAGCTCTACGAAATGGGCACCGCCGCGGCGATCGAATCGGCGCTCGTGAAAGATCCCGGCTCGTATCGCATCCAGATGCGCGCAGCCGACTATTTCCTTTCGCGCGGGCAATGCCTGAAAGCCAGAACGCACGCGCTCAGTGCGCGGGCACTGTTCCCATCGTCACCCGGGCCGCGGCACGTGCTCGGCAAATGCGGTGGATCAACCGAGTGAAGTCAAAACGCGCTGAAGGGCCGCGACATCGGGAACAGTTCCCTGCGCGATGCGGGGCGATCCACCACCGCGTCCGCCATTCGCGCTGAGTGCGGCTTTCAAGAGCTCGCCTGCGCTCGCTCCTGAATCCGCCGCTGCTGCAAACACAATTCCCGGCGGGGATGCGACGGTTCCCACGTAGATCGCCTTCGGGAGCAGCACGATCGCCTGCGCCATCGCGCGCAGCGGATCCATCGATGTCGCGGTTTCGGTGATGCGGCGGATTCCTTCGGCGTCGGGCACGGTGGCATCGTAGCGTTCGCGCGCTTGATACTTCGCGAGTTCCTCGCCCCGTTTTCGCGCGTCGGTTTCAGCTTCCTTGAGATGAGCGGCCTGCGCGGCAACGAGCGCGGGTACTTCATCTATGGCGGCGGTGAGTGAGCCGGCCATCGCAGACAGCGCCTCAAAATCCGCGCGCGCACGCGCGAGTGCACGCCAGCCACAAAGGAACTCCACGCGGGTCGATTGTTTGTACTTCTCGATCCGGCGCACGACGACGGGCCCGATTTCGCCGGTGCCGCGAACGTGTGTGCCGCCGCAGGCGCTGCGGTCTATTCCATCGATCGAAACGATTCGAAGTTCACCGGTGCGCTCAACTTCCTTGCGCAGCCCTTTCGCAGCTGCGGCGTCTTCGAACGCTACGGTGATCGGACGATTCTCAAACACGATCTCGTTCGCGCGACGTTCGGCCTTTTGCACACGCTCTTTCGAAAGTATTGCAGTGTCGAGATCGAGCGTGGCGGACTCGTCACCGAAATGGACGCTCACGGTTTTGTGGCCGAACAACTCATCGAACACGGCGGAGAGCAGGTGCTGACCGGTGTGCTGCTGCATGTGATCGAAGCGGCGGGTCCAGTCGACGCGGCCTTTGATCTCATCGCCGGCGGCGACGCGGGCGGCCTTCTCGAACACGTGAACGATCCGCTCTTTTTCATCGATCACGTCGATGACGCGGGCATCGCCGAGCGTTCCGACGTCGAACAGCTGGCCGCCGGAAGTCGGGTAGAACGCCGTGCGGTCGAGGTAGACGCGGTCGCCGGAGACTTCGGTCACGCGGGCGGTGAACTCGGTGAGTCGGGCGTCCGTGTAATAGAGTCGTTCGGTCATACGATCTGCCCTGGTTGATGTTGTAGCTCTCGCATCTGCTCGGCGTACATGACAGCTTAACAGATGCCCCCGATCGACGTCACTATCAAATTTCTGGAAATGAACGCGCCGGGCGAACTGCGCTCGAAGCGTGCGTCGCTCGCAGGCGTGACGGTCGCGCGTGTGCCGCAGCCGATGCCGGAGCTGAACCGGTTCTTCTATGCTACGGTGGGTGCGGCGTACCACTGGCACGAACGACTGAGCTGGCCGCTGGAGAAATGGTGCGACTATCTCGCGCGGCCTGATATCGATACATACGTGCTTGCTGTAGATGGAATCCCCGCCGGATTCTTTGAGCTCATGCGTCATGCAAACGGTGACGTCGAGATCAAATACTTTGGATTGCTCGGCGCGTATATCGGCAAAGGACTCGGCGCGCACATGCTGACGACGGCGGTCGAAGCGGGCTGGGCCGCGGGGGCAAAACGCGTGATCGTCGATACCTGCAGTCTCGATCACCCCAATGCGTTCGCCCACTACGTTGCGCGCGGGTTCAAGCTGTATCGCACGGACGTGGTCAACAAAGACGTTCCGAACTGAACGCGGGTGTAGAACGAAATGTCGTTTCATTTCACTCGCGCGATCGTTCGTCCGCCGAGTTCGAATTTTGCGGACGGGATGACGTCGGTGTCGCTCGGCGTGCCGGATTTCGCGCGCGCGTTCGATCAGCACGCACGCTACTGCGAGGCGCTTGAACGGTGCGGCCTCACGCTCGTGCATCTCCCGGAAGATCCCGCGCATCCGGACGCGACGTTCGTGGAGGACACGGCTGTTCTCTCGGCGCGGTGCAATGTGCTGACGCGGCCTGGCGCGGCAAGCAGGGCGGGCGAGATCGAGACGATGCGCGCGGCGCTGGCGGCCGCGGTAATCAATGCGAATGAAATCATCGAGCCGGGTTCATTGGACGGCGGCGACATCTGCGAACTCGGCGATCATTTTTTTATTGGTGTGTCGCACCGGACGAATTGGGACGGCGCTGCGCAGCTCGCGGCGCTTCTCACGAAGGCGCGCTACACGTCATCATGCATCGACATCCGTGCGGTCCCGGGAATTCTTCATTTGAAGAGCGGGATCGCGGCGCTCGATGACGAGCGGATAATCGCGATCGATTCACTCACGGATCATCCGGTGCTGAAGGGGCGCGATCTCGTGCGGGTTGCGCCGGGCGAGGAGTACGCGGCGAACTGCGTTCGTGTGAATGATCACGTTCTCATCGCCGCAGGGTTTCCCGCGATGCAGCGCACATTGGAGAAACTCGGCTACGACTTGATCGTGATCGAGATGTCGGAATTCCAGAAAATGGATGGCGGGTTGAGCTGTCTCTCTCTTCGATTCTGAACCGTTTTCACGAGGGCCGCACAGATGATCACACACGCGATCGATCCCGAACGCACGTTACTTCGCCACACGATTGCGACGCTGGCGTATCGCGGCGGCAAGGCGCTGCGCGGAGCGCCTGAGAGTTTCTCGACATTTGAGATTGGCAATCCGCCAAAGACTCCCGGTCAGATCCTCGCGCACATCAGCGATCTGCTCGACTGGGCGATCACGCTCTGCGACGGCAAGCAGGCATGGGCCAACACGAAGCCGCAAAGTTGGGCGGCAGACACGGCGCGCTTCCACGACACGCTTCGGCGTCTCGACGAGCGGATCGCGTCGGGTGCAACTCTCTCCGCGTCAGCCGCTGAACTCTTTCAAGGCCCGATTGCGGACGCGCTCACGCATGTGGGTCAGATCAACATGCTCCGGCGTTTGGCCACGGTGCCGATCAAGGCAGAGAACTACCATCGTGCCGAGATCGTCGTAGGCAACGTCGGCATCGATCAGCCTAAGCCGCGGCAGGAGCTGGGTTAGAGATCAACTGCGTTTCCCACGGATTGCACAGATTCAACGGATACGGCAACGGCCTTCTTGGGAACAGCAACAACAAAGCCGTCGTAGTAGATCCGTTTGATCCGTGAAATCTGAGGGAAGGCTTTACCTGCTTTTCCCACGGATTGCACAGATTTAGCGGATACGGCAACGGCCTTCTTGGGAACAGTGAAAAAAGTAGTTGTAGATCCGCTCGATCTGCGAAATCTGTGGGAAGGCTTTACCTGGCAATGCCGGCGCGTAGTGGGGGTCGTTTCGAATTCGCACTTCGCCGGCGTGATCGAACCGCCGTCGATGCAGTTCTATGTGCCGCTGGCGCAGCGGCCGGGCGATGCGCGCCAGAGCATTCCCGGCACGATGGAAATCCGCACGGCGGAAGGGAGCGCCGCGCGCGTAGCCGCGCAGGTGAAGCAGCTACTCACGCAGATGTCGGGAACCGGGATGCGCCCGTGGACGGAAACACTCTCTGAGGAGCTCGACCCCGGAATGCGCCGCTGGCGACTCGGCGCTGCGCTATTCACCGCAGCTGGCCTGCTCGCTCTGCTCGTTGCGGCCGTCGGGATCTACGGCACGATCGCCTACACCTTCAGTCAGCGCACACAGGAAATCGGCGTGCGCATTGCGCTCGGTGCGCAGGGATCGAGCATCGTCGCGCTCGTCTTGAAGAGCAGTGTTGCAATCGCGGCGATCGGCGTGATCATCGGAACCGGCATCGCGCTATGGGCCGGACGCTTCGCGAAACCGCTGCTGTATGAAACGTCGCCGAACAATCCGTTCGTGCTCGGCGGCGTTGCGCTGGTGTTGCTCGGCGTTGCCGTAATCGCGAGCCTGGTGCCCGCGTTGCGCGCGAAGCGTGTGGATCCAATGGACGCGTTGCGCGCGGAATAGCTCAACCTAACCAAGGCCGCGCCATGAACCGCTCCTTCGCGCCGGACAGCGCGCGAAGGGCACGTGCGACATTTCGCTCGCGCGCGTCATCAGACTTTAGCGCGGTCAAGTAGCGCACGATCTCTTTCTGCCGGCTCGGCGTGAGCAAACTCCACGCGCGCTTAGCTGCAGCGTTCTTGGAAAGCGGAATCCGAAACCAAGGCGGCATAACCGCCGGCCCGCCGCGATACGCGCTATCGAACTCAACCTCGACGGACACCATGTCGCCGACCTTTGTCTTCGATGTGCGGCGCACGCTGCCGTGCAGATACAAATAAAACGCGCCCGTACCCGTGGGCATCATGTTGATCCGCCACGGGAGCGCTTTGGGATGGCCGTTAACGCGAACTAACACAGGGAGCGGCTTTCGCCAATCCGGTTTGAGAGCACGCGCTCGCACTGCAGAGACGAGCACATACGGATTGATTCCGCGAATAGCGATCCGGCCCCGAAACGAGATCACTAATTCACCGCGATATGTATAGGTTCTTCGTGTTTTCTATACATATCGTGCGCGACATGTATGGCTCGTGCCGCATAACGAACCGGTCGGCGCAACCGCTCGAGCGCTGCTACCGGAACTCAGCCATGAGTTCGTCCAGCGCCTTGCTCCCCGGGCAGAGCTCCGCCTGCGGAATCTCGACCAGCGGCCGCTTCACGGTCTTGTTCAGCGTGTGCATCTCGCCACCCGACCCCTCTTCTAGATAAAGAAGACCGGTCGCAATCTCACCGCGCTCGCCGCACGCTTTCACATGCGAGTACGCGCCGATGCGATTCGTGGGATCGTAATCCTCAGCCGTCCGCCGGAACCGCACCGTCGATCCATCGTGCATCGTCACGCTCGTCACACCGCCGGCCGCGTTCGACTCCGCCGAGATCTCTTTGCGAAGCGGCACAAAATCAGCGTGCACAATCTCCACTTCGTGCTCGCGCGTGAACTTGTAGCTCTTCGTGCTGCCATCGTGATCGTTGAAGCTCACGCACGGCGAGATGATGTCGATCATCGCGAAGCCGTTGTGCATCAGCCCCGCTTTCAGAATCGGGATCAGCTGCGCCTTATCACCGGAGAAGCTGCGTGCTACGAACGTCGCGCCGAGCGTCATCGAAAGCAGGCAGGGATCAATCGGCTGATTCATGTTTGCTTCGCCGCGCTTGGACGTGCTGCCGACATCAGCGCTCGCGGAGAACTGCCCCTTCGTGAGACCGTACACGCCGTTGTTCTCGAGCACGTACAGCATGTTCACATTGCGGCGGATGGCGTGGCACAGCTGGCCCAATCCAATCGAAAGCGAATCGCCGTCGCCGGAGACGCCGATATAAATGAGATCGCGGTTCGCCGCATTCGCGCCGCTCGTCACACTCGGCATTCTCCCGTGCACCGAGTTGAAGCCGTGCGACTGCTTCATGAAATACGCGGTGGTCTTTGACGAGCAGCCAATGCCGCTCATCTTCGCGGCGCGATGTGGCGGCACGTCCAGCTCCCAAAACGCAGAGATCAGCGCAGACGTAACCGAGTCGTGCCCGCATCCGGCGCAGAGCGTGCTCATCGCGCCTTCGTAGTCACGCTTGGTGAGACCGAGCGCGTTGGTCTGAAGACTCGGATGCTTTACGGGCGGCTTTACGATGCTTGTCATGCTTTGACTCCAGCGAGTAGCCCTACATGGTGTACCACTGAATCGACCACGAACTTCGCGGTGAGCGGCAGGCCGGCATAGTCGAGTACGGCGATCATGTCGTCGCGAGGGACACCGAGCTCGATCGCGAGCATCGAGCGCAGCTGCGCGTCGCGATTCTGCTCCACCACGAACACATGCTCGTGTTTCTTGATGAAGTCCTCGACTTCCGCGCCAAAGGGAAATCCGCGAATCCGCATGTGATCGCACGCGATCCCCTGCGTGCGCAATAGCGCGATCCCTTCGGTCACAGCGCCGTTCGTCCCGCCGACGGCAATGATTCCGATGTCGCTCCCGCCGCCATCGATGACGGCCTTCGGCACCTTCGTGGCCGCCGTGCGAAACTTCCGCGCAATGCGATCGAGCACGGCCTGATACTCCGGCGAATCTTCGGTGTACACGGCGTTCAGATTGTGTCCTGATCCGCGCGTGAAGAACGCGCCTTTGCCGCCGCTCCCCGGCAGCGTGCGAGAAGGAATGCCGCCGCCGGTATCCTGATAGCGACCCCACTTCTCAGCCTTCGCAACTTCTTCCGCCGTGAGAACCTTGCCACGGTCGGGCACATAGCTGTCGTCCCACGTGAATCGCGGAACCATCCAATCGTTCATCCCGATATCTAGATCGGTCACGACAAACACAGGCGTCTGAAAACGCTCGGCGAGATCAAACGCCGTCGGCGCCATTTCAAAACATTCTTTGGGATCGCTCGGATAGATGCAGATATGCTTGGTATCGCCATGTGATGCATACGCGCACGAGAACAGATCGCTCTGCTGTGTGCGCGTCGGCATGCCGGTGCTTGGACCGACTCGCTGCACGTCCACGAAAACCGAAGGCACTTCGGCGTAGTACGCCAGGCCGATGAACTCCTGCATCAGCGAAATACCCGGGCCGGCCGTGGACGTGAACGCCCGCGCGCCAGCCCAGTTGGCGCCGATCACCATGCCCGCGGCCGCAAGCTCGTCTTCCGCCTGAATGATGATGAACTTCTTCTCACCTTCAGGCGTCGTGCGATACTGCTCGCAGAATCCCTTGAACGCGTCCATCAGTGACGTCGACGGCGTAATCGGATACCACGCTCCGACGGTCGCACCTGCGTACACCGCGCCGAGTGCGAACGCAGTATTGCCGTCGATCAGGATGTGCTTCGACGTCTTGTCCAGCTGCTTGAGTGAGAAGGGCAGCGGGCAGGCAAAATGTTTCTTGGCAAAATCGTAGCCGAGTCGGACGGCTTTGTGGTTCGACTCGAGCACCGCCTTTTTCTTGGCAAACTTCTCGTTGAGCAGCTCGTCGACGACGGTCATGTCGAAATCGAGCAGCGCGGCAAGCGCGCCTGTATAGATGATGTTCCGCAGCAGCACACGATCGCGATCGCGCACGAACGACTGCACGCACATCTCACCGCACGGTACGCCGAGGAAGGTGATGCCATCTCGATGCAGCTCGGCCGGGAGCGGGTAGCTCGAGTCGTACATGAGATAGCCGCCCTCGCGAACCGTGGCGATGTCCTGCTTGAGCGTCTCGGGGTTCATCGCGACGACCAAGTCAAGTTCACCCGGCCGCGCGTTCCAGCCGTCGGCGCTCACCCGGATTTCATACCAGGTGGGCAGCCCCTGAATGTTCGACGGGAAAATATTCTTTCCCGTGACTGGAATGCCCATGCGGAAAATCGACTGCATCAGCATCGTGTTGGCCGATGCCGAACCCGTGCCGTTGACTGTTCCGATCTTGAAGGCGAAGTCGTTGAGGCCTGACATTACGCTGTCGCCTCCGCGGCCGAACGGTTCAGCGCATACGGAATCACGAGCTCGAACTTCTTCATATCCCACGCGGCGGTCGGGCAACGTTCCGCGCACAGGCCGCAATGCAGGCAGAGATCTTCATCCTTCACCATCACGCGTTTCGTCTGCGGCAGGCCGTCGCTCACGAAAATATCCTGCGTCATGTTGAGCGCCGGCGCTGAGAGCCGCGTGCGCAGGTCGGCTTCATCTCCGGCCGGCGCGATGGTGATGCAGTTCTCGGGACAGATGTCGACACAAGCGTCGCACTCGATGCACAGCTTCTCCGTGAAGTGCGTTTCGATATCGCAGTTCAGGCAGCGCTGCACTTCGCGCGCGGTTTGTTCCGGAGTAAAGCCGAGCTCGACTTCGACATTTACCGCCGAGAAGCGCTTCACGAGTTCTTCGTGCGTCATCTTCGCGCGCGGCGACGGATTGTAATCGTTGCTGTACATCCAGCCGTTCATGCCGACCTTCGCGCTGACGAGATTCATCCCGCGCGGCGGACGGTTGGTGACCGGTTCGCCCTGGCAGTGGTGATGAATCGAGATCGCGGCCTGATGTCCGTGTTCAACGGCCCAGATAATATTTTGCGGTCCCCACGCCGAATCGCCGCCGAAGAACACGCCTTTGCGCGTGCTCTCCATCGTAGTCTTGTCGACGTTAGGCATGTCCCACTTATCGAACTCGATCCCGATATCGCGTTCGATCCACGGGAACGCGTTGTCCTGGCCGATCGCCAGAATCACCGAGTCACACGGGATCGTCACCAGCCCGGTGACTTTGCTCTTCTGCTTGCCGCCTTCGTCGCTCCACTCCAGCTGTTCGAATTCCATTCCGACCAGCTTGCCGTTTGCATAGATAAAAGTTTTCGGCGCGTGGTTCTCGACGATCTCGACCTGCTCTTCCTCTGCGTCCTCGAGCTCCCACGGCGACGCCTTGAAGTGCGGGCGCGAGCGGCGCGCGATGACTTTCACATCGGTCGCGCCGAGGCGCTTTGAAGTGCGGCAGCAGTCCATGGCCGTGTTACCGACGCCGATGATCAACACACGCGGTTCGATTTTCTCGATGTGGCCGAAGTGCACCGAGCCGAGCCACTCGATGCCGATGTGGATCACCTCTTTCGAATTCCCTTCGCGACGGCCGGGGATCTCGAGTTCCTTTCCTTTCGGTGCACCGCTGCCGACAAAAACGGCATCGTAGTTCTCATTGAGCAGTGACTTCATGCTGTCGATGTTCGTGCCGTACCGAACGTCGGCGCCCATGCGAATCACATAATCCGTTTCTTCGTCGAGCACGGCGGCCGGCAAACGGAACGCCGGAATGTTAAACCGCATCAAGCCGCCGGCCTGTTTGTATTTCTCGTAGACGACAACTTCATATCCGAGCGGGAGCAGATCGTTCGCGACCGTGAGCGACGCGGGACCGGCGCCGATCAAAGCGACGCGTTTGCCGTTCTTCTCTTTCGGTGCGCTCGGGAGGCGATCGGTGATGTCATCGCGCAGGTCCGAGGCAACACGCTTGAGTCTGCAGATCGCGACAGGTTTTCCGTCGACGCGGCCGCGACGGCATGCGGGTTCGCATGGGCGATCGCAGGTGCGGCCGAGGATTCCCGGAAAGACGTTCGATTCGCGATTGAGGAGATACGAATCGCTGTACCGGCCTTGAGCAATGAGCCGGAGATATTCCGGGACATTGGTGTGGGCGGGGCAGGCCCACTGGCAGTCTACAACCTTATGGTAGTAGTTCGGATCGGAGACGTTGGTGGGTGGCACTCTTCACTCTCGGGGAGCGGGGCTAATGGCAGTTTGGATGCGGCGACGGGTCAAAACAAGGGGCGAGGCGAGACACGAGATGGGAGATCAGACTCGAGGGGCGAGGGCCAGGGGTGAGCGGAGAGGCGTAGGGGCCAGGGGTGAGTAAAAGTTTTGAGATGGGAGGCGCAGGCCTCGCCCCTCAAGACTCGTGCTCGCCTCTGGCCCCTAAATCTCTCCGCTCACCCCTTTTACTTGCCCCTCGAGTCTACCCTCCCATCTCGTGTCTATCAGTTATGGAACAATGTTTCGGACAGTCGGATACTTGATCCCTAACTGCTCAAGGTATGTCGAATATTTCTTCGGATCATAGTAAAACGGCTTCATGAGCGGCCGATATTTCTCCATCCGCTCCTTGTTCAAATACGTCGGTGGCTGATCGCTCGCCGAGAAGAACGACTTGTACTTCACATCCTTCGTCTCGACATTCGTGAAATAATCCCACGCGTCCTTCACCAGCTGTGGCTGAAGGAGAATGTCCAGCATGGTCATCGCCTGAACTTTCGCGCCCGCAACAACGCCCTTGTGCGCGATCGGGGTGGCCATCGAGATCGCGTTGGCCCAGTGGTGGCCGGGCAGCCCCGGAATATTCGACGGATAGTTCAGCGTGATCGTCGGCACGACCCAGCTTACGTCGCCGATGTCATCAGATCCGCCGCCGGTGCGCTGCGCTTCGATCGCGCCGCCGCTCAGCTGCAATCCGCGATCGCCTTCAAGCAATCCTGTTTCGCGCGCGCCAAGTTCGCGCTGCGTTCCTTTTGCGAGCAGCTGGTCCTTGTCGTCCCACTTCGGCATGCCGACGCGCTTGATGTTCGCGTACATGTCTTCTGCGACAGGGCGGCTGAAATGTCCGCTCCAGCCTGAGCCGAGCATCATGATCGTGTCGACCTGCGTGCCCGTCATCATCGCCGCAGCAGTCGCCTTCTTCTTGGCATCTTCGAACATCGCGAGCGTGCGATCGTAGTCGAGATTGCGGAAGTAGTACCAGATGCTCGCGGTCGGCGGCACGACGTTCGGTTGATCGCCGCAGTCCGGAATCACGTAGTGTGAGCGCTGCGCAAGTTCCATGTGCTCGCGCTGAAACTCCCACGAAATGCCCATGAGCATCGCGGCATCGCACGCGCTCTTGCCGCGCCACGGTGCGCCGGCCGCGTGCGCAGCCTGACCCTTGAACTTGAAGATCGCCGAGATCAGCGCGTTCGAGCTCGACTGGCCGTAGGAAACGGCCAGGCTCTGACCAACATGCGTAAACAGCGTGATATCCACATCCTTGAACACGCCCGCGCGCACGAACCACGCTTTTCCAGACATCAGTTCTTCGGCGACGCCGTCCCAAATCTGGATCGTCCCCTGAATGTGGTCGCGCTCCATGATCTTTTTCACGGCGAGTGCCGCGGCAATGTTCAGCGGCTCGCCGGAGTTGTGACCTTCACCATGGCCCGGCGCGCCTTCAACAAGCGGGTCGTGCCAGCCGACGCCCGGCTTGTTGCTCGCCTGCGGGATGTCGTCGATGTCCGATCCGAGCGAGATCACCGGCTTGCCGGATCCCCACGTCGCAACGAACCCGGTCGGGATTCCCGCGACGTTGCGCTGCACCTTGAATCCGTTCTGCTCGAGGATGCCGGTGAGATACTTAACGGTCTCGAACTCCTGGAATCCGGGCTCGCCGAACGAGAAGACCTCGTCAACCATTTCCTGGATCTGCTTCGCTTCGCCATCGATCAACGTCGCGGCTTCGGCTTTGAGCTTGTCGAGTTGCGGCGTCGTTGGATAGACGTATTTGATCGAATCAGCGGCTCGGCCGCCGCCGCGGCCGCCTTGGGCGAGGAGAGAGGCGGGGGCGATGACAGCTGTGAAAAGAATGAGGCGAATTAGGTGGTTGCGATTCATCGAGCAATCTCCGGTGGGGTCAAGAACGCAGCAGCCGCTTAGCGACCAGATATAGAGGATAACTTGCAACCAGCACCGCCACCGCGCGAATGCTGTTGTCCCGGTCGGCGATGAAGTTTCCGGCGATGAACGCGAGAGCCCCGAAAAGCACCAAACCGGGAATCCACGGATAGCCCCAGGCCCGATATGCCCGGGGCGTATCCGGCTCACGCCGCCGAAGTACGAAAAGCGATAAGAACGTCGCGGCGTACTGCATTACAAAGAAGAACGCGGATATCGCTATGACCGTTTGAAAGGTCCCCGACACAACGAATGCAATCACAACCGCCGCGCTCGCCGCAAGCGAATAGTGCGGCGTTCCGCCCACATTCACGCGTGAGATAAAACGGGGCAGCAGCCCGTCTTCGCTCATCGCATAAGGCGTCCGCGATGTGAGCATCAGGATCGCGTTGGCACTGCTGAGCAGCGTCACGACCATCACGGCGCGCACGATCCCCTCACCGGCGCTCCCAAACACGACATGCGCCGCGGTCGCCGCCGGAAACTTGTCGGTCGCCAGCTCGCCCATGCCGAGTACGTGCAAAAACGCCGCGTTCAGCGCGAGATAAACAACCAGCACGGCAATAACGCCGTACGCCATCGCGCGCGGAATCTGCCGCCCAGGATCCTTCATCTCGGCGCCGAAGTAGGTGACGCCGTTCCAGCCGTCGTACGTGTAGAGCACGTTCTGAAAGACGAATACCAACGCAGTCACGAAGGCCAGACCAGTCGGGATCTTCGGGATGACCTGACTCGCACTCGCCGCCGCGGTCGGCACCGTAAAACAGGCCATCGCCACCGCGAAGAGCGCGATGACCTTCATTAGACTGAGCGCCTGTTGCGTGCGATCTCCCGATTTCACGCCGATCCAGTTCGCCGCCGTAAACACGATGGTCATCACGATCGCCGTAGCGCTTTCGCGGCCAACGAGCGACGGCGAGATCTGCGCGCCGAGTTCACCAAGCGCGATCACCGTCGCGGCGATCGCGCTGCACGACGAAATCCAGTCGGTCCACCCGATCACGAACGCGGGATATTCGCCGAGCGCCCGCCGGACGAATACATACTGCCCGCCCGATTTCGGGATCATCACCGCGAGTTCGGCCATCGTCATCGCGCCGAACAGCGCGTACACGCCGCCCGCGACCCACGCGCCAATGAACCAGGCGGAACTCGGCAGCGCCGCCGCGATATCACCCGGCGTCCGCAGAATTCCGACACCGATCGTATTGCCGACGATCATCGCCAGACCGAAGGCCACGCCGAGCACTTTCAGCAGCGAGGGGCGAACAGGTGGCGACGGGCGAACGAGTGAGGGGCGTTCGATAGGCATGGTGGCCGAACTTACGACATATACTTAAGACATGACCAGCCTGCTCCCTCTACTCCTGGCGTTCTCGCTTCAGCAGCAGAACCCTGACTCGATGGTCGCGCGCGCGCAGCGAGCGATCAAACCGCTAACGGATTCGGCCGCGCTGCACGGCGCGGGTTTCACCCCGCTCGCCTTCGGCCCGGTGCGCGATCTCACGCCTTTTCAGGGCCAGCATTGGCTCTCGCTGCCGCGGATCGCCGGAATGGCGATGACCAACGCGCCGGTCGATATCGATAATCCGACCTTCATGATGTATCTGCCGATCAACGGAAAGCTGGTGCCGGTCGGCGTTGCGTATACGGAGCGGATCGGTGGACGGGTCGCGGCGCCGACGATGTTCGGCGGCGCGCCCGCGATGTGGCATACGCACATGTTCTGCCGCAATGTGCCGGGCGAAGGACAGGTGCTCTCCGACGGTCTCGAGGATTGCACCGATCGCGGCGGCACGCCGACGCGAAATCAGATCGCGATGATTCACACCTGGACGATTCCGAATCCGGATGGGCCGTTCGCGCACGACAATCCGGCGCTGCCCTTCATTGCGGTCGGGCTCACACCGCCGGCACATCCTACGCGTGATGACCGGCTCTTTGGAGTTGCACTCGGCGAGACGTACGGCGCGAAGTTGCCCGAAGCACATCGGATCGATCGTGAGGCTCAGCTGGCGGGGACGATGCCGGTGCTCTCGACGAATCGTGCATCGTTGCGGGAGTTGGTGCCGCAGTTGTTGGCTGCGGAAAAGAGCGGGGACAAAGCAAAATTCGACGCGCTGCGGAAGAAAACAATTAATGCATACAACTCCTTGCTGGCCGCGTATCGGTCGCTCGCGTCAACGCCGCAGATCAAGAGTCGATTGGATGTGGAGCTCGCGGAGATTCTCGGCGATCAAGAGATGAAGATGCCGAAATAAAAACTGCAAAACTGTCAGCCGGGACCTTTCAGATAACTGAAATTGCCAGACAACGGCTTCGTTACAGATTTCTGATGCGCTTGACCGATGCGGTGATGATCTGTTCGAGAACTTTGAGATCGATATCGGAAAGGTGTTTCAGGTAGAGGCACCCTTTCCCGTTCTTGTATTTCCCGAGTTTCTTGAACAGCGCGGGGTGGGCATCGACCCCCGTCATGATGTACAGGGTGAGGTTCGCCTTCCGCGGCGAGAAGCCGATCTCCATCCAGGTCGCTTCGCCGCTCGAACCCTGATAGACCCGGGTGCCGAACCCGACAATGCTCGTGCCCCACATCTTGGGCTTCGCTTTCGTCACCTTCTGCATGAGCTTCGCCACGGCGCGGCAGTCCTCGCGGCGCTCTTTGTCGGGGATGGCGTCGAAGAAATCGGCGACGCTGGCATCGTTCAGCTTGGTCTTTGGCTCTTTCGGCATCGAAAGTCCTCGAAGTTGGCCGTCATCTAAGTGTCAGGATCCCCCCGTGCTGTTCGGGGAGGGCGCGACATTATTATAGATGTGTTCCCCCACTCTTGACGAGGTTTTGGTTACATGTCCCGTGCCCGCCTTGGTGTTGTTTTCTCCGTTGGCCTGATTGCGACGCTCGCCGGATGGCGTTCCGGTGATGGCTCGCAGCTCGCCACTCCGCCCCGTGCATCTATAGACAGCACGATCCTCAAATCGCTCAAGTGGCGGAACGTCGGCCCCGAGCGCGGCGGCAGATCGATCGCGACATCCGGTGTCGTCGGCCAGCCAAAGGTCGGCTACTTCGGCGCAACCGGCGGCGGACTCTGGAAAACAACCGACGGCGGCGAGCATTGGGCGAACATCACTGACGGACAGCTTCACAGCTCGTCCGTTGGCGCAGTCGCGGTGAGCATGAGCGACCCGAACGTCATTTTCATCGGCATGGGCGAGTCGTGCATTCGCGGCGACATTCAGCCGGGCGACGGCGTGTACAAATCCACCGACGCTGGAAAGACATGGACGAATATCGGGTTCGGCAACTCGGACGCGATCTCGCGCATTCGTATTCATCCGACAAATCCGAACATCGTCTTCGTTGCCGACTTCGGGAAATACGGCGTCAACAGCGAAGAGCGCGGCATCTTCAAATCGACAGACGGTGGAAAGAGCTGGCGCAAAGTTCTGTATAAGGGCCCGGAGTCGGGCGGCATCGATGTTGAGATCGACCAGAAAAATCCGAACATCATGTACGCCTCGCTCTGGGAGGCGTACCGCAAAGAGTGGCAGATGTCGAGCGGCGGACCCGGCAGCGGGATGTATAAATCGACAGACGGCGGCGAGACGTGGACCGAGATCACACACGCAACCGGACTGCCGAGTGGCATCGACGGCAAGATCGGCATTTCCGTTTCGTCCGTCGACGACAGCCGCGTGTTTGCACTCGTTGAAAACGAAAACGGCGGACTCTACCGCTCGGATGACGCAGGCGCGACCTGGGCACTCGTGAACAATGAGCGCCGTTTCCGTCAGCGCGCGTTCTACTACACGCACGTTTTTGCGGACACGAAGAACAAAGATCTCGTCTACGTTGAGAACGTCGGCGCGTTCCGCTCGCTCGACGGCGGGAAGACGTTCGATCAGCGCCAGTTTGCGCGCGGCGATTCGCACGACATGTGGATCGATCCGAACGACAACAATCACGTTTTGCATGCGGCCGATCCGGGCGGCGACATCACGTTCAACGCGGTCGCCGATAACCCGACGTGGAGCTCCGTCAACTATCCGACAGCGCAGATCTACCACATCGTCGCGACTTCGCACATTCCGTTTTACGTGTGTGGATCGCAGCAGGACGAAAGTGAAACGTGCATGCCGAGTGCGGCGCCCTTTGCCGGTGGACGCGGCGGCGGTGGCGGCGGTCGCGGAGCTGTGGCGGCCGCTGAGTTCAGCCCGGGTGGATCAGAAGACGGATACATCGCGCCCGATCCGCGCGACCCGGACGTCTTCTATTCCGGCACGAACGCGAACGGCGGCGGATTTCTCACGAAGCTGAATCGCCGCACCGGCGAAGTCACCGAAGTCAGTCCGTACCCGCGCATGTTCTCCGGCGAAGAATCGGAGGTGATCAAAGAGCGCTGGCAGTGGACATATCCGATCATCTTCTCGCCTGTCGATCGCAAGACGCTGTACACGGGATCGCAGCATCTGTGGAAGACGATGAACGGCGGCCTGAACTGGACGAAGATCAGCGGCGATCTCACACGCCACGATCCGAAAACCATGGGACCGTCGGGCGGCCCGATCACGCGCGATATGAACGGCCCGGAAGTGTACGCCGTCATCTTCGCGATCGCGCCGTCAAAGCGGACGACGAATGTTATCTGGACGGGATCGGACGACGGGCTGATCAACGTGACCAAGGACGGCGGCACGACGTGGACGAACGTCACGCCGAAGGACATGCCCGAGTTCGGACGCGTATCGCTCATCGATGCCGGTGCGCAAGATTCGGCTACGGCCTACGTGGCCGTGAAGCGTTTCCTGCTCGACGACAAAGCGCCGTACATCTTCCGCACGCACGACATGGGGAAGACGTGGACGAAGATCGTGAACGGAATCGCCGCGAACGATTTCGTGCACGCCGTTCGCGAAGATCCCACACGCAAGGGACTTCTCTACGCCGGCACGCAGCATGGCGTCTACATGTCGTACGACGACGGCGATCACTGGCAGTCGCTGAACCTCAACCTCGCCGATATGCCGGTGTGGGATTTGATCGTCGTGGATGACAACCTCGCGATCGCAACGCACGGCCGGAGTTTTTACGTTCTCGATCACATCGAGCCGCTGCGGCAGTACAGCGAGAAGCTGTTGGCCGGCACCGATCCAATTCTGTTCAAGCCGGCGCCCGCGATTCGCGGCGCGAACCAGCTCGCGATGTTCCAGTACATGCTGCGCAGCCCCGCGCAGGATGTGCGAATCGAAGTGCTTGACTCGAAAGGTTCGCTCGTGCGCTCGTATCCCGACACGGGTGCCGCTGCCGCCGCCGCTGCTGACGCGGGTCGAGCGGGCGGTGGTGGCGGAGGTCGCGGCGGATTCGGCGGAAACGCAGGACCCGCAAAGGCCGCTGGGATGAACACGTTCATGTGGGACATGCGCTACGCACCGCCGGTCAGTTTCCCGGGAATGATTCTCTGGGGCGGCTCGCAGACGGGCCCGGAAGCCGCGCCGGGCAAGTACACGGTGCGCCTCACGGCAGATGGGAAGACCGTCACGCAATCACTCGTCGTGAAGCGTCATCCGCTGCACGAAGCGACGGACGCTGATCTCGAGGCGCAGACCAGGCTCGGTCTGGCGATCCGCGACAAAGTCAACGAAGCAAATCTCGCGGTCATCAAGATTCGCGATCTGAAAAAGCAGGTCACGGACCGCCTCACGAAATCGAGCGACGCCAACCTCAAACTCCTCGGCGATTCGCTTACCAACAAACTCAGCACCGTCGAGGAAGAGATTTATCAGGTGCGAAATCAGAGCGGGCAGGATCCGCTCAACTTCCCGATCAAGTTGAACAACCGGCTCGCATCACTGATGGGGATCGTCACGCGCGGCGATACGCGGCCGACGGGAAACACCGTGCCGATCTTCGACGATCTCAAGGTTGAATTGAAAGTACAGTCGGATCGCATGCAGAAAATCGAAGACAAAGATCTCGCAGCGCTGAATGCATTGCTGAAGAAGCTCGGGCTCGATCCGGTCACAACGACGCACAAGCCAATCGCGTGATGTAGGTCACGTGTAGGCGCGACTCCTACGCGTAACGAAGTCCTAATCTTCGTTCGTGGAACATACGGCACCCTCGGGTAGTGTGAACGAGGGTGCCGTTGTTCGTTCGATGAATTCGTTCACGATTTCTCAAGGAGTTGCCCATGCGAAAAATTGCCTTTCTTCTTCCAGTGATGGCCGCCATCGCGATCTCCGCGTGCGACCGCTCGAAGCCAGAGCTCGACAAGACGATTGCACAGATGCAACAGGTTTCCGCAGAGAAGGATTCGCTGCTGCGCGACGTGATGGCGACGACGCAGTTCATCGCCGACGCGAACACAGAACTCTCGAAGGTCCGCACTCGCGCGACCGGTAAACCGAAAGTTTCCGAAACCGGCGAAAACGAAGGAAAACTTTCACCGAGTGAACAGCGTACGCAGCTGCTCACCCGCATCAAGGGAATCACGGCAAGCCTCAATGAAGCCGATTCCCGTCTCGCCGCGAGCCGCAAGCGTGTCTCGATGCTCGACACGAACAACGCTGCGCTGAAGGGTCAGCTCGCCGCGTACGACTCGACGATCACTTCTTTCAAGGCGATCATCGAGAGCCAGAAGTCGCAGGTGATCGATCTCACGAATCAGGTAAACGCACTGACGACCGAGAACACCTCGCTCAAAGCATTCAATGTTCAGCTGACGAGCGACAAGAGTGCGGTCACCGATGAACGCGATCGTCTGACGACCGAGAAGAACACGGTCTACTATGTGATCGGTACGAAAGAAGATCTGCTCAAGCGCCACATCATTGTTCAGACCGGCGGAATGCTCGGCATTGGCAAGACGCAGGTTCCTGCGCGCGAGCTGAACAAGGCGGACTTCACGAGCATCGACAAAACCGCAGTGTCAGAAATCCCGATGCCGAAAGCGGGCACGCCCTACAAGATCGTCACGCGTCAGGATGTTGCTGCACTCGCTACGCCGCCGGATAATCATGGGGAGCTGCGGGATGCACTGAAGATTGCCGATGCCGGAGCGTTTTGGTCGGCATCGAAGTACTTGATCATCATCGAGCAATAACAAACTGCGAGTGAACTGTTAACTACTAACTGTTGGTCGGTTAACCAAAGTTAAAGAATTAGTCCTGGCGCCGAGCCGCTCGACTGCGCTCGCCGCCAGGACTGATTTCTTTACCTTGCTTAACCGACCAACAGTTAGTGGTTAACAGTTCACTCGTCGTACAGATTGCCTTCATGCCTTCTTCGCTACGAGAGCCGCCGCAACTAGGTCTCCCGTCACATTGAGCACCGTCGCGAACGTATCCGGGATCGCATCCACCGCAATCAAAATCCCAATCCCCTCCGCCGGCAGCCCGATCGCAAGAAAGAGCGGCGTGAGCATGATGAATGCTCCGCGCGGAACGCCGGGTGACGCGAACGCCAGAAACACCGACGCAAATGCGACCGTCGCCAGCTGCTGTGCGTGCAGCGGCACTCCGTAGAACCAGCCAACGAACAGCGCGCCGACAGTCCACGAAACCGGCGCTGCGAGCTTGAACGCCGACACCGCGAGCGGCAGTACGAATCCTGTAACTGCATTCGAAAGCCCGAGACCGCGTTCCGCACTCTCGACGAGTGCCGGCAGAGACGCCACGCTCGATGAAGAACTAAACGCGATCAACTGCGACGGCAGCGCGGCGCGCGCGAACGTGCGCATCGGAATCCCCGCGAACACCATCACCACCGGATACATCAGGAGCGTGATTGCGAGGCTCGCCGTCATGTACGCAATGATGTAAAACCCGATCGCTCCAACCAGCGATGCGCCCGCGTGCGCCGCCAACGGCAGCACGAGCGCAAAGATTCCGATCGGTGCAACGAGCACGACCCAGCGCACGAGTATGAGCATCGCGTCGCCAAGCGCCTGAAAGAATCCAACCAGTGCGGTGCGCGAGGCCGGCGTGCTGCGTGCGATTGCAACGGCGAGCAGCATCGTGAAGATGATCAGCGAAACCATCTGACCGTTCGCAGCGGCCGCAATCGGATTCGATGGAATCAACGATGTCAGCCAGGCACCGAATGTCTGTGCCGTTCCGCCTGACGAAATCTGCCCCGCCGCCTCGGCAGCTCCCGCTGGCAGCGGCGGCTTCGTGCCGCCCGCAGGGAGCAGCGCGAAGATCGACGGGCCGAGCGGCACGATGATCGCCGCAACTGCAGTGAGCAGCAGGATGAACACGATGAGTGTCCGTCCACCGAGCCGCCCGATCGATTTCACGTCACTCGCGGACGCAATGCCAGTGATCAACAGCGAGACCACCAGCGGAATCACCGTCATCCGGATCGCGTTCACCCATATCGATCCGATCGGCGAGAGAAAATCCGCGGCTTTGAGCAGCGTTGGATTAGCTGAGAGCGAAATCGCAGTGCCTATTGCGATCGCTCCGCCGAGCGCGAGAAGTACGCGTGTGGATTCTTTCATCACATCATCAAGTCGCCGCCGTTGATGTCGAACGCGGCGCCAGTGATGTAGCCCGCCGCTTCCGACGCGGCAAAGCAAATCAGATCGGCCACCTCGAGTGCGGTGCCGAGCCGCGGAATTGGAAACCCTGCAGCGAGCTTGTCGAGCATTTCCTGCGATGCACTTTCACGCGTGAGTTCGGTGTCGATCATTCCCGGGCACACGGCGTTCACGGTGATGCCGAACTTTCCAAGTTCTTTCGCGGCCGCGCGCGTGAGGCCGAGCAGTCCGGTCTTCGATGCCGTGTAGTGTGCGCCGCCGAGCGTGCTCACCATTCTACCGGCGGTCGACGAAACATTTATCACCCGGCCGTACTGCTGCGCCTGCATCGCCGGGAGCACGGCTTTCGTGAGCAGAAAGGGCGCGGTGAGATTCACTTCGATCGCCTCACGCCATTCATCGGCGGAGAGATCTGGGAACCGCGTCGTCTCCGCCATCGCGGCGTTGTTCACGAGAATGTCTATGCGCCCGAATCGTTCGAGCACGCGCCGCGCGATTTCGTCGGGCTTACCCGCCGCAGCGATATCGCCGGGGATCGCGAGGGCGCGCTCGCCGAGTGACTCTGCCACTTCATGCGCTCTATCGATGTTGCGGACATTCACGGCGACGGAGGCGCCGCGTTCGTAGAGCCGCTGCGCTGCGGCGCGTCCTAATCCGCGCGCCGCACCGGTGACAATGGCAACGCGTCCCTCGAAGTCCTGTTGGGTCAAGTCGCGAAGATACCGGGATGTTCCGGCGTCACGTCGCGACGCATGCGCATCCAGATGACACCGAACACGAGAATGCCGAGCGAGATAAGCTGTGCTGCCGAGAGGCCGCCAACGCCACCGATGCGATCGTCCTTCGCGCGCAGGAACTCCACCGCGAACCGCTCGAGTCCCGCCCACACTGCCCAGAACCCGAAGAGCCAACCTTCGGCGTGCTTGTGATTGCGGTATTTCCAAACGATCAAAAAGATCAGAAAGCCGAGGAATACTTCGAGCAGCTGTGTTGGGTAAACCGCGATCACGTCGAGCGGATTGGTGCCCGGCGGGAAGTGCACGCCGAACTCGCTCGCCATGTTGCCGGCCGTAGAATGTGGAACGCCTTCGGGAAACTTCACAGCGAGCCAACCGCCGGGCCACGGTTTGCCGTAGTCGTCGCCGACTGCCCAGCAGCCGGTGCGACCAACGGAATAGCCCGCGGCGAGCCCGATACAAAAAATGTCCGCAACGTGCCAGAAGCGAAGCTTCTTCATGCGGATCATGATCGCGCCTGCGATCACGCTGCCGGCGAACCCGCCGTAGAACACGAACCCGCCCCGGGTGAAAATCGAATCGAGGCTGTGCGTCAGTACGGCGTAATAGAGCTTCGCGCCAATAATGAAACCGACGAGTGTGGCGGCTACGATATCGGGAACGGGATCCGCGTCGAAACCGCGGCGGGCCATTTCGCGCGAAGCGATCATCTGACCGAGCGCGAACGCGGAGGCGACGGCGATGCCGAATCCCGTGATAGAGATTGGGCCGAGCGCGATGTTCAGCGCGTGATGTACGGTGGGTTCGGAGGCAAGAAGCATTGCCTCCAAATCTACTCGGTTATGCCAGCTATGGAGTGGCCGTCGCCAGAAGCTGAACGGGATTGAGCGTCGAGGCTGTGGCGGTGGCGCTATTCATCCCGACCGTTCCTCCGAGGGTCCACTTAGCCGTGACCTCGCCGAAGGCGTTGGTGAGCGCCGTTTGCGGAGATATTGCTCCGCCGCCGCCGGTGACCTGAAACTGCACCGGGATCCCGCTGAGCGGGACATTGTTGTCGCCGGTTACGCGGATGACGATCGTGTTGTTGAGCGATTGGTTGATCTTGCCGGTCTGACTATTTCCCTGCGCCGCGAGAATCGAGGAGGGGAAGAGCGCGGTCGAGAAAAGCACGACCGGCGTCCCATCGCCGACCGCGGCCGAGAGCATTTGGACTGGCGAGGCTTGGCCGAGCGTCCACTTGACGGCGACTTCGCCGTTGGCGTCGGTGATGATTGAGGATGGTGAGACGGTGCCGCCGCCGGTTGAGATGGCGAAGACGACCGTGATGTTCGGGACCGCATCGCCGTTGGCGTCGATGACGCGCAGCACGACAGGGGTCGGGAGAACGACCCCGGCCTGGGCGACCTGATTGTTCCCCTGGACGATCGTGAATCCGCTGACGATGACCGGCGCGGAGGTGGTTTTCTTGCACCCGACAAGCGCCAAAGGCAACGCGATCAGCGCGAGAGCGGTGCCGGCGAACCGGAGGCGGGGAACGATGCGAGTGAGCGTCATAGGAGGTATGTGCTCAGTATCGGCCTGCGGGTTCCCCAGCTTTAGGGCGGAAGTCTTATTTGCCGCACTCCTTCAGCTTGAACCCGCCGATTTTGGTCGAGTATGTGGTCGCGTCCTTCTTGTAGTAGTCGCCGACGTACCAGAAGGTGCAATCGTCGGCCGGGTCCATCGCGAGCGTGGTATAGTCTTCCCAGCGCAGCGTCGTCGTCTGCGATGCTTCACCTTCGGCGAGCACTGTTTCTCGAAAGGTGAGCTTGCCTTTGGGATCATTCGCGAGCCGAGCCGCAAATCTTTGACCCGCATAATTCGGCGCGCCGCCGAACGAATATCCGATCCCGATGTTTCCCTTTTGATCCATGCCGATCCCGGGCATCCATCGATAGAAACTGTCCGGCGCGAAGGTCCCCTGCTGATAGAGAATCGGGTCGCGCTTTTTATCCAACCGGAACTCGTACCAGCGCACGCCGCCGCCACCCGCCGCGCTGTTCACCGAATGCAACGCAACGATCGACTCGTGCCCATTCACTCGGCGATACACCAACCGCTGCATGATCTTGTCGCCCTGCGCATCCAGCTTGCGATCCGTGCCCGGCTGCGAGACGCAGCTCGTGAGCTGGCCGTTGCAGAGGTAGTGGTACGGCGCGACGGTGATTTTCTCAGGGCCGGTGATTGTCGTCTTGGTGGTGTCGTTCCAGTCGACGTGAAATTTCCAATAATAAATTCCGTCGTCTTCGAAAACGTTTTTCAGCTGCGCACCGCCCGCGGCCATCATGATGTTCGGCGCGCCGGCTGGTGGGAGTGCTTGGCCGTCGATATCGGCGTTGTTCAGAAAATTCACGCCATCTATCGCCCTGCACTGTTCGCGGGCGGGCAGTCCAACGAGCATTTTCTCGCGCTCGACGACGCAGACATGCTTCTGGATGATGTTGTCGCTCGTGCTCGTCGGGATGTAATAGCCGTCGGGCCACACGGCGGGGCGCGGATAATCTGGAAAGAGCGGCCGCTTGAACTCGTATCTATAGAAGGGGCCCGTGGGATCCGCGCCCTGGCTCAGCGCATAGCACATCGAATACGGGCCGGTAGAATCGTTTGCCGGCCGCCGGAAAATCGGCATCACGTAGAGCCACCGGTTTGCGAGCTGATCGTAGCGCACCACGGCATCGCCATTTGGGCGCGCTTCGCACACGCCGCTGAATCCTTCAAAAAGTTTGTTGGTCGGGAACGCACCGTAAATCAGCTTGCCGGTTGTATCGAACAGCGCGCCTTTCTTGGTGAACACCGCGAAGCGGGAATTCACGATTTGCACGATGTGATTCGGGCCGACCGCGAGGCTGTTATCCGATGGGTTCCGTCCGTCTTGCGTCGGCTGCAGGCTCGTGAAGCCAACGCCGAGTCCGTCGAAGCTCGCGACGAGCGGGACTGGCGGGCGTGTGCCCTGCGACGTCTGCTCTATGGACGGGCCGGATTGTAACAGTCCGGCTGTTCCGAGCGTCAGCGCAGTGAAAATAAATACACTTTTGCCGCGGGTTTTCGCGGGTGCACGCAGGTCTGCCCGCGCGTTCCCGCGAACACCTGCGGCAAGTTTTTTCTGGAGATCTATCGACGTATCGCGACTATGCATCGCGCTTCATCTTGTATTGCAGCGCGCCCGAGGGGCACCGTTTGATTTGCTCGGCCACTTCTTCGGCGGTCGCCAGCTCCGGCCGGATCCAATGTTTTCGTTTCACGTCGAACACTGCGGGTAGTCCGCGGATGCAGACGGCTGAGTGAATGCAAACATTGGGATCGAACGAGACGCTGATCTCGTCCGTTTCGTAGACCTGGAGTCGTTTGGTCATGATTTGAATATAATTTACGAGGACGAGCTAGCGTTCACTATCCAGTCGGAGAGTCGACCAATGGCCGCGAAAAAGAAGGCAGCAAAGAAAACCACGAAGAAAACCGCGAAGGCCGCAGCGCCAAAGAAAACTGCGACGCCGAAAACCGACTTCAACAAAGTTCTCGCCGACCCAACAAAGAGTCTTCAAACGTTCGACCTGCTCGACCTCCAGCAGTACACACAAGAACAAACCTACGCGACGACGGCGAGCAAGGATTTCCATCTATTCTACGTCGGCCGTGACGATGTGCACGACATCCTCAAGCACATTCTCTCGCGCGTGAGTGTCTCGCTCTACCTGAACATGTTCGGATATGATGACGACGAACTCAACGACATCATCATGACGATCGCGCATGATCCAACGATCACGATGCTGATCACGCTCGACAAAAGCCAGTCGGGTGGGACACACGAAAAACAGCTGCTTTCATCTGACGTCGCCAAAAACCCGTCGCTGTTCAATACGAGCATCACGACGGGCGAACAGATGGACAACCTCGCGGCGCAGCGGTTCGTGATTGGGCAATCGGCGACTCATCAGATCAGCCACACGAAAGGGTTCGTTGCAGATGGTAAGGTTGGCGCCGAAGGCTCGACGAACTGGTCGTCGTCGGGCGAGGGAACGTTCGTCGTCGCGGGCAAGGCCGGTGGTCCGAACTACAAAGCGCAGAACAACACTCAGTCCGTATTTACCGATCCAGATGCGGTGAGCCGCTTCTCGTCGGAGTTGGTGCGCGAGCACATGGCGGCGGCGGCTCAGGCGGGTGGGGCGCCCGGGAGTGCGCAGCCGGCACCGCCTGCGGCGGCGAAGAAAAAGGCCGCGAAGGCAACTGCATAAAGCGAGTTAACTCGTTGTAGGACTGGCCCCACACGTGACACCTCCGCCCGCGAACGGGGTAGCTCTATTCGGAGGCCGTCACCATGCTTTGTTCAACAATCACCGCCCGCACGCTCGCCCTGGCAGCGCTCATTATGGGCGCAGCCGCATGCGCCAATTCCGTGGACGTGCTCGCCGCCGCGCCCCCAACCCAGCTCCCGTTCGGCAACCGGGGCGGCGGCGTGTCGGACAGAAGTGGCCTCGGTTTTCTGAACAGCTAGGATGAGTGGACAAGCGGGCTCTCCGGACGAACCTTTCGTCCACTACCCAGGAGCTCGTGATGTCGAAACGGAATCGCAGGAACCACGCCCCGGCGTTCAAGGCCAAGGT
>CAIVZZ010000023.1 GCA_903910555.1 uncultured Gemmatimonadota bacterium | reverse complement strand
GACCGCTTCTGCTTTGAACTCCGCACTGAACTCGCGGCGCTCACGCCGCCCAGCTGGTCCGGCTTTCCCTTTCGATTTCATGTGCCACCTCCGCTCCGAACTTAGAGCGAGTAAGGCGTCCACGAAATCGGGTGAGGCTCATCCTGACAATAGACACCAGTGAACGAATGTGTGTCGGAATATCGTCTGATTGATTGGCTGGCCGAGCGTCGTCTCCAGTGCTTTTAAGTATCTGTTGAACTGACGATACTGAACTGACGCCGTTGCTGTTTCATCGGGAAATGGATTCAAGGTTCGCCGCGATTGGCCCTTGTTGCCTTTTCCAGGGTTTGGTTTGTGAATGTAGATACTATCGGTGCTCGTTTTGCTTATTGGGTCTTTCACCTTTTCGGCTTTCCACAAGACATCATTGGTTTGCAAATATTCATACGACCGCATTCCCGTATAAGTCATACTCCAAATCATTTCGGCAATCTGTTCTGGTGCGTCGTTTGTGAGTGATACAATGTCAGATACTTCAAGGCCGTGTTGTATTTTCGGTCGGATTCTTTTGAGGTGCTCGACATTTTGTATTTCGAAATACAGATGTGATGTCTTGCCGTAAGTATCTTTGACAAACGACATCAGTACTGCCTTGGTCTTGTTGAATGTCTCGTGATACTTCTGTTGTTTGCTTTTGCGATATTTCTTGAGTCGCTCTAAAAGCACCATCATTGTATCTGACTTCAATACCACTTGCTCGAACGACTTTATTTGTCCCCGATATGAGTTTTTCGTGGAATCCTTGATTTCAGATGTTGTGTCGAGCCATCGGTAGATGGTTTCGAGAATCGGCTTATTTAGGTCTGCTGTGATGCTCGTCTTAATCCCTTTGTTCTTGGTCTGACTGAGGACGACGATTGGCAACACTGTCTTGGCTTGGATTGCCTTGAGAGTGTCGAAGTTGCCGACATTATATAAGTCGTCCATCATCTGGCGTATTTCTAAATAAGTGCCTTCGTCCGTCGTGCCCGAAGAGCACCTGATTCGCCCGATTCCCTTGTATTGGCAGTCGATGGGGAGATTGCCCCGTCCATTCGCGAGTTTCGGGACACGAAATGTTGGAGATGCGAGAGGAGGCCATAATTGGATTCGAGAGTTGCTGACCTACGGACGATCCGAAGACCTCCGGGGTCAGCCGCTGGCGCGAGTACAGATACTGACCTAAGCCGCCCGTCGAAGATACGTGTAAAGCGTTTCCCGCGAAATTCCGAACGTCCGTGCTAGAACGGCCTTTTCCTCCCCGGTGCCAGCGCGCCAGCGGCTCGTAGGGCGAGTTGTCGAAGCCATGCCGACACGTCGAGTCCCTCCTTCTCTGACGCCGACACCAAAGACTTCTTTTGCTCGTCAGTGACTCGGAATCTGACGATCTCCTCTTTCCGCGCTTTGATGGCCTTCTCTGCCCTCTTCGGGCGTCTCCGTTGTTTTTTCATGGTGGCCTATTGTAGCCACACTAGGACAATCACACAATAGATAGGGTTTCCTAGAAGCGTGTGGCTACAATGTAGTTCCAATGTGCCCACTTGATTTCCCGTATGCAGGATATTTCATTGACATGACCGCTCGTTCTTGTAAATGAAATACTGGAGGCGAACATGGCTGAAGGGAAATTCGTGAGCTATCTGCGCTGTTCGACCGCAAAGCAAGGACGGTCGGGATTAGGCCTCGAAGCACAGCGTAAGGCCGTGGAGGCATATCTCAACGGTGGCCGGTGGAAACTCATCGCCGAACACCTAGAGGTGGAATCAGGACGGCGCTCCGACCGACCGGAACTGGCCAAGGCCCTCGCGGAGTGCAGAATACGCGGCGCGAGTCTGGTAGTTGCAAAAGTCGACCGCCTAAGCCGAAACGCCCGCTTCCTTCTCGAAGTCGCGGAAAGTGGTGTCGATCTGATTTTCTGCGATTTGCCTTCCGCATCGAAATTCACGATTGGAATCATGGCAGTCGTTGCGGAGGAGGAGACACGCATGATCTCCAATCGCACCAAGGCAGCGCTGGCCGCCGCGAAGGCCAGAGGCACCAAGCTTGGGAAGCCTGAGAATTTGACGAACCGTGCGCGACTAATGGGCACGACCGCCAGTGCAACGAGCCGGAAGAAGTTGAGTCTCCAGTGGACGAAGGACGTGGCTCCTATCGTCCGCACGATCCTCGCAGATGGTCGAACTCTGGCCGAGGCGGCGAATGTGCTGAACAAACGATCTCTGCCAGCCAGACGCGGCGGAGTGTGGTCGGCTGCTCAAGTTCTGCGAGTGGCTCGATCACCCGAAGGGCGAAGCGCCTTCTAGACACCGTTCGCGCAGGGCGGTGAAGGAGAAATCTCGCACTCAGAATTCGCTCGGCGTCTCGTGACCGGCGAGAATTTCAGGAGACAATGCATTGGCACACAGTCACTTGAGAAGGGGTAAATATTAAACCCTAGAAAATTCATGAGATAAGAGCCTGTAACGTCATATGAATCAGCTATTTGCACTTGACAAACGCCTACCATTTGCGTATACTTCAGGATAAGATAAAACGGCAAGTGAAGCGGCGAAGACCAACGATTAGTTCGTGGCCAATGACCTCCAACACCGGGGCCATTTTTTTTGTGCCTCGATGCCGGAGAAACCGACCGCATCGAAGAAGTCACCAGAGGGGCATATGAGATTACGGACGCAAGCAATCGGCATATCCCCGACAAGGGGGCATGCCTGTGTGTTCGAAGGACAGAATTTTTTTCTGAGCGGTGTTTGGGAAAAAAAGATTTTGGAAATTTTTTGTTGATTTTTGCAGACGTTATGACTCTGGGCAAAATCATCGCTCGGACTGCTGGTACCGGGCGTCGTTGTTTTTTTCACGATCCAGCCGTGAAATGTTTCACCCTCGCTAAGTGACAAATGATCACTACGAGAACCAATCACCGGACGCTATGAAAACAAGAGTTTCGTAGAACCAAAGGAGTACTTTTTTATGACGGACAAAACATTTACACAGGAGGAAACTCCGACAGACATCGTAGGACCCGCAGTTCCATCCGAAATCCTATGTCAGGAGGATGCGGCCAGACTCTTGGGCGTTAGCAGTCGTTATCTTCGAGATTCGGGTGCCCCCAAGCTTCTACTTCAGGGCAACGGACCCCAAGGCAGACATCTAGTTCGATACGTACGGTCCGAAGTTCTGGGCTGGGCGATGAACCAGCGAGGAAGGAACTAACCCATGCCATACAGAAACGGAAAACGTAAGACATGGCTGGTTACCCTTCCGACAGGCAATGGCCTCCGGAAGCGTATTTCGACGGGCACGACTCACGAACCAACGGCAAAGCGATTCGAGCGCATGATTCTGGATCTCGGCCCGAAGGGCAAGAGAGATTCCCTGCTCGACCGCGTGGCGGACGGAAGCCTCTCAATAGGCACGCTGTATGACTATTGGAACGCGGAGAATCTCCCGGCACTCCGCACCTCACTCGCCGACGTGGACATCGAACCATTCATCGAATTGTTTTTGAAGCGGCACAGTGACCACGTTTCGCCCAGTACGATTGAAAACTACAGGCATAAGCTTCGCCTGCTTATGCCCGAGGGCGAGCCGTTTCCGTGCTCGCTGTTCACGGTATCAACGCTCGACTCGTTCATCACGAATTACGACGGACGCCGACCGATCAAGCAAAAGGCCGGATCGCCTTCGTCGGAGCGAAAAGCCATCATGTCTCCGACCAAGCGAAAAGCTCATGCTGCGTTGTCGCAGTTCGCCGCGCACTTAGTTCGCCATAAGATCCTGCCGCACAACCCGCTGCGCGATCTTAAGGCTCCGCCGTCCAATCGGCCGAGGATTCAATACCTCGAAATTGTCGAGCTTCGCAAGTTGGTTGAGGCCCAAGACGAGCCGTTCCGTTCTTTTGCGGCGTTACTCGCGGGCACGGGCATCGACGTATCGAGCGCGTTTCCGTTGAGGCGAAAGGATCTCGACATAGAGACCAAGCGGTTTCGCGCTCCCGGCACAAAGAATCACAACCGCGATAGGGTAGTCACGGTTGCAGAATGGGCATGGCAGATTATGGAGGCCGACATCCTGCTTCTAGGGCCTAGTGATCTTCTTTTTCCGGCGATGACAGTTGAGCGCGCTCGAAAGAGCCATGAAACCGCGTGCGAACTCCTCGGCATCGAGAACTATACCCAGCGCGATCATCGCCACACCTACGCCGTTCGTGCGCTGCGAGCAGGGACACCCGCCGAAATCGTCGCACGGCAACTAGGCCACTGCAACACCGCGATGGTAACACAGGTCTACGGTAGGTTTGTGCCGGATGGGGAAGAAGTTGCAAAGTGGGAAAAGATCGCCACTGCGAATGACGCGAAGGCAATTGAAGCGGCAAAAAAAGTCGAGGATGCCGCACAAGTGGCTACCACTCTGGCTACCAAGCCAGTTCTCACACTCATTCATGGAAATGCAAAGCGCCGTGCAAACCCAAAGGGTCGCACAGCGTTACGCATAACTGCGGGTGGACTCGAACCACCAACCGTCGCATTAACAGTGCGATGCTCTGCCAATTGAGCTACACCCCATCGACGCGAATCCCGGCGCCACGTTCTGGGCCGGGATTCGTCTATCAATTATAATCGGTCACCGGCCTCCGAGTCTTGAGCCCCGGCCCCAAACCGCCTCGTAGCGCCCCCTGCCGCCCCACGATAGGTTCCCGCTATCCCTCAAGGTGGCGGAGAAAATGAGCGTGTTACGACCCCTAAATGGCTCTCTTTTGTGCGCGATGGCGCTCGTTCTGGCGACGGCGGCCTGCGGCGAGCGCCCGGCGACCAAAAAGGGTGATGTCACCGCCGCCGATGTCATCGCCGGATCCGCCGAGAGCCTCGATCACTATGAGAGCGCCGAGGGCAAGGTCGGCGTCGATTTTCCGCCGGTATGGAAGGGGAACTACCTCGTATTTCCGCACGCGGATACGACGTTCGGGTCGCGCATGACCATCGACTTTCGCTTTAAGCCCGATAAGGCATGGAAAGTCGAGCCACGCACCCTGCTCGCGATCCGGATTTTCAGCCAAGCCGCTTGGGTTAAGGCAGCGGCGCGTCCGGGCCCTGCAATCGGCGTGAAAATCAAAGAGCGTGGAGACGACGTGTTCGTGCTCTCGCTCGCCGGCAGCAACCCGTACAAGGCCGGGACACCGGCCGCGAGCCTCTTCGATCAAATGATGCTCGCGGTCGTGAACGCCGGCACGCCGCTCCGTTTGTCGCCACGCTGACGGAGCGGAGCGCCAAGCCTCAACCGCGACAAGTATTGCAAATGCTCCCCGATCTCGCGCGCGACGAAATCAGCAGGTACGCACGACACCTGATCATTCCGAGCGTCGGCGTCGAGGGACAGCGGAAGCTCAAAGCCGCGCGTGTTTTGATTGTGGGCGCGGGCGGGCTCGGATCCCCCGTCGCGCTCTATCTCGCTGCTGCCGGTGTCGGCCACATCGGTCTGGTGGACTTCGACGTCGTCGATGTCACGAATCTCCAGCGGCAGATTCTGCATGGCACCAAGGACATCGGCCGCTCCAAGCTCGAGTCCGCGCGCGACACGATTGCCGACATCAATCCGCACGTCGAGCTCACGACGTACGAAACGGCGCTCACGTCGAACAACGCGCTCGACATTATCCGCCAGTACGATCTCGTCGTCGACGGCACCGACAACTTCCCCACGCGCTATCTCGTCAACGACGCGTGCGTGCTGCTCGGCAAGCCGAATGTCTATGGATCTATTTTTCGCTTCGAAGGTCAGGCGTCGGTATTCTCCGCAAAGGACGGCCCGTGCTATCGCTGTCTCTTTCCGGAACCGCCGCCGCCGGGAACGGTGCCGAGCTGCGCGGAAGGTGGAGTGCTCGGCGTACTCCCCGGACTGATCGGCACGATCCAGGCTACCGAAGCGATCAAGTTGATCATTGGAATCGGCGATCCGCTCGTTGGACGACTGTTGCTCGTTGACGCACTCGCCGCGCAGTTCCGCTCGGTCAACGTCCGCAAGAATCCCGCATGCCCTGCGTGCGGTACCCGCGAAATCACGGAGCTCATCGACTATGACCAATTTTGTGGAATTCCGCAGGCAGCCGCAGCCATGAGCGCGGCCGGCGAGATGCCCGAGATCACCCCGATCGAACTCGCAGAGCGTTTGCGAGCCGGCGATGTCGATTTGATCGACGTGCGTGAACAGAACGAGTGGGATTTCGCGCGGATTCCGGGAGCGCGCTTGATCCCGATGGGTGAGTTCCCCGAGGCGAGCTCCGAACTCGATCGCAACCGGGATATTGTCGTGCAGTGCCGAAGCGGAATGCGCAGCGGTAAGGTGCTGCGCCAGCTTCAGGCCGCTGGCTTCACTCGTGTGTGGAATCTTGCCGGCGGAATTCTCCGCTGGAGTGACGAAGTCGATCCGAGCGTGCCAAAATATTGATGTCAGGGGAATGACAATGGCCGACAGGCGGCATACATTTTCATTCAGCCCCCCCTGTCGGAGATGATTTTGATGGCCCGTTTACGCTCTCTCGCCGCGTCCGCGTTTTTGATCGCGGTCGCTGCCGCGCCGGTTATGGCGCAGGCACCCACCATCGTCGCGCTGAAAGCGGCCGATAAAGTCGGCGCCGAGCCGAAGTCGTTCGTGCCGATCGTCGGCGACTGGGTCATCACGCAGGACGACGGCAAGAAAGTCGTCATGGTCGACGGGCGGAAATGGAAGCGCGGCCAGCCGGCCGGCGGACTCGCCGACAAAGCGCGGCAAATCTATGGCGCGCGCAACGAAGATTTCATCGACAACGTCGCCGCATTCGCCTACTACCCGACCGCGGTGGCGAAGGACATTCCGAACTTCGAGAACGGTGAGATCTCCGTGAAGTTCAAGATGATCGGCGGCGCGCTCGATCGCGCACAGGGGATCATGTTCAATCTGAAACCCAATGGCGACTGGCTCTGCGTGCGCTACAACGGCACCGAAGACAATCTCGTGCTGTGGACGTACACGAACGGAAAAAGGAATTTCACGAAGCGCGGCACGGAGAACGTGCCACTCGAGCTCGGCACCTGGCACGAGATCAAGATGGCCGTCCACGGAATCAAGTTCACCGCGGCTCTCGATGGAAAACTTCTGATCGAGTACGATCTCAAGGAACCGGTCAACGGAAAGGTCGGTCTCTGGGCGAAAACGGACACGATGGCCGAGTACGACATGTTCACCGTGACCCCGATGGCCAAATGAGATACTCAACGATGAAGGTCGGCGCCGCGGTCGTCGCGATCGCACTTTCTGCGGTCTCGCTCCAAGCTCAGGCAAAGAAGACGACGAACGCCGCCAAGGGCACCAGCTGCACGATGCCGGACACGACCATGCAGTGGTTCAAAGATCAGCGCGCATGGCTCGACGATTCCAAGCACGAGTGGACGAACGACACGCTGCGCCAGCAGATCATCAAGGCCGCAGGACTCGATCCTTCGAAAGCTGCACCAGTCGAGTTCGGATGGACGACGCTCGATGCGAAGTCAGATCCGGCGGCTGCGGCGATTCTCAAACCGATGATGGCGCGCGGCGCGGCATTTCCAACGCGCGGGGTGGTCGGCGCAGCGGGCGCTCATGCCGCGTTCCTGCTGCTGCTGAGTGATTCCACGCTCGAGAACGGCGGCATGCATCACTTCATGGAAGCCGGACTCGGCGAGGGATTCGAGACCGAGACCGCGATGCTCGAGGATCGTACACGCGTGCGCGCAGGACGCGGACAGATCTACGGCACCGTGCTGCACGCAGGTCCCGACGGCAAACTCGTTCCCGTACATCTCGAAGATTCGACGCATGTGGATCTTCGGCGTGAGACGGCATGGCTGCCGCCGCTCAAGCAGAGTCTTTGCGCGGCGGCCGCAGGACAACAGTCGCGCTGAGCAAAGTTCAGCGCGACTGTTGTTGCGGCTACGGGTTGATGAGTCCCTTCAGCGCCTCTTTCACGCGCGCGTCGTCGTACTTCGTCAGCAGCGACACCGCGCGGCGGCGGCGGCCGGCTGGTTCGGTTTTTGATTTCGCAATATCCAGCAGCCAATTCGCATTGTCGCTGCCGCCTGCATTTGCAACCGTCGAAATGATGGCGTCGCGCTCTTTGTCGCTGTCGAGCGTCGGGTAGAGCTCACGCAGCAGTTTGATGTCGGCACCGGTCGAGTAGTCGTCGCCTATTCCGCGAATCGCTTCGACCCTGCTGTCTTCATCTAGATCAGTGCGCTTCACCTGTTCGCGTACGAACTGCCTCGCGCGCGGATCGCCTGAACGCGACAGCGTCTGAAACGCCTGGCGTGCGAGCCATTTGTCGTTGTCGCCGGCGAATCCCATCAACACTGGAATTCCCTCACCGCGATCGAAGCGCGAGATGTTGCCAAGCGCCTGCGAGCGGATCGTTTCACTCTCCGCGCGATCGCGCACGAGTTGATCGAGCGCCTTCGCAATTCCGGAGGCACCGACGCCACCCTTTTCATCCCGCCGGCGGGCGAGCCAGGTGATCGCACTGCGGCGAATGTCGCGGCTGCGCGACTGGTCCTTCGCTATCTGGAGCAGCGTTGGCGTGACGACGCTGCTGTCGGCCGCCATCGCCGGCGTTAGCGCATCTCGCGCAGGCCGCCCATCGCTCGTCGAAGCAACATTCAGCAGATACGCGACGGCCTCTTTCACGGGTACCGCGCCGAGTTCCTGCGCGGGCGCGGCGTCGGCCGGGATCGGGCCGATGTACGTCTCAACTCTGACGACATCCTTGCCCGCACGTGTGATGACGACGCGCACCGGGCCATTCACGCACGGATCATTCCTGTTGCCGTCGCCGCCGCCATAAAACGTGCCGTACCAGTTGTCGTCTTCTGTACGAAAATATGTTTTCCCGTTGCCGCACACGCCTTCACGCGCGGCGAAGTGGAACTGCACCGGCGAATCTCCGGCCGAGGCAATGCGGCGCTCGAGTGATTGCGCGCCTGCAGCGGCCGGCAGAAGCGCGCCGAACGCAACGAGCGATGTCATGCGCACCGCCGGCTTCACGGCTTCTTGGCGGTCGCGTCGCCGGAGATGAGTTCGAGCAACAGCTTGGTTGTGCGCGGATCTTTCTTGCGCGTGAGCGTGTTGATCGCCGAGCGACGGACCTGCGGATCGGTTCCGCTGCGCGCGATCTCGATCAGCTTGTCTGTTGCTTCCGGCTCTTTGCGGTCGCCCAGCGCGTTGATGATCTCTTCGCGAAGCGGCCGCGCAGAGACGCCGTCGTAGAACTTGTTGAGGCTTGCGATGTCGGCTGTGCGCGCGACGAAGCGCAGCGCGTTCTGCCGCACATCGACAGACTCATCTTCATTTTTCGCGAGCGACATCAGCCACTGTTCGTTCTGCTCGCCGCCGATGCGTGCAACCGCGGACACGATGCGCGCCTTGACGCGCGCGCCTTCAACTTTTGGATAGATGCTGCGCAGCCATGACGCGTCGTCCAACGTCGACCGGTCGCGGTCGAACGCATCCAGCGCCGAAATGCGCATCTGTTCGCTGGCGCTGTTGTTCTCGATGAGCGCATGCATCGCCGTCCGCGCACGCGGATTCGGGAAGGTTGTCAGCGCGCGTATGGCATTGCGCTGAACGCGTTCGTCGTCCGCCTTCATCAAATCTTCGAGAGCGGAGAGCGCTTCGTCGCTTCCCATGCTGCCGAGGAAGCCCGTCGCCTCTGCGCGCAGATCCATCGATGGATCGGTCTTTGCGACGGCAATGAGCGTTGCGGTGGCGGACGCATCCTTCTTGTTCGCGATCATCCAAAGCGCGCTGCGGCGCAGCTGCACGGAGCAGTCATCCTTGCGGCCGAGAATCTTCTTTGCCTGAGTGAGCGCTTCTTCAGGATCGGTCTGACGGAGCGCGTTCAGCGCCTCGGCGCGGACGGACTGGTCTTCGCTGTCGCACGTGCCGCTTCCTTCGGTCAGCGCGCGCTTGACGAGGTCTTTGTCGCCGAGTCCGCGTGCGGAGAGCACTCCGGCGATGCGTGTTGCGAGTGCCGGATCCGCGTCGCCGCGCATGCGACCCGCGGGATATTTGTTTTTGCGCTGGTCGAGCACGGTGAGCGCTTCCTGCAGTTCCGTCGTGCCGCCGACGCGATACAGCGAGAACGCTTCCCAATAGAGGGCATCGGAGGCATACGCAGAGTTCGGCTGCTTCACCGGCAGATCTTTGAATAGCGTTGCCGCGCGGCGATAGTCGCCGCGATTCATCGCCTGCTGTGCGGCGCGATAGAGCGAATCAGCGGGGTCCTGCGGTGCCCAGCCGACCGGTGCTTTCGCGGTGTAGCTGAACTGGGCGGCGCCAAACCCGGCGCCAACACCCTGGCCAAAGGTCTCGAACTTTCCGTCGATTGGCGGGAACACGCCCTTCACGTTCACGCCGTATGCCTGCGCAATAGCGGGAGCGACCATGCGGGCGGAGCCCATCATGTCAATCTGCGCGGCACGTGCCTCAGCGCGGTCAGTCGCGCGCGCGGCCTGAGCTTCTGCGCGAGCGGCGGCGGCGTCAGCGCGCGCGGCAGCGGCCAGCGCCGGCATCGGATACGGTGCAGGATCCGGCGGGAGTGGCGGACGTGCCGGCGCCTGTTGCGCCATCAGCGGCGCTGCTGCGAGAACGAGTGCAAGACGGAAGCGGAACATATAATCTCCTTGATGATGCCTGCGTATGTCTTCGTGACGTTCGTTTGCGTTGTTTTTATTTCTAGTGATCGCCGATTGAGAGGTCGGCGACTGCCGACCGGATCCGCGGCACCACATCGCGCTCCTCGAGCGCTTCGTTGATCAGCGTGAGTGCTTCGCCCGGGCGCTGCGGCTGCAGACGCGCGACCTGTGCGAGCACGAGTTCGAGATCTTCAAGCAGATCTCTCATGCGCTGCTCATGACCAACGGGTGAGTCGAGCAGGAGGCGCGTGGTGCCGAGCAACTGCCGCGCCTGCTGCGTGAGTTTTTCGTCGTTCGTGCCGGGGCGTCCGTTCGATGGAAGCGCTGCGAGCAGCACCGCGGTACGCCCGAGAAACTCCTGCGTCTGCTGCTGATACGCGTCGCCGGTCGAGTTTGAAGCGAGACGTGCGGGAGTGCGGCTGACAGTCGCCGCCAATGGCGATGCAACATCGTGCCCCGCAGTCGCGCGTCCGATCAGCACACCGAATAGGAGCGTCGCGGCAATCGCACCGGCAAACACACGCCAGCCCGGCGCGCGTTTAGCCGGTTGCACTTCGAACGCTTCCGCTTCGACACGCGACCAGATCGCGTCGAGCGGCGCGTCCGGTGGTGACCGGTACGTGCGCACTGCATCAGAAAGAATCTCGTCGAGCCGTTTGTCGTCCATCTTCACTGCTCCTCTTGGAAATCGCCGAGCGCTTTTCTCAAGCGTGCCCGCGCGTCGAACACTTTTGCCTTGCTCGTTCCTTCCGCGATACCGAGCGCCTGGCCTATCTCGGCATGCGTATATCCCTCGATTGCGTGCATCACCAATGCGATTCTGACGCTGTCCGGCAGCGCCTCAATGGCCGCCGCCAGCCGTGCCCGCAGATCCGGATCAATCGCATCGGGTTCGAACTCATGCTGATGCGCTTCATCGAGATCCGCTTCCCGCTCCCTCAGCCGCTTGACCTTCCGCATCGCATTGAGCGAAACCGTAACCGCGATGCGGTGTACCCATGTCGAAAACGCGGACTCACCCCTGAACTGCCCCAGCGACCGAAACACTTTGACGAACACTTCCTGCGTCAGGTCTTCTGCGAGATCCGGATCTCCGCAAACCCGATACGCGAGCCGATGCACCCGGGCCGCGTGCTTGTCGTACAGCGCGCGCGATGCCGCACGGTCGCCGATCGCCGCGAGGGCGATCAGCGAACGTTCATCGTCGGCACCGTCCGGCGAGGTCGCGATCGCGGCTCTCAGCATCGTCTCGGCAGGGTTGGACACAAAAGCATCGGAAAGCGTTGGGGGTAGGTGGCCCTCCCCAAAGGCAACACTTGGGCGAACGCCGGAAACTACCCTGATTGGCTAGTACCGCTCTGGGCCGCCCGGAGGCACCCTTCGGGGTGCGGATTCCGGCTGTTCTTCTCCTCGTTTTGGCGCCCCTGGCGCCGGCGCTCGCGCAGCGTGTGGCTGCGCCGACGGCGTGCCATGGCGAGACGATCACCACTATCGAGTTTCACAGCTATCCGCCGGGCTCCAGTTTCGTCGCGGATGCATGGAAGACCGCGAGGAACTTCGCCGGGATGCACCATACGCCGACACGCCCGCGTGTGGTCAATGCGTATCTGCGAGTGACAGCGGGACTCCCGTGCACGGAGCTCGATCGCAGCGAGTCGGAGCGTCTGCTTCGCGCCCAGAAATTCATTGCGTCGGCCACCGTCCGTCCCGTTCCCGATGGACCGGGAAAAGTGAAGATCGTCGTCGAGACCGTCGACGAAATACCGGTGATCGTCGGCGCGAGCTTCGCGGGAGCGAGCTATCAGTCAGGCCTCCTCGGCACAGAAAATTTCAACGGCCTCGGCCTGACCGTCGAACTCAGCGAATCAAAGGGGTTCGGCTATCGAACCGGCTACGGCGGCGACGTGATCCAGTATGGCGCGTTCGGTGAGCCGTTCACGCTCGCCATCGGGGGGCAGCGCGATCCGCAGGGCGATGCACTTCGATTCGAGTTCTCAAAGCCTTTCCTCACAGATTTGCAGCCGAATGGATTTCACATTGGCGCGAATGAACTCAATAATTATTACGATCTCACCCGGCCGATCGGCGACGACGTCTTTCTCAATGTGCGCCGCTCGAGCTGGGATATCGCAGTCGGCACGCGCGTCGCAAAAGTGAGTAAGAGCGGTGCGATCGGCGTCATCGGGGCGATGCTGATGGGTGAGAATGTCAACACCGCATCGCAAGCGGTATACATGACAGACACGGCCGGGCTTCAGCCGGCGCCGGGTCTCCCGGAAGTCGACAACCGCTTCACCGCGTTCAACGTCGTGCGCGTTGGTCTGTTCGCTGGATTTCGCGCAATGCACTTTCAGACGGTGAAAGGGTTCGACGCAGTCACCGGAGCCCAGGACGTTGCCAAGGGAATTCAAGTTGGCGTCTTCGCAGGGCCGAGTATCTCGGCGTCGCAGAACCGCAGCGACTACTTCCTCTCGTATGACGTGTATGCGGGAATGGGCACACCGGAGTCGTTCTTCGAAATGCGTACGCTTGGCGAAGGCCGCGCCGACCGCCAGTCACAGCGCTGGGACGGCGTCGTCGGCTTCGCGAAGTTTGTCTGGTACGTAAAGCCCTCAGATGCCATCACCCGTCTCCTCACGCTCGAGCTGTCGGGCGTGCAGCATCTGACTTTCCCGCTCCAGCTGAGCTTCTGGGATCACGAGGGCGGGTTGCCGGGCTTTCCGGATGCACTGACTGTCGGTGGGCAGCGCGCAATCCTGCGCGCGGAAGAACGCCGCGTGATTCCGATGGTTCCTATTTTCGGGAAGCGCGCTGATTGGGCCGTCGCACTCTTTGCCGATGCAGGAAAAATTTGGGCCGGCGACGTTCCGTTCGGTCAGACGTCGCCCGTGCGCAGTTCCGTCGGCGTTTCATTGCTCAGCGCGTATCCCGCCGGCGGCAAACGTACGTATCGCGTCGATTTCGCGGTCCCCATAAATCCCGACGGGGCGAAATTTGAAATCCGCTTTACGTCATCCGACGAAACGCACAGCATCTGGCGCCAGCCGAACGATCTCGCAGTCGCACATTCATCAGCCGCGCTGCAAAATCTTGGCGGCTGGTCGCCGCGGTAAGCGAGCAAAGCTGCGCTAGGCTGCGCTAACTCGATCAGCCCGGCGGTCGACGGCCGCCGCCCGCTGGCACCGCGTCCACTGGTTTGTCATCGCGCTTCGGTGCGGTCCAGAACCCGGCAGCACCCTTTGCGTGATCAGCAAGATCGCGGGCGTACATCGTCGAATTGAAAATCACGCGGAACGTTCCAAATGGCTGACCGCGCCACTGCGGCCGAAAACCGATGAGAATCGCGTGGCCGCGTCCATGTTTCACGTCTACTGCGGCGGCATAGCCCTGCACGTACTTCTCGCCGAGGAGATAGCCGGAAACGCGCGGTGATCCTTCCTTCTGATATTTCGCGAGCACTGAGCCCTCGAATCCTTCGAGCGTGGTGAACACCGGGCTGCCGTCGGCGAACACACGTGCGCGGTCGGGCATGCCCGCCATCACGGGATGCGACGGATCGGTGATGATCTCGAGAATCGATCCACTCGCGAAATAGTCTTTGCGCGGCAGTCCCGCGACGACGTTCTTCACCGGCAGGTGCAGCGCTTCGATTGCAAAGTCCGAACTCGAGTTGAGACAGACGATGGTGCCGCCACCGCGCACGAACGTGTCGAGCGCACGCACGCCGGCGTCGCCGATCCCGCCTTCATAGCGCGGCGGCACAGTACCCTTCGTGAATCCTTCGACGATCGACCGCGTGCGATCCGATGCGATCAGCACGACGTCGAAACGCGAGGCGAGATCGCCGGCCTGCATATCGGCGTTGGTGACGACCGTGTAGTGGAACTGATATTGATCGAGCAGCCATTCGATCCACCCTTCGTCCATGCTCGCGGTCCACGGTTTGTAGACGGCGATGCGTGACCGCACCGGAGTCGCCGTGGTGCCCGCGGCAAGTTTTCGCTCGGCGCGCAGTGAGAGTTCGCTCACCCAGCCGTCGGCCTTTGCCGCGGAGACTCCCGAGACAACGTAGCGGCCGCCGCGTGCACCGCCGTCTTCATACTGCACCGCGCCGCCATCGGCGATCGCGCGATTGAGCAGCTTGAACGCGTCGTTCTGCGCGGGATCCACGCTCAGCAAATCGCCGGCGCCGCTGATGCGTCCCGGCGGCGCGACAATTCCCGCGGCCGCCGCACTCGTGTTGAACGGCGCGTCGGGCGCGTTGTGCCAGTCGACTGCTTTTCCCTGAACGAGCTTAAGTGCAGCGCGGAAGTCGGCGGACAGTGGCGTGCGTGCTTCGACGACCTTCACATCCATCTGATAGGGCAGCGTCCACCCCGCCGCATCGTACGGCTGATCGGGCGGACCGTCGGGATACTCGCGCAGATCGGGATATTCCTGCGGCTCGAACAGCTGGCGCACGAGTTCCGCGTATTCCTGGTCCATCGGAATGACCCAGGTGCCGGCGGAATATTTCACACCATCGTGCGTTGCGTCTTTTTCGAGCTGGCTCACGCGTACGCCATTGAAAGCGAGGCGGCGCAGCATCTCGGCCGCCGTGCCCGGATCGCGCTGTTGCTGCGGAACGAAATAGGCGTATGGAGGATCGTGCCGGTATTTCGCGATCGCGTTGCGGCCGGCCTGATAACGATTCCAGAGAAGTTCTTCACGGTACTTCGTCGCATAGTCGAGTACGGCCATCGACGCGGTGCGCATGTAGTCGACCGCGTCTTTCAGGCGCCACCAACCGCCGGCCCACGGACTCGGGTAGAGCGACTGTGGACGCAAATCCTGATACTCGCGCGGAAAATCGCGAATCGTGTAGAAGTGCGGCGTCGCGTATTGATAGAGTGCGGTCTCAGTCCAGAACGAAGCGATGTTCTGCAGCATCGGCATGTAGTCGATGTAGCCGGGATACCACGCGTCGAACCCTGTGCCCATGTGCGTGGCGCCAGGCTGTCCGTTCGTCTCGAGTTCCTGCGCGATCGTCATACCGATCGTGTTCACTTCGCGCGACATCAGCGCGTTCACGTGATTCGCAATTGGCTCGGCGAACGGCGGAAGCCAGATGCGCGTTGGAAATGGCGCTGTCTGGTGCTGCACGTAGATGATGTTCGGTTCCCACTGACGCCATGTGCGCGCGACGACGCGGGACTCAACGACGTTCAGCATGTACGCGTCGCGGTTGTTGTCGTGGCCGAGATATTTCTGGTAGAGCTCGTGCAGCGGAGAAATTTCGTACGGTGTGCCGACGTTCTCGCGATACCAGTTCACGACGATGTTTTGTCCGTCTGGATTAATCGACGGCCACAAAAGAAGAATCGTGTTGTCGAGAATCGCCTTGATCTTCGGATCGTCCGGATGCGCGAGGATGTCGTATGCGAGCTGGATGGTGTGCTGCGATCCCGCAATTTCCGACGCATGCAAGCCGCCGCTGATATCGACGAACGCGCGTCCTTCGCGCGCGAGCGCACGGGCTTGATCGTCGGTGAGTCCTTCCGGATGTGCGAGCCTCTGCGCGATGTCGCGATAGTGTTCGAGCTTCGCGAGATTTTCCGGCGAACTGATGATCGCGAGCGTCCAGGCATGACCCGTTGACGTCTTGCCGACGTCGATCAGCTTCATGCGATTCGTCGCCGTCGCGAGTTTCTCGAAATAGCGGATCGATTCGTCGTACGTCGCGAGTTTGTAATCCGCGCCGACGGTAAAGCCGAGAACGGATTCCGGCGTGGGAACGCTCTGCTGCGCGGCAACGAAGCGCGGCGCGACGGACATGACGAAAAGAGCCGCGCACGCGGTGATCGCGTGCGCGCGGATGCGGCGGTGCATCATTGTCTCCCTGCGGGTTGGGCTTGTTTTGCTGGTGGGGTCAGGCGTTTCCCGCTGGGAAACTTAGGGCTTTTTCGGCTCCGCCGTACGTGGCGGCGGCGGGGGTGGCGGGGGCGATGACGGCGCTGTTGACGCCGAGGTGCTCCCGGATGACCCGCCGCCTGACGACGGGCTCGCAGTCCCGCCCGATCCACTTCCGCCCGGCACGTAGCCCTTTCCGTTTACGACGTGGCCGTGGCTGTATGTCGACGTTGATGTCGGAGTCGTCCCGGGGTTTCGCACCACAACGGGCCCGCCGCCGAGGTAGCCACCATAGCCACCATAGCCGCCATAGCCGCCATAGATCCCAGGGCCATATCCGCCATACCCGCCATATCCGTAGCCATAGCCGTTGTAGAACGCGCCGCAGGCGAACTGCGAATTATAGAGGTTGTAGCCCGCATCGTACGGACCATACAGCCACGGTGAACAGCCGCCATACATCGCGACGTCCGCAGCGTAAATCGGCAGACCAAACCGGTCGAAACCGATCATCGGATTTCCGGCCGTCATCATGCCGTTCATTCCGTACAGTGCATAGGCACTGTCGCTACCCTGTCGCGATGCTCCGCGGCTCACGGGGTTCACCGCGAGTACCTCGGGATACGAAAGCCCGAGCATTACATCGATCACGCTCGACGGCACACCGTTGTCCGCGAGCTGCACGAGTTCCTTCGAGGTGAGCCGCGCCGGCCGCTCGATGGTGAGCTTGTCGGCTTCGATCAGCCAGGTCGAAACCACCGGTGCGTCGAGTTCGCGCGACGCTTCTTCGACGTCTGCAATCGAGAGCGGAGTCGTCGCCGCTAGCATCGCCGCACTCTTCGTGAGTGACGGGCCGCGCAGCGTCCGTGTGATTTCTTCGGGAAGCGAATTGGCGTCGGTGGTCTGGCGATAGCGAACCACATGAACGCCATTGTTCTTGTCGACGCGCATGCCCTGCACGTCGAGCCACTCGCCGGATCCGGCCATCGCGTATACGGCACTCAAGCGCGTCGTGGGCGCGCCGGAGCACGCATATTCAGACTTGAGATACACGCGTCGCGCGGACGGAGACCACTTCGCACTCTGCCAGCCGGTGCAGCCGTCTTTCGAAAGCGCGTGCGGCTGGCCGTCGGTATCGACGTGCGTACGATCGACGATTTTGCCTTCGGATACGGTGACGACGTCGACAGCAGATGCGGTTGATGTCGGCACCACGCAAACGGCGGAAGTGGCCGGTCTGCCGATGACGCGAATCAGCGTTCCCGCGGGAGTCCAGCAGCCGAGCCAGGCCTGCCAGCGTCCGTCGGGTTGGACTGTCTGCGCGGATGCGGAAATCGCGACCGTCGCTAGAAGCCCTGCGAGCGCTGCGATCAACCCGGAACGCGCGAGTGTGTTTAGTCGAGCAAGCATGGTGTCCGTCCTATCAGAATCTGAGGAAGAAACCAACACTGCTTGTCATCCCGGACAAGTCGATTCGATGAAAGCCGACGAAGTCGCTGCTTAGCGCTGCGCTCCCTGCAAGATACCGCGCTTCGGTCCTGAGTGACCAGCGCGGACCCAGCTCCCACTCCGCACCGGCGAGGACCTGTGCCGTCGGAGTCCAGCCGCGGGAGCGAAACGCGTCGCTGTACACCGACATCGTGCTGTCAGCGGCAATGAAGTCGCCCTTTTGTTCGAAGTCGTAATACATCACTCCAACACCGGCGCCGACGTACGGGACGATGCGGTTCGGCACCCACGCGTAGTGCCCGATCTGACGTCCGCGCTCGGTGAGATAGTAGCGCGCGTTCACCGTGATCGGCGTGCGCTGGAAACTCGTGGTTTGCTGGATCGGCTGCTGGTTGTTGTCGACGAAATTCCGGTACTCCGAGCCCTTGCTCATCCCCGAGTATGAAATGTCGAACACCAGATCGAATCTCGGCGACAGCGTGAAGGCCAGATCGCCACCGACGTCAAAGGTGCTGAAGTCGCCGCGGTTGATCGTGAAGTTGTTTCTCGTGAACGAGAAGATGTCGCTGCCAGCGTTCGGCATCGCATAGCCGCCGCGCAGCGTCCAGCTTCCTGATGGAGGGAAGAAGAGGAATCCATCTCCCGAGTCCTGCGCCCTGGCGGCGGGCACTGCGGCAAACTGCGCCAACGCAACGAACGCGATGAGCGCGGCACGCGTGGTGATCTTCATGGGGGCCTCCGCCTCAAGAGGTGCTCTTTATACTACACTATTCTAAGACGATGCGTTCCGGTCTGTCGGTACCGCGAGTCGGTACCGCGGTCGATTGCCCGGACGCACGTATCACCGTAAATCTGTCCGCACCAAACCTCGTCCCTAACCGGTGCCACCGATGCAACTCACACCGCTCCGTCGCCTCGTTGTATTTGCTACGCTGCTTGGCACGGCAACGCTCGCCGCCGCGTGCGGTGGCACGGAATCGAGTGCCGGTCCGACGGCGTTCGCCTCGTTCGCGGACAGCTACTTCGACTCGCTGTACACTTTTGCGCCATCTCAGGGCACGGCGGCCGGGTTCCATCAGTACGATTCCAAAATTGAGGACTTCTCGGCGCCGGCTGAACAGCACCGGATCGCGACACTCAAGACGCAGCTCGCGCACCTCGACTCACTGCGCGGAGGAAAACTCGCTGTCGACGATTCGATCGACGCCGCGATGATCGACGGAGCGATCCGCTCGGAGCTCCAGGATCTCGAAGTAATTCGATCGTGGAAAACGAATCCGATGGGATACGCCGGCCTGGCAGGAAACGCCGTTGATCTGCTGATGAAGCGCAACTTCTCATCGCCCGTGGAACGCCTCAAAGCGGTAACATCGCGACTGCGCGGGATACCGGCCGTGCTCGCGGCAATGCGCGCGAACATCGAGAACCCGCCGAAAGAGTTCACAGATCTCTCGATTCAGATCGCCGAGGGGTCTGTTGGATTCTTCAAAGGCGACGTCGCCAAATGGGCGAAAGAATCGGCGGGCGCTGACACGGCCGCGCTGCAGGCGTTCACGCTGGTAAACGATTCCGTCGTTGCCGCAATGCAATCGGCGGCGGTGTGGCTGAAAACCGATTTGAAGCCAAGATCGAAAGGTTCGTATGCGATCGGCGCGAAGGCGTTCGCCGACAAACTCATGTACGACGAGATGGTCGACATCCCGCTCGACCGCTTGCTCGCGCTCGGCGAAGCGAATCTGCAGAAAGACGTCGACGATTTCATCGCGACTGCGAAAGTCGTCGCGCCCGGCAAGACGCCGCAGGAAGCGATGGCGTCGATCGAAAGTGATCACCCAACCGCGGCGAATCTGATTGAGCGTGCCCGCGCGACGGTCGAGGGTGCGCGGCAGTTCTTGATCGACAAGAAAATCGTGGATGTCCCGTCGGAGGTGCTGCCGATCGTGACCGAGACGCCGCCGTACGCGCGCAACGGATCGTTCGCGTCGATGGATTCGCCCGGCGCGTACGAGACCAAGGCGACCGAGGCGTTCTACTACGTCACGCCGCCCGAGAAGAACTGGGACGCGAAACACATCGAAGAGCACCTGCGGTCATTCAATCGCAGCGAGATGGACATTACGACGGTGCACGAGACGTATCCGGGACACTATCTGCAGTTCCTGTACGTGCACCAGTTCCCGACCAAGACGCGGAAGCTGCTCGCCGCGAGTTCAAACGCCGAAGGATGGGCGCACTACGGCGAGCAGATGATGGTCGAAGAAGGATTCGGCAACCACGATCCGAAAATCCATCTCGCACAGCTCGGCGACGCGCTGCTCCGCGACTGCCGGTGGGTCGTCGGCATGAAGGAGCACACGCAGGGTCTTTCGGTTGAAGACGGCGGCAAGGAGTACTTCGCGAAGAAATGCTTCCAGGAACCGTCGAATGGTTTCGAGGAAGCGCGCCGCGGTGCGTACAACCCTACGTACCTCTATTACACGCTCGGCAAGCTCGAGATTTACAAGCTTCGCGCGGATTACCAGAAGGCAAAAGGGAGCGCGTACTCACTGCGTGAGTTTCACAACGAATTTGTGAAACAGGGGAGCCTGCCGCTCAAACTGATGCGACGGATCATGCTGCCCGGCGATAAGGGGTCTGTTTTGTAAACGATAAGACTCGGCCACGGGTCAACGCAGATACCCGCGGGTATCAGCGTTGACCCGCGGCTAGCTGTGTTACCCTCGCGTCAGCGGCTTGAACTTGATGCGGTGCGGCTGGTCGGCATCGGGGCCCTTTCGCTTCTTGAGATCCTCGATGTAGCTGCCGTAGTTCCCCTCGAACCACACCGCCTCCGAATCGCCCTCGAACGCGAGGATGTGCGTTGCGATGCGATCGAGAAACCAGCGATCGTGCGTGATGACCACCGCGCAGCCGGCAAAGTCCAGCAGAGCTTCTTCAAGCGCGCGCAGCGTGTCGACGTCGAGGTCGTTCGTTGGTTCGTCGAGCATAAGCAAGTTGCCGCCTTCCATCAGCGTCTTCGCGAGATGGAGCCGGTTGCGCTCTCCGCCGGACAAGTTGCCGACTTTCTTCTGCTGATCCGCGCCGCGGAAGTTGAAGCTCGAGAGATACGCGCGGCTGTTGATCTCCTTCTTGCCGACGAGCACGATCTCGTTGCCGCCGCTGATTTCCTGCCACGCATTGTTCTCGTTGTTCAGCGTGCGCGTTTGATCGACGTACGCGAGCTGTACGGTTTCGCCGATTTTCAATTCGCCGCCATCGGATTTTTCTTTTCCGGTGATCATCTTGAACAGCGTCGTCTTGCCCGCGCCGTTCGGGCCGATGATACCGACGATGCCGCCGCGCGGCAACGAGAAGTTCATGTTGTCGAACAGCAGCCGCTCGCCGAACGCTTTCTTCAGGTTCTTCGCGATGACGACATCGTTGCCGAGTCGGGCCGGCGGCGGAATGACGATTTCGTTGGTCGCCACCTTGGCCTGCTGTTCCTCACTCTGCAGATCTTCAAAGGCCTGGATGCGCGCCTTGCTCTTCGCCTGCCGCGCACGCGGCGCCATCTTCACCCACTCGAGTTCGCGCGAAAGCGTCTTCTGTCGCGCGCTCGCCGTTTTCTCTTCGAGCGCCATGCGGTTCGCTTTCTGCTCGAGCCAGCTCGTGTAGTTCCCTTCCCACGGAATTCCCTTGCCGCGGTCGAGCTCGAGAATCCACTTGGCGACGTTGTCGAGGAAATAGCGATCGTGCGTGATCGCGACGACGGTCCCGGGAAAGTCGGCGAGGAACCGCTCGAGCCATGCAACGCTTTCAGCGTCGAGATGGTTCGTCGGTTCGTCGAGGAGCAGCATGTCCGGCTCTTCGAGCAGAACTTTACAGAGCGCCACGCGGCGCTTCTCGCCGCCGGAGAGTTTCGTGACGTCGGCGTCGCCAGGCGGCAGGCGCAGCGCGTCCATGGCTATTTCAACTTTACGATCCAGCTCCCAAAGGTTGTGCGCGTCGATGTACTCCTGAAGCTTTCCCTGCTCCTCCAGGAGTTTGTTCATCTCGTCATCGCTCATCGGATCCGCGAACTTCATCGACACTTCGTTGAAGCGATCGAGTTTGGCGCGCTGCTCTTTCACCGCTTCGTCAACGTTTCCTTTTACATCTTTCTTTGGATCGAGCACCGGCTCCTGCGGAAGAAACCCGATGCGCGTGCCCTTATGCGCCCATGCCTCACCCTGAAATTCGGTGTCGACACCGGCCATAATGCGCAGCAGCGATGATTTGCCGGCGCCGTTCGGTCCGAGCACGCCGATCTTGGCGCCGGGATAGAACGACAGCCAGATGTCGTCGAGAATGATGCGCGAAGGCGGAATCACCTTGCGCAGCGCTTTCATTACATAGATGAATTGCGGTGCCACGATCGAATGACCTGTTTGTCGATGGATGGGGGCTCTAGAACCGAGAAAGCTAACACCCCTATATAATTACGGCTGTGGATTTCACACACCTCGCCGACCGTTTTTCCGGCAGCCCGGCCACCGCGCTGCCGCTGCTGTTTATAGCAGGCGTTCTCACGAGCTTCACGCCCTGCATCTACCCGATGATTCCGATTACGGCGGCGATCGTCGGTGGGAGCACGACGGGCGGAACTCCGACGCGTTGGCGCGCACTCGCGCTCACGCTCACCTATGTGCTCGGCCTCGCGCTCGTCTATTCGACCCTGGGGCTCTTCGCTGGGTTAAGCGGCACGATCTTCGGAACCGTCAGCAGCAATCCCTGGCTGTACTTCGCGATGGCGAACCTGCTGATCATCGCAGCGCTCGGGATGCTCGATGTGATTCCGGTCGAACTGCCGTCATGGATTCTGCAGCGCGCGGCAACAGCCGGCGGCGGCGGCCGCCTCGCGGGTGTCTTCGTGATGGGCGCGATGAGCGGGCTCGTTGCCGCGCCCTGCTCTGCACCGGTGATGGCGGCAGTACTCACCTGGGTCAGCCGCACGAAGTCGGCCACGCTGGGCTTCGCATATCTATTTTCGTTTTCACTGGGAATGTCTGCGATCCTCGTGATCGTCGGAGTTTCCAGCGGCGCGGTGGCAAAGCTGCCGCGTGCGGGTATATGGATGGTGTGGGTCAAGCGGGCCTTCGCGATCATCATGATCGGGGTGGCCGAGTACTATCTCACGAAAGCGGGGCAAGCTTGGATATGAGCAGCAGAATGCAGATGGCGGACGGTGGACGGCGGTTGCGCGCGATTCTCGGATTCGTGAGTGCGATCTGCTTGCTCGCGATGCCATTGCGCGCGCAGGAGAGCGGAATCGCCACTGGAGCCGCCGCGCCCGGCGCGAAGCTCGAGACGCTCGATGGAAAAACTGCGGAACTCTCCCAGTACATCGGGAAGGGCCCGGTCGTGATGGAGTTCTGGGCCACGTGGTGCCCGAACTGCAAAGAGCTCGAGCCCGCAATGCTTGCAGTTCAGAAGAAATACGCCGGCAAAGTGCAGTTCGTCGGCGTTGCAGTCAGCGTGAACGAGTCCCCTGAGCTCGTGCGGCGGTATGTCGAGAAGCATGGACTGGCCGGTGTGCAGTTCTACGATCGCAAAGGCACTGCGATCGACGCGTACGATGTCCCTGCAACAAGCTTCGTCGTCGTCATCAACAAGGCCGGCAAGGTCGTCTACACCGGACTCGGCGGCACGCAGGATCTCGACGCGGCGATACGCAAAGCACTGTAGCGAACCGCCCCGGATCACCCCAAAAGCGGCGCGTCGAACAGCAAGGTCGGCGGCTGCGGCGTGCGGGTGTGATACACGCGCAGCGTGCGGAGCGTCCAGAGTTCTTTCTCGCGTAGCGCCAGCAGCGGACGCAGTGACTCCTGCGTGAGCGTCGGATAAAAGCTCAGCGTGCAATGCGGTGTGAATGGCCACCGCGCAGGTGCGTAGGGAATCCCCGACTCTTTCAGCCGTTGATGCAATGTGCGCAGCGGGCCATGCGGATCGAGCGGGAGCACGACGATTTCGCGCTGAAGGAATCGCATTGGCAGGCCGAAACGAAGTGTGAGCGGCGGCGTGGTCGATGTGACGCTCTCGATCGCGGCGCGCAGCGATGCCACAGACGTATCCGCCGGAATCGGCCCCGCGCCGGATGACCCGATCAACGTGACGTGCGGCGGTGATTCGGCGGCGAGCTTTGGATCAAATCGCTCTTGCAGCGCATGCACGCGCTCGCCGATCGATCCATCGAGCTCGGCAATGATAAAGATTCCGCTCATGGATGCTGCTGGTGCCAGCGCGCTGCCGCGAATCCGCTTACGGTTCCGATCGCGGCGCCCATGAGGCAATCACTCGCCCAATGCGCGTGTCGGTAGACGCGCTGAATACCGGTGAGTGTTGCGACGCTGAACAAGACGGGCGCCGCCCAATTCACCGCAGATGAGTTCCGCTGTCCGAGGCGGGTCGTGATCGCCGTCGCGAAGGCGAACGCCGCGGTCGTGTGACCAGACGGAAATGATTGGTAGTCGCTGCCGCCCAAGAATCCACGGCCGAATCCGAAATCGTCTGCGCGGGTTGAATCGAGCCCGGGTCGCGCGCGCCCAATCACCCGTTTGAGCACAAACGTCACCGCGCCGCCGACGGCTGCTGCCTCGAACGCCGCTTCGCCGTCTGTCGCGAAGTCTTTGTTCTTGGCGATTCGGCCGGCGCCGAACATCACCGCATCGATCGCAAGGGATCCGGGGCCGCCGATGAACGCGGTCGCATCGAGCGTGGCGCGAACACGCGAGCTGTTGCGCAACGCCGGCACTCCTTTCCACGCCGTGATCTGCACGTCGTACGGCATCAGCAAGAGCGAACCGGCGAGCGCGACGCCGAGGATTCCGGCATCAGCTGCGCGCACGATTGGTTGAGACGGGCTCTCCGGCGCCGATTGCGCCAGCGCGGGAGCCGCGACGACAGCGGCTGAAGCTGCCAGTCTCAACACGAGCAACGCGCGAACGCTCACGCGCTTTCTCATTCTGCCGGTGCGCCGAGCAGTGCGCGATCGAATGCCGTGCGCGGATGACTCACATGCCAGCGCGTGAGCAGCAGTCCTGTGATGAGGCCGAGCAACACACCGGTGATGACGTCGCTGAACCAGTGCTGATTGCTGTAGAGGCGCGCAAAAGCGACGAGAAACGCGGCGGCGAATCCCCCGACGATCATCGCGATACGTTGCGACGGAGCCCAGCGAACGGACGCAACGCTGATTGCCGCGGCGAACGCGACGGTCGCGGTCGTGTGACCGGACGGCATCGAGAAATAGCGCGCGTCAGTCCAGCCATGCAGAAAATTCCAGTTTCCCGGCTCGTCGGGCGCGACGAAGGGACGTGCGCGGCCGGCGAATCCTTTCACAATCCCGCTGATCGCGCTCGCGACCGCGATCGCTTCGAGGCCGCGCAAGCCAAGCTGTGCGAGCGGTGCATGTTTGAGCGCGCGTCCGCCGAGCCAGAGAGCTGCGGCGAACCAGATGACGCCGGGGCCGCCCCACCAATTGAACACCACGCTGATCGAGTGCAGCGTGTGATCCTGCTGGAACGGGAGACTTTGCAGCGCCGACGCAATCGCACGGTCGACGTCGTAAATTGAACTCATAATGAAGAACGTAACCCTCGCCGACGGAATCGTCATCCGCGAGCTCGCCTCTCATGACGAGCGCGTCGCGGCGGTGCGTCTTCAAGACGACACCTGGGGCGCCGGATTCACGGAGCGCGTTCCGTCGGCGATTCTGTTGGTAGGCAGTGAAATAGGTGGCGTCTCAGCCGGTGCATTCTCGCCAGACGGGCAGTTGCTCGGCTTCGTGTTCGGCCTCACTGGGTTTCGCGATGGAAGCATTGTTCACTGGTCGGACATGCTCGCGGTGCGCGCCGACGCTCAGCGACGGCAGATCGGGCGCGCGCTGAAAACGTACCAGCGCGACCGCTGTGTTGAGCTCGGCGTAGAGACGATGTTCTGGACGTTCGATCCGTTCGTCGCCCGTAATGCGCGGCTCAACTTCTGCCGGCTCGGCGCGGCGGTCGAAGAGTTCGTACCCAACATGTACGGCGCGGACACAAAGAGCCCCGAGCATGCGCTCGGAACCGATCGATTTATCGTTTCGTGGCCCGTGAGCACCAAACCGGCGGTAATGCCCGACGACTCGAAGGCGCCCGCGCATGCACTGGTTGTCGCCGGACGGGCGTCGCACGGTGCGCCGCCAGACGTGACGCTTCCGGATGACTCAACGGTGGTGGTGCACATTCCCGGGGACTATCGCGCGCTGCTCGACGAAGACATCGCGCTCGCGCGCTCGTGGCGGATGTCGGCGCGCCGCGCGTTTCTGCATTATTTCCCGCTCGGATATCGCGTGACCGATTTCGTCTTCGACGGCACCGGTGACGCCGCGTACGTTCTCACCCGGAAGCACACGAGCAAATAGATGCGCGTCGACCGGATTGTCCTTCGCGAAGTTGGACTGGCGCTTAAGGAGCCGTTTCGCATTTCGTCTGGTGAAATGTTCCAGCGCCGGATCATGCTCCTCGAACTGCACGACGCATCGGGTGCGAGCGTCTGGAGCGAGTGCGTCGCCAGCGAGGCGCCGAACTATTCGAGCGAAACGATCGACACGGCGTGGATCGCGGTGACGCAGTACGTCGCTCCACGGGTGCTCGGCAAAACATTCGCGCACCCCGGCGAGATACATGCGGTGCTCGATCGCGATGTTCGCGGGCACAACATGGCAAAGGCGTCAGTTGAGATGGGAATGTGGGCGCTCGGCGCGACCCTCGCCGGCGAGCCCCTCGCGCGATTCATAGGCGGAACGCGAAAGGAGATCGCGACAGGAATCTCGCTCGGAATTCAGGCGAGTCCGGCGGTGTTGATCGAGAAAGCGCGTGCCGCACTCGACGCCGGCTATCGCAAAGTGAAAATTAAGATCGGCCCGGGACATGACGTCGAGTGGATCCGGGCGGTCCGCGAGGCGCTCGGCCCCGGCGCGCACCTCATGGCCGATGCGAACAACGCGTACACGCTCGACGATATCGACCGGCTCGTCGCGCTCGACGATTTTGGACTGATGATGATCGAACAGCCGCTCGCACACGATGACATCGTGCGACACGCCACACTGCAGAAGCGGCTTAAGACGCCGATCTGCCTCGACGAATCGATCACCGGCCTCGATCAGGCGCAGGACATGGTCGCGCTCGGCAGCGGCCGGATCATCAATATCAAAGCGGGGCGGGTCGGCGGGTTCACTCCATCGATCGCGATCCACGATTTCTGTCAGCAGCACAGCGTTCCGGTATGGTGCGGCGGAATGCTGGAGAGTGGGATCGGCCGCGCATACAATGTGGCGATCGCTTCGCTGCCGAACTTCACGCTCCCTGGCGATGTAAGCCCGAGCGCACGCTACTGGGCGCGCGACATCGTTTCGCCGGAGTGGACGATGGACCGCGGCATGGTGAAAGTGCCGCTGGACAGGCCGGGGATCGGCGTGGAAATCGACATCGACCGCATCGCAGCGATCACGGTGCGAAGCGTGGAACTGAAACCATGACGGCGCCGCTCGGGTTCACCGCCGACGATCATCGTTTGCTCACGGAGCTGCGGCGCGATTTGCACCGCCATCCGGAGCTTTCGTGGAATGAAACGCGCACGCAAGAGCGGCTCGAACGTGTCTTGCGCTACTCGGGAATTATTGATGTTCGCCGCATCGCGCGTACGGGACTCGTCGCGCGGATACGCGGACGCGACGCGGGTGCACCGGTGATTGCGCTGCGCGGAGATATAGACGCGCTCCCAATCACCGAGGCGACCGGTCTCGACTTTTCTTCGGCGACTGACGGAGTCATGCATGCGTGCGGCCACGACGTGCACGCGTCGTGGGCGGTTGGCGCGGCGCTTCTGCTCTCGCGCGCACCCGCGGCCGGTGATGTACTCGTCGTGCTGCAGCCTGCAGAAGAAGTCGGCGAGGGCGCGCGCGAAGTTCTTGCGAGCGGCGTGCTCGATGGTGTGCGCGCGATATTCGGCGCGCACGTGGACCGCAGATTTGCCGTTGGTGAAGTCGTCGCGCAGGCTGGCCCCGTTGCCGCGTCGGTCGACACGTTTCACATCGTGCTCACCGGTGAGGGTGCGCACGGTGCGCGTCCTCAGGAGGCGCGGGATCCCATCGTCGGCGCGGCGGAGCTGATCGGCTCGCTGCAAACGATCGTCTCGCGCCGCCTCGACCCGGCGCTGCCGGGAGTGGTGACGGTCGGCGTCATACACGCCGGAAGCGCGTCGAACATCATTCCCGAGAGTGCGGAACTGATGGGCACGATTCGCGCGACGACCGCGGTGTCGCGCGCGCTGCTGGTGGGCGAGTTGCAGCGAATAACACACGCCGTTGCCGGCACGCACGGGCTCACCGCCGAAGTGCTCATCTCCGACGGCACGCCGGCGGTCGTGAACTCTCCTGATGGCGCCGCGTGGGCGGCGCAGGCCGTGCGTGATGTGCTTGGTGAGCGCGCGCTGGTGCCGCTGGGAACGACCAACATGGGCGGCGAGGATTTCGCGTTTTATCTGGAGAAAATCCCGGGGTGCTTTCTGCGCGTCGGCGCACGGGAAGCAGGCGGCGAGCACCGCGCCGCGCACACGCCGCGGTTTTATCCGGCTGAAGACGCGCTGTTCATCGGCGCTTCGGTGCTCGCGCAGTGCGCCCGCGTAGCCGGATCTCCTTCGAGCGTTTAAGGTCGTTCTCAAACATCGCTTCGGCTTCGGCGCCGATTGTTGGATCTTCGATAATCGCGTCGAGTTCGTAGTTGATTGCGATGCCGAGCGGATTGAAGTCGGTTGAACCGACGCGGGTCCACCGCCCGTCGACAACGGCGGTCTTGGCGTGCATCATCTCGCCGCGCCATTCCCAGATTCGCACGCCGTTCCGCAGCAGTTTTTTGTACGACCGCATCGTGAGCCAGTGTACCCACGGGTGATCGTACTTCGCCGGCACCAGGAGACGCACGTCAACACCGTCGCGTGCCGCGCCATTCAGCGATTCGACCTCGGCGAACGACGGAACGAAGTACGCGCTCGCGACCCAGATGGAGCGCTGCGCCGCGGCCGCTTGCAAGTGCAGCGCGCGGCCGACGCGGACGCGCCACGGATCGCCTTCCACGACGCCGACGACTGACGGAGCGCATATGGCCGGGTCGATATCGGCTCCGCGCGATGCGCGCGTGAGCTTCCGCTCGGATCGCGGCGGTCGCTCGCCGCCGGCACGCTGCCACATGCGGCCGAACGCGTCCATGAGATCCTTCGCCGCAGGTCCCGCAATACGGACGCAGGTGTCGCGCCACGCGAGCCGCCGCTTGCGGAGAATTCCGCCCTGCCATTCATCGCCGATGCCGATGCCGCCGGTGATCCCGGCGGCGGAATCTGCAACAAGCAGTTTGCGATGGTCGCGCGGAAAGCCGCCGAACCACGGATGGAATCCCACCGGATTGAAAACGCGAACGTCCACACCGTCGCGGCGCAGGTCGCGGAGATAGGCGGATTTAATTCCGCGCATGCCGAACCAGTCGGCAATGAGCTGCACGTGCACACCGCGCTTCGCGGCGCGCGTCATGGCGTCGGCGAACCGCGAACCGACGGTATCCGACTTCAAGATGTAACTCTCGAGCGCGACCGTTTCCTTCGCATTGTCGATGAGTTCGATCATCGCATCGAACGTCGTGGCGCCGTCAGAAAAGAGCGTGACGTGATTGCCCTCGGAGACATCGGCCGAAGTCATCCGCCACAGCGCGCGCGAGAACGACGGGCCACCGCCCGGCGGCAGCGCGGGCGGCGGCGGAGGCGCCGGTGCGGCTGTGATAGGGTGGGATTTTGTGCGCGTGGGGCGTCCGCTCATCAACGGACATTGCCCAACGGGCGCGGCTCGCGAAAGGGCGACGGCCAAATGCACGGCGTGCGCCACTTGATTCGTCAGCGGCGCGCGGACATATCACGGTATGCTCAACATCGATCTCACAGGCCGTCGCGCGCTGGTCGCCGGCGTGGCCGACGACGGCGGTTTCGGGTTCGCGATCGCCAAGTCACTCGCCGAAGCCGGCGCCTCCGTATGTGTGGCCACCTGGCCGCCCGCGCTGAACATTTTTCACAACCTGCTCGAGCGCGGGAAGATGGACGAGTCGCGCAGGATGCCGGACGGGTCGCTGCTGACCTTCGAGAAGATTTATCCGCTCGATGCCGCGTTCGACACGCTCGCCGACGCACCCGACGACATCAAAACGAACAAACGCTACAAAGAACTCGGCGACTTTTCGATCGAGGGACTCGTGCAGCGGCTGACAACGGATTTCGGCGCACCGTCGGTCGATATCGTCGTGCACTCGCTTGCGAACGGTCCGGAAGTGAAGAAGGCGCTGATGGACACGAGTCGTTCGGGATACCTCTCGGCAATCGGTGTCAGCGCGTATTCGCTCGTGAGCATGGTGCGCCAGCTCGCGCCGCTGATGCGGCCCAAGGGTTCGTTCCTTTCGCTGTCGTACATGGCCGGCGAGCGGGTAATTCCCGGCTACGGCGGCGGAATGTCGTCGGCCAAGGCTGCGCTCGAGAGCGACACGCGGACCCTCGCGTATGAGGCGGGACGGCGGCACGGGCTGCGCGTGAACACGATCAGTGCGGGCCCGTTCGCGTCTCGAGCGGCGAGTGCGATCGGGATCATCGATGCGATGGTCAGCTATTGCGCGGCGAACACTCCGATCCCCGAAGTACTGACCGCGACCGAAGTCGGCACCACCGCGGCGTTTCTATCTTCGCCGCTCGCGAGCGGCATCACCGGAACAACGATCTACGTCGACAAGGGTTACCACGCCATGGGAATGGCGGTGGATCGGGGGACGCCCGGTACCGTTTGAGGACTGCATCGCCGCGGGCCGATAAGCTATTTTTTTGGTGTTGTCCGCGCGACACCATCACAACAACTCAACCTGAGTCGAGTCATGATGCAATCCGCCCGTTGGCGCGGGATGGCTCTTCCCATCCTGTGTCTTGTAATCACTGCGTGCAGCAAGCCGGACGCGCGCGCAAATGCCGCCGATCCGAACGCACCGGCCGTGATAAAAGCTCCGCCGCCGATTCTTGCGAGTGACACGGCCAAGAAGGAAGTCCCGCCGCTGATCGAAGACGGTGAGCTCCGTACACAGCTCAGCAAGCTTTACGCGCTCGCGGGTGCCGGGCTTTCGTTCGTCGACCCAAAGCTCATCTCCGCGGCGTACGCTCCGACGGCGCAGTTGACGACGCCGAACGGCACGTTCACTGGCACGCAGGCAATCCTCAAAGAATATCAGAGTTTCGGCATGGATGGCTCTGTGAAAGACTTCCAGCGCCAGTCCGCCAAGCGAACCATCGTCGACTCCACCGTCGTCGACTCAGGCGCCTACTTGGTCGTGCGGCAGCGCGCGAAAGCCGCCGCGATCACGGAGCAGGGTGCTTACGCGGCAGAGTGGCGCATCCACGCGCCGCCGATGGAGTGGGTCATGACGAAGGACCATCTGTATCCGGCAAAGAAGAAGGCGACGAAGTAGCCCGCTCCATCAGCACGACGGCTTTCGTTCCATTTTCCTCTTCGCGCACCCCGACTTTCCCAAATCCCAGTCGCTCGTGAAACGCGAGCGACCCGGGGTTTGGCGGAAGCAGATTCACTTCGAGCGTGATACGCGGCCACCTTCCGCTCGCGAATCTGTCGATATCGTCGTACAACGCGCGCCCGACGCCAATGCCGCGCGCCTGCTCGGCGACCACCACGCGATCGAGATACAAAAAATCACCGCCGCGCTCGGTGAACCATCGATAGTTGAGGCTCCAATATTCGAGCCCCGCCTTGAGTGCAATTACAAATCCCACCAATTCCGAATCAGCTTCAGCGACACGGAAATAGTCGGCGTGCGAGATGATCCAGGAAAAGTCGCGCTCAGAAAGCGCGTTAACATGCGGCGTGGCGCCGTTGTTGAGCGCGAGCACCGCCGCATGATCGGGCGCGATCGCATCGCGCACTTTGACAACGCTGATAGAATCACCCTCCGCTGCAGTCGAACGTACATTTGGGGATGATCAAGCGCGACATGCGGCGATGGTTGCTCGTGGCGGCATCGTTCGCGGCGACGCTGGGAATCTCCGCATACATCCTCTGGTCCGGGTGGGCGAAGTCCGGCGCGCCGCCGACGATTCCGCTCGCCGCGCACGCGCTCGCGCTCGCTGCCGTATTCGCCGAGATCCTTACGAGGACGATCAAAATTCAGTGGAGCGGTTCCGCTCTCCGCATCCCGCTTCGCTTCGCGACGGCGCTGCGCGTATGCCTGGGCGGCGATTTTGGCGCGTCGATTACACCGTCACGCACGGGCGCAGAGCCGGCGCGTTTTCTGGTGCTCGCAGAAGCTGGCGTGCCGCCGGCGGGCACGCTCTTGATTCTCTTTACCGAACTTTTTCTCGAGATGACGTCGCTCTGCCTGCTCTGCGCGATTCTCGCAGCGGCGTTCAGCGGCTCCGGTCAGGTGGTGTCGCTCATGACGGCGATGATCGGTGGCTACGCGGCAATAGTCGTCGCGATCGGCGCGTTCGGCTATTTCCTCGCCCACCGGAATGCGCATGGCCCGCCGCCTGAGTGGGCGAAGTCAATTGGGCTGAATTCCGGAAGATGGCGGGTGATTCAGCGCGCGCTGCGATCACTCCGGTCCGGCATTGCCGCGCTGAAGCACGCGCGGATGGTACCGATGGCCGGCGCGTTCTTCGCCTCGATGTTGCATGTATCGTTGCGGCTTGCCGTGCTGCCGATTGTCGCCCTCGCGATGAACCCGTCGCTCCCGCTCGCAAAGCTCGTGCTCTGGCCGCTCGTATTTCTGTATGGCGGTGCGGTCGCACCCGCACCGGGCGGTGGCGGCGCGGTGGAATTCGGTTTCAAGTTCGCATTCAGCGGCGTGATGACGCCATCAGTGCTCGGCGGCGCACTGATTTGGTGGCGCTTTTATACGTTTTATCTGTACGTCGTCCTCGGAGCGCTCGCAGCGGGCAGCACCGTTTTGCGCGCGGTGCGCGACGAGAAGAAGAAAGCGACGATCGCAGACAGCGGCGCCCGGCCCGGCGCGCTCACTGCGCCGGGCATCGAACCCGAACCGCGATAAGCGGTCCGTTCACCGCGGCGAGCGTATCGCCGCGCAGCGTCAGCTTCTCAAATCGAATGCTGTCGTCGAGTGCGGCGGCGGCGAGGCGAATAATCCGGTTTGCCGAATCGCCGCGCGCGGGCGGCACTCGCTGCTCGAAGCATGAGAGCGACAGTCGAGTGGTTTTCTCTGCCTGTGAGAAATTCATTGCGGCAGGCGCCGCCGCGGGCCTGGCAGCTGCGTTGGCCGCAGCGTCGGCACGGCGCTCTACGCCGCCGGTCGCCACGCTCGCTGCCGCACTCGGTCGCGCTTCGGCGAGCCGCGTCGCAACGTCTTTATCGCGCAGAGCGCTGTCTTGCTTTTCAGCAACAAGTTCTTTCTTAGAAACACTACTTTTTGCCTTTGCGATTTGTGGGGTCACCGGCATAGCAGCAGGTGCGGCGACTGGTGCGTTCACGGGTGCGTTCACCGGCGCGGCAACCGGTGCGTTCACCGGAACATCGACATGCGCGATGCCGACGGAGTCCAGCGCCGTCCGCTGCAGCACCACAGCAGACCCTCCAAGCAGCACCACCACCGCCGCGGCGCGCAGCATCCACTGACGCGTCGCACGCCGCGGCGGCGCTGCAATCTTCGGAATCACATTCGCCGGCACGCGATCGAGCGCTCCGACAATTCGCGCACTCGCCGCCATGAGACCGCGCGCTTCGGCTGCCGCCGCCGCCCACGCAGAATCCGATGCGACCAGCGCCTCGACCCGCGCGGATTCGTCTGCGTCGAGCTCGCCATCGAGCCACGCATGAATCAGCCCTTCATCAGGATGCGACATGCTGCTCCCTCCGGCGCCGCTCGCCCTGCAGCGCCTCGTAAGTCTCCGCCAGCCGCCGCCGCGCACGCGACAGCGTCGTTCCCACTGAACTTTTCTCTATTCCTAGCACGTCGGCGATCTCTCCGTAGTCCAAACCTTCCTCCTTCATCAGCAACGCGTGGCGATCGCGTTCGGCCAGCGTTTCGAGCGCGCGCCTGGCATCCGCCGATTCCTGCGCCATCTCCGGTGTGATTTCCCGCAGCTCGTCGGCGGGTTCCTGCTCCTGTTCACGCACTTCCGCCGCCATCAACTCAAGATGCTTACGCTGACGCGACGCCTTTCGCGCATCATCGCGCACCAGATTGTTCGCGACCGCGAATAACCACGAACGCTCGTTCACGATCGACTCCTGACGCAGCGCACGCACGAACGTCTCCTGCGCGACCTCTTCGGCCCAATCGCGGTCGCCGAGCCGGCGCGTGAGGTACCGCACCAGCGTCGCGTGATACTCACGGAAGAGACGTTCGGTGTCGTGCACAGGTGGTTTTTGTACTACCAGTTCTTCGCTGCGTCGGCAATCGCCGCCGCGTCGAGTTGCGTGAGTCCGTCGGGCGAGATTTCGATTGCGACGTGTCTGCCGTACACGCGAACGCGTTCACCGATCGCAAACAGTGGCGCGAGTTCCGGCACATTCTGCACGAGCGCAAAGTAGGCCGGCGAGAATGCTTTCACCTTGATGACGGGCATGCCGGCGCCGGAACGTGTCTCAGTCCATACGCTGTCCTGCAGCGTGAAGGTTCTGTTCCCGGCCATGCGCACGGTTTCCTTTTTGTCGCGCATCGAATCTTTGTCGAGATCGCCGAGCGATGTTGCGGCACGGCGCTCCGACGCGGTCTTGGCCTGTTCGAAGCTCATCGCCGCCGCCGCCGGAGCGTTCCCGCCTGAGAAGTTCACATCCTGCGGCGTCGGCTGCGCCTGCTTCCGTATGCCACCGCCAACTCCATTCCCGAGCATGCCATGTTCGGTCACCAAGTACGACGTGAGTTCTGTCGGGATGCCATAACGTTCGCCAAGCTGGCGCAGCTCTGCATCGAGTTCGGCGTTGGCACCGCTCCGCCGGCGTTCGGCGCTGAGATAACCGACGCGCTGTGCCGCCCAGAGCCGGGAGACGAAAGAGTTCTCGGTGCTGTGCGCGGGAAACGAAACATGACCCGTCCACCGAACCGGTCCATCGCTGCTCCTGCCTTCGATCACCAGCGTCGCGTCCTCCCTGTTTCCGGAATAGCGTGCGAGCACCACGAGATCCTGTCCCGCGAACAAATCGATCGCGCCCTGCGGCTGCAAACCATACAGCCGTACACCGTCGGCATGAATGTGCACTTCAGTTGCGACCGGGCTCGTGAGACGATCTGTCACGATGCCGACTGCACGTTCAACAGATTCCTCGGGACGGACAAATGTGGCCGTTCCCCGCCCCTGGAGCGCGAGTTGTTCGAGAAGTGCCGCATTGACATCGGCGCCTATGCCGAAGGTGAAGAGACGCCGCTGGCGGCGCAAATCTGCGGCGCGCTGAACGATCGCGTCAGGGCGCGTCTCGCCGACTGTTGGTGCGCCATCTGTGAGGAATAGTACGAGCGGCAGCCGTCCGTCGGGTGTGTCGGATGCGAGCGCTTCTTCAAGTGCGCCCTGAATGTTCGTACCACCGTTCGCGCGAAGTGCGTCGAGATACTCGAGCGCGGAACGCACGTTACCTGCGGTCGCGACACTCCATCCATCATGGAACGAGCGCACATCGCTCGAAAAATCGATGAGCCGAAACCGGTCCGACGGTGTGAGCGTCTGGAGAAGCTGTCGCCCCGCCGCACGAGCCTGTTCGATTTTTCGCCCCGACATCGACCCCGACACGTCGATCACGAGCACGATATCGCGCGGCGTGACACGCACCGCATGCGAAGGCGGCGAAAGCGTGATCAATGCAAAGCCATCTTCGCCGTTCGGTGCGTTCGCCATCAGCGAAATCGCCGCCGAGCTGTGCGAGCGAACCGGTACGAGCATGGTTACCGGCCCGCGCGCATCATCGATGCGGGCGACGCGGCGGTTCTGTTCGTGTGTCGCTGAAAGCGAATGAGTCGGTGAATACGCCTCGCCGAGCGTGGCGTCGTTCGGATAGCTCAGCGTGAACGAACTGTTGTCCGCCAAGTCGCCTGCGCGTCGATCGCCGAGCCAGTCGAGTCGCAGTGCGTCGCCCTCGCGTTCGGCAATCGCGCGGAAGCGAACGACCACGCGCTTCTCCTCACCCGGCTGAATCGGAAAGATTCGCGCGCGCAACAATCCGTGACCCATACATTCGACGAGCGCGGGATCGCGCATTTTGCGGACGATTTCTTCGTACACACCGCGGGCGCGATCGGCGTTCATCGTTTCGCCCGTCACCATCTCACCGTTGATCGAGAGCGCGAGGTCTTCGAACGCGGCGCCTTTCGGAAGCGGTAACAGGTAGTCAGCCTCACCAACCCGTCCGCCGCGGTTCGTGTAGGTCTCGGTCACTTCGTAGCGCACGACACGGCCGTCAAGATCGGCACGTACCCGGCTCGAAGTCCGGACGACCTGCGCGAGCATCGGCTGGCGGCATTCAGTGGTTGCGCGACAGTTGCTGTCGGGGCCGCATGGCGTGCACGGATGAACGCCGGGGTCGATCTGCGCGTGCAAGGAACCCGCCGCAAGAAGAGGAACGGCAACGGCGGCGAGGTACTTGATGTATTTGCGAAACATGGGATCTCCCGGTGGCAGTGTTGCCAGGGAGACGCCGGTACCCAAAAAACTTGCACACGGGCTGCGAATGCCCACTTGGAGGGGCTGCCGGGCGCTCTACGCCTCCTCCAGCCTGCCCCGTTCTGCGCTGCGCTCGATCACCCGCACGGCAAGAAGGTTCTGGTCAGCGCGATGCATCGTCTGCTGGAACGATTCGCCCGGTTTGCGCGATGCCCATCCGAGCGAAAACGGTACCGGCGCGGTGCGCAGTGCGGCCTGCTGCAGGCGGCGCGCAACCATTTCGGCCTGTGTGTCAGCGGCGCCTTCGAGCACGATGAGGAACTCGTCGCCGCCAATTCGCACGACGGCTTCTTCCGCACGAACCTGGCGCATGAGAAAGCGACTCATGCGAATGAGCGTGTGATCGCCCATCTGATGCCCATGCGTGTCGTTGTACTGCTTGAAGTGATCGATGTCGATAAAAATGCACGACCACATCGCATCAGGAACGGGAAGCCGCCTGTCGATGTCCGACAGATAGCGCCGGTTGTAGCAGCCGGTGAGCGGATCGCGAATGCTCTGTTCGCGCAGCACGTCTTCCTGCTCCTTGCGCGCCGAGATATCGACAAGGATTCCATGGTAAAACAGTTCGCCGCTGTCGGGATCGCGGCAGGTGTACGTCGTGTCGAGCACCGTGCGAATCGCGCCATCGGGACGCAGCACCTGAAGTTCGAACTCACGGACGGCGCCGTCGCGGTCGAGCAGCTCGAGCTCCTGCATGCGGCGCGCCGGATCGACGATCATATCGCTCAATCCATACGACGCGAGGTCATCCAGCTGCGACACGCCGAGCATTTCGAGGAATGCAGGATTTGCATCGAGAATCTCACCGCGCTCATTCGTGATGTAGATCCCTTCGCGCAGATTCCGCACGAGCGTGCGCAAACTTTCGGCGTCATTCAGTGAGGAAAATCCAGCCGGCGGGGGACGCCGCACGGGTACCGACTCGCGCCGACGGTTCACGAAGCGCTCATGGCGCGGGCGGCGCGGCGGCGGGTGCGGCACCCGGCGCAGGATCTTCGGGCGGCAGCAGCACCACTTCCGGCAAACCGGCGGGCTGCGCGCCGCCCGGTGTCATGTGCGGCAGCGGCTCCTTGTCGTCCACGACGGCAACGCGCCGTTCCCACTGACGCATCATCTGGATGAACGCCGTCGCGAGCTCGTGGTCGAAATCCGGGCCCGCGCCCGATTGGATGTTCGCGAGCACGCGCTCGGAATCCCACGCTTCGCGATACGGGCGCCGCGTGCGCAGTGCGTCGTACACGTCGCAGATGTGCACGAGACGGCTCGCCTTGTGGCACTCGCGGCGGAAGTGGCGGGCGGGATAGCCACCGCCGTTGATCATGATGTGGTGTTCGTAGGCAACGGCCGACGCGAGATCGAGCTGACGGTCGCTCTCATAAATGATGCGCGCGCCATCGCTCGGATGGCGGCGCATGATCGCCCACTCTTCATCCGTCAGTTTGCCGGGTTTCGTCAGCACTTCGAGCGGAATGCGCACCTTGCCCAGATCGTGCAGCAGTCCCGCGACGCCGAATCCGCGCACGTCCTTCGGCCCGAGTCCGATGAACTCCGCAAGCGCCATCGCGAGCACGCTCACGTTGAGCGAGTGCGTCGTCGTGTATTGGTCGAACTCTTTCAGCTGCAAAAGCGGAATCACGATATCGCGGTCGCCGTGCATGGCGACAGAGAGCGAGCGAACCACGCTCTCTGCTTCGATCAGCGGCAACTCTCCGCTGATCTGCACTTCTTCGTGAAGCCAGCGAATCGTGTCGGCTTCTTCGCCAAGCGAATATTGGATCGTTGCCGTCGGGAGCATTTCCTCCGGACGCATGACGCCTTCGGAACCTTTCACACCGATAGCGCCGAACTTGATCGTCGAGCGGCGCTCCGGGCTGCGCGTCGACGAGTCAATCGCCTGCGGAATCAACCGCGCGAGCACTTCAGAGAGAAACGACTCATACTCTTCGCGACCGGTGTCGGCCGCAAACTCAAGCCGCTGCACGCCCGCCTCAGCGAGCCGCAATCCCCAGTCCCACTCTTTCAGCTCGCGCAGCGCGACCTGTCCGTAGATCACGTCGAGCCCGAGAAACGAAAACATCGGCGTCGGATCCTTTTCCTGGAGCCGGCGCAGCAGGCCGTACGACGCATCGACCACACGCTCGCGGGCTGGATGGCCGTCGGCGTACAGGCCCATCGTCGAGATGGCCTGCGCGAACCCGTTCAGAAATTTTGCGGCGTCGGCACTCATGCGGTTCTCAGTCTTTTGCTCAAGGCGTTCCTACCCGGCGCGCCATGATATCGACGATTTCGGGATCGGTGCTCGCCGCGGCGAGTGCGAGCACGGTGTTCGCGTTCACATCGTCGCGCCAGTGCGTCACGATTCCGGCGAGCGACGCCAGCATTTCGGGGGTCTTCGTCGCCAGCGACCGCGCGCGCAGAAATTTTTTCTTTCCGAGGGTCCGCCCCATCAGAAAAGAGATCGTATTGGGGGAACGGTAGGACGAGAGCGCGCGAATTCCGAGCGCGCGCAGATCGGGCGAGAGCAGCGGATCGTTGGCGCGCGCCATCAAAATTTTCGCAGCGTCGGCAGGGCAGTTCATCATCGCCGCGCCGAGCGCGAGGCGCACGATACGTTCGTCGACGTCGGCGAGGGCCGCCGCGATCGCCATGCCGCGCGTCGCCGGAACCTTGATCAGTATGCGAAGCGCCTCACGGCGCACGGTGCTATCGGGGTGCCTGACGAATTCGCGCGGTGCAAATCCCGCGGGGAGTTCCGAGAGCTTGCCCAGAATCACCAGCAGCAGCCGCTGCACGCCCCAGCGCGCACCGGCGATTCGCGACGCAACGAGCGGTCCGACATCCGTGCCGAGCGCCGAAAGCATGTCGACATACGCCGAGGCCATGCGATCGTCGGCGGTTTCCAGCGCGTCAAGGAGCGGTTCCGCCGCCGACAGTTCCATACGTCCAACGAGCCGTTGCACGACCGCCGTGTTCACCGGTTCACGGGCCAGCTGCTGGTGCAGCCTGTCAGATGTCGCGATGTGCCTCCAGAGCGCATCGCGCATCCAGCCTTCCGGCGCGGCATCAAGCACGTCGAGCAGCGGCACGAGATCCGTGCGTGATGCAAGCGCATCGACGGACCGCCACACCGGCTCGCCAAGAATCTGAATTTCGATTCCCATCTGCAGCAGGCGCTCGGGCTCGCACGGCAGGGCATCGTCCGACTGACGGAACACCGGCGCCGCGCGCGACATCTTCTCGAGCGCGAGTCGATAGCCGTCGGGGTTCGGATCGTCGAGCTGCCAGCCGCTGATCAGCTGCTGCACCTGGTCACGCAGCGCGCCATCAGCGTTGGTGCGCGTCATCACGCTGCCTTCGTCAGCATGCACCGCCAGCTTCGACAGCATGCGCACGAGCGAGTGCGAGATGTTCTGGCCGGACGTGCTCGCCGCCGCCTGCACGAGTTCGACGACGGCATCAACCGCCATCCCCTGCGCAGCATCAATCACGAATTTTTTGCGCTGCCGCGAATCGCCGCCCATTTCGAGCAGCCGCGCGAGCGTTTGCGGCTGCAGCGTTCCCACCAGACGCGAGATGCGCTTCTGCAGTGCCGCGGCTTCTTTGCCGCCCTTGGTCTTCAGTTCCTCGGCGATCTGCAACAGGTAGCCGACGACGACCTGATCGTACGCGGCGTCTTTCTTGTGTTCGTCGATGGCCTTTGCGACGACCACAGGATCAGTCGACTGCGCATCGTCCAGTTTTTCATCGGTCGCCTCGGCGGCGAGCGCCGCCCGTGCAAGGCCGATCCAGAGCTGCGCTGCACGGCTGCCGCCGCCGCGCATTTCGGCCTTCTCTGCGTCCTGCTCGGTGTCTTCAGGCTCTTCGTCGAGCAACTGAAGCTGCTCGAACGTCAGCGGAAAAAGACGGACATGCGGCCATTGCTGGAGAACCTCGGGGCCTTCAAGGCCCAGCGGCTTTGCACGGCGCCCGGCGTCGACGGCAACAGTCGCGAGCGCGTCTGCAATTTCCGACGGACACCCTGCGTGAACTTCACCGCCCCCAAGTGGTGCCGATGGAGGCGCTGGGCGAGGTCGCGCAGAACCGGGTTGTTCTCGTCCGTCGCCACGCCCTCGATGATCAACTGCTGCCGGGCTACGCCCAGCGACAGCGAGGCACGGTCCTGCAGCAGCGATTCGACGCGCCGCGCGATACCCGCGGTGGCACCCTCGAGCAAAGGATGTCCCGGCGGATAGATCGCGTTCTTGTGCAGGCCGATCGAAAGCTCGATCAGGAAATCCGAAAGTTCCTTCGATAGCGCCGCGGAGGATTCCCCAACCGTCGTAAGGCGGCTCATATCGGCAATATGGTCGGGAGCAGCGCACTGGGCTAGCTTTCTTACCGCTACAGCACGTGTAGCACCATCGCCCTTAAGGCACTTTGAGGAAGACCGACGTGGCCGAATCCGCCGACGCCGCATTGCAGCTGCTCGCCATCAACACCGTTCGCACCCTCTCGATGGACGCGGTGCAGCAGGCGGAATCAGGACACCCGGGCACTCCGATGGCGCTCGCTCCGCTGGCGTACGCGCTGTATCACAAGCATCTGCGACATAACCCCGCCGACCCGCACTGGCCGAATCGCGACCGGTTCGTGCTCTCCTGCGGGCACGCGTCGATGCTGCTGTACTCAGCCCTGTATCTCACGGGCTACGATCTCTCGCTCGACGACATCAAGCACTTCCGTCAGTGGGGCAGCAAGACCCCGGGACATCCCGAAGTCGGCCACACCGCCGGCGTCGAGACCACCACCGGCCCGCTCGGACAAGGCATCTCCAATGCGATCGGCATGGCATTCGCCGAGCGCCATCTGGCTGCCACGTTCAATCGCGACGGCCACGCGATCGTGGATCACTACACTTGGTTCATCGCGAGCGACGGCGACCTGATGGAAGGGATCTCGCACGAGGCCGCCTCGTTCGCGGGACATCAGAAGCTCGGCAAACTCATCGGCTTCTTCGACAGCAACCACATCACGATCGACGGCACCACTGAAGTCTCCTGCAGCGACGACGCCGCGGAGCGTTTTGAAGCGTACGGCTGGCACGTGCAGCACATCGCCGATGTGAACGATCTCAACGCCATCGATCGCGCGATCGATCTCGCCAAATCCGAAAAGGACCGCCCGTCGCTCATCGTGACGCGCACGCACATCGGATACGGCAGCCCGAACAAAGTCGACACGCCCAAGGCACACGGCGAAGCGCTCGGCAAAGATGAAATCGTGCTGACCAAGAAAGAACTCGGCTGGCCGAGCCAGGATGCGTTCTTCGTGCCGGACGCAGCACTCGCGCACTGGCGCGAAGTGCGCGAAACGGGCGCGGCCGCACAGGAAGCCTGGCGCCGCGATCTCATTGCTTATGCGCAGGCGTTCCCCGACGACGCCAAAGAACTTGGACGCCGGCTCCATGGTGATCTCCCCGCGGGTTGGGAGAGCTTGATTCCGGTGTTTGATGCAACCAACGGCAACGTTGCGAGCCGGGCCGCATCAGGCGCCGTGATCGGCGCGTTCGCGGCGAAGATTCCGGAGTTCATCGGCGGGTCAGCCGATCTCGCGGGTTCAACGCTCACGACCGTGAAGGGCGCACCGTTCGCCGCGGTGGCAACTCCGGGCGGCCGCAATGTGCACTTCGGGATTCGCGAGCACGCAATGGGCTCGATGATGAACGGCATGGCGCTTCACGGCGGCGTGATTCCGTACGGCGGCACCTTCCTCGTCTTCTCTGATTACATGCGCCCCGCGATTCGCCTTGCGGCGCTTATGAAGCAGCAGGCGATCTACGTCTTCACGCACGATTCCATCGGACTCGGAGAAGACGGTCCGACGCACCAGCCGATCGAGCAGCTGTCGGCGCTGCGCTGCATTCCGAATCTGCTCGTGATTCGACCTGCCGACGCGAACGAAACGGCCGAGGCGTGGAAGGTCGCGCTCAAGCACCGGACCGGACCGACCGCCCTCGTGCTCACCCGCCAGAAGTTGTCGCTGATCGATCGCACGAAATCCGGCGCGGCGAGCGGCGTTGCCCGCGGCGCCTATATCGTCGTGGATTCTGCGAGCGGTCCTCCGCGCGCCGTCATCATGGCGTCGGGTTCCGAAGTTGAGATCGCGCTCAAGGCACGGGATCTGCTCGCGGAGGAACGCGTCGGCGTCCGCGTGGTCAGCATGCCGTGTCATGAATTGTTTGCGCAGCAGACTGCGGAATATCGGGAGAGCGTGCTGCCGAAAAATATCCGGCGTGCCGCGATCGAAGCCGCGCATCCGATGTCGTGGTACCGCTGGGTGGGTACGGACGGTGTGATCGTCGGGCTCGATCACTTCGGTGCTTCGGCGCCGTATCAGAAGCTCTACGAGGAGTTCGGACTCACCGCGGCGCATCTCGCGGAAAGTGTTCGCAACATGATCGCGGCGGTTTAAGCGCTCGTCGTCGTCTCCATCTTCCCGAGCTTTCGAAGCGCGGGAATTCTCCACGCCGTCACCGCGACGACCACCAGTGTCAGCACTCCGCCGAGCACGACGCTCGGCACCGTGCCGAAAATCTTCGCGGTGACGCCTGACTCGAACGCGCCGATCTCGTTCGACGACCCGATGAACATCGAGTTGACGCTCGACACGCGGCCGAACATGTGCGTCGGCGTCCGGTGTTGCAGCAACGAGGAGCGGGTGAACACGCTCACCATGTCAGCCGCACCGCTGATCACGAGCACCGCGACGGACAGGATCATGCTCGTCGATAGTCCGAATACGATGATGCAAATGCCGAACGTCGCGACCGCGCTGAACAACGCGCGTCCCGTGCGTTTGAACGGCGGCATCCACGCGATCACCGCGCTCATGACCACGGCGCCGATTGCCGGTGCGGCGCGCAGCACGCCGAGGCCCGACGCACCGACGTGAAGAATCTCGTCGGCGTACACCGGCAGAAGTGCCGTCGCCCCGCCGAACAGCACTGAAAAGAGATCAAGCGAGAGTGCGCCGAGAATCACGGGCTCGTTGAACACGAACCAGATGCCCGTCGCGAGGCTCTTTGCCATCGCCTCGGCCTGCTCCCGCTTGATCGTCGACTCGTGCGCGATCATCACGATCGCGGCAACTCCAACGAGCATCAGAGTGGCATCGACCGAATAGGCGAGCTTCGAGCCGCCGAGCGCGAACAGAAACCCTCCGATCGCCGGCCCCATGACGGCTGCGAGCTGCCACGATCCGCTGCGCCACGCGATGGCGTTTCCGAACATCGACCGCGGAACCATCTCCGCCGCCAGCGCCTGGCGGGCAGGCTGGAGAAAGCTTCGCGCGAGCCCGCTGAGAACGATCACTCCATAAATGGCGCGAACCACCAGCTGCGGCGCCGACGGCAGGAGAAACGGCAGCACCAGCAGCGACACCGCGCAGGCGAAAAGCACCCCGAGCGCGATGAGCATGATCCGGCGCCGGTCGTGCGTGTCGGCCACATGCCCCGCATACAGGGCGGCACCGATAAACGGGAACGCCTCGGCCAGCCCGATCAGGCCGAGCGCGAGCTTGTCATGGGTAAGCTCGTAAATCTGCCAGCCCACGACCGTACCCTGGATCTGGATCGCCATGGTGTAGGCGAACAGACCGATGATATAGAGACGGAAGCTGGGAAGGCGGAGCGACGCGTACGGATCTGCAGAGGTCTCCGGCACTCTGAATCGTAGCGGCGGGGCGCCCCTCTTGCCACGGCGCGGCGCGGACACCATGCTCCTTTTCCTTTCGGCCTCCGCCGGCCGCCGCAGTTCTCTATCAGGATGCCGCCTACGCGCTTTCGCCGTCTTCCCTGGTCCAGCTGGTCCGCCGAACGATTGATGCAGCTCCGTCTGCGCGATCTCGGCGTGACCATCGAAGGCACGTGGCTTGAGGACTGCGTGATCGAGCTCTATACGGAGCTCGAGCAGAAGCACATTCGGCTTCGTCCGCACATCTGGCTCTCCGACGAGTGGTTCTCACCCGGCAACGTGCCCGGGTTTGCAATTCCGTTTTATCTCGCGCATCCGCGCCTTATGCGTCTCGAGCGCAGTCAGCTGCTCGAGGTGGAGGGCGGTACGCACGCCGAGTGCATGCAGATCATGCGGCACGAGTGCGGGCATGCCGTGCAGCATGGCTACCAGCTCCATCGCCGTCGCGAATGGCAGAAGCTCTTCGGAAAATCGTCGACGAAATATCCCGAGTCGTATCGTCCGAATCCGGCGAGCAAGAAATACGTCCAGCATCTCCGGCGCTGGTACGCACAGAGCCATCCGGATGAAGATTTCGCGGAGACCTTCGCCGTCTGGCTGCGGCCGCGCTCGGATTGGCGGCGGCGCTACGCTGGCTGGCCCGCGCTAAAAAAGCTGCAGTACGTAGACAAGCTCATGAAGGAGCTTGCCGGTACCTCGCCCGTCGTTCGCAGCAAGGTTCGCATGGACCCGCTGCGCACTGTGTCGCGCACGCTGTTCGAGCACTATACCTATCGGCGCGCACTGTATTCCGTGGAGTATCCCGACACGTACGATGAAGATTTGCTTCGACTCTTTTCGCTCGCGAAACGCCATCGCACGCACGAATCTGCGGCCAGCTTTCTTCGCCGTCATCGCACCGATATCCGCCGCGTCGTCTCGAAATGGACGGGCGAATACCAGTTCACGCTCGACACGGTGCTCGGTGACATGATTGGTCGCTGCCGCGAACTCAAGCTTCGCGTCGGCGGCAGCGAACGTCAGCTGCTCACCGACTTTATGGTCCTCCTCACCGCGCGCACAATGGAGTTCATCGCGCAGCACGGGCGCCGTGACTGGATCGCCGTATGAAGAAACTTCGAATCCTCGCGTTGATGCATCCGCAGCTCGTGCCGCCCGACTCGCTCGAAGGGCACACGGAAGAAGAGATCAACGTATGGAAAACCGAATACGACGTCGTCAGTCACCTTCGCGCGATTGGCCACGAGGTGCGCGTACTCGGCGTGCAGTATGAACTGCTCCCGATCCGCGACGCCGTCGAGGACTGGAAGCCGCACACGGTGTTCAACCTGCTCGAAGAATTTCATGGTGAGGTGCTGTTCGACCAGAACGTCGTGAGCTTTCTCGAGCTGCTCAAGGTGCCGTACACCGGATGCAATCCGCGCGGCATGATCATCTCGCGCGGCAAGGCGCTGTCAAAGAAGCTGCTGCTGTACCACCGCATTCGCGTTCCGGATTTCGCGGTGTTTCCAATGGGCCGCAAGGTGAAGCGGCCGCCGCGTCTCGCCTTTCCGCTGATCGTGAAATCGCTCATCGAGCACGCGTCGGTGGGAATCGCGCAGGCGTCCGTGGTGGATTCCGATGAGAAACTCGCCGAGCGGGTGCGTTTCATTCACGAGCGCGTTGGCACCGACGCGATCGCCGAACAATTCATCGAAGGGCGCGAACTCTACGTGAGCGTGATGGGCAACGAGCGGCTCGTGGCGTTCCCCGCATGGGAACTTGTCGCGGAGAAACTCGCCGACAACGCGCCGCTGATCGCGACGGCGAAAGTGAAGCACGATATCGAGTATCAAGCGCGGCACGGCATCGACATTCGCGCAGCCGAGCTCACACCGGAACAGAAGGTGTTTCTTGAGCACGTCAGCAAGCGTATCTACAAGATTCTCGAACTAAGCGGCTACGCGCGCATCGATTTCCGGCTCGGCGGCGACGGAAACTTTTATTTCCTCGAGGCCAATCCCAATCCGGAAATCGCGCAGCGCGAAGAATTCGCATCGGCGGCAAAAGCCGGTGGCGTGGCGTATCCGGAACTGCTGCAGCGCATCATCAATCTCGGACTTCGCCAGCGGCGCGTGGAGTAGGCGCGCAGCGGCCCGCGCGTGTCAGCGCTTGAACTGCAGCTTCGTCCAGACGAGCACCACGCCGCAATTGTTGCCGAGCATCAGATACTGCGCGGGCGCAAACTCCTGGCGGATGTACACCTCGATCGCGGCGATCTGTTCTTTCGCCAGCGAGATGAGTACGCCGGTGTCTGAAGGCTTACCGTCGATGTAAATGTTCGCCGGGCAGCCGCCCACGGGATTGTTCGTGATCGACATCGTCGGCGTGAACAGCGCGAACGACGTCGCGTCGATACCCGTGATGACGAGCGACGGAATTCCCTGAAAGACCGAACGGATCGATGTGTGTTTCACGATCTCCGTCGAGTCTTTGAACGTGCCGAATCCTTCGCGTTTGCGCTGTTCGAAGTCGAGCTGAAGCAGCGACACGTTCTGCTTCCCCGTGACGTTCACGCCGGGGAGCGCCGTCGCAAGCATCGTGACCGGGACCTCGTCGTTCTGGTTCTCGAGGACGGCGATCGGCTGAAAGAGCGGTGCGAATCCGATCGTCCTGACCTCGATCGTGCGCGATCCCGTGGGCGCGAGCGTCAGCGTGAAGCGGCCGTTCGCGTCCGTTTTTGCCGTCGCGTCGGTTCCGATCAAATCGACACTTGCTCCGGAAATCGGATTCTGCGTCGGCCCGCGCACCACGCCGTGGATCGTTGCCGTTTTTCCGAACTCGCCGAGCACCAGATCGACGCGGCGCATCGGCAGTGTGTCGCCGGGCACGGTGAGTGCGCCTGAGCGGAGCGTCGAGGAGTAGCCGAGCACGTAAACGTTGACGTTCGGAGGCGTCCCGCACGCGTAGTAAGTGCCCGTCGAATCAGATTTCGAATCCGACGTGCGCGCGGCAGCGCCCGTTGCGCCGATCGCGTTGAAATCCCAGCTGATGCGGACCTGTGCGCCGGAGAGCCGCGTTTTTCCGTCGGCCGCGCGGACCGTTCCGTACACGATTCCGCCGCGTCCTTTTACGAGATCCTTGCCGGGGCACAGTCGCGCCCAGATTGTGGCGATTGACGGCGTCGACAGAATCATCATCGATCGCGAGGTTTTCTCCGTCACGTCGGCTTGGAGACTTCCCAGCCCGCTGCGATCCAGAAAATCGTGAAAAACCGTGACGCGGTGGATGGGCGTCGGCGAGATCAGCGTGAAGCGGCCTTCGCGGTCGGTCATCGTCGTGACTGCACCGGCATCTGCCTGAACGGTGGCGTTCGGGATCGGCTGGTGAAGCAGACTGTCGAACACGATTCCCTGAATCGTGTCGCCCGCAGTGTGCGCTGTGGGGGAGCCGGCGAACGCATGTGCCGGAACGGCTGCGGTCACAGCGGGCGCGAGTGCCACCAAGCCCGTCGAGACGATGGCTCGTACGCGTCGATGTGAAATGGCTATTCCGTTCATTTGCATGAGTGTAGTCGTCTGCTGACGTTCGCGCCTTCACCCTCGAATACCTCTTTCTTACTCGGAGGTGTCACAGGCGTTCCGCTCGCAGCCTGCGGCTAGCCGAGCGCTCCGAGTACGTCTTCCGTCGAACGGACAAGCCCCAGCCTCGGGAAGATGTTCTTCGTTGCGAACACGTGCTCGTCGCCGTTCCTGCCGGCCATGGCGTCTTCGACAAATACCAGCGCGAAGGCGCGTTCGTAGGCATCGCGAGCCGTGGATTCCACGCCGAAGTTCGTCGAGATGCCGCCGATCACGATCGTCTTGACTCCGCGGCGCCGGAGATGGAGATCGAGTTCGGTGCCATAGAACGCACCCCATTGATGCTTCGTGACGATGACGTCCCCTGGCTTGGGCCCAAGGTCCACGACGATATCCGACCAGTCGGCGGTCGGCGTCATGGGGGGCTGCTGGGCGTCGATGGGCGTCTTCACGCGATCGCTGCCGTCGGCGGCGAACGCGACACGGACGAGCACGACGGTCGAGCCGCGCGAACGAAATGCATCGGCGAGCCGTACCGCTCTCGAGATCACGTCGGCCGAGCTGTGCGGAGCCGTCGACATGCGCGTGATCCCGTTTTGCAGATCGATCAGGACGAGCGCGGCGGTTTTGGGGTCGATCGAGAGTTCTGGCATACCTGAACTCTACTATCACAACCGCTCATTTTCACACATGTTATCCTCGGGCTCCGCACCCGCGGAGACGAATCGCGCAACACATTTACCGTTCTCTCATTCCAGATTATGCCACGTCGAATCGGCTTACTCGTTGCCGCGGCACTTGTCGCCAGCTGCACACCTGCGGCGCCCGTGCCCGCACCCACTCCGACTCCAGCGCCCGTACCGGCCGCTCAGCCAGTTGCCCAGGCACCACAGGGTGGTGGTCGCGGCGGTGCCGCGGCTGATTCCACCGGAGGCGGTGGTGGTGGTCGTGGTGCAGCGGCGCCAGCCCGTCCGCGTCCGTACAACCGTGTAATCACGGCAGAGGCGAAGACCAAGCGCGGTCTCTTTGCGGTGCACCAGCTCAACGACCTCACCTACTTCGAGATTCCGGCGCGCGAGTTCGGCAAGGACATGCTGATCGTCGGACGCTTCGCCCGCGCCGCGGCGCAGAACCCGACGCCGACCGGCGGTGGATTCGGCGATTACGCCGGCGATGAGTTCGGCGAGCGCGCGCTGCATTGGGAGCGCAACGGGAACCGTGTCATTCTCCGTTCGATTTCATTCGCGATTTCTGCGGACACCACGCTCTCGGTTTACAAGGCCGTGCAGGGCGCCAACAACGGCCCGGTCATCGCGGTCTTCAACATCGAAGCCTACGGCCCGGATAGCTCGGCCGTCATTGATGTCACCCGGCTCTTCACGACGGCCGTTCCCGAGATCGCCGCGATTCGCGGAACGATCGACGCGACGCGCTCATACATCGAGCACGTGGCCGCGTTCCCGGAGAACGTCGAGATCGAAGCGACGCAGACCGGCGTTCCGGCCGGCAATGGTGCTGCGGCAGGCGGTGGACGTGGTGGTGCCGCCGCTGCTGGCGGACCGCCGCTCGCAGAGAGCGTCGTCGCACATTGGAGTTTGGTTCGTCTGCCGGAACACCCGATGCAGACGCGCAAAGCCGACGAGCGCATCGGATTCTTCTCGAATCGCACGGTCGACTTTGGTTCAGACCAGCAGCGCGCAGAGACGCACGTGTACATCACGCGCTGGCGCCTGGAATGCTCGGATCGCAAAGAAGGAAACCTCTGCTATCCGAAGAAGCCGATCGTTTACTATGTCGATCCGGCGACGCCCGAGCAGTGGAAGCCGTACATCCGCAAAGCGATCACCGATTGGCAGGTCGCGTTCGAAGCAGCCGGATTCAAAGACGGCATCATCGCCGCCGATCCGCCGGCAAACGATCCGGATTGGTCGCCGGAAGATGTTCGCCACACGATGGTGCGCTGGCTCGCATCTACGGTCGAGAACTCGGTTGGCCCGCACGTTTCGGATCCGCGCACGGGAGAAATCCTGAACGGCTCGTCGCGAATCTTTCACAACCTGCTCGAGCTCATGCAGTACTGGTACTTCTCGCAAGCGGCACAGGTCGACCCGCGTGCCCGCGCGATTCCGTTCCCGGATTCGCTGATGGGCCGGTTGATCGAGTTCGGCGTCGCACACGAGATCGGTCATACAATTGGGCTGCAGCACGATCAGATCGGCAGCTCACTCTATCCCGCGGACAGCGCACGCAGCGCGACGTGGGAGCACAAGATGGGCCACTCGCCGAGCATCATGGATTACTCGCGCATGAACTACGTCGCGCAGCCCGAAGATCATCTCGCTGTTGCCGATATCGTTCCGCGCATCGGTCCATGGGACAAGTACACGATCGCATGGGGCTACAAGGAAATCCCCGGCCCGCATTCGCTCGCCAACGACAAGGCAGTCCTCGAGCAGTGGACGCGCGTGCAGGACACGGTGCCGTGGTATCGCTTCTCGGCCGGTAACGCGTTCGGCCAGTACGGCACGCAGAGCGAAGCAGTCGGCGATGCGGATCCGGTGAAGTCGACCGGACTCGGCTTCAAGAACATCGAGCGCGTGCTGGGTTACGTCTCCGCGGCGGGTACGCGGCCGATGGAAGACAACGAGCTCACGAAGGATCTGTACGATCGCGTGATTGGTCAGTGGGCGACCGAGGCCGGCCATGTCGTGACCGTCGTTGGCGGCGGAACGGCGCACTACAAGTCGGGGAGCCAGCCGGGCCCGGTGTACGAGGCGCTTTCAAAGGCGCGTCAGGCCGAAGCGGTGAAGTTCCTGAATGAGAAGGTTTTCAAGACGCCGACGTATCTCATTCGTCCGGAGATTTCGGCGCGCGTTGAAGTTGGTGGAATGCTCGCACGCATCGGAAACGCGCAGAGCCGCACACTGAACGCGTTGCTGCAGGAAGCGCGTCTGAACCGCCTGCTCGACGGCGAGGCGGCCGCGAAGAACGCCGGCGACGTGTATTCGCTCACGGAAATGCTCGACGATGTGCGGAAGGGCGTGTGGTCAGAACTCGCTTCAAACGCGAAGATCGATCCATATCGCCGCGATCTGCAGATGAGCTACATCACGACGATGGATCGTATGGTGAATCCACCTGCGGCAGCAGCCGCAGCACCGGCTGGTGGCGGTGGTCGCGGCAATGCGGCCGGTGGGGCGCTGTCAGAAGATGCGAGATCGCAGGTGCGCGGTCAGTTGGTCACGCTGAAGGCCGAGCTTCACGCAGCCGCCGGGAAGGCCGCCGATCGTGAGACGCGCATGCATTTGGAAAATGCGGAGCACCGGATTGGCGAGGCGCTCGAGCCGAAGAAATAAACGCGACTGTTTTATGTAGCTGAAACGGGGCCGTGCTAAGCACGGCCCCGTTTTGCTTTGAGCAGTGAACATCCCGACGGATTAGACCGATTAGGTCGATTCGTCGCCCATTCGTGTGATGGCCTAAAGATGCGTCGAACTGCACTCTTCATGAGGCTCAGCAGCGAGCTCGATCACTCGTGAAAATCGTGGAAGGGTAAATGAAGTCCGAACAACAACTCGATTCTCCAAGGCGTCCTGCGCATGCGCTGACGAACGCGCTCGGACAAAGCGAGCACGTGAAGGTTCTCGTGGAAGAATCCGCAGAGGAGCTTTCATCGGTCAACACGGCGCTCAAGCACGAAATCGCGGTTCATAGTGCGCAACCGGCCGTTGAGGCTGCGTTGCAGAAGAGCGAGGCGGTCGAGACCAAGGTTCAGGATGCGTCGGAGAAACTCGCCGTTGTGAATGTCGCGCTGAAGGGTGAGGTGAAAGAGCGGCACGTATTGGAAGATCAGCTGGCTGCGGCCACCGAACGTGGGAAGGCGGATCATCACGCCGCGCTCCACGATCCGCTTACCGGTCTGCCGAATCGTACGCTGTTCAGCGACCGTCTCGAACATGGATTGGCGCTGGCCACGCGGCACGACTGGAAACTGGCGGTCGTGTTCATCGACGTGAACTGTTTCAAGGGAATCAATGATTTGCACGGCCACACGGCCGGCGACGCCGTTCTGCGAGCGATTGCAGAACGGCTCACGGAAGCGACTCGCGCCGACGACACCGTCAGCCGCTAGGGCGGCGACGAATTCCTTTGTCTCGTGATGGATCCGAAAACCGACGCTGACATCACGGTCGTCGCTGAAAAGATCATCAAAGCGATTCAAGTGCCGTGCGATGTGGGTGACCCGCACAGTGCGATCAGCGTAAACGTCCAGGCAAGTCTTGGAATAGCGATGTTCCCGAAGGATGGAACAACGGCCGACGCGCTGACCAAGAGCGCAGATGCCGCGATGTACCGGGCGAAGCGCGACGGATCCGGATACGCGTTCGCGTGATGTAAAAATACACGCAGCCGATTACAAGACAGGGCCGCGCTGAGCACGGCCCTGTTTTGCGTCGTGCAGGCATTTAATATTGTGCCATGAAAAAGCTTCTTGTTGCCGGTGGCAGCATTCTCGGTGCGTGCGTCATCGCCCTGGTGGTCGCGTCATTCTTTGTCGGTTCGATCGTCACGCGCGGCGTGAATAATTTCGCGCCTAAGCTTACGAACACGAAAGTCGCACTGTCGAGCGCGGACATTTCGCCGTTCAGCGGCAGCGGCACGCTGCACGGTTTTGTGCTCGGCAACCCGGCGGGTTGGAGCGACGCAGACCTCGTGGCCGTTCGGAAAGTGCACGTGTCGATCGTGCCGAAATCCCTCTACGGCGATCATATCGTCATCAACGACGTCGATATCGAGGCGCCGGAGTTCGACTACGAAACCAAGTTTGTTTCCAGCAACGTCAGCGACCTGCTTGCCAATATCGAGAAGGCAGGCGGTGGGTCGGCGGCACCGCAGGCCGTCGCGAAGAATGGCAAGCCGATCAAGATCGAACTGAAGCACTTCCGCGTGACCAACGGCGTGGTGCGTCTTGGTGCGGGAGTCGCGGCGCTGAAGATTCCTTTGCCGCCAATTGAGTTGAGCGACATCGGCACCCGCGAGAACGGTGTGACGCCTGATCAGCTCGCAACCGTGATGATGAAAGCCGTGACCAGCGACATTGTTCGCGCATCCACTCAGGCGGCGCTGAAAGCTGGCGGCACCGCCGGTGCCGCGGCGGCGGAAGGCGTGAAGAAAGCCGGCGATGCCGTGAAAGGTTTGTTCGGCGGGAAGAAGTAGCGGGCGGCCCGACGTTAGCGTCCGCGTCCCGTCTGCAGGAGCCCGCGGCTTACCGTGGTCGCACCCTTTCGCACCGGCTTCCGGGGCTTCACCGGAGCGAGTCCGGCCGCGCGCTGCACACCGTCCTGATAGAGGGCGCCAAAATCAAACGGCCCGACTTCGAGGCGCGTCCCGCTCTTCCGTATGTAGAGGCCGAGCTGCGTGACCCGGACGAGATAGCCATGAATGTCGCGAACAACTTGCTGCGCCGGCAGCATGACACCGGGGCGCTTGGGATCCGGACGTTCCGACTTGAGTTTCGTGGCCATGCGAATCTCGGTAAAAGAAAAGCGTTTTGCGCGGACCGAAGAATAACAAAACGCCCGCGCCATCGTGTGGGCGGGCGTTTTGTCGCCGTGCGTCGCGCCGCGCGGTTTACGGAGCGCGCTTCAGCTGCGGCAGATCCCGGTCGAGAAACTGCTCGACGGGCTGCCGGCCGGACATGCGCGGGTCGGCGTCACCCAGGTTGATCGCGCGCGCGTTCGCCAGCGCCGCAGGGACATCAACGCCGCGGTTCGTGATGAGATACGCCGCCCAGAGGTGGCTCGCTCTCCACGCCACCGTGCAATGCAGCAGGACTTTTCCGTTCGCGTGTTCCATCGTGTTGGCGAAACGCGCGACCGTCGCCGGCGCGTACGGCATCGCGCTGTCGCCGCGCACCGGGAGGTAGACGTAGGTCATTCCAAGCTGCGCGGCGAGCGCCGCCTCGTCGAAGCCGACGCGCGCCATCTCCGGCGGGGTGCGCAGGTTGACGATCGTCGTGACGCCGCGCGCCTTCGCCTCACGCAGCCCGCGCTCCGTGGGCTGTCCGGCGATGAACAGATCGTCGCCGACTTTGGCGAAACGGGAGTTGAAGAGACTCGTGGTGTCCAGGAGCTCGGGGCTGGGAATGGCTCCAGTCGGATGCGCACCGGTCATCCGCTGGGCGGCCGCAGGGATCGACACTGCTGTCAGCGCGATCAGTACCGCAACAATCCGTTGTATCCGCATCATGCAAACCTCGGGTCGGTTGTGATTTCCTATAGACATTCGATATGTGAAGATGGTTGCCTTGCTCGTATAGAATGTCAATAGGACTCGTGGCGGGCGCGGGAACGGTTGCGTGGGCATCTCAATAGAAACGGCCACCGCAAAGGTGGCCGTCGCTTTTTCCAACTGGTGACGCGTCAACTGTTTATCGAAGTGGCCAGGGAGGGAATTGAACCCCCGACACGCGGATTTTCAG
>CAIVZZ010000022.1 GCA_903910555.1 uncultured Gemmatimonadota bacterium | reverse complement strand
TGCAATTTGTTCCTGCTTGAAGTCAGCCGAGAAATAGCGGCGTCCATCCGATCCGCGTCGATGCGTTTCCATCCGACGACCCTCCGTTGAGAAGTGAACCTACGCTTCCCAAAGTGCCTCGTCGAATTGGGGTACACAGCACTCACGCCAAGCGCGCGCATCGCGTTGAACACATCATCGCCGGGCAGGGAATCACGCGCACCCGCGTTTCCGCCAGGGAGATACGCGTCGAGCAGAGTTGCCGGATATCCCTCCGCGGTTAGCCGCGCCCGCACCTGATCCGGCGTCAGCCCGCTCGTGGTCAGCTGCTGCCTAAGCTGGCTGACCAAATCCGGATTCTGCAGCATCTGCTGCGCTTGCTGCGCGGTCGGCAACTGTTGCGCCGTACCGGCCGTCGCGATCGTCGCGACCAGCAGGAGAGACGCTGCGACGTGCGAGATTGAGACTTTCACATAATGGGCGCGCAGGGACTCGAACCCCGGACCTCTGCTGTGTGAAAGCAGCGCTCTAACCAGCTGAGCTACGCGCCCTTAAGACAACCCTAAAACCACCGTGGAACGAGTGAGGAAAGTAAGGGGGCGGCGGCGGCGGAACAACCATACGCGCGCAAACGGGTGGCACACCGGGGTGCAAGCGCCGATCTTTCCGTAATGGCGACCAACGGACGGCGCGGGATTCTGCTGGCAGGGGGGACAGGCACCCGCCTCCACCCGATCACCCAAGCAGTAAGCAAGCAGCTGCTGCCGGTGTTCGATAAACCGATGATTTATCATCCGCTCACGACGCTGATGTTAGCGAGGATTCGCGATGTGCTCGTGATTTCCACGCCACAGGACTTACCGGCGTTTCGGTGATTGCTGCTCGACGGGCGCCGATGGGGGCTCCGTATCGAATACGCGGAGCAGCCGGAGCCTAGAGGAATTGCGCAAGCGTTGATAATCGCCGAGCCCTTTCTCGATGGCGCGAGCCCGGTGCTGATCCTGGGCGACAATCTATTTTATGGCGGCAATCTTGCCGCGGCGCTCGCAGCCGCCAACGTGCGCGTTGATGGCGGGACAATTTTTGCGCATCGCGTGAAGAACGCGGCAGAGTATGGCGTCGTGGTGATCGATGAAAACGGTCATGCGAAGTCGATTGAAGAAAAGCCGTCGGTACCGAAGTCGCCGTACGCAGTGACCGGGCTCTATTTCTACGACAATCGCGCTGTTGATATTGCACGCACGCTCAAGCCTTCTGCGCGCGGTGAGTTAGAAATCACTGATGTGAACCGCACGTATCTGGATCGCGGCTCGCTCGACGTTCAGCTGCTCGGGCGCGGCGCTGCTTGGCTCGATACGGGGACACCCGAAGCGCTGCTACAGGCGGCGCTGTTTGTGCAGACGATCGAAGAGCGCCAGGGTTTGAAAATCGCGTGCCCCGAAGAAGTCGCGTTTCGCGCTGGATGGGTCGATGCTGACCAATTGGAACGGTTGGCGGCGCCTCTCGCGAAAACTTCGTATGGTCGCTATCTGCTTGAGTTGATCAAGGAACACGAGTAGTGCTTCGTATGCGCGCACTACGAATTCCTGAAGTGCGGGTTTTTGAGCCGCGCGTGTTTGCGGATGAGCGCGGGTCGTTCATTGAGGCGTGGAATACGCGGACGCTCGGCGTTGCGGGGCTGCATGAGGCGTTCGTGCAGGACAACCTCGTGCACTCGGCGCGAGGCGTTGTGCGCGGACTTCACTATCAGATGGGACATCCGCAGGGCAAGCTCATGCGATGCACGGCGGGTGAGGTGTTTGACGTGGCCGTCGATTTGCGTAAGTCATCGCCGACGTTTGGCCAGTCGGTGTGGGAAATCCTCTCGCAAGAGAACGGATTCTCGATGTGGGTCCCACCGGGATTCGCGCACGGATACGCGGTGCTGAGTGAATCCGCCACGGTCTACTACAAGTGCACGCAGTTCTATGAGGCGGGAGCGGAGCGCACGCTGCTGTGGAATGATCCCGCGCTCGCGATTGCGTGGCCGCTCGACCTGATCGGCCCGCCGCAGATCAACCCGCGTGATTCCGCGGCGCCGTTGCTGGCGGCCGCCGAGACGTATCTGTGAGCGAACAACGCTCGCTGCTGGTGACGGGTGGGGCAGGGTTCATTGGCGCGAACTTCGTGCGCTATTGGATCGAGGCGCACACGAACGACAGCGTGACCGTGCTCGACGCGCTCACGTACGCCGGGAATCGTGCATCGCTTATTGCGCTCGATGAAAACGAGCGATTCCGATTCGTGCAGGGCGACATCGGCGATTTCGAAGCCGTGCGCGACGTGATTCAGGCCCAGTCGATCGATACCATCGTGCACTTTGCCGCCGAGTCGCACGTGGATCGTTCGATCATCGGGCCCGATTTGTTCTTAGAAACGAATGTGCTCGGCACCCACGCACTCTTGAAGGCGGCGCTCGCGCGGCACGAATTGTTGACCGGCGCAGAGCGCGACCACTTTCGCTTTCATCATGTGAGCACCGACGAAGTATTCGGGTCGCTCGGGCCGAACGACGCGGCGTTTACGGAGCGTACGCAGTACGCGCCCAACTCCCCCTATGCGGCGAGCAAGGCGGCGAGTGATCATCTCGTGCGCGCGTACAATCGCACGTACGGACTGCCGGTGACGACCAGCAACTGCTCGAACAACTATGGGCCGTTACAGTTTCCGGAAAAACTGATTCCGCTCGCGCTGCTCAACGCGCTCGAGGGCGTTGCGATTCCGGTCTACGGTGATGGGCAGAATCGCCGCGACTGGCTGCACGTGGCCGATCACTGCCGAGGTATTGACTTGGTGATCGAGCGCGGAAAGTCCGGCGAGTGCTACAACATCGGCGGTGGAACCGAGCTCGCGAATATCGATCTCGTGCAGGCGCTCTGCCGGCGAGTCGACGCGCGCTTTGCGGCGGACGCGACGCTGGCGGTGCGTTTCCCTAAATCGCCCGCTTCAAAAAGCGGCAAGTGCGAAGAACTGATCGAGTTCGTTACGGATAGGCTCGGGCACGACCGCCGCTATGCGATCGACGGCACGCGTGCATCGAACGAGCTTGCCTACCGCGCCGAGCGTGATCTCGAGCGCGGGCTCGATGAAACGGTCGATTGGTATCTCGCGAACGAAGCGTGGTGGCGCCCGCTCAGGAAGGGCCCAGTCGTGACCAGTAAGTGACAAGCGCGTGAAAGTCGCAATCGTCCACGATTGGCTGGAGACGCCGGGCGGCGCGGAGCTCGTGCTCAAGGAACTGCTCGCGGTATTCCCCGGCGCCGATGTCTTCACGATGATCGATCAGCGCTCACCTGAGAATCGCGATATGCTCGGCGCGACGCGCGTCACGACGAGCTGGCTCCAGAACATGCCGCGGCTCAAGAAGAATTACCGATCGTGGCTTCCGCTGATGCCGCTCGCGCTGCGGTCGCTCGATGTCTCCGGGTACGATCTGGTCATTTCGAATTCGCATGCGGTGGCGAAAGGAGTCCGCACGCATTCGAAGCAGCTGCATGTGTGCTACTGCCTTTCGCCAATACGCTATGCGTGGGATTTGAAGGAGCAGTATCTGCGTGAGGCTGGATTGGACAGCGGCGTGAAGGGTGCGCTCGCGAGCGCGATGCTTGAGAAGATGCGGAAGTGGGACCTGGCGAACACGACCGGCGTTGACGCATTCGTGACACTGTCGCGTTATATCGCAGAGCGGATCGAGCGCGCGTATGGTCGCGAGTCGATTGTGATTTATCCGCCCGTGGATACGGAGTTCTTTACGCCGAGTGGTGAGGCGCGAGAGGATTTCTACGTGACGGCGAGCCGGTTTGTGCCGTACAAGCGAATCGATATGATCGCGACGGCGTTTCGTGCGCTGGCGGACAGGAAGCTGATTGTGATCGGCGATGGCCCCGATGAAGGAAAAGTTCGCGCTGCGGCCGGACACAATGTGGAGCTGGTTGGGCGATTGAGCAGGGAAGAAGTGCGATCGTACCTCCGACGCGCGAAGGCGTTTGTGTTTGCAGCTGAAGAAGATTTTGGAATTGCGCCGGTCGAGGCGCAGGCGTGTGGGACGCCGGTGATTGCATTTGGGCGGGGTGGCGTGACGGAGACAGTTGTGAATGGCGAAACAGGGATTTTTTACACGGAGCAGACTGCGGAAGCGCTCGCAGATGCGGTCAGACGCTTCGAATCTGGTGCGGGAAAAATTTCAGAGGCGCGGTGCAGGGAGAACGCGCTGCGCTTTCAGGCCACGAACTTTAGGCGGGATTTTTTGCGGTTCGTTGACGATAAAATGGCGACCGGTAGATCGTAACGCTTATTGCCGGCAAACTTGCGGGGCTAGGAATCGCGAGCTGGCCGTGGCGTATTCTCACCGTCCGAAGGTCGGCCAAGATTCCCTCTCAACCACACAAGCGAGAACTCGAATGAAAGTCGACCGTCGGATTGCCATTGTTGCAACGTTCGCGGTCGCGGGCGCGCTCGCCCAGTGCAAATCGAACTCCACGGCGCCGTACGATCCTCGGACGTACAGCGTCACCTCCGCTCCTCTTGCGGTGCCGGCCGTTCCCACCGTGCCGCTCACGATAAGCACGAACGATCCCAACTCGCACGTATCGGTCGTTCTTCCCGTCGCCACGCTTCAGGCGCTCGTGGCCGCGGCGGGCGGCGCGGCGACCGTCACGATGACCGACGTCGCTCCGCCGGATTTTGCAACAAAGCTCCCTGCGGGTGTGGCCGCGCAGATAAATTCGAAGCCGCTTACGGTCCTCACGATCACCGTCGCAAAGTCGAGCGCGGCGGCGAGTTCGGTCGTCAGCGCGGCGCGCGGCAGTGTCGTCGCCGCAGCAACGAGCGCGAATCCGCCGATCGCCTTTACGATCGAACTCCCGGGAGGGACGACGTGCCCGACCGCGCCGGTGCTCTACGTACTCACCAGCTCGGGCGTCCTAAACGCCATCGACAACACGAACTTTACGATTGCCTTGGGACCGCCAGTGATCCTCTCCGGCACTACAACTCAACTCGCCTTGAACCAGTTGTCGTCTATTCTGGCCTTCGAGTGCCCGACCGCGACGGTCACAATCAGCGGGGCATCTGGCGGGAACGGAAACTGAGCCACGCGTCTTTCATCGTCGCGACGTGCGCGACGATGGTGACGGGTTGGAGCCGATCGCGCGTGCGGTAGATGCGCGCGATCTCGTGGTCGGTGTCGAGCACGTTGCCGACGTCACTGCGTAGGATGTTGATCGGCTGGTGTATCGTCGTTTGAAGACTCTGCGTGTATAAGTCCGGCGCACGCAGGCGCAGCAGGGCAGGCGGCAGTTCTTTGGCCGGCGCGAGCGGAAGTGCGACGCTCACGCCGGCCGCCGACGCGAACGACGTGGACTTGACATAGAACGCGAGTTCCGTCGCGCCGAACTGCCGCGCCAGTTGAGCGGCAATGCCGGTGTCGCCATGCCGGAAGCGTCCGCCGGTGAGCGAAGCGGTGATATCCCAAGCCGGATATCGCAAACGCACCGTGCCGAGTGCCAGCGTGCTGTCGAGCGTGCGGAACGTGGTCCCGAGGACCGCGAGCGTGGATACGAGGCTCACGCGACCGTCAGCGAGCGATAAATCAGTCTCGTTCGCGAAGCCAACCTGGTAGTGGCCAAAGCGGCCCGCGCTGAACTGTGTGATCGCGCTTGTCGTCGGCCACGCGTTCCCAAGGGGAATCGACAGCGCTTGATGTAAGAGCAGGCGGTCCGCGTTCGGGTCGCTGAGGCCTGTTAGGAATCCCGGCGTTGTGGTGACCGGAAGGCCGCGCCTCGCGTTGAGTACGAGACCTGGGGCGAGCTGCACGTCGGCGTCGACCAGTGCGGTCACGCGTGCGCTGGCGTCGGCGAGATCGGTCAGGATTTGCTCTTCAACGCGCGGGCGCAGAAAGACGTCGAGCTTGAAGTGGCTCGGGTTGACGCGCTGCGCGTCGCCGCTGGTCGTGCGTGTTGCAGGCGATGGTTCGGTGAACGTGAGTTGCTGTGCGAACTCCGTGTCCGACAGCGTGTCGTGGATGAACGCAGTGAACGCTCCTGCTGAGCTCTCAACTGTCAGTACCGGCACGTTCACTCTGCGTATCGTCACGCGCATGTGCGTAATGGCAGGAGACGTATGCGACGCGGCCACTCCCATTACAATGCCGAGCGCGTCGAGTTCGTCGCGGTTGTAGCGGCGGTTTTCGTATTCGACGTCGATCGTTGCGGCCGGCTCGCTGCCTACAATCGCAACGCGCACGTCCTCGAATCCGAGCGCAACTAATTCCTGCTCCGTTGCGACAGCCGCCGCGGAGTGCGCATCGCGTCGGTCCTGCGCGCTCGCCGCGGCCACAGTCGGTGCGACCGCCGGCGCTGGCGCCGGTTCTACAGGATGTGCCGGAGCGACGGCGGTGCGCCGCGCGACTGCCTCGCCGTTGCCACCGACCATCGTGCGGAAGCCGGCACCGAGTGCTGCGCCGACTCCCTCGCGCCACACGAGATCGAACCTCGGTTGAAGTCCAACGCGGTCAGCGACCGACGGAAACGGAAATACGCGCACGCCGCCGTTGACGGCATGTCCGTCGTACTCGCCGAGCAGCGATGCCCACGGGCCGAGGCCGAGTTGGACGCCGCCGAAGGGACCGTTGAGCACTTTCCCGCTCCCGATTCCGACGCTGACGCTCGAGCTGCCGAGGAACGTCTTGCTGGCGACGAGATAGCGCGAGTCGAAATGCGAGGCCTGACCGCCGATGTCCTGCAATCCGGCAGCTACGCTCGGTATCCAGTCATGCTCCTGGAGTAGCCGGACGGAAACGTTGGCTGAAAGATCTCTGATTGGAAGCGCGCCGGCGGGCAAAATCGCGCTCGTCCCGCGTGCGACGAGCGTCAGCCACGGAAGAAAGCCGACCGTGACGAAGAGATTGCGCTGCTGGCCGGCGCTTCCTACCAAGAACGGCTGCCGCGCGCCGTCGAACGTCAGGTCGAATGTGCCGGACGGCGTGGCGGTCGCGCTCGGAACCTGGATGAGACCCGGGGCGCCGAACATGGAGGCCGCATTGCGGCGCATGAGCGTGGTGTCGGCGGATTGCGCGTTGAGCGAGACCGCGACGAGCGCGGAGATCCAGAAAGCGTTGACTGTAATTGGTCGTTGGTTGCTGGTTAACCAATTCGTCAACTGCTTTGCTCCCTGGATGACCTTCGTGCAGGCGAACTGTTCAGCGAGCTTATGGGCCCTGAAGGGGTCGAACCTTCGCGCGTTGGATTATGAGTCCACTGCTCTACCGCTGAGCTAAGGGCCCCGAACGACATAAAGGTAACGCGAACGACCGCCCCTCAGTAACTGATCTGCACTCCGGTCGTGAGCAACCGGTCTGTCGTCCCAAACGTCGGCTGCGGCCGCGAATCGAAACGAATCGCGTACGCCACCTTGATCCCGACATGCGCGGAAATCGGCGCAACCAATGCCGACTCTGTGTTGAACCGATACGCGCCCGATGTCTGCAGGTTCGCGAGATACTCTACGAACTGATGGAAGTACGCGGCCTTCGAGAACTGATGCTTGTAGCTCATCGCAAAGCGCCCCGACGGGTAATGCTGCGATGTGCTGTCGACGTCATTCTCCTGCGTGAGCACACCGCCGGCATCCACGCGCAGCGAATCCTGCGGCGCGACGATTGCTTTCCACGACACGCCCAGGATTTCGTCGTTGCGCGAGTTGAATCCGGCAAACGTATTGCGTTCGTAGCTCAAGCCGAAGAAGAGGCTGAGTCGCGGATCGAGCGCGTAATCCTCGCGTTCCGCGGCGAGCAGCTGATTCGCGCTCTGCTTCTTGTTCGTCTCGCTCGTGACGTACGTCGCGATTTGGGTGAACATCCACTTGCCGTTGGTGTGTACGAATTTGTCGCCGACCGTCAGCGTCGTGACGTTGGTATTTCCCGACGCGCTCACAAAGCCGAGATCGCCGGTGAACGATGTGGTCTGCTTCGCGGGAACGTCTGCGGCACCGTCGGAAATCTTCGCGATCGACCTCGCGTCCTGGGCGGCGGCGCGCGATGCGACGATGGCGATTGAAGCCGCGACGAATATTCTGCTGAGAGTTTTCACGAGTCGTTGGGTTGATGGACTTCGAAAGCTAATCACGGCGGGCGGTGAGAACGATGCCCGCGAGAATGATCGCGCCACCCGCGAGCGTGAGCGCGCTCGGCACCTCAGCGATGCTCGGAATCAGCGCGGCGAGTATCGTCGCGCCAACCGGTTCGCCGAGCACGGCAACGCTGACTACATACGCGCGCACATGTTTGAGCGCCCAGTTGTAGGCGGTGTGGCCGAGGATTGTAGGACCGAGCGCCATCGCGGCAAAGAGCATGAGCTCGCGCGGTGGCTGCGGGGTGAGCGTCGCGTGCGTGGCGAGCGCGAGCATGAGCAGCAGCGCGAAGCAGAATCCATACACGAGCGTGACGTAGGGCCAGACGTCGAGCTTCTGTCGTAAGCGGCGGCCGAGGAGCAGGTACAGTGCGACTGCAATCGCGCCGAGCACGGCGAGGGCATCGCCGGTCAACGCGCGCGATCCGCCGGCGAGATCATTCGCCGCGCTGTGTGCATCGCCGAACGCGAGAACGATTGCGCCGCCGAGTGCGATCGCGATGCCGGTGATTTGCAGTCGCGTGGGTTTCTCGCCGAGCCATAGTGCGGACCCAATCGCGACGACGATCGGGTGCACGTTGACGAGTACGACGCTCGCCGCAACCGAGGTCATGCCGATCGAGACGATCCAGCTCCAGAGATGCGTCGCGAGAAATGCACCCGCGCCGAACGCGGCGAGCAGGTCGGAACGGTTGAGCGTGCGATACTGTTTCCATGTGCCCGTCACGATCGAAACGGCGCCGACGATCGCGAGCGTGATCCCCATGCGCCACACCGCAATCGCGAGCGGATCGGCGTGCGAGAGGCGGACCAGCGGGCCGGAGATGGAAATCCCAAGGACCGCGACGGTCAGTGCATACGGGACGAGCTTATTTTTCACGCCGCATCCTATACTCTTGCAGGTTGTCGGGCTAGCTTCCGAGCCAATGCCGAGCGAACTGATTCCCCGCGCGCGCCTCGCCGCACTTCTTGCTTCCACGAAGAGTCACCGGATCGCCGTGATTGGCGACGCGATGCTCGATGTGTACCTCACAGGCGATGTCGAGCGCGTCTCGCCTGAAGCGCCGGTCCCGGTTGTGCGCGTGCGCGACCGCCGCTACGCACTCGGCGGCGCTGCGAACGTCGCGCAGAATGTTGCGGCGCTCGGTGCGACGGCTGAACTCGTCGCGACGGTTGGTTCGGATGAATCCGCCAAGCGGCTAAAAGTCCTATTGAAAAAACAGCGCGGCGAGTTGCGCGGCCTGGTGCCGGTGGATCGGCCCACGACGACGAAGACGCGAATCGTCGCGCGTGCGCAGCAGGTGGTGCGCGTCGATGAAGAGATCGACGACGATTGCACGCCGGCCGAAATTACGAAACTGAAGGCGGCCGTATCGCGCGCGGTACGCGAGAGCGACGCGCTGATTCTCGAGGACTACAACAAGGGTGTGCTCGTCGCGACGGTCATCGAGCACGCGATCGAGGCGGCGAGGAAGAAGGGAATCCCGGTGGTGGTTGATCCCAAGTACCGGAATTTCTTTTGCTACAAAGGCGCGACGATCTTCAAGCCGAATCGCCGAGAGTTAGAAGCGGCGCTTGGTGCGGCGGTAGATGTCGAGCATCCGCAGACGCTGCCGGGGCTGGTTGAAAAGCTTGGAGTTGAGGCGATCCTGCTGACGCTGAGTGAACGCGGGATGGCGCTGATCGAGAAGGGCGCGACATCGAAGAAAGGTGTCCACCGGATTCCTACGACGGCACGCGATGTGTACGATGTGGTCGGCGCGGGTGATACGGTCACGGCATATCTCGCCGCGATGCTCGCGAGCGGTGCGACCGCACTCGAAGCCGCGATCATCGCGAATTTTGCCGCTGGAGTAGAAGTCGGAAAACTCGGCGCCGCGACGGTCACGACAAAAGAAGTTCTCGCCGCATACGACAAACACACTGGCTCTACGGGACAATGAAGGCTCTTTCTCTTGATGTCGTAGTCACCCGCGGCGGCAGCATCGAGTCGCGTCACCGAGTTCATGCCGCTGTTGTCGGCCCGGGCGACAGTGTGATCGCTACCGCGCGCGATTCTTCGCTCGTCACGATGTGGCGGTCGTGCGCGAAACTCTTTCAGGTGATGCCGCTCCTGTCATCCGGCGGATTCGACAGGCTCGGCTGGGGTGATGAAGAACTCGCGCTCGCCTGCGCATCGCACGGCGGCGAGCCGGAACACATCGCGATTGCGGATCGAATGCTGCATTCGATCGACCGCGAAGAAGGCGATCTCGCGTGCGGGCCGCATGAACCGTTGTCTGCGCGCGGCGCGAAGCTGGCGCGCGAAAGTGGACGGCCGTTCTCGCGATTGATGAACAACTGCTCCGGAAAGCATGCCGCGATGCTCGCGCGCGCGACGACGGCCGGTTGGCCGACGCACGGGTATGAGCGCGCGGATCACTCCGTGCAACGTGGCTGCCTGGCCGAGGTGGCAACGTGGAGTGGAGTGCCGATCGACGATATGCCGATCGCGGTCGATGGATGTGGAGTGACGGTGATGGCGCTGCCACTGACCGCGATGGCGCTGGCGTATTCGCGCTGGGGTCAGGCGGTTGAAGTCGGCGATGAACTGCCGCTCAGAACGGCTACCGCGATTCGGGCGCGGCCATTTCTGTTCGGCGGAACAGACCGGTTTGATACGACGCTGATCGAAGAGACCGAGGGCCGGGTGATTTCAAAGGTCGGCGCGGAAGGGGTGCATACGATCACCGTGCCGGGGATGGGACTTGGAATCGCGATCAAGGTTGAGGATGGGGCGTTGAGGGCTCAGCATATCGCGGTGTTGCGGGCGCTGCGGATGATGGGGGTTTTGGGTGAGGAGTTATCGCCGCGGTTGGCGGAGTGGGGGTTTAAGCAGATTCGGAATACGAGGGGGGAGATTGTGGGGGAGATACGAGCTGAGAGCTGAGAGCTGAGAGCTTTGAACTGAACGCTCTGAGCCGATAGCGGTGAGTTAACAGCGGTGAGCGAACGGCAACGGGACCGATTTGTGCGCTGAACAAATCAGCATACGAATCGGTCCCGTCGTAGTTCGCTCACCGCTTTCAGCACAGCGCTATCAGCTCACAGCGTTCAGTTCGCGGCTGTCCGCTCCGAGCTACGGCTTCTTCGTCGCCGGCTTCGCCTTAGCCGTAGTATCCACATGCGGCAACATCGCCGTATCCGTCTTGAACTGAACCTGAACGATATACGCCGCCGGCTTCCCATATCTCATATCCAACTTCCACTTCTTCATCTCAGTATCGAGACACGCATTCACCAACTGTCCCGCTGAGCCGGTCCATTGTGTCCCCGACGGCTGCACCTGCAGCAGATCAACGCCGATCACCGCCATATGCGCGAAGATGCTGACCGTGCCCGCGAGATACGGATCCTTGTCGCGGCCAGCCTTGTAGCAGTCGGTATTTTGCGCGAGCGATGCGATGGTATCGCGCAGCGCGACCGGGCCGATCGCATATCCTTTGCCGAGCTGCTCAACGACAGTCTTCACCGGCTTCGCCGTATTCAGAACCGAATCGGCGAATGCCTGCTGCTTCTTGCGATATTCGTCAGGCGATTTCTCGGCGATCGAGCGATCGATTCCTTTGTTCGCGTCGTCCTTCGCTTTGTCGCTGCCGCATGCGGCAAGAGTGGCGCCGAGTGCGAAGAGCGATGCGACGACGAATTGATTCAGGTTTTTCGAGTATTTGGGGCGGTTGCTGGTCATTCTACATCCTCGTAGGTCGTGCGGAATTGTGACGAACGGCTGAATTTATACCACTGGCCGTCCAAGTGAAGACGACCGCTTCGAATAACACGCAATAACAGGCAGTACCACGCGGTAACACGCAGTAACACGCAATAAACCGATTCACACCGGAATGTTTCGATGACACAATCTTTGGATGGGCGTGGTACTGTTCCCGCGTTGGATCGCGCGACGGCGGCGCTGGTCCGGCAGTCGGCTCGGATCACGGCCGGGAGCGAAGCGGAGGTGAGGGCGGGGTTCGCAGAGTGCAACGCGGCGAAGGTCAGTCAGCGGTGGCAGGAAGAGCTGGTGCTGCAGTCGTATCTGTTTGCCGGTTTTCCGAGGGCGCTGAATGCGGCGCGCGAATGGCGGAAATCGCAGGGGGCGGGAGGCGGTGCGGCGGCGGACAGCCCGCATGATGGGTACGACCAAGTCTATGAATGGCGGGCGCGCGGCGAAGTGACCTGCGCGGTTGTTTACGGGGAGTTTTATGCGAAACTCAGAGGGAATATTCGCGCGTTGAGCCCCGCGCTGGATGAATGGATGATCGTTGAGGGCTACGGAAAGGTGCTATCCCGCCCGGGCTTGGATTTGGGGCGGCGAGAGCTGTGCATTGTGGCGGCCTGTGCGGCGGCGGGGCAGGATCGGCAGCTGCACTCGCATTTGCATGGGGCGCTGAATGCGGGGGTGGCGGCTGAGGTGGTGAGGGCGACGTTGGAGTCGTTGGTGGGGATCGTCGCGCCAGATGGTCTGGCCCGAGCCCAACTGTTGTTCGCTCGAGTGGTTGGGAAATCGTAGTTTGAGCCTCACCCGATTTCGTGGACGCCTTACTCGCTCTAAGTTCGGAGCGGAGGTGGCACATGAAATCGAAAGGGAAAGCCGGACCAGCTGGGCGGCGTGAGCGCCGCGAGTTCAGTGCGGAGTTCAAAGCAGAAGCGG
>CAIVZZ010000021.1 GCA_903910555.1 uncultured Gemmatimonadota bacterium | reverse complement strand
CCGCTTCTGCTTTGAACTCCGCACTGAACTCGCGGCGCTCACGCCGCCCAGCTGGTCCGGCTTTCCCTTTCGATTTCATGTGCCACCTCCGCTCCGAACTTAGAGCGAGTAAGGCGTCCACGAAATCGGGTGAGGCTCAAAGAACGCCGAAGCGCCGAGTGCGCCGATTCCGGTCGACGGCGTTGCATACATGAACGCGATGGTCGACACGATGGAAAGCTTCTCAGTCAACCGAAAAAAGATTGATTGGGTCAGCTTCCGCTCGCAGGTGCTCGCCGCACTCCCGGCGGACGCAACGATCAACCAAACATCCCCTGCGATCTTGCTCGCGCTCCGGTTGCTCGGCGACAACCATAGCGTCTACACATCTGCGAACCTCGGTGTGCTGAGTGCGTATTCGCTCAACTGCGCTGCAACAAAAATCAGCGGAACACCAGCACTCGATGCGGACATTGGCTACGTGCGTGTCACCAATTTTGACCCGCCGCCGGGCTCACCCGCGGCGCAGGCATTCACCGACGCGCTCCAGGCCACGATCAGAGCGACTGACTCGCCACAAATACGAGGATGGATTGTGGACCTGCGAGGAAACACCGGCGGCGACATGTGGCCGATGGTGGCGGGCCTCGGCCCGATCCTCGGATCTGGAGTTGCGGGCTATTTCGTCGATCCCGACGGCGTCGCAACGCAATGGGATTACGACGGCTACGAATCGGAGGTGAACGGGGCGATGCAACAGCACGTGTCGTCGCCGTACACGCTGATTTCGCCGTCCCCACGCGTCGCTGTGCTGATCGATCAGCTCGTTGCAAGTTCTGGCGAGGCGACTGCTGTGTCGTTCAAGCAGCGACCGAACACGCAATTCTTCGGCACACCAACGTGCGGGCTGGCAACAGCAAACAAAGCGCACACGATGAGTGACGGCGCGATCCTCACGCTCACCGGCGCAACCGATGCAGACCGCAAGTCAACGCTCTACGGCGGGCCGCTGCAACCGGATGTGCTGATATCCGACACATCCGCAGTCATCCCGGCCGCGGTGGCGTGGCTACGCTCGTCGCACCCGTAGCAGCCATGTGCAAACCGTTGCTCTGCGCAGTAGCGCTGATCGCTGCACTCTCCACCGAACCGCTTCGTGCACAGCAAGAAGGGCCGAACTACCCGGTGCTCACTCTCGTGTTCGCCGTCGGAGCGGTCGGTTCATTTGTGGTCTTCAAGAACACGCACACATGTTCGAGCATTGGGGTCAACGGCGTCGTTAGCTCGCCGGGCCAAGAGACCAACTGCGATGCCCAACAGACCATCAAAGATGGCGCGCTCGCCGTTGGAATCGGCTGCACCATCGGGTTCGTCTGGTCACTGCTGCACATCAATCGTACGATGAGCGAACGATCAGGCGCGCTGCTCACGACCGCGCCGCACAAAGCGCCGATCATTCAGCCGCCAGATTTTTCGTACAGCGCGCCACGGCGTGATCTGCGCGTGCTGCTCGTTCACACGACGTTCTGACGAGCGCTACAGAAGGTCGGCGAGCGGAGGAAAAGTCAGCAGCACGCTCAGCACCAACAACACGAACGCCGTCACACTGATTGGCCGCAGTGCGACCGTCCGCTGCTTCCACGTTCGGTCCAGCACGAACCAGGTCAGCAACCAGATGACGATCGCAGAGGTCGTCACACCGGAGAGCGGTCCGGTCGGACGGTAAAAAATCATCGCGTGCTGCAGCGAGACAATGCGGTCCGCTGCGTCTGCGATCACAGCAAGTGCGAACGCGCCGATGCCCGCCGCAAGAATCGCGGCGGCCGCAGAGCCGTTCGGAAGCACGTCGTCGGAGTTAGACGTCATTTATCGCTGACGATGTGCAGTGTCGCGCCGCCTTCGACCGGCGCTTTCTTGCTCAGCATCGCACCGAACATCCCGGCGATCGCGGCGGAAACAAACGAGACCAGCACAAAACCCATCAGTGTTTTGCGCAGCGGCGGATGCGCACGAATGCCGCGTTCACCGTATTTGTAAAACACAACGGCGGCCATCGTGATCGAGATCGGCGCGAGCCACGCGACGTGCTCCTTCCACTCCATGCCGATCGAGTGCCACTGAGTCGTGGTCGGACTCGACATGAGCAAGCGCTGCGGAAATCCGGAGAGGTCCAGCGTGTTCGCCGGCGCCACGGCACGATACCACGGATAGATCACGTATGCGCCGGTCAGCACAGTGATCCACGCCAGCACCGCCATCGCAATCACGTACGTGCGCAAAAACGCATCGTCGGCCGTTTGGTCAGGCGCACTCTCCGACGACGACGCGCGCCGCCACAGTTCAACAATCGCACCCGAGCAGGCGAGCAGATACAGCGCGCCGAACCCCATGCCGTGAACCATGGTCCAGAAACCACGAGCGGTGAGTTCCATGGCCGATTCCTATCGATGGCGACCGGTGCTAGTGTCGTCCGAGTCGGTTGGCCTGCTGACCCATGAAATCTCCCGGCGTCGACGACTTCTCCTTGTCATTGCCCCACGTCCAATACAATCCGACATACGCGTAGTTCTCGCTCAGCCCCGCGATGTTCCGGCCGTAACAGAACAGCAGCTGTTTGTTCGGATCGTGGAAATGGTAATAGCCGCCGAAATCGACAAGCGTAGATGACTTGTACTGCGGTGTGACGTCTCCCTCGGCGCCATGCGAGAATACCTCCGCACCCAACTCCAGCCGCTCACTGATGGAGTACTTAACCAGAAATCCGCCGTATGAAAAATTGCGGAAGCCGGTTTGCGGAACGACCGTATATCCGCCGCCGCCGTCGAGCAGCCATTTGCCGATATTTTTCTGCAGCCAAATGGGAAGCTTGAACCAGGCCTTCCCGACGCCGAGCCCGTTATCCGCGTTGCCCGTGGGGAGCTCGAGCATGGGGAACGTGCCGATCTGTGGGAATGCGTCAGTCTCTTTGAAAATCGCGATCTTTGCGCCGAGTTCGGCGTCCATGAGGCCGAAGCGTGTGGGGCCGCCGCCGCTCGCCGGCGCGACTGTACCCCACGGAAGCACGGCGTGAAGCTGCACGCGCGGAATCGCACCCCAATTGAATTCGAGCGCGGGCCCCGCGAAATCGTGTTCGACCGGCGTGCCACCCGCGGTGGCGAACACATAAAATTCGTAGTGACGGAAATCGACCGGCACCGGGTCGTCGATCTGAAATGGCGGACCCTGCGCGAGCAGCGGCGCGGCGGTGCAGGCCAAAAGGAGAGAAGCGGCCAGCGTCAGGCGTGTGGCGTTCATTGTCACCGGATTTCGTGGCAGCGTGCGCGTTCGAGAGTCGAGGTTAGCGGTTCGTGATTGGTGAGTCAAGCAATTGTGATTCTCCTTCAGTCACGGCCGCGCAACCGTGACATTAGATTTCATGCGCGACTGATGACTGTCATCAGCGTGACAGGGAGGCGCATCACATGAGTCGTGCCATGTTGGTGATCGATGTGCAGCGAAGTCTTTGCGAAGGCGAATACCAAAGCTTCGATTCCGACGGCGTCATCAATCGCATCAACGACGTGACGGCGAAGGCACGGGCCGCCGGCGTGCTCGTCGTGATCATCCAGCACGAGTCGAAGGATGCCTTGCTCGCACACGGAACTCGCGGCTGGGAGCTCGCCGCCGGACTGCAAACTGCTCAGACGGATATCTTCCTCAGGAAGACCGCCAGCGACTCGTTTCATCGCACCGAGCTCGATGCAATCTTGAAACAGCACGGCGTGACGGAGTTGGTCATCTGCGGCATCCAATCGGATTTTTGCGTCGACAGCACGACGCGACGCGCGCTCGCGCTCGGATATGAAGTCGTGCTCGTGTCGGATGGCCACACGACGCTCGACAACAAGCACCTGACCGCGGCTCAGATCACGCAGCACCATAACGAGACCCTGTCAAACATCGACAGCTTCGGTGTGCGGGCCCGGCTGCAGAACGCGCGAGACGTTCTCTTTAGTTGACTACTGCGTCTCGCTGACGCGCTTCGATTAGGCCAGTCGCGCCAGATCGATTCCGCGCCAGAGTCCGTCGCGCATCGCGCGAGTCGCAACGAGCGCGCGTGATCCAACTGCCGTGATGCGAAAGATCCGGCGTGACGCTCCGCCGGTCCTTGGCCGCGTCGACGAAATCAGCCGTTTTGCTTCGAGGCGATCGAGCGTCGCGTACACCGCGCCAATCGCAACATCGCGCCCCGTGCGCGATTCGATCTCACGCCTCACGCTCATCCCGAACGCATCGGCACCCGCGTGAACAACGGCGAGCATCACCTGCTCTTCGAACGTGCCAAGTAGTGCGTCTTCACTCATAGAAAACCCCTCACTGTTCGCGCAGCACGACCGCGGGATCAGTCCCACTCGCGCGCCACGCAGGAATCAACGACGCCGCCACTCCAACCATCAGCAATCCACCAATCGCCGCCGCGAGCACATACGGATCGCCACGCCCAACTCCATACATCAGCGCCTCGAGAAACTTTGAGAGCACCGCGAACGCACCGAGGCCGATCACGATTCCCATCGCGACGAGCGACGTTCCGCGTCCGACCACGCCGCCGAGCACGCGCGCGGGACTCAGCCCGAGCGCGATGCGAATTCCCCAATCGCGTTTTCTGCGCGAGACGAAGTGCGACATGACGCCGTAGATCCCGATCGCGCCGAGCAGCAGCGCGAGTCCCGTGAGGAGAGACATAAGTGTGAGCGCCTGACGCGCGGGGCCGACGGCGATCGCGAGGATGCGTTCCATCGTAGTCGCATCTTGAATGGCCGCGCGAGGAGAGATCCTGCGAATCACGCTTCGCGCATCCTCCAGTGAACCGACCGGATCGCGCCCCGCATTCACGCGGAACACGATCGACTGTCCGGGCATGGTGACGTTCCACGTCGTGTAAGGCGAATACCGCGTTGGTTGCGGCGCTTCGGTTAGATCGCTCTCGGTGACGTCGTTCACGACGCCAACTATCCGCGCCATTTTATCAGAGAAGCCGCTCGTGATTCTGCGGCCGATCGGATTTTCGCTCCCAAAATATTTCTTCGCGAACGCTTCGTTGATGACGACCACACCGCCGGCGGTGTCGGCTGCGCTCTGCGCGATGTCGCGCTCCTGCAGCGCGCGCCCGGCCTTCACGCGAATCCCCATCGTCTTCAGATAATCCGGCGACACCAGCCGGATCGTCGTGGATTGCCGCGCGACCTCGGGCTTCCCTTCTATCGTCAGTCCGGATGTCCACGCATTGCCGCGCAACGGAAGGCGCTGAGTCATCCCCGCGCTCTGCACACCAGGAATCGTGCGCACCCCCGCCACAATCTGGTCGAATGCAATCCGCCGCTGCATGTCGGTGAGATCGGACGGCAGCACGACGTTTACCACGCCGACGCCCTCGACGCGAACACCCGGATCGATCTCGTACAGCTTCTGCACGCTGCGCACAATCAACCCCGCGCCCGCGACCATCAGCACCGCGACTGAAACTTCAGCGACAACCAAGAAACTCTCCAGACGAACGCCGCGCCCCGCGACACCCTGCGTGCGCGTCGCGCCGAGCGAGCCGCTCAATCGTCCGCGCCAGAGTGAAAGGGTTGGCACAAGCGAGATCGCCAGCGCCGTTGCGAGCGCGACGACCATCGCCGCACTAAACACACGCCAGTCGAACGTCGCAGTCTCCGCGAACGCGCCGAGCGGGAGCGCGCTGACGAGCCAATTGAATCCCACTTTCGCAATCGCGGCGCCCGCGATCCCCGCGACAACGCCGAGCACCACCGACTCCGCCACGAGTTGCCGCGCGAGCCGCATGCGTGACGCGCCAAGCGCGGCGCGCACCGCGAGCTCGGCGGCCCTGCCCTCGACCTGGCCAAGCATGAGCGACGCGACGTTTACGCACGCGATCAACAGAATCATCGCCATCGCCGCCATCACCGCGACGAGCGTCGGCCGCATCGGCTCGGCGATCGCGTCGCGAATTGATTTCACCCACATCCCTTTCGTCTTGTCCCATTGCGGCGTGTACGTGAACCGCTGCCGCATCATCTCGCCGAAGCGTGCGAGCTGCGGCGCCATGCGATCGATTTGCATTCCCGGTTCCGCGCGGCCGACGAGCGCGTAATTGCCGGTGGTGTTCTCGGGATCGAGCTGCTGCGGCACCCACACGCGAATGGTCGGCCGCGGAAAGAAGAACCCGCGCGGCATTACACCGATGACGGTCGTCGGCGCGCCGTTGAATCGAATTCGCGTGCCGAGTACCGCCGGCGTTCCGCCGAGCTGCTCGTAGAGCGAGTAGTTGATCACCGCGACGGCTTCGGCGCCGATCGCTTCATCGCGCGATTCGAATGTGCGCCCGAGCGCGGGGCGCGCACCGAGGACGTCGAACAGTTCGGACGAGGCCGCGGTGTATCCGACGAGCTGCGATGGTGAGTCGCCGAGCTCGAGCGTCGCGTCGGTGAAGCGGTATTGCGCGACCTGCGAGAATCCGGGGACGTGGCCGCGCAGGAATGCGAACTCTTGCATTGACCAGCCGAACGGCGCCGAAAAGAGTCCGATGGATTCGGGCGCTGAATATGGAAGCGGCGCGAAGAAGATCGCGCGTGCGATTCCGAAAACTGCGGCGCTCCCGCCGATGCCGAGCGCGAGAGTAAGGATCGCGAGGATCGCGTAACGTGGGCGGCGGATCAGCCGGCGGACGGCGTGCCGCGCGTCCATGATCCATTGCTCGGCGGCCGGGCCGCCGGTTTGCATTCCGCTTGCGCGCGGTTCGAATCCGGTGCGGCCGCGCCAGAGAGTGCGGCTGAGCAGCGAAGGGACCGAAGCGGTTACTTGGCGCCAGTACCAGACGCGTGCCCGAAACGCACCGGAGACTGACGCTCGCTCTCGATATTCGGCAGCGAGGTCATCAAGTACTTCCACCTGCTCCGCGTCTGGCAGGAGCACGCGGAGCAGGGCTGTCGGAATTCGGGGTGGTTGCATGAGTCGCCTTGGGCTATTTCTACATTGTAGACACGCCGAGCGCAACAAAGGTTTACCAACGAGTTTGCCACGGGTTCACGCGGGTTATCGCGGGTACGATCTACCTGCGACTACCCGCGTAGACCCGCGGCAAAAGAGGGTTGTCGTTGCAGTTCCTCCTAAGAGTTTGATCCGCGAGTGTCCGCCCAGTTTCCGCGAGTTTCCGCGGTTCTGCAGTTGCTGCTACTTTTAGCTCATGAAATACCCCGCCGTCCAGAACGTCATCGCAGGCGCGCCGCACAACTCCGCGCTCCATGAGGTCGACGTCTTCAACCCCAGCACCGGCACGGTCCTGTCGCGCGTCCCGATGTCCGGACACAACGAGGTCGACCTCGCAGTCAAAGCCGCACAAAAAGCATGGCCCGCCTGGGCCGCGACGCCGATCAAAGAGCGCGTCCAAGTTTTCTATAAATACAAAGCACTGCTCGAACGCGATATCGCGCAGCTCGCCGCGCTCATTACCGAAGAAAACGGCAAAATCGACAGCGAAGCGCGTGCCGAGGTTCTCAAAGCCGCAGAACTCACCGAGTTCGCCTGCTCGCTTCCGCAGATCACCGCCGGCGAAGTGCTCGAAGTCAGCCGCGGCGTCGAATGCCGGATCGAGCGCTTTCCATTGGGAGTAGTCGCATCGATCGCACCGTTCAACTTTCCGATCATGGTGCCGAACTGGTCGATGCCCAACGCGATCGCACTCGGCAACTGCTTCATTCTGAAACCGTCCGAACTCGTGCCGCTCAGCGCGATCAAGATCGCGGAGCTGCTGCGCGAAGCCGGACTACCGGAAGGCGTTTTCCAAGTCGTACATGGCGGGAAAGAAGTAGTCGAGGCGATCTGCGATCACACCGGGATCTCGGCGGTCAGCTTCGTCGGCTCCACCAAAACGGCGAAGATTGTCTATCGGCGCGCGACCGCGACTCTGAAACGCTGCCTAGCACTCGGCGGCGCGAAGAACCATTTGATCGTGATGCCCGATGCCGATGTCGAGATGACGTCGGGAAATGTGCTCGCGTCGATGAGTGGCTGCGCCGGCCAGCGCTGCATGGCGGCGTCGGTGATGCTGGCGGTGAGTAACGTCGACTCGATTATCGCCCAGATGGTGCTCAAGGCGCGCGCGATGGTGCCGGGGCCGGATATCGGGCCGGTGATTTCCGCGCAGTCCAAGGAGCGGATCCTTCATTATATAGAAGAGGCGGTGCAGCACGGCGCGAAGATCCTCGTCGACGGGCGGCATGCGAAGGTCGCCGGCCAGGAGAATGGGTACTGGCTCGGGCCGACGATTCTCGACCATGTCACACCCGATATGCGGATCGCGCAGGAAGAAGTTTTTGGGCCGGTGCTCGTGATCATTCGCGCGGGTAACGTGGACGAAGCGCTGCGCGTAGAGAATGCGTCGCCGTATGGGAACGCGGCGTCGGTTTTCACGGAGAGTGGGTCGATCGCGCGGCACGTGATGGAGCATGCGTCGGCCGGGATGGTCGGCGTGAATGTTGGAGTGCCGGTGCCGAGGGAGCCGTTCTCGTTTGGTGGATGGAATGAGTCGAGATTTGGAGTGGGAGATATTACCGGCCGCGGGTCGATTGAGTTTTGGACGCAGTCGAAGAAGATGACGACGAAGTGGAATCGAGAGGCTGGTACGAATTGGATGAGCTAACTAACGGCATTGACGTCAGACGTTAACTGTCAGCGTTTCAGCGGTCAGACTTAGAGGAGAGATTATGGCTACGATTCAAGCACCGGTGCCTACGCAGGGACAGAAACGCGTTCCGATGCCACCGAGCAACTACAAGCCGAAACCGTACACGGGACCGTCGCGCGAAGAGCTCATCGCGATGCGAAAGCAGTTCACCAATCCGGCGGTCTTCACGCTCTACAAAGAGCCGCTGCTGATTGTTGAAGGACATATGCAGTGGCTGTTCGACGAGACAGGTCGCCGTTATCTCGATTTCCTTGCGGGCATCGTGACCGTCGGATGTGGTCATTGCCATCCGAAAATCACGGCGCGCATGAAAGAGCAGGCCGATACGCTGCAGCATGCGACGACGATTTATCTCCATCCGAATGTTGCGCTGCTGGCCAAGAAGCTGGCGTCGAAAATGCCGAAGGGACTCGACGTCACCTACTTCGTGAACAGCGGCACTGAAGCAAATGATCTCGCCATCTCGATGGCGCGCCTCAAGACCGGCAACAACGATGTCATCGCCGTGCGAAACGGCTACCACGGCAACTCGCCAAACGCGCAGGGGCTCACTTCCCTCTCGACCTGGAAGTTTCCGCTCAGCGGCGGCGGTGCTGTTCACCACGCGCTGAATCCGGATCCCTATCGCTCGCCGTTCAGCGGTACGCCGGAAGAGATCGCCACGCAAAGCGCGAACGATATTCGCGATCTCATTCGCTACTCGACACCGGGCAAAGTTGCCGCGTTCATCATGGAGCCCATACAAGGCGCGGGCGGCGTGACACGCGGTGCGAATAATTATCTGAAAGAGGCGTACGCAATCGTTCGCGAGCACGGCGGACTTTGCATTGCCGATGAAGTACAGACCGGCTTCGGCCGCACGGGCGAGAACTACTGGGGTTTCCAGAACTACGGTGTCACCCCGGATTTCGTCACGATGGCCAAGAGCCTCGGCAACGGCGCGCCGATCGCCGCGGTCACGACGCGCACGGACATCGCGCAGTCGCTGACACAGCGCATTCACTTCAATACGTTCGGCGGAAATCCGATGAGCACCGCCGCAGCACTCGGCGTGCTCGAGGTGATCGACGAAGAAAATCTTCAGGCGAACTCGAAGGCGATGGGCGCGCGCCTCATGACCGGGCTCGAGAAACTGAAAGCCTCACACAAACTCATCGGCGATGTCCGCGGCATGGGACTCATGCTCGGCCTCGAAGTCGTCTCCGATCGCGCAACGAAAGCGCCGGCGAAGGGCGAAGCCGGTGATGTGCTCGAGGCCACGAAAGAGCTCGGCCTGCTGATCGGAAAGGGCGGACTCGATGGCAATGTTCTGCGCATCAAGCCGCCGATGATTATTAACTCAGACGACGTCGATTTCGCACTGGATGTTTTTGATCAGGCGTTTTCGGCGGTTGGAAAGAAATAAGAGCAACTGCTTGCCGCGGATTTACGCGGAAAACATAAAAGCCACAACACGCGGATACTGCAAAAAGCTCTTGGGGGAACTGCCACTTAGCGCGCGAGCGCAGTCGCAGTTCCCCCAAAGTTTTTGCTGTTGTAGTATCCGCGTGTTGTTGTTTTGTCTTGTTTCCGCGTAAATCCGCGGCAAGCAGTTGCAGTTGCCGTTACGGCTTCGGAAACGGATTCGAAAATCGAGCAGCAGTGATATATGTCGAATCCGTCAACGTATTCAGGAACGCCACAAGAGCATCTCGCTGCGGCTGCGTGAGATTCAACCGCCGCGGCGTTCCGTCCGTATTCTGAAGCCGACGATCCAGGTTCGGATTCGCCTGCACCCCCGAATCGTAAAACGCTACCACCTGCTGCAGCGTCCGGAATCGTCCGTCATGCATGAACGACGCACGCAACCCAACATTCCGCAGCGACGGCGCCTTGAACGATCCATTGCCCGTGCCGATATCCGTGATCGTCGAGTCGAGCCCCGTGTCGTGAATCGCGTCGAGTACATGCGCGTTCGTCGCGTGGCATGCTGCGCAGCCTGCCACGCCCGTGAACAGCGTCTGCCCCAGCTGCTCCTGCGCCGTGAAGTTGGAAAAATTCGGCGGCCCCGCACCGACAAACGCTTTATCAAACTTCGAATTCGAACTGATCATCGATCGCACATACTGCGCGAGCGCGAGTGAAATCGCATTGCTGGAGATAACCGTGCTCCCAAACGCCGCCTGAAAAAGCGCCGGATAAAAACTCGCCGCGCTCACCTTCGCCACGACGCCATCGAGCGTCTCGCCCATCTCCACCGGATTCTGGATCGGCATCAAGACCTGATCCTCGAGCGTTGCCGCGCGCTCATCCCAAAAGAATTTCCCTCTCTTATAGAATCGCGCGTTCGCCAGCGACATCGTGTGCCGCGCCGTGAACCCGGCCACACCGGTACTGAACCGCGCCGTATCACCAAAGCCGAGCGACTGGACGTGGCACGAACCACACGAGATCGTGTTGGTCGACGAAAGCCGCGTGTCGTAGAACAGCACCCGCCCCAAAGTCGCGCCCGCATCGGTCGTCTGGTTCGTCGCCGGCGTATTGTCGTCTGCAATAACCGACCCGCCCGGCCCATTCGCGGTAAACCAGGCCGGCAACGGCGAAGTGGCGTCTGAATAAGCAAAAAGGACCGCCGGAAGCAGCGGAATTGGCCCCGTCGGGGGGTTAGTCGTCTGGGTGGTGGTAGTCGTTGTGGTCGTGACCGGTGTCGTAGTAGGCGCCGTCACCGCGGAGTCGCTGCTCCCACAACCAGCAAGCGCGATCGCGACCACCGCTAACACACCGAAGGGTGCCATATTTCGTGTCATACTCACAGGACAGCCGTTCGCTCCCGGGTATTAGTCGCCCAAGCCGGATTGCAGCTCGGGCCCTGTAATTTCGAAACATCCATTCCCACCAGTCCGTAGAGCCAAGATGCACTTCTTCGAAGCCGTTCGCCTCGCCCTGGACACCATCCGCGTGCAGAAGCTCAAGAGCTTCTTCACCGCGCTCGGCGTTTGCATCGGCGTCATGTTCCTCATCACCGTCGTTTCGATCGTGAACGGGATGGGGAAATACATGGAAGATGAGCTCGTTGGAAAGCTCATCGCACTCAACTCGTTCGAACTCCGCCATCGCCCGAATATCAATATCGGCGACGTGCCCCGCGAAGTGTGGATGGAGTACAACCGCCGTCCACGCGTTGTCGAAGCTGACGTCGAGCCGGTAGTCGCGTCGCTGCCGCCCAACGCGTACTGGGCGATGTACTCGACAGACAACGTGAGCATCGAGTCGCCCTACTCCAAGCCGCGCACCGCGAACGTCACCGCCATCGACGGTCAGTACTTCGAGATCAAGAAACTCGACGTCACGAGCGGTCGTCGCTTCAGTCCGGACGAGCTCACGAACGGAACCAGCGTCGTCATCCTCGGCCCCGATCTCGTAAAGCGCCTCTTTCCGACCGTGAGTCCGATCGACCATCAGGTGAAGATGGGCGGCAAGATGTACACCGTGATCGGCGTGGGCGAATCACAAGGTAGTGCGTTCGGACAATCGTTCGACAACTATATCTACGCGCCCTTTCGGTCGCCCGTACATCGCCTGCTCAACAAGGAGCCGCACGTCATCGACGGCGTGATTGTTCAGGTGCCGACCGCCGAGGGAATGGTCGACGCCGAAGAACGCGTGCGCGAAGTGATGCGCGCGCGCCGTGGGCTGCATGGCTGGCAGAAAGACAACTTCACGCTTGAAACGCAGGATTCGGCACTCGAGTTCTGGAAGAAGATCCAGGTCTACCTCGAACTCGCCGGCATCGCGCTCCCGACCGTCGGGCTCGTGGTCGGAGCAATCGTCATCATGAACATCATGCTCGTCGCAGTCGCCGAGCGTACGCATGAGATCGGAATCCGCAAAGCGCTCGGCGCCAAGCGGCGGGATATTCTCATTCAGTTTCTGATCGAAGCCACCACGCTGAGCACGTTTGGCGCCGTGATGGGAATCTTATTCGGCGCCGGATTGGCACTGCTGATCCGCAGCGCCACACCGATGCCGACATACGTCGCGCCATGGTCGATCGCCGTCGGCGTGCTGATCGGCGCGGGCGTTGGAATTATTTCGGGAGTGTATCCGGCGAGTCGCGCGTCGCTGCTGGATCCCGTCACTGCGCTGAGGCAGGAGTAGCCGGATGTCATCGAAAATGCGGTTTGTCGACAAAGTAAAGATGTCGTTCGAGGGCGTCACGATCGCGATCGACGCAATGCGCGCAAATAAAGTTCGCGCCGGCCTGACGATTCTCGGCGTGGCGGTCGGTGTGTTTGTCGTCGTCGTTATTTCTGCGGCGGTTCACGGCATCAACGAGAGCGTGGCCAAGCAGTTCGAATCCGCCGGCCCGACGACATTCTTTGTCTTCCGCTGGCCGATCGTGTTCGAGAACTGCGACGGCTCCGACGATACCTGTCGTTGGCGCGCGAATCCGCGCATCTCCTTCGCGGAAATGGACGCACTCAAGCGCCTCAGCTCTGTCGCCGAGGTAATGCCGCAGCAAGGATGGAACGTGCAGGCCAAGTATCGCGACAAGGCGCTATCGAGCGTGCAGCTGCTCGGCGTCGGCTCGAACTGGCCCGCGATCAATCCGCCCGACATGACGGACGGCCGCGCGTTCACGGAGCAGGAATCCCGCTCCGCCGCACCCGTGGTCATCATCAACACCAACGCCAAGCAGCAGCTCTTTGGCGATGAGGACGCGCTGGGCCGTGAGGTCACGCTGAACGCGCTCAGCGGCAATAAGGTCGGCAGCGTCTTCACGGTCATCGGGGTGTATCAGGACAACGTCAGCTTTCTCTCGGGCGGCGACCACCCGAAAATGGTCACGAGCATCTACGCGCTCGAACGAAAAGTCGGTGCGCAGACGCAGTACATGTCGCTCGTCGTAAAGCCGCGCGAGACCGCGCTGCAGGGTGAAGCAATCGACGAAGTCACCGCGAGTCTTCGCGCGCAGCGCGGCTTGCGGCCGAGCCGCGAATCGAACTTTGCGATCATCACACAGGACAAACTGTTCGACGTCTACAATAAAGTCTTCGGAATTTTCTTTCTCGTGATGATCTCGCTCAGCTCGGTCGGACTGCTCGTCGGAGGTGTTGGCGTGGTGGCGATCATGATGATCTCCGTCACCGAGCGCACGCGTGAGATCGGTGTGCGCAAAGCGCTCGGCGCCACGCGCGGCGTGATTCTGTGGCAATTCCTGGTGGAGGCCGTGACGCTCACTGCGACCGGAGCGATGATCGGGCTGATGCTCGGCTGGATTGTCGCGCTGATCGTGAACAAGGCGACGCCGATTCAGGCGTCGGTGCCGCCACTTGCGGTGCTGGCGGCGCTCGGCTCGAGTGCGATCACGGGAATTGTTTTCGGGATGCTGCCGGCGCTCAAAGCGTCGCGGCTTGATCCTGTTGCTGCGCTGCGCTACGAATAGCGACCCAGGGGAGATAGACATCAAAGCGTGAGCCGGACCCGGCGGTGCTGCGAACATCGATCGCGCCGCCGGCTTCCACCGCGATGCTCTGGCAGGTGGCGAGACCGATTCCGGTTCCGCCACCTTCGCCTTTGGTGGTGAAGAAGGGTTCGAAAATGTGCGGGAGCACATCCTCGGGAATTCCTGCGCCGGTGTCGGATACGGACAGCCGGACGTAGGGCCCGGACGGCAGAATCACATCCCAAATTTTCCGCGCCGTGCGGAACGTTTCCATCGCGGTCTCGATGCGGATCGTGCCGCCGGTCTTCATTGCATCGCGCGCATTCACGACGAGGTTCAGCACGATCTGCTCGAATCGCGACGGATCCATTTTTGCATCGAGCGGCTCGAGCGTATCGGCGACGACCAGATTGGTCTCGCGGCCGAGCAGGCGTTCGAGCATCGAGACCAGCCCGTCGAGCCTGCGGCTCACATCGAACACGACGGGCTCGCTCTCCTGATTGCGCGCGAGCAGCTGAAGCTGGCGCGTGAGTTCGGTGGCGTGGCTGACGGCGTCTTCGATCGCGGCGAGCTCGAACTCGAGCGATTTCGCGTTGCGCGCCGAGAAGCGGGCGAGGCTCGTGCTCGCGACGATCGTCGAAAGAATGTTGTTGAAGTCGTGCGCGATGCCGGATGAGAGCCGGCCGAGGCTGGCGAAGCGGCGTGATGTTGCGACGCTCGCTTCAGCGTCGCGAAGAAGTGCCGCCTGTGCAAGGATCGCGAAGCGTTCCTGCTCTAGTGCGGCGAGCAGGGCGAGTGCGCCGAACATGACGATGGAGAAAACCTGCACCATCGTGATCACGGAATTGTTTACCGTTTCGGAGCTGCTGCGCAGGAAATCGAAGCCGATGAGGATGTTGATCAGGACGCGTGCGGCCATGAGGCCGAATCCGGCGGCAAGCAGGCGCAGCGCGCTCGTATGTGCCGGAGATTTGCGGATTTCACGAAGCGCGTAGATGCAGCTCGCCACGTACATGGTCGTCGTGAAGAGTCGTGGCCAGAACGAAGTGTTGACGACATCGACCAGCGCGATCTGCCCGCCGCCGATGATGACAAAGGCGCCGAGTCCGAACCAGAGCGGTGCGAGCGGGAATTTGATCCACGACTGCGGTCGATCGGCGATCGACGCGATCATGTTGAGGTTTGCGGGAAAGGTCGCGACAACCAGCGCCGGCGAGAGCGCCATGAAGAACGACGCGAGCTGGTTTGGATGAATGGAGGTGCTCATTGCGGAACCGGCTGTTCCGGCGAGCGCCGTTGCGACGTACAGTGCCCAGATCTCCGCGAGCGGCTTCATCGCCGGTCGGCGCAGTGTGTACGCGACGCCGAACGTGGAGAGCGCGAACGCGCAGATGATTGCAGTCTGGAGAACCCAGGACTGCAGAACATCGGCGCGATCGAGGTGCTGGGGGATCACTGGGTCTGGTAAACGCTGTGCGGGGGTTACCCATGTAACGCTACAGCGCGACCTTCGCTGACCGCCAGTGGTTAGACCGGTTTACGGTTTAGAGGGGGCAGGCAATGGGAATGCTCGTGCGCCCGTATACCACGGTCTCAGGTCCGAGCGACGAGACTTGCTTGGCGATTGTGTCGTTTACGGCGACGGCGAAGGTGAGAGAAGTGCCGATAAGCTGGCCGCTGAGCTGGGCGGGCATTTGGGAGTTGAGGCGAACCGGACCCGATGGTCCGTTCCAGCTGCCGTTGACGCTGAAGCGGCCCGAGCGATCGAGCGCGACGGAGCCGGCGAAGTTGCCGGACGAACAGCCGATAGAAACCTGCGTCGCGCTGGATGACGCGTTGATGTCAGAAGTGGCTCCGCTTTTCTGTACAGGTTTCAGCGGTCGGATAACTGGATTCGCGGGTGGGGTTAGGCCGCCGCCGCGAGATGCGGCAGCGGGGTGAAGTAGGCTTGGTCCGGTGTGCGATCGGCGAGACTGGAGTGCGGG
>CAIVZZ010000020.1 GCA_903910555.1 uncultured Gemmatimonadota bacterium | reverse complement strand
GTTGGCTTCTTTTCGTTTTCGTAATAGTTGCTCAGTTTACTGAGCACCGTTGGCATCTCGCCAACTGTTGTAGATGTTGTAATGAACTGTTTGCTCAGGAGGGTTGCAGCTGCGTTTGCGAAGTTTTTCGCCGAGTAGACAGACTTTTGTATTTTTGAAAGACCAAGAAGCGCACTATAGATTGTTGTGTGTTCGTTACCATGAAGTGTTTTTTCGCGTCCACTTAGGTAAGCGTTGAATAAGTCGCGCAAACGAATCTTTCGTTCCTTCAGTTTCATCAGTGTTTCAACATCTCCGTTCCTGTTCATTTCTTTCAACATCAACTTCATTTTTCTGAGCGTGTCTTCTGCATTTGGTGTTTCGGGGTACACACTTGATGAAATTTGAAGTCGTTTCACCGAAGCGAATCGTGTTTGAATCTGTACCACATAACTTCCCTGATTCGCTACCCTGTAGAATCCCTTGAGATTTTTGTTTGACTTGGTCGTCATTTGGGTCTTGGTTACGAATTCGGTTGGCTATATTACTATGTAATTGACGAAAGTCTCTCTGAACAATAGCTGTAACTATTGTAATGTCAATAACTTACGAGGTTGGGTTTTATGAAAGAATACCAGGCAGTCATTTTGAAACTGACGCAGCGCACGCGCGACGACGAAGACGCGCTCACCGACTTGCTCAACGAGCGCAGCCGCGGCGGCTGGGAAGCCGCGATGATGTCGCAAGATGAGCAGCGCCTCACGGTGGTCTTCGCGAGACTCGGAGAACCCGCGCGCTAGGTAGCGCACTTCGGGTTCATGCTGCGTCCGGAGCGGCCATTCTACTTGCGGCGGAGGGTCATCCTCACGGCCGCCGGCGTGATCGCTGTGCTCTGGCTCGTGTCCGTCGGCGCGGTGCTTACGTGGGCGCTCGAGGACGATGCGCGGAAGGCCGACGCCATCGTCGTGATGGGTGCGGCGCAATATCAGGGAAAACCGTCACCCGTGCTCCGTGCGCGGCTCGATCATGCACTCGCCCTCTGGCAGCGCGGTCTCGCGCCGAGGCTCTTGCTCACAGGCGGAATTGGCGAGGGTGACACGGCATCGGAGGCGGCCGTGAGCCGGGTGTATGTCATGAGTCATGGCGTCCCAGACACCGCGATCCTGCTCGAGAACGACGGCCGTACCTCGGCGCAATCACTTCGGGCCGCGGTGGACTTGCTCCATGCGAGGGGCCTGAGCACCGCTGTGGTTGTGAGCGATCCGTTCCATATGTTGCGCCTCGAAGTTCTCGGTCGGCGGTATGGGATCGATCCGTATACCTCGCCGGCGCTCCCGGCTCCCGGCGCGCAGCACCTGCTGCGTCGCCTGGGGAATCTTCTCGCTGAATCGATCAAGGCACCGCTCGCGCTGCTGGTGGATTGGTAGTTCAGCGACGCCCCTTAGATTTCCGCCGATGCGCATACCAGTCGATACATATCGCCTGCCGAATGGATTGTTCGTCACGCTCTCCGAGGACCACTCGGCGCCGATCGTGGCGGTGAACCTGTGGTACCACGTCGGATCGGCAAACGAACGCGAGGGGCGTACGGGATTCGCGCATCTGTTTGAGCACATGCTCTTTCAAGGATCCGAACACGTTGGCTCGAACGAGCACTTCGAGCTCATCCAGCGCGCGGGCGGCACGCTCAACGGATCCACCTGGCTCGACCGCACGAATTATTTCGAGACGGTTCCGTCGAACCAGCTGCCTGTGGCACTGTGGCTCGAAGCCGACCGGATGGGCGCGCTCCTGCCTGCAATGACCCAGCAGAAACTCGACACGCAGCGCGATGTTGTGATGAACGAGCGGCGGTGGTCGGTGGACAACCAGCCATACGGGACGTGGTGGGAGCGTCTGCCGGCGCTCGCGTTTCCGGCGTCGCATCCCTTTCACCATTCGCTCATCGGATCGTTCGAAGATCTTACGGCGGCGAGTCTCGGCGATATCGAGCAGTTCTTCCGGACGTACTACACGCCGGACAACGCTGTGCTCACGATCGCCGGTGATTTCGATCCTGCCGAAGCGCGGCGGCTTATCGCGGAGTACTTCGGTGACATTCCGCGCGGTGCCGGAAAACCGCCGCTGCCTGCGATGGATGTGCCGGCGAAATTCGGCGGATGGCGCCGCGAGGTTGTTGAAGACGACGTCATGCTTCCGCGGCTATTCCTCGCGTTTCGATCACCGCCGTTCGGCAGCGACGGGTACTACGCCGCGAGTGTGTGCGGCGCGATTCTCGGCATGCGCCGCGGAAGCCGGCTGCACCGGACGCTCGTGCGTGAACAAGAAATTGCGTCGGAAGCGAGCGCATTCACGTACGATCTCAGCAAGGGATCAGATCTGCTCATTATCGACGTGACGGCGCGCCCCGGTGTAAGCGTAGAGCTGCTCGAGGCCGCGACCGCCGCGCAGGTCGATCAACTTCGTCGTGAAGGAGTCACGAGCGCAGAGGTCGAACGCGCCGTGGCGCTGATCGAAACCGATTTGATTTCTGCGATGCAGTCTGCGAGCGAGCGCGCCGACCGACTTTCCCAGTTTGCGACGTATTTCGGCGATCCCGGAATCGTGAATGCCCAGACCGATCGCTATCGCGCGGTAACGGCGGACGCCGTGAATGCATTTGCGCGTGAGTCGCTTGGTGCGGACAATCGCGTATCGCTCGTGTACGTCCCGCGCGCAAACGAGGCGGCAGCATGACGGGCGCCAAGAGACCAGGCGCCGGCACGCCGCGCGAGTATTTGTTTCCGACGATCGAACGATTGAAGCTGACGAACGGAATGCGCATCGCCGTCGCGCCGATGCCGCGCCTTCCGCTCGTGACGGTGCTCGCGCTCGTCGACGCAGGGGCATCATGCGATCCAGCCGGCCGCGAAGGCGCCGCTTCGCTGACGGTTGGTGCGCTTGCGGAGGGAACAACGCGTCTCGACGGGGCGACGCTTACCGAAAAATTTGAGACACTCGGCACCGGATTTTCGAGCGGCAGTGACTGGGACGACGCGACTGCGCATGTTGCGGTCACCCCCGAGCGTCTCGAGACTGCCATTGCGCTGCTCGGCGACGTGATGACATCGCCTGCGTTCGCGCAGAGGGATGTCGAGCGGCTGAAAGCCGAGCGGCTGTCAGACCTGATGCAGCAGCAAGTTGAACCGAGGGGTCTCGCGGACGACAAGTTTTCAGAATTCCTGTTCGTGCCGGGATCGCGCTATGCCGTGCCCGGCGGTGGGAGCATGGCATCGGTGCGTACACTCGACGCCGCGCAGTTGCGCGCGTTTCATGCGGCGCGGTACGTCCCCGGTGCGACGACATTGGTGTTTTCCGGCGACGTCACGGCAGCGAAAGCCGCGGAGCTTGCCGAGCGCGCATTTGGCGGGTGGCGCGGCGCGCTGCCATCGGAAGCGCGGGTGGACGACCGCACAGCAGTATCCGGTCGCCAACTGCACATCGTGAACAAAGTTGGCGCCGCTCAGACGGAGCTGCGTGTCGGGCACGGCGGAGTTCCGCGCGGCCATCCGGATTATTTCCCGATCGTCGTGATGAATGCGCTGCTTGGCGGACTGTTTTCTTCGCGCATCAATCTGAATCTTCGCGAACGGAATGCGTTCACGTACGGCGCGCGCTCCTCGTTCGAGTGGAGGCGCGGCGCAGGACCTTTCGTGGTCTCGACCGCGGTGAAAACAGAAGTGAGTGGTGCTGCGGTGCGCGAGATCCTGCTCGAGATCGAAAAAATGCGCGAAGAGAAGGTGAGCGCTGCGGAACTCTCACTGGCGACTGCGTATCTCGACGGTGTGTTTCCGATCCGCTACGAGACCACAAGTGCGGTTGCGCAGGCGATCGCGATCGCGCAGGTGTATGGATTGGGCGACGACTATTACTCGCGCTACCGGGAACACATTCGCGCGGTGAACGCGGATGATGTTCTCAACGCGGCGCAACGATTTCTGCACCCTGACAAACTGCTCACGCTCGCGGTAGGCGATGCTGCGGCAATTCGTGCGCCGATGGAGGAGCTTGGCGCCGGTGCGGTGACGATGCACGAGGCTCCAGCCGAAGACGGAGCGCAATGACCGACGACGCGCAGATCAAGACCACTCGCATCTATACGGGACGCGTGATCAGTCTTGATGTGGATCAGGTGCGGTTTCCCGACGGAACAACCGGCGAGCTGGAGATCATCCGACATCCAGGAGCGAGCGCGATCGTCCCATTCGTGAGCGATCCGGCCGGCAGCGATCCGCAGGTGCTGCTGCTCAAGCAGTATCGATACGCCACAGGCGGAACGCTGTACGAGATTCCCGCGGGCCGACTGGAACCAGGTGAACTACCCGCTGCGTGCGCACGCCGGGAACTGCTCGAAGAGACGGGGTGTTCGGCTGAATCGATGGTGCCGCTAACGTCGATGTTCACCACACCCGGCTTCACCGACGAGCGGATACATCTATTTCTCGCCTCGGGTCTCACGCGCGGCGAAAGCCGCCGCGAAGCGGACGAGTTCATCGAAGTCGAAACCGTCTCGCTCTCCACCGCGCTTCAAATGGTTGAGAGCGGCCAGATTCAGGACGCCAAGACCGCGCTCGGCCTCCTCTTCGCTGCTGGATTTCGCGCCGGACTTTAGTCGGGCGCTCCGCCGAAGTTCACTTACATAGTTGTGGTTTGTGTCCGGAATGGAGGACAGTGTCCTCCAGCCGAACGGACGCAGGACGCACGCCACATATTCATAACTCGTTGTTATATAATGAGTTATGTTGGCGTGTAGGACGCGGCACACGCGGCACGGCGTATGCATTCCACTATCGCGGAATCACAGCTTCTCGCGATCGGAGGATATGCCCATGGGACGCACCGCTCTGAAGGCCGAGGTCAACACCGCGCCGAAGTTCCGCGCGATCGCCGATCTCCGTGAGCTGGAAGACACGGCGCTGGTCAACGCGTATCTCGACGGAGAGACTCGCAGTTTCGATGTGCTCGTCGAGCGCTATCAGACACGTCTTCTCAACTTCGTCTATCGCATCGTTGGGGATCGCGAGCGCGCCGAGGATCTCGTGCAGGAAGTGTATGTGCGCGTCTATCGGCACCTCGCCCGCTTCGACCGGTCGAAGAAGTTCTCGACCTGGATCTATACGATTGCGTCGAATCTCGCGAAGAACGAATTGCGCAATCGTTCGCGGAACCCGCTCGTGCTGTTCACCTCGATGACAAAGGGGTGGGAAGACGAAGAGCGTCCGCTGGAGTTTGAAGATCCGACGTCACGTCCGGACGATCTGTTCCGGAAGCGCCATGTGCGCGAACTGGTCGAGTCATCGGTGGCTCAGTTGCCGGTGCACCACAGGGAAGTATTCATGCTGCGTGAGATTGAGGGACGGTCGTACGAAGAGATCGCCGAGATCACGCATTGCAATCTTGGAACGGTAAAGTCGAGGCTGAACCGGGCGCGGAACTCGTTTGCGGAGATTATTGAGCCGGCGCTGCGGTAGTGAGGGGTGAGGAGGACGAACAGTGAGGGGGAAGGACGACTACAGGACATCTGGTGGGAGTGGGCCGAAGTAGGGTGGGCGGAACCTGGCCGGGGTGGACGGGTACCGTAGTCGTCCCACTCCAACCCGATGGACTGCCGAACTTTTCGACGTCAGCACCTGCTGTACACTGATTCTGCGCTCCCGCCGATCGAGGCGGTGGCGATGAGGGCGCACGCCGACGCGTGCGCCTCTTGTGCGCGCCTGCATGTCGCGCTGCGCCGCGGGCTCATGATGCTGAGAAATTTGCCGTCAATCGCGCCCTCGGCGGGATTCGGGACGCGTTTGCGTGCGGTATATTCCGCCCATGCCACCGTCGGCGATGCGCGCCCTCAAATCCGCGCTCGAACAGCAGAAGTTCGACCGCGTTTATCTCTTTCACGGTGACGACGATTACCTGAAAGAGGATAAGATCCGCGCGCTGATTGATCGCGCGACGGATCCGGGTACGCGCGACTTCAATCTCGAAGTGCGCCGCGCATCCGAGTCGGACGCGGGATCGCTCGGCCTTGCGCTCGATTCGCTTCCGATGATGGCCGACCGCCGTGTCGTAATTTTGCGCGACGTCACTTTGCTGAAAAAAGACGCGCGCGCCGTGCTCACCAAATACCTCGAGAAGCCGGCGGCAGACACGCTGCTCGTGCTTGTTGCCGGGACAGGAACGAAGCCCGACGCGGCATTGATCGATGCCGCGACTGCAATCGACTTCCGCCCCCTCAGCGACAGCGATCTCGCCAAGTGGGTTGTGCATCACGCGTCGACGATCGGCGTGCCGATCAACGCGCGCGCGGCCGAGCTGCTGTGCGGTGCAACGGGAAACGACCTCGCATTGCTCGCGGGGGAACTCGACAAGCTCCGCAGTTATACGAACGGCCAAGAAATCGACGAAGCCGCTATTGAAGCGATCGTCGGCGTACGTCACGGCGAGACGCTCGGCGATCTCCTGGATCTTGTCGCGCAGCGAAACAGCGTAAGCGCCATCGCACTCCTCGAGCGCGTGCTGGCACAGCCCAAGACCACCGGTGTTTCGATCGTGATGGCGCTGACGACGCAAACTCTTGCGATCGGCTGGCTATTGGCTGCGCGCGAGCGAGGTCTCGCGCAGCATCAGTTCGAGCGCGAGCTATTCGGATTGCTGAAAGAGAATCCGTCGTCGGTTGCCGGCCGACCGTGGGGCGAAGCGGTCAAAGCATGGGTGCACGCGCTGCGCCACTGGGACAATGCAGCGGTCGATCGTGCGATCTCGCTGCTGCTCGCTGCGGATATCGCATTGAAAGACACGCGCATTTCGTCAGAGGAGCAGCTGCTGACGTCGTTGTTGCTTGCGATGACGGCCGGCGCAACGCGGCGCGCCGCAGCATGAAGATGCTGCGCGTGTATGCAATGAAGATATTTCTCGCCGTGCTGGTGATGGCCGCGGCTGCGCGGATGCTGGCCGCACAGGGAAGCGTTGGGGATTCAATTGTCGATCACGTGCGGCGCCTCGCAAGCGATGGCAACACCGCCGGCGCGCACGCGTTCGTTGATTCCGTACTCGGCGCCGCGAAAGAAGGGTCACCGCCATACGTGAACGCGCTCTTTGCGCGCGCATCGATCGCAGAATCCGCCGACGCGGCACGTAAAGATTATTTGCGGATCGCAGTGGACTATTCTGTCTCACCGCGCGCGGAAGATTCGCTGCTGCGCCTCGCGCAAATGGAAATCGCCCGTGGTGATCGCGCGTCTGCGAAACAATATCTCGACCGGCTCGCCCTGGAACATCCCGAAGGCGCATCGCGCGCGCAGGGCGCATACTGGCTCGGCCGCGTGCTCATCGACGACGGCGCCCTCACACAAGCGTGCGCGTCGCTTGCCGAAGCGAAGGCGCGGGTCGCGCCGGCGGACGTCGAACTCATCAACCAGATCACCTATTATGCGCGTCCGTGCGCGGCAGTGAAGCACGCCGCTGATTCAGCGCGCGCGGACTCCGTCGACAAAGCGATGAAGGCGGCGCGTGCAGATTCAGTCGCGCGCGCGGATTCGATTGCAAAGGCCGCCGTTGCGGCCGCAAAAGCAGAGGCTGCCGCAAAGAAGACCGAAGCCGCCGCCAAGAAAAAAACACAGCCGGCGCCAAAGCACGAAGCACCGAAAGTTCCGGCATCGGATACGAAAGGTGCGGGTTGGTCCGCGCAGGTTGCCGCATACGACACGCAAGCCGATGCGGAGCGGCTCGCAAAAAAACTTACGGATCGCGGCTACGATGCACGCATCACGGATGAAAAGCCGTTCCGTGTGCGGATTGGACGATACGCACGGCGCGCCGACGCGATCGACCTCGTTGGAAAACTCAAAGACGCGAAGATCATTGCGATCGTTGTGGAGGCGGAGAAGCCGTGAGTCGTGACTCCGTCACGCCGCTGATGCAGCAGTATCGGGAAATAAAGGCGCGGCACAAAGACGCGATCCTGCTTTTCCGGATGGGCGATTTTTACGAAATGTTTTATGAGGACGCAGAAGTCGCGTCACGCGCGCTCGGCCTGACCCTCACGTCGCGAAACAACGGCGGAGCGGCGGAGGTGCCGCTTGCGGGCGTGCCGGTGCGGGCGGTCAGCGAATATTTGCGCCGCCTGGTCCAACAGGGGTTTCGGGTGGCGATCTGCGAGCAGATCGAAGACCCAAAATTTGCGAAGGGAATCGTGAAACGCGCCGTGGTCGAGACGGTGACGCCAGGTGCCGCGTTTTCCGATGACCTGCTCGATGGCGCCCGGAACAACTTCTTGTGCGCGGTGCAGGTGGTTGGCAGCCAAGTTGGGATCGCTGCGGTCGACGTTTCAACAGGTGAATTTCGCCTATTTTTGCTACACCAACAAGACATTACCGCGACACTAGCGCGCCTTTCGCCGCGAGAAGTGCTTGTAATTGCCGGCAACGAAGCTTCCCAGGACTTAGTGCGTGGACTCGACGTGCTCTTCACCGAGCGCGAGGGATGGGAGTTCGAGACGGCGACCGCAGAGGACGCGCTCGCCGAGCATTTTGCCGTGCGGTCGCTTGAAGGGTTCGGCATTGGCGAAAGTGATTCGCCCGCGGTTGGAGCGGCCGGCGCGTTGATGCGATACCTGCGCGAGCTGCTGCCGGCCGGCGTGCCGCACCTCGCGCGACCGATCGTCGAACGTCCCGGCGGTGTGATGCCGATCGACGAAATGACGCGCCGCAATCTCGAGTTGGTTGAATCGCTGCGCGGCGGCGACACCGCAGGAACGCTGCTCGGCGTTTTGGATCGTACGCAGACGCCGATGGGTGCGCGCTTGCTGCGCCAGTGGGTGCTCGCGCCGCTCACCGATCTTCCCGCGATCGACGCCCGACTCGACGCGGTGGACGCGCTCGTACACGATGCGATCGCGCGTGCAGCGCTCCGCACTGCGCTCGATGGTGTGCGCGACGTGGAGCGTCTTGCCGGAAAAACGGCCGCGCTGCGCGCGAATCCGCGCGATGTTCGCGCACTCGGCGATTCACTCGCGCAGCTGCCGCAGGTTGATGCAGCGCTGCAGCGGATGCGCGTTGCGGGCACGCTTGCGGAGATACAAAAATCGTGGGACTCATGCGCCGACCTCGCCGCGGAGATTCAGCGCTGGCTGGTGGAGCGGCCGCCGGCTTCGATCGGCGAAAGCGAAACGATTGCGCATGGCGTTGACGCAACGCTCGACGAACTGCGCACGATCGCGACCGGCGGCAAAGATGCGATTGCGTCGCTTCAATCGGCGGAGCGCGAACGCACGGGCATTGGCTCGCTGAAAGTCGGCTACAACAAAGTGTTCGGATATTTCATCGAGATCACGAACGCCAACAGCCATCTCGTCCCGGAAGACTATCAGCGTCGGCAGACACTCACCGGCGCAGAGCGGTACGTGACGCCGGCGCTGAAAGAGTTCGAAGAGAAAGTACTGCACGCCACCGAGCGGATCGACGTGCTCGAGCGGCAGCTGTTCGACGCGCTGCGTGCGCGTATAGGGGCGGCGATCGCGCGGCTGCAGCGAGTCTCTGGAACGCTCGCGCAACTCGACGTGCTCGGCACGCTCGCAGAAGTGGCGAGCCGCGAGGGATACGTGCGCCCGGAAGTCGGCGAAGGATATGACCTGGAGATCACCGCCGGGCGCCATCCGGTGGTGGAGCGGATGATGCCGCGCGAACAGTTCATTCCAAACGACGTGCTGCTCGCAGCAGATGCGCGCATGATCATCCTCACCGGTCCGAACATGGCCGGAAAAAGTACCATATTGCGACAAATAGGACTGCTCGTGCTGATGGCGCAGATGGGAAGCTTCGTGCCAGCCACACGAGCGAAGATTGGAATTGCCGATCGCGTTTTCACGCGCGTCGGTGCAAGCGACAACCTCGTGCGCGGACAAAGCACGTTCATGGTCGAGATGTCAGAGACCAGCGCGATCCTGCACACCGCGACGGCACGCAGTCTGGTTCTGCTGGATGAAATCGGCCGCGGCACGAGCACGTGGGATGGCGTGAGCATCGCGTGGGCGGTGAGCGAACATCTGCACGAGCGGATAGGCTGCAAGACCGTATTCGCGACGCACTATCACGAACTCACGCAGCTCGCCGACGAATTCACATCGGTTCGCAATTACAACGTCGATGTCCGCGAAAGCGGCGACAAGATCCTGTTCCTGCACCGGCTCAAGCCGGGCGGTGCCGATCGATCATATGGTATTGAAGTCGGACGCCTAGCGGGACTGCCGCAGCCGGTGATCGCACGGGCCCGGGCGCTGCTCAAACTGCTCGAGGGCGAACAGATCGTCGCAGCACTCAGCGGGAAGGCGGGCATTGCTGCGCGCGCACCGCGCGGAACGGGCGACCAGCTCGGCCTCTTTGTGAGCGACGTGCTGCATCCGGTCGTCGAACGGCTGCGCGAGATCGACGTGAACACACTCACGCCGCTCGAAGCGCTCGCGCTTCTGGCGCAGCTGACGAGCGAGGCGCGCATCGAACCCGGCGCCGCCGCCGTTCGCGGGAGCCGCACCGTCGCCCCCGCTGCGGCGCGGGCGTAGATTTCCAAAATGACACACACCGAACGCGACCTGCGAGTCTACGACTCCGTCCTCGAGACGATGGGCTGGACTCCGATGATCCGGCTGACGCGCGTGACGCGCGGCATCGTCACGCCGGTGTGGGTGAAAGCCGAGATCTACAATCCGGGCGGATCCGTGAAAGACCGCATCGGCATGCCGATCATCGAAAAAGCAGAGCGGGACGGATCGCTCAAGCCCGGCGGGACGATTGTCGAAGGGACAAGCGGCAATACGGGCGTCGCGCTCGCGATTGCCGCCGCGCTCAAGGGCTACAAGTGCATTTTTACAATGCCGGACAAGATGTCGCAGGAAAAAGTCCGGCTGCTGAAAGCGTACGGAGCGGAGGTCGTGATCACGCCGACCGCTGTGCCGCCGGATCATCCCGACAGCTACGTGATGACCGCAAAGCGCATCGCACACGACACGCCGAACGCGATTCTCGCGAACCAGTTCTACAACCAGGCAAATCCCGACGCGCATTACGTGACGACCGGGCCTGAACTCTGGGAGCAAACGAAAGGGCGCATCACGCACCTCGTTGCCGGCGCTGGAACGGGCGGCACGATCACCGGTGCCGGGCGTTATCTGAAAGAGAAAAATCCGAAAATTCAGATTGTGTGCGGAGATCCGGTCGGATCGATTCTCGCCGAATACTGGCGCAGCGGCGGCGCGAACAAAACAGACGGCGTTCCATATAAGGTCGAGGGAATCGGGCAGGATAAAATTCCCGACACGCTCGACCTCAAACTGATCGATGAATTCCAAACGGTTTCTGATCGTGAGGCGTTCGCGATGGCGCGCCGTCTTACGCGCGAGGAAGGACTGTTTGCAGGCGGTTCGTCAGGATTGCTCGCGCATGTCGCGCTGAGCATCGCGCGGCGCGTGAACGACCCGAACGCATGCGTCGTGACATTCCTCTGCGACACCGGCGAACGCTACCTCTCGAAGCTCTACAACGACGAGTGGATGCGCGAGAACCAGATGATGGACGCGGAGAAGGTGACACTCGGCGATCTGCTCGATGTGAAGGGCGAGCGCTCGCCCGCCGGTGTCATCAGCACGTCGCCGGGCGCGACAGTCCGTCAGGCGCTGCGCCTCATGAGCCTCCACGATGTATCGCAGCTTCCAGTCATGGACGGCCGCAACTGCGTCGGTTCTGTGAGCGAGAACGTCCTCAGTGTGCGCGGACTCGAAGATGTGAAAGTGCTCGAGCAGACTGTTGGCGATACGATGGACTCGCCATTCCCGGTTGTCGACGCGGATCATTCGATGGATGCGATCGTCAAGCTGCTCTCGAAATCGAATCCGGCGGTACTCGTGCGCGAGAAGGGAGAGATTCGCGGAATAGTGACTCGATCGGACATGCTCCACTATTTGATGGCGCGCTGAAGTGCGCATAACAGTGCTGCTGGGCGGAACGTCGTCGGAACGCGACGTGTCGATCGCATCAGGGCTGCGCGTGGCCGACGCGCTGCGTTCGCGCGGGCATACGGTAACGGCGGTCGACACGGTGCACGGCGCACTCACGCCGGCCGAGGAGCAGGCGGTGCTGGCGGGGCCGGTGATGAAGACGCTCCCGCCCGAACAGGGAGCGCTCGCGAGCCTTTCGTCGGAAACGCTTCCGGCAACCGTGCGCGGATTGGGCGCGCAGCGCGGTGCCGACGTTGTGTTTATCGGATTGCACGGCGGACAGGGCGAGGACGGCACGCTGCAGGCGCTGCTCGACATCACTGGTGTCCCGTACACCGGAAGCGGACATCTCGCGAGTGCGCTCGCGATGGATAAGGATCTTTCGAAGCGCCTTTTTCGCGACGCGAGCGTGCGAACGGCTGATTGGCTGATGGCGCCGGCGACTGACGACGAAATCGTCGCAAAGCTCGGGCTTCCGGTGATCGTAAAGCCGTCAAAACAAGGTTCGACGGTCGGTCTCACGCTCGTAAAGCAGCGCGCGGATCTTCAGCCGGCGATCGCCGAGGCACGCAATTTCGATGATGAAGTGATGATCGAACAGTTCATCGCCGGGCGCGAACTCACTGTGGGAATACTTGGCGATGTTGCGCTGCCGGTCGGCGAAATCATCCCCAAACACGAGATTTACGACTACGAATGCAAGTACACTCCCGGCATGGCACGGGAGGAGTTTCCGGCGAACCTGTCCGCTGCTGAAGCCAGTACGGTTCAGGAGCAGGCGCTCCTCGCGTTCAAGGCGCTCAAACTCTCAGGGTGCGCGCGGATTGACTTCCGTATGATGGAAGACGGAACATTCTACTGTCTGGAAGCGAACACACTTCCGGGGATGACGGAGTTGAGCCTGATTCCTCAGGCTGCGGCGGCTGCCGGGATTACGTTCCCGGAGCTCTGTGATCGGATCGTGCAATTGGCCCTACGGGCGAAGGACTCTGGAGAAACGAAATGACGGGTGCACCGATGTCAGCGGCAGCATTGGCTGGAGTTCCAGCCGGCGTACAGGCTCAAGGTGTTTGGGTCGGCCGGCGGCAGCTCTTCGTGCGCTTTGCTGGCGAAGCGGAAACCGCGACGATGTACACGTCTGCCGCGCTCGTCCGTGAAATCGAGCGTCAACTTTCGCGCTCGAAATATCATTCGATATCCATCGGCGGACGCGACCCGCTCGCGAATCAGGCATTTTTGATTGCTGCGCTCGAGGCTGCAAAGCCGCCCGTTCCGGTCATGCTCGACACCGACGGCCAGCGTCCGGAGACACTCAAGACGCTCGCGCCATTTCTCGCACTCGCCCAGGTTACGATCGAATCCTGGGTTCCGGATGCGACGCTCGCGAACGTGATCGAAACGATCCGCGAATCGGCGAACGCGCGGTGCGCCCACGCACTCGTGCTTTGCCCCCGCGACGACACGTCTGATGGACAGGTGCTGCGTGTGATCGAACAGGCGCATGGCGCCAGCGCCGACACACAGGTGGTGATTCATCCACCGTCACCCTCGGGCGACCAGCCGATGCTCGACCGCCGCTGGGCATCGCTGCTTGATCAGGTAATGGCGACGCATGCGGATACGCGACTCGCATTGCGGCTGCCGCCGCCCGCCGGATTGCGATGAGCGAAGATCCGGCAAAGTACTTACTGCATTCGCCGGAAGAACCGGTGCCACGGATCACGCCCGTGGTGCAGTGGCTGATCGCGATCAATCTCGCGGTGTTTTTCATCCAGCTCGCGATTTTGAAGCCGAGCGATGTGCAGGCCGCGCTCGGATTTCAAACGAAAGACCTCGGCCACCAGTGGTGGACGATCGGCACGTACATGTTCGTGCACGCCAGCTTCTGGCATCTCGCGCTCAACATCTACACGCTCTGGCTGTTCGGGCCGCGCGTTGAGTGGAAATGGGGCGGGGCGGAGTTTTTGCGATTCTATCTTTTCTGCGGACTCGGCGGCTGGTTCGCGCATCTCGCGCTCGTGCCGGGCGATTCACTGTTGATTGGCGCATCGGCGGCGGTGTTTGGTGTGATGCTCGCGTATGCCTCGCTCTGGCCGGATGAACAGCTGTTCCTCTTTGGCGTGGTGCCGACGACGGTGCGGTGGCTGGTGGTTTTTGTTGGTGCGCTGAACATCATCGGCGGAATAACGATGGACGGTGCGCAAGGCGGCGTGGCGTACTTCGCCCACGTCGGCGGGCTCGCGGCAGGCTGGCTCTATCTGCGCACGAGCGCGGCCGTAAATCTCGACCGGCTGCGTCAGGGTGTTTCGCCTGTCCCCGATGAACCCGAAGATGTGCCGCCGCGGGCGGTACCACGCGCACTTCCGCGGTCACGCACGCGCGAACGCGACAACATCGATGATGTCGTTGCGCGCAGCAACGCGGCGGTTGCCAAGCGGACGACGTCGCCGCGCGCGACGCGGGCGTCGCAGACTGAACTCACCGCGCTCGATCAAGTGCTCGACAAGATTTCAGCGCACGGACTCGAGAGTCTGACTTCGGACGAACGCAGTCTCTTGAGCGAAGAATCGAAGCGGCGGAGAACGGAATAAGTGCCGACTCCGGAGTTGCTCGAGACATTCCCGAATCCGTATGCGGACCGGGACTACGAAATCTTCATGACATGCCCGGAGTTCACATCGCTCTGTCCGCTTGGCGGAATCGAGAGCGACGCTGACGAACTCGCGCTGCTGAAGGGAGGCGCACCGGATTTCGCGACGATCAGCATTACGTACGTTCCGGGAAAAATGTGCGTCGAACTCAAGAGCTTGAAGTTTTATCTCTGGAGTTTCCGCAACGATGGCATTTTTTACGAGCGCGTCGTCAACCGGATTCTCGACGATCTCGTGAAAGCGGTGAAGCCGAAGCGCATGAGCGTCGTCGGGGATTTCAATGTGCGCGGCGGGATCAAGTCGGTCATTACCGCCAACTTCAGCCGGAAGCCGGAAGCCCGAAGCCGGAAGGGACGCTAGTCTACCGCGGGAAGCTGGCCCGACTTCCAACCGATGGATCCGCGCCGGCCCGCGGCCCAGCGTGGGTACGTTCCCACCAAGCGCGCTTCGTGAGCGAGCACCGCGATCTCGCGGACGAGTGCATCGGCGGCTTCGTCGCCGACTTGGTGATCGAACTCCACAAAGAAGCGATAGCTCCACGGCTCACCGGTGGGGCGGGTTTCGATCCGCCGCACGTTAATTCCGTGGCGTGCGAGCGGCGCGAGCGCGTCGAGCAGCGCGCCGGGCACATCTTTTGTCGTGAGCAGAATCATCGTGCGCGCCGGCGTTCCGCCCGGCAACGGTTGTGGCGCACGCGCGAAGGCGAGAAAGCGCGTCTGGTTGTCCGGACGGTCCTCGATATCCGGAACCACGACGTCGAGCGAGTATCGCTTTGCCGATGCGCGGCTCGCGACTGCGGCGAACGCCGGATCGGCGAGATTCGACACATCAACGGCGGCGCCGGCGGTGTCGTAGACCGCGTGCACCGTGAGGCGCGGGTTCGCGCGAAAAAAATTACCGCACTGTGCCAGCGCGATCTGGTGACTGAAGACGTCGCGCACCTGGTCAAACTTTGTACCCGGTGTTCCGAGCAGACAGTGATGAACGGCGACGACCGTTTCGGCGATCGCGTGAATTCCCGGCGTGGCGTCTATCACATCGTGCGCAGTCTGCACCGACCCGACGATCGTGTTCTCAACGGGAAGCACACCGCGATCGACGTCGCCCCGTGCCAATGCTTCGGCGACATCGCGGAACTCGCGGCACGGCACGGCTTCGACATCGCCGCCCCAGAGCTGCTGAATCGCTTCTTCGCTGAACGCGCCGAGCTCGCCTTGGAAGGCAACCCGAAGCGGCGCGTTCACTTTTCCTGCTCCGTCATTCAACGCGCGATTGAAGAGACATCCAGAACGGTAACCGTACCGAGCTTCAGCGCTTCGATACCGGCGCGCACCTTCGCGAGATCTCCGACAATGACGACGGTCGCGGTGGCCGCTGGAATGTATTCGCGCGCGACGCGCTGCACGTCAACCGTCGTTACCGCGTTGATGCGGGCGACAAAATCATTTACCGAAGCGAGCGGGAGTCCGTACATATCCAGATCGGCGATTTGTCCGGCGATCGACGCGTTCGTTTCGAATCGTCCGGGGACGGCGAGTGCGACGTACGCTTTCGCACGCGCGAGTTCTTTCGGATCAACCGCCGCGTTGCGAATCAATTTGAGTTCGTTGAAGATCTCGACTAGCGAGCTGTCGGTGACATTCGTGCGAACCTGGCTGTTGACGACGAAAGCTCCGGGGATGGGCGCCCACGCGAATCGTGAACTGATGCCGTAGGTGTAGCCCTTCGTCTCGCGAAGGTTGGTGTTGAGGCGCGAAGAAAATGATGCGCCGAGAATGGTGTTCATCACCATGATGGCGGGGTAATCGATGCCGAGTCGATCCGCGCCCGGGCTGCCGAGTTGAATGACGGATTGCGCGGCGCCCGGCTTGTCGACGAGGTAAATCTTCACCCGGTCGTGATCGAACGGCTTCACCGTGACCGCCGGAATCGCGAATGGCTCGCCGGCGCGCTTCCACGCACCGAAACGCGGAGCAAGCAGCGTGCGCATTTCTGCTTCCGTGACATCACCCACTACCACGAACTTCGCGCGCTCCGGAACGAACGAGCCCTGATAGAACGCGCGCACGCGCGCGGAATCGAGCGCGGCAGTCGACGCAGAGTCGCCGTCGGCCGGCTCGTGATATGGATGGCCTTCGGGAAATACGATCTGATTGAACGCGAGTACTGCGAGCTGCGTCGGCTGGTCGCGGCGCTGGAGCAGTGACTGCAAACGAAGATCGCGCTGCTGCTTCACATTCTCAGCGCGAAACGTCGGGCGCAGCACGACATCGGCCATCAAATCGAGTGCTTCGGCGAGCGAGCGTTTCGCGACGCTGAGCTGCACCGTAAACGACTCCGCGCCGGCGCCGGCGTTGAGCTGCGCGCCGAGGAATCCGAGTTCACTTTGCAGCGCGTTGGCGTCGCGCGTTCCGGCGCCTTCGGTGAGCATGCGTGCGGTGAATCCTGCGAGCCCCGGCTGGCCGGCTTCGAGTCTTGAGCCGCCTTCAACGACCAGTGTGACGTGCACCAGCGGAAGCGCGTGGTGCTCGACGACCTGCATGGTGACGCCGTTCGCGAGCTTGCCGTTTGCGACCGGCGGGAGATTGAACTTGGAGCTGGTGCCGAGCGCGGGGACGATCGTGCGATCGAGCGGCGCGGCGTTTTGCGCGCTGGCTGTGATCGGCGCGCATGCGGCCGCGAGCATGATGAGCTGTTTGCGGATCATTGAGCGACTCCCTTCTTTGCCGCGAGTTCTGGCTTGCCCATCGGCACGACAGAAATCATGACGCGGTTTGTCTCGAGATATTTCTTGAGCACCCGTTTGACGTCGGCCGCGGTGACCGCACGATAGCGATCGAGGTCGGCCTGGAACGAATCGGGCTTTCCATTGAGATAGAAATAGCGATTGAGCTGGTCGGCAGTGCCGCGCATCGTCTCGATGCGGCGGAGAAACTGCGCTTCGATTCCGTTCTTTGCCTGTTGGAGTTCGCGCGCAGACGGACCTTCGTTCGCGAGCTTCTTGATTTCAACGTCGATCACATTGCGCAGCGTGTCGAGGCCGAGCCCGCGGCGCGCGGTGGCGACGACCGAGAAATCGCCGTCGAGGCGCATGCTGCTCTGGCGCGCGCGGACGTTCGTTGCGACCGGGTTGGTGTAGACGAGCGCTTGCGTGAGACGCGAGGTGCGCGATCCGGCGAGCACCGACGCGGCGATATCCAGCGCGGCATCGTCCGCATGCCATTCCTTCACCGTGTGCCAGGTGAGCTGCAGCTGCGGTAACTGCACGCGATCCTCGAGCGTGATCGCCGTGTCGGGAATGGTGAACGGTGCGGGGGAGGGGCGTGTGATCGCGGGCCCGCGCGGAATATCGGCGAAATACTTTTTCACCATCGCGCGGACGTCGGCGTTTTTCACATCACCGGCCACAACGAGCGTCGCGTTGTTCGGCGCATAGTAGTGGCGGAAGAAATCCTTCACGTCGTCAACGGATGCGGCGGAGAGATCCGCCATCGATCCGATCACCGACCACGAATACGGATGGCCCGCGGGATAGGCGAGCTGCGGAAGGTGATCTTCGACCAGGCCGTACGGCCGGTTTTCGACGCTCTGGCGGCGTTCGTTCTTCACGACGTCGCGCTGAAGATCGACTTTGGGTTTATCCATCGTCGGCGTGAGCCAGCCCATGCGATCGGCGTCGAGCCAGAGCATGAGCGGCAGCGCGGATGCCGGGCCGCTTTCGTAATAGTCGGTGACGTCGTTGCCGGTGGATGCGTTGTTGTTCGCGCCGGCGGCCTCAAGGAGGCGGTCGAACGACGGATACTCGGCGTGCTGCGAGCCCATGAACATCAGGTGCTCGAATAGATGCGCGAAGCCGGTGCGGCCCGGTTTCTCGTCGCCCGATCCGACGTGGAACCAGATGTTCACCGTCACGACGGGCACGGCGTGATCTTCGTGCACGATGACGGTGAGGCCGTTGGGGAGCGAATCGAGCGTATATGGAACGCTGAGTTTCGGTCCCTGCGCGGCCGCGACGGCCGGGGCGATCGCGAGCGCTCCAACGAGGAGGCGGCGCACGAAGTTCATTGAGTGGTCCGGGTGGTGGATTCTTGCTGTGGTGCGCCGATAGTGCTGATTTGCAAGAATACCCATGGTTCGCACCCGAAGCGAGCGGATATAGGGGCAAATTGCCTGTTTGGGGTTTGCCCAAGCCTGTGTGCGGGCTAGATTTCGCCCCCTTGGCCAGGTAGCTCAGTTGGTAGAGCAGCGGACTGAAAATCCGCGTGTCGGGGGTTC
>CAIVZZ010000019.1 GCA_903910555.1 uncultured Gemmatimonadota bacterium | reverse complement strand
TGGCGCGGCAACAGCCGCGCCAGCCGCCGCTCGTTAGAGCGAGGTACTCCCCGCGTTACATCGGCGGGAGCGAACGGGTGTGCTCCCGCTTACCGCGCTCGTAGCGCGTTTCGAGCGCCTTGTTCTCGCTTTCATGACGACGGTCGCGAACGACGATTGTTTCTCCGGCGCGCGGCGCGGAAATCTCGCGCGCGTGGCGCGCGTCGAGCTCAATCTTGGCCGCGCGATACTCGCGGTCGAGCGGTGCTGAATCCCAGTTCAGATTCACGACGACATTCGGAGCCGGCGCGGCGACGGGTGCAGGCGCGGGGTCGGCGGCCACTGGTGCGGCTGCGACGGGTGCTGCTGCTGCGGGTGGCGTTGAATCGGCGGGCGCACTGCACGCGGCGACTCCCACGATGATCGTCAAATACTTCAAGGAGCGGTCGATACGCATGTGGCCTCTCTATCGAATGTTTGGCGTATGCTCGTCACGGAAAATCCGTGGAGGGCGCGTGCCATTGCTACCCTCGAGAGTAGTTCTGGTCGCGCGTGTAGGACAATCGCCTAATGGGCTTAGTGCTTCTTTCATCCATTTGGCTGATTTCGGTGGAACTCTGCGCAGGCGAGAATGCTCTCAGTGAAGAGAAGCCGCACCACGAATCGAATTACAATTGACTGCACCGGAGGTCGCCATGCGCATCGCACGAACCGTACCCGTTTTACCCATTCTTGCCGCAGCCGGACTGTTGATCGCGGCGTGCAGTCCCATCCGCGTCAGCACGATGGTCGCTCCCGACGCGAATCTCCGCAGCTATCGCACGTTCAAAGTGTTGAACGTGCCGGCGCGCCGCACGGCGGCAGCGCAGGCGCTTCAGAACGATCCGATGTTCGAGAACTCGATCAGCAACCGCGCGATTCGTAATCACCTGACGGCTGCGTTCTCTGCGCGCGGATATATGGTCGACGACGCGAATCCTGATTTTACGGTCGCATACTATGCGAGCCGTCGTGGTCAGCTCGACGTCACCGCGTGGGATTATGGATATCGCGGTCGCTGGGGTGGATGGCGCGAAGGGCCGGGGATGGTTGAAGTGCGCCCGTTCGTTGAGGGAACTGTGATTGTCGATGTCGTGAATCCGAAGACGCACGAGCTCGTGTGGCGCGGGAGAGGGGTGAGTGACGTGTCGGATGATCCGGAGACTTACACGCAGAATTTGAATCGGACGGTGAAGGAGATTGCTAAGAGGTTTCCGGGGCGGTAGTGAGGGGGAAGATCGGTGAGGGGTGAGGGGGAAGATCGGTGAAGGGTGAGGAGTGAAGGATGAAAGGTGCAGGGGGGGCCGGTCATTCTTCACTCCTCACTCTTTTCGCTTTGCGGGTCTTTTCGGTGACTTCCGGCGTGGTGGGGTGGGGAGACAAGTTCATGGGATATGAGCGATGCGTCTGCACCCAGGGAGCGGCCCCGATCGTCGCGGCAGCGATACAGGCAGTTTGTCGAGGACTATGGCAAACACCGGCTCGATGAGCTCAACGAGGATCAGAAGCGGCTGACTTCGAGCCGCCCGCCGAGAGCAGGACGGGGATCCGGGCGGCGGCAGTATGTGCGCGAGTATCTGCGCTGGCTGCGGCCGCACCGATTTGCAGTCGGCGGGTTCATTCTGCTCGCCCTCGCTGTCGCCGGGCTGCAGATGATCGAGCCGCTCTTTCTGCGGAACATCGTCGATCATGTTCTGCTCGACAAAGCACACGACAACACCGCGCGCCTTCTCCGGCTGAATATCACGGGTGCACTGTTCGTTGCGGTCATCATCTTCTCGAATCTGCTCGGCGCGCTGAAGGACTATCGTCAGCGCTTGCTCAACACGCGCGTGATGCTCGCGCTCAGGCGTGCACTGTTCGATCGCATGCTGAACCTCCCGCTTCCGCAGTTGTGGGAGATGAAGACGGGAGGGATCCTCTCGCGTCTCACCGGCGACATCGACACGACGACCGGGCTGCTGCAGACGGCAATCGTCTCGCCGCTCCTTTCGATCGTGCGGCTCACTGTCGCGATCGTGATCCTGATGACGCTCAACTGGCGCCTCGCGCTCACCGCGATTGCGATCGTGCCGGGGATCATGCTGATCAGCTTCATCCAGGCGAAACGGATCCGCCCGATCTACCGATCGCTCCGCAAAGACGCCGAGATCATCGACGGCCGCGTCGGCGAGACGTTCTCCGGGATTCGTGTGGTGCGCGCGTTTCGCCGCGAGGTGCGCGAGCTGCTCGAGTACATGGGCGGCCGTCACACGATGCTGCGAAAAGAACTGTTTGCGCAGCGGCGCGAGATGATCATCTGGACGGCGTGGGGCTTGCTGATGGGAAGCGTGAACGTCGTGATCGTTTGGTACGGCGGCTACCTGAACATCAAGGGCGGCGCGTCGATCGGCGACATCATGGCGTTTCAGTGGTACACGTTTCTGTTGCTAAACCCGGTGTGGAACATCGTCAACTCGCTTTCAGAGTTGCAGCGTTCTTTGGCAGCGATGGAGCGTGTGTTCGAGATACTCGACATGCCGGCGGACAAACCGGATCGCGCCGACGCGACCGATGCGCCGCCCGTGGTGAACGAGATTCGCTTTGAAGGCGTTGAGTTCGAGTACCGCGAGGGGATGCCGGTGGTGCGCGATTTCAGCGTGATCGTGCCGAGTGGATCGGTGGTGGCGTTGGTCGGGCGCAGTGGAGCGGGGAAGACGACCGTGACTGATTTGGTCGCGCGCTTTCACGATCCGAGCAGCGGGCGGATTCTGTTGAACGGTACCGATATTCGGGATTTCAAGCTGACCACGTATCGAGATCTGCTCGCGATCGTGCAGCAGGATGTGTTTTTGTTTGATGGATCGGTGCGCGACAATATCGCGTACGGCCGCCACGATGCGACCGAGGCTGATGTCATCGATGCCGCGCATCGCGCGAACGCACACGAATTCATCGTGAAGCTGCCGGAAGGGTACGAGACATTCATTGGCGAGCGCGGCGTGAAGCTTTCTGGTGGACAACAGCAGAGGCTTGCCATCGCCCGGGCGATTCTGAAGGCGCCGCAGATTCTCGTGCTGGATGAGGCGACGAGCAATCTCGATACCGAGAGTGAGCAGTTGATTCAGGCGTCGATGGCCGGGCTGCTCGCGGGGCGGACGACGTTTGTGATTGCGCATCGGCTTTCAACTGTGCGCCGCGCGGATCTCATTTTGCTGATGGAAGATGGGCGTGTGACTGAGAGCGGCGGGCACGCGGAGTTGATGGAGAAGCGAGGGGTGTATTACGAGATGGTGCTGCGGCAGATGGAATCGCACCGGGAAGGTGATGAGGCGGTGCTGACGTGACTACGGCGATGAGAACTACAGGGACGAGCGACGGGTGAAGGGCGATTTGGCGAGGGGCGATGCGCGACGTTATGGAACCCACGTGGTGAAGGCCGTCGCCGGCTCGCGCTTTTTGGGGGGCACTTCTTCCGACGGTGTGCCGACGTTCACGACCGCGATGATTCGCTGATCATCGGGAAGTCCAACCGCCGCGCGTGCCGCGGGATCGTTCATGATCGCGCCGGTTTTAATATGCGTGCCGAGCCCGAGCGTGACTGCAGTCAGCGAGATGTTCTGAATCGCCATCATCGCGGCGGCGTAGTCCTCTTCGCGCGTCTCGGGATTCTCGGTGTTCACCACCGCCACCGCGAGCATGCCGGGCAGTGAGCGATGCTCCTGACCGACGGTCTCACGCAGCGCGGCACCCGCGGCTGCGTCTTCGATCTTCTTCGCCTTCCGCGCGCCGAGCGCGAGTCCGTACGCGTAGCGCGCGTCCGGACCGAGCACGTAGAAGCGCCAGGGCTGGTTGAGTTTGTGGTTCGGCGCGAGTGTGGCCGCGGCGAGCATCGATTCGAATTGTTCGCGCGAGACATCGGTGGCCGTAAAGCGCTTGACCGAGCGGCGTGCGTTGATGGCGTCAGTTGTGTGCATGAGAGGGAAGTTATCGATATTCTTCGCGAATGCACAAAGTGTCCGTATTCGTCCTGGCAGCACTCGCGATTGGCGCGTGCAAAGGCGCCGGCGTAACAGTTCCGAACAGCGCGCCGTCCGCCGATCTCCGCGTGACATTCAGTCACGGGACCTGTCAGGGAAGCGGCGTCGTGCGCTACGCCGCGTCGCCAATGGCGATCGCAGATATCGGCTCGTTCGTGCCGCTCGGCGTCATGACCGGCGATCATGTCACGCCCGTCGATCACCAGTACATGTATCCGCTCGATCTCTCGGCCGGCCGCACGCGCTACAACGTTTATGCGCCATTCACCGGGCACATCGTGCTCATCCAGCCGCGCGTGAATCAGGCGGGTGGATTCGCGCCGGCCGGCTCGGTGGACTACAGGGTGATGTTCGAAGGATCGTGCACGTACTGGGTCTACTACGATCTCATGACGCAACTCGAACCGGCGATCCTCGCGGCCGGCGGTTCGGATCTCGCCGCCAACAATGAAGCGCTCGTGCGGATTGCCGTTACGGCGGGGCAGCTCGTTGGGCGCGTGGGCGGCCAATCACTCGATGTCGGAACGGTGAACGCCGATAGCACTCTGCCCGGCCTTCTTGTTCCGGCGCACTACATAGCTGAGCCGTGGAAAGTGCATTCGATGGACGGACTCGACTTTTTTGACGAACCGCTGCACAGCCAGTTGCTCGCGCTCAACGCGCGCAAAGCGATTCCGCTTGGCGGCAAGATCGACTTCGATGTCGATGGAGCGGCGTCTGGGAATTGGTTTCTCGTGGGCACGAACGGCTACGGTGGGCTGACCGGCGAAGGCGGCGGCAACTATTGGGCCGGCCATCTCGCGCTTGCGTACGACAATATCGATCCACGCGTGCTGATATTTTCGATGGGCTTTCCGAACGGCACCACCCAACAATGGGCCATAAAGGGAAACGCGCCCGATCCCGCGACCGTGACGGCCGCCAGCGGTGTGGTGAAGTACGAGGTCACGACGATGTCAGGCGATTCCGTCCGGACAAATGCGGGCCAGACGGTACGCGGCGTACTCCTCATACAGGTACTTCCATCGCGGCAGCTCATCGCCGAGTACGTACCGAACGTGGTTGCGACGGCGGTGAGCGGGTTCAGCGCCGCGGCACGCACCTACGAGCGATAGCTCTACACGGCGGCGCTTGACGAGTCGCCGTATTCCGTTTAGCGTCCAGACTCGTGATCGCTGTGCATACCTACTTCTGCTTGGAGGATCGTCCGATGGATTTCCCGACCGCACGACTTCTTAGCTCCGAAGCAGGCCCGACGATCGCGACTCCGCGCACCTAGCGCGAACTCCCGCGAGGACGTTCCGCCCCGCCTGCTTCGGTCCAGCTGGCGGGGCGATTCTTTTTCTTTCCGGAGAGTCCAGGGTGTCATCGATTTCCGATACGCAGCAAACATCACACCGACGCCCCAGCGCACGGTGTGGACCGACGTGCGCGATGCGGTGCGTGGCTCACGTCACGACTATACCTCGGGCTCGATCCGCCGGGCGATCTTCCTGCTCGCGGTGCCGATGGTCCTCGAGATGGTCATGGAATCGCTGTTCGCGGTTTCGGATGTGTTCTGGGTAGGCAAGCTCGGGCCCGATGCGGTCGCGACGGTCGGGCTCACCGAGTCGATGATGATCGTGGTATACACGCTCGCGGTCGGGCTCAGCATTGCCGTGACTGCGACGGTGGCGCGCCGCATTGGCGAGAAAAATCCCGACGCGGCGGCGCGAGCGGCGGTGCAGGGCATTGTGATCGCCGCCATTGCTTCGGGTGCGCTCGCTGCGCTCGGCGCAGTGTTCGCGCCGGATCTGCTCGCGACGATGGGCGCGTCGCCGTCCGTGCTCGCGACCGGCACACGATTCACACGCATGATGCTCGGCGGAAGCAGCACGGCCTTCCTGCTCTTCATCATCAATGGCGCGTTTCGCGGCGCCGGTGACGCGGCGGTCTCGATGCGCGTGCTCTGGCTCTCGAACGCGATCAATATTGTGCTCGGCCCCATTCTCATCTTTGGAGTCGGGCCGTTTCCGGCGATGGGGGTCACGGGCGCGGCGCTCGCGACGACAATCGGCCGCGGCACCGGTGTGCTCTTCGCGCTGAGCAGGCTCGCGCGCGGCAGCGGACATCTTGCGGTTGCTCGCAAACATGTCGCGCTCGATCCGCCGCTGATGGCGCGAATGGTGCGCATGTCAGGGAACGGGACTTTCCAGGTGCTGGTTGGATCGATGAGCTGGATCGGACTTGTGCGCATCATGGCCGGATTTGGCAGCATCTCGATGGCTGGATACACGATCGCGATTCGCGTCATTCTCTTTGCGCTGCTCCCCGCGTGGGGGCTCGGCAACGCGGCCGCGACCATGGTCGGGCAGGCACTTGGCGCGAAGAACACTGCGCGTGCAGAAGATGCCGTGTGGACCGCGGCGCGGTTGAACGTCGCGTTCCTCGGCGCGATGGGCTTGCTCTTTATTGTATTCGCACGCGTGATCGTTTCGGCCTTCACGAAAGACTCCGGAGTTGCTGACGTCGCGACGTACGGATTGCGCGCGGTAGCCGCCGGATTTCCGTTCTTCGCGTTCGGGATGGTGCTCACACAGGCATTCAACGGCTCCGGCGACACATGGACGCCGACGAAGATCAATCTCGGCGTGTTCTGGGTTTTCGAGATTCCATTCGCGTGGGCGGTTGCCACTCACACATCGTTCGGATATCGCGGAGTGTTCCTTGCCGTGCTCGCCGCATACACATTGCTTGCAGCGGTCAGCACGATTCTCTTCAAGCAAGGGAAGTGGAAGCTGAAGCATGTCTAACGATCTGTCGAACGCCGTAGAAGTCGAGACGCCCGAACTCGTCGTACTCTCGTACACGATCGCCGGCGTCGGGTCGCGCGCGTACGCCGCGCTCATCGACTACGTCATCTGCGCGCTGTTCGTGTTTCTCGCAGACCTCGGCATCACGGTCTTCTTCGCCCGCGGCGGCGGATTGGTGCGCAGCGCATCATCGTCGCTCGCCATCACACTGATCATTCTGATTCAATTCGCGGTGCTCTGGGGTTACTACGTGCTGTTCGAGGCGGTCAACGACGGGCGCACGCCGGGCAAGCAGCTGCAGCGCCTGCGCGTCGTGCGCGACGGCGGATACTCGGTGACGTTCGGTTCATCAGCTGTGCGAAATCTCATGCGCATCGTCGACATGCAGCCGATTCTCATGTACGGCGTCGGCATGGTGAGCGTGATGCTGTCGAAGTCGGGCAAGCGCCTCGGCGACATGGCGGCCGGCACTATCGTCGTGAAGGAAGGGCTCGTTCGGCAGCCGGCGTTCGCGGAGCCGGGCGGCGGATTCTCTGCCAGCAAGGAAGCACCGCGGCTGCATGCGGCGCTCACGGCTGCCGAGTTCGATTTGCTTGATCGTTTTTCCCAGCGTCAGCGCGATCTCGATCCGGCTCGGCGCGCGATCATTGCTACGCAGCTCGCCGAGCGATTTGCACCTGCGCTCGCCGATCACGAGGGCGCGACACCGGCGGGGCGACTCGGACGACTGTACAATGCTGAGCGTGCGGCGCGCGCTGCGGGGTCTGCATCGCGGCAGGACACGGGAGCGGCGCGCGAACGGCACTCGTTAGTTGCGCGCGAATCAAAGCGATGGGCGGGATTTGCGGCGAAGCTTGCGGACGCGCAGCGCACCGGGCTCAAAGGGCTCGGAGAAGATGGTGTGCGCGAGTTCGTCGCCGAGTATCGCGATCTCGCCGCCGATCTCGCGCGGCTCCGGACCGCATCGAGAGGAAGCGAAGTGGACGAAGTGTTCTATCTCAATCGGCTCGTTGCCGGCGCGCACAACTTGGTTTACCGCCGCCGCACGATCAGCCCGCAGGACATCGTGCGCTACATGTTCGTCGAGGTGCCGCGCGAGATCAGGGCGTCGGCGCTGCCGATTCTGCTCGCCGCTGCGCTCATGTTCGGACCCGCGGTGATCGCAGGTACGGCCATCATGCGTGACCCGAAAGTCGCGGAGGCATTCCTTCCGCCGGGAATGCTCGATCGTGCAGAGGAGGGTGTGCACCGCGCAAAGACAGGCGATGGGTACATCGAGGATCCGCAGCTGTTCCGGCCGGTGATGGCGACTTCGATCATCACCAACAACGTGCAGGTGGCGATAGCAGCGTTTGCGTTCGGGATGACGGCGGGGCTGCTGACGGTGTATTTGCTCGTGTCGAACGGAATAAGTTTGGGCGCGGTGTTCGGCTTGTACGGATCAAAAGGGATTGCAGCACTGCTGCTCGCGTTCGTCGCGCCGCATGGTGTGCTCGAGCTTACGGCTATTTGTGTTTCTGGCGGCGCGGGATTTCTGCTCGCGGCAGCATTGCTGATTCCGGGCGATCGCACGCGCAAACGCGCACTGGCAGAGAATGGAAAGCGCGCGATCAAACTCGTTGCCGGCGCGGCGTTGATGCTGCTCGTTGCAGGAACGCTCGAGGGAATGGTCTCGCCGATTCTGTATTGGCCGATCGAGTGGAAGCTGGTTGTTTCGGCGCTGACGGCGATTCTGATGTACGCGTATCTGCGCGGCGGAACTCGCGCAGCGCGTTCTACAGAGCGCCCCGCGATTTGATCTCGAGGTAGCGGTTGATCACGCTCGCCGTCATCAGCTGGGGCGAGACATCGATCACTGACACACCAGCGCGGCGCATTCGTGTCAGCGCTTCTTCGCGGGCAAGGATCAGCTCTTCGGCAGCCGCACTCTCGTATAGCGCGCTCGCGCCGCCAACCGCACGCGGAAGCGCCGCCGAGAAGATCGCATCGTTGCGCAGCGCGACGACCACCGCGAGGTGGCGCGCCGCGCTGCGCGACACATGCGCGATCAACGCCTGCGACGCGCGCGGATCGATAACATCGGTGATGAAGACGATCAGCGCGCGCTTCCGCTGGTGCGCGGCGAGATAGCGAAACGCACCGGCGTAGTCCGGCTCGCGCGATGACGCTTCGAGCGGAACGAATGCATCGCGAACGGCCTGGAGTGCAGCGCGGCCCGGACGCGCCGGCACGTACGCGCGGATTTCATCGTCGAATACGAGCGAGCCTACGCGATCGCCGGCGTTGGCCGCGATATCGGTGAGGATGAGCGCTGCGGAAAGGGCGTGTTCAAACCGCGAGCGTGTGTGTGCGAGCTGCGTCATGCCGCGCCCGGCATCGATCAGCGTGATGACCGTTTGCGCGCGCTCGACCGTGTATTCGCGAGTGATCAGCTGCGCACGCCGCGCCGTGGCCTTCCAGTCAATCCGGCGCGGATCGTCGCCAACGGCGTATTCGCGCAGGTTCGCGAAACTCAAACCCTCGCCTCGCCGGCGCAGTGATCGCACGCCGGCGGTCTCGAGACGGTGCTGCATGGCCAGCATTCGGAATCGTCGCACGCCCGAGAGCGATGGAATCACCATGATGGAGTCGTCCGCAGTGAACAGATATCGTGCGGAGATTAGCCCGAGGCGGCTGCGTACTCGCGCGCCGACGGGCCCGAGCTGTGCCCGGCCACGCGTCTCTCCCGTGATCTGAAAAGCGAGCGTGCGTGCGGCGCGCGGCGCGATCGTCGTGACCGTCGCGCCCGCACCGCCGCTCACGAACTGCGACGGGTGATCGACGAGATCGACGGTCATCGCGCGAGGCCAATGCGATTCGAGAGTGTAGCTGCCCTCGACGGTATCGCCAATTCCCACCATCTCGGGAAGTTCGCGAGTGAGGGTAAGCCCGCGGCGCGGCGGAAGCAGCGCACAGTCGAGCGCCGCGAGCAAGGCGATCACGCCGAGCGCGGTGGCGCTGACAACTGCGCCGCCGGGAATCAGCCAGAGCAGCGATGCCAGTGCCACGAGCAGCGCGAGCCGCCGCTCGGGTGAGAAGCGAATACGCGGCTTGCCTGTGGCAGCGAGCGAACGCACGCTGCCGGCGATCATCACTTCGGCGCCTCGATCCGCAGCAGGATTGCCGCGAGCACATCGTCTACGGAGCGACCTTCGACTTCCAGTTCCGGCGAAAGTGTCACGCGATGGCGCAGTGCCGAGGGCACGCGATCTTTCACGTCATCAGGTGTCGCGAACGCGCGTCCCTCGAGCACGGCGGCTGCGCGTGCCGCGCGCATGAGCGCCACGCTCGCTCGCGGCGAGGCGCCGAGTGAAATCGTGGCTTCGTCACGGGTGGCTCTCGTGATGGCCGCGATGTACTCGCGGACTTCCGGCGCAACGCGCACGCCGTCGATCAGCGCGCGCAGTTCGGCGGCTCGCGCGGCGTCGAGCACCGGCGGAACCATCGCATCGGTGGCACGCTCCGGATCGAAGCCGCTCTCGTGATGGGTGAGCATCTCGAGCTCAGCGTCTTTCGACGGATAGTTCACGAGCGTCTTGAGCAGAAAGCGATCGAGCTGCGCCTCGGGGAGTGGATACGTTCCCTCGTGCTCAACCGGATTCTGCGTGGCGAACACGGTGAAGAGCGGATCGAGCTGACGAGAGGTTCCGTCCACGGTGACCTGTCGTTCACCCATCGCCTCGAGAAGTGCCGACTGCGTTTTTGCGGGTGCGCGATTGATCTCGTCTCCCAACAGGATCTGTGTGAACACAGGCCCCGGCTGAAATTCGAATCCGCGCGCGGGATCGCGCTGCATCGACACGCCGGTCACATCCGACGGCATGAGATCGGGTGTGAACTGGATGCGCGTGAAGCGCAGGCCGAGCGCACTCGAGAGCGTGCGCACGAGCAGCGTCTTCGCGGTGCCGGGGACTCCTTCGATCAACAGATGCCCGCGCGCAAGGAATGCAACGAGCGCGTCGTCGATGGCGGCGTCCTGGCCGACGATGCGCGTGCCGACCGCGGCACGCACCTGCCGGAGAAGATCCGCGCCCTGTTCGATTGAGAGACTCATGTCAAATCCGCGTGAGAGAGAGTTCGAGTTTTTCGAGTGCCGCGCCTACCAAGGCGAAGTCGCGGCGGGAAACTTGTGAACGAAGCGCCTGCTTGATCAGCGCGATATCCGGCGCGAGCTGCGGGGCGTCGTGCTGCGCGCGATCGAGAAACGCATCGTCGCTTGCGTCGCTGCCCGGCCGGATCGCACCACCGGCGAGACGGCGCCGCACGCCGCGCACGAGCCGCGCCGTGGCGGAACGCGTGGCGCCGACCTGTGCGTACGCGCGGCCGAGTGCGTCGACATGTTCGAGCGGAGAGCGCCGCTCTATGCGCTCGGGATCAAACGGCGGAATGAGGCGCGGCGCGACCGCGAGCAGCAAGACCAATCCGGCGGCCAGCAATTGAAACAAGAGGCGACCCGATGGCTGGCCGATCAGGTACGATGTAACCGCGGCCATCGTCCCGCGCTGCTCGCCGTAGCCCTGATGATATTCATCGAACACGATCCGGCGCTGCGAGCCGTCCGCCCGGCGTCCGAAATACTCGAGCATGTGCACGGCCATCACGTCGAGCCCGTATTTGCAGACGCGAATGGCATCGTTGCGCAGCAGATCCGGATCAGCGCCGACCACGATGCGGCCGCGGCCGTATGGAAAGCCGATCGCCGCCGCGCGGTGATTCGGCCCTGCGCCGGTGCCGAGCGCGTCGGTCTCGACGATCGTGGCGACCGATGCGGGCGCAGGGCCGGTCCAGCCGATTGTACTCAGCAGCACCTGATCGCCGGGCCAGAGCGTGTACAGATATCGGCGGGCGAGCGTGCGCGATCCGTCTTCCGTGCAGCCCGCATCGTCTCCCATCGGATGACGTGTGCGCGTATGACTCGGCGCGATCGCGATGTGCAGCGATTCGGCGAGCACATGCGAGCCCGGGCCAATCATCGCGAGGAGCATCCCGCCGTTTCGCACGCGATCGAGCAGCGTGTGAACCTCGGTGACGCGCAGCGGCACGACCGGATCGAGCTCGGCGATGATCGCGTCGGTATCCGCCGGCCAGTCGGGCGCGCGACGCTGTTCGGCCTGCCAGCCAAGGCGCTGCGAGAGATCGAAGAACATGCGGCCGCCCATTGGTGCGGCCGAATAGGTCGTCAGGCGACCGTCGCCGTTGCGGCCCGCGGTGGGCTGCGGCGTGACAAGCGCGGTGAGTATGATGAGCGCCGCGACGATCGGCAGCACGATCGCCGGCCGCACGTACCAGGGCGGCGTGGTCCGCGTGGGCTGAGCGGCCGCGGTACTCATGCGACCCCGGCCCGGGCGAGGATCGGCGCGGCGTCGCGCAGCAGGGCGGCGTATTCGTCGGCGGTGCAGGTGCCGACTCCGAAGATCAGCGCGTCGTAGCGGCGCCGGAATTGCTGGAACGCGCTGCGCGAAGGCGAGCCGCGGCGCGCGAGTTCGCGTGCGTAGTCACCGGCGGTCTTCGACGCATGCAGCCGCACTTCGCCGCGCTGCGCGAACGCCGTGAGCATCGCAGCGAGGAGCGCGTGTGATGCATCGGTGAAGCGGCCTTCGGCGGCGAGCCGTTCGGCGTCGCGCCACGCGTCGGTCGCGCGTCCGCGGGTTGAGTCCGCATCCGCCACGACTACATCGGCCCGCGCCGCGAGCGTCGCGAGAATAAAATGAATCGCGACCGCGACGACGATGAGCACCACGATCGCGAGCGTCAGGTGACGTCCCGTCGGCGATCCACGGAAGAATTCGAAGAGCGAGTTCAGCGCGCGGCTGACGGCGCTCCAGAATCGGCTCCACGCGCTCTCGCCGATTGTGCGCTCGTACAGGCGCTGCCGCGCGATGATCGCCAGCGTGTCGTGCACGGCGGTCACCGGCCACGACTGTGTGCCCTGCAGAGGCGTCACCTGTTCGCTAGAGAGTCGCGGAGTTTGCGGCGGCTGCGGTATCCGGGCGTCCCATCGACGACGCCATCCATTCGATATCGAAGCCTTCGCCACGGATCCTGCAATCGTAGTAGAGCAGCATGCTGGTCAGCGCGACAATCGGATAGCCAACGATTGAGAAGATCGTCGAACCGATGATCGTGAGCACCGGACTGCGCAGCAGCGTCGCCACCACCGCGACGCACACGCTGAGCAGGAAATAAATAATCCAGACGAGCAGCAGTGTATTCAGAATGTGCCGCTTGCGGTCTTCTGACAGTTCGGACGATCGAGTGAACGCCTCGCCGACGCCCGCGTCCTCGAGGACGATCGCCGAGTTGACCGCAAAGAAGCGCGCGGCAACATAGAAGATGCCGACGAAGAAACAGAGAAAGCCGACGAAATAGAGGATCCCCTTCAGAAAGCCCGCGCCGATGATCTCGAAGGTCTTCGGAATGACGCTGCGCAGCGCCTCGGTGAGATCGGCGCGCTCGTTGAGGTATACCTCCGATCCGAACTTCACGATCGCGGCCGACGCGGCCGTGAGCGTGAGCGCGGACACGAGCCCCGTCATGAGCGTGAACATGAGCGTGCTGAATCCGAGCGAGGAGCTGTCGCGCCGTCCCACGAGCTGGATCACGAGCTGCGGGATGGACGCGACGGCCATGACGAGGATGTACTGGCCGGCATCGCGCCTGTAGAGCGCGAACGCCGCGTCGACGATTTCGGAAACAGAGCGGACGCGCAGACGAGTTTCGGCCATCGCGCTATTGCACCCGCAAAATCAGCACGCGAAATCCGCTCGTCGATGGAAGTGCCGCGCCGCCGGCACTGAGGAGATTCAGCGTCTCGATTCCAGCTGTGGTGCCGGTGAACAGGAAGTACGATGCCGAAGTTCCCGGGACGGCGTTGACTGTTCTCGAGAATGAGGCGGCGCTGGAAACTGCGATCGGAGTGATCGGGAAAACGGGGCTGCCGCTGTTCGTGAAGAGTCCGCATGGAACTCTCGTGCCGTTGCTCGAGCACGACAACGCTGTTTGTCCGATGCTGTCGATGTTCGCGAAGTTGAAACTCGGAATCGTCGTGCGCACATCAGCTGCGACGTATTTCGGGTTCTGGAAAGTTGCGGTCGCGACGTTCCAGTATGTGAGCAGCAACGGAATCGATTGGCCGGTATGCAATGCCAGATTGTTCAGCCCTGTCTGCTTCGGCTCGGTGATCAGCGATTTGATGAACGGACCTTCCGTGCCGGTAGCGTATTGATCCGTTGCCCAGCGCGCGAACTCCCAGCCGGCGCCGTAGTTGGATGGCGTGTCGAGCCCGAGTCCCTCGGCGTTGGCCGAACTTTCGGACTGGAGGTACTGGAAGAGGAAGGGGAGATGACTGCCGACCATTGCATATGGTTTGGGGCTCAGACCGGCCTGGTTGGCCGGATCACAACTTCCGGTTTCCCCGAGGCTCAGTTCGCAATCGACGGTCTGAAAGAAGCCCGCGTTGCTTTTCCAAGTGGCCAGATTGAAGTTGCGCTCCCAAATCTCCGACGACTCCTGAGCGAGCCCTTCCTCGAGCCAGATCACCTCGAACGGTGCGTTGTTCTTGAACCGTGTCGCGAACGACACGATGTGTTTCGTCTCGTGCGCCGCGGTGGCGCGGATCTCGTTCTCCCACGTGTTGACCGAATAGCCGGTCGACGATGGCACGAGCGAGTAGAACATCTCCGTCTGATTGCTGTAGTCCGCGTTGTTACCGGTCCCCGCGACATACGGATAGAAGTCGCAGCTGTTTACGAACGCCACGACGGTCCCGCTCGTTGCGCCGCTCTTGAAGTTGTTCAGCGTAGGCGTGATCGTGACCGTCACTTTGCCGATGCTCGAGAGCTGCGAATCGATGAGCAGCGGATCGCCGATGTTGTTGAGCAGGTGCGGCCAGGTGATCTGGTCGTATTCGTTCGCGAATGTTTGATAGAACGACGTATCCGGCCGGAACGCCTGCGGCCACTTCGTGAGACTCGTATCGGCGAGCACGATCACGTGCTGGCCGATCGCCACGGTACGGGCCCCGATCGAATCGACGGGGGTGCAGTTGCCGCTGTTTGAGTTCAGGACGTAAATCTTGTTGACCGCGCCGATGGTTTGCGTGATTGCCGCGCTCACGTGCGACTGTCGCGCGCCCGACGCGTTCACCGATCGCGAGCGCGCCCACGCCGCGCTCGGACTGCCGAGCGATGCGTAGACCTGACGGTCGTGCTCGAGCACCGACGTATGGAACTGGGCCGACTGGCGGAGCATCGCGAGCGATGGTCCGTTGTATGTGAGCGTGCGACCGGATCCCGCTGAGGCGGGCGCAGTCGACGGCTGTTGCAGCGGCGCACCAGCAAATCGAAGTGCCGAGGCTGACGAACCCGACGTCGCGAAGCTCCCGGTGAGCGAGAAATTCTCGGTCGTCGTGTCGGTATTCACGACCGCGACCAGATACTGCGACCCCGCCTGCACAGCGAGCGTCGCGCTGAAGTTTGGCGTGTTCGTGAACGTGCTGGATTGTCCCGCCGCGCTAAGCGTCGTGTTCGCACTGATCGCGGTGACGTTGAACGCCGAGCTCGTAGCACTGGTGAGGCCGGCAGCAGTTGCGACGAGCGTGTAGCCGGTGCCCTGCTTTGCGATCGCGAGATTCGTGAAGGTCGCAACGCCGGCCACGGCGGCGACTGTCGCGGTTCCGGTTAGCGCACCGCCGGCGGAATTCGCGCCGATAGCGATCGTCACGCTCGCGTTTGAACTGGTGACGACATTTCCGAGCGCGTCTTCAACCGCGACCGTCACCGACGGTGTGATCGTGCCGCCGTTTGTGGTTGTCGGCTGCGATCCGAATACGAGCTTTGTTGCCGCGCCTGCGGTGATCGTGAGTGTCACGGTCACCGACTGCGGGCTGTTGGCCACGCCGGTCGCCGACGAAGTCACCGGAACGAACGCCGTGTAAGTGCCGGCCAGAAGCGTGCTGGTTGTAGGCGTCACGGTCACCGTGGTCGGCGCCGTTACGCCGCTGATGACGCCTGCGAGCCAGCCGCCGGTCTGGCCGCCGCCATAAGTGATGGTTCCCAACGCGAGACCGCTTAGCGATCCGGTGCCGGCATTGGTAACGGCGACAGACTGCCCGGCGGGGCTCGCCGCGCCCGCGACCGCGCTGAACGTCACGTTTGCCGGGTTGAGCGCGATGGCCGAAGTCGTGGAGGTCGGCTGCGTCCCGCCGGAGTTCGTCGAGCTGTTGCCCCCGCCGCTTCCACTGCACGCGAGGACACCAACCGGCACCAGCAGGAAGAGAATCCGTCGCATGCAGCCTCGCACTGAATGTGGGAACTTACGGGAAGGTACCATTACAGCGCCTTGACGTCCGTGGGCGTAACTCTAATATGAACCCGCGCCACACGGCCAGCAGGTACTTATAAGGTACTGGCCCAGTGTGGCCGCGTTCCACCCGGACCTCGGAGGTTAGCGTGCGCGGTCGTTCCCTTGGTTACACCGTTCTCATTGCCGCGTTCGTCGGCGCCCCGCTTTTGGCGGGTGCGCAGGGCGCGACTTCTGCGACTTCAATGTCGCTCACTAAAGACCAGGTCGCTCTGCTGGCAAAGGTCCAGGTCGCGATCGACGTGGCCCACGATTCGATCGATTTGCAGCTCGCCATGGTCGGCAACAAGAAGCCGGAGGTGCAGCAGGCGCTGAAGGACAAGCTCCGCGCGCAGGTCGCGGATATCCTGCAGCGCAACGGCCTCACGGATGAGCAGTACCGGCACGAGACGTTCATCGTAAGCACCGATACAGTCGTTCGGCGCTCGTACGATGGCCTGATTGTGCAGCTCACGGGCGCTCCGCTTCCGGGCGGGTACGTCGCTCCGCCGGCTGGCGGCCGCGGCGGTCGCGGTGGCGGCTCGGGAGCAACGACTCCGCCAATCGCCGTGCCGACGGGCGCCGTGGGTACGCACATCGGCCATGTGGTGAACTCGTTCTCCGATACGCCAAACGGAATGGGGCTGCTTCCGGTGGCGTTCGCCGAGGCTCGCACCGCGCAGCAGCATGCGACGCTCGCCGGGAAGGCGGCGAATCTCGACGGGATGAAGCTCCACGCCGGCCATGTGATCAACGCGATGGATCCGACGATCGTCGCCGCGGGGCCGGGGCTTGGCTACGGCATGAAGAAGGCGGCACTCGCCGCGGCCACTCATATAGAACTCGCGGCGAAAGCGGCGGGCGCGTCGCAGAATGTGATCATGCATTCTGTGCACATCGCGACGGCGCTGCGGAATGCCGCGATGCGCGCGGATACGGCGATCGCGATTGCCAAGCGGGTGCAGGCGGCGACGACCACCGCCGAAGCGACGGCGCTGCTCAGCCAGCTGGTTTCCGTGTGCAATCAGGTGATTGCCGGGGTCGACGAGAAGAATGAAGGCAGGATTCTCTGGCAGACCGGCGGCCTTCAGCAGGCGCAGGAACATGTGGATCTGATGCTCAAGGGCGAGAAGCTGCCGTAGCTGTTGGCGGATGTAGAAAAGCGACGGGCCCGATCAATACATCGATCGGGCCCGTCGCTTTTCTATCACGCCAAGACTATTCGTTGTCGTGCGCCGCTTCGTACTCTGCCTGCGTCCGCCCCTGCTGATTCGCCTGCTTCACATCGCGCTTCTTTGCAGCCTTCATGGCGAGCGCGTGCGTCGACTCTGACTTCACCGCCGGCAGCGAAAGAAGTTTCTCAAGATCTGCGCTCTTGCACTCGGGGCACACCGGCTGTGCCGATGTGCCCCGAATGAGAACTTCAAATCGATGTGCGCACGACCGGCATGCGTACTCGAAAATCGGCATCTAGTCTACCAGCACGAAACGCAGTTGTGGCTGTTGTGCGCGCCGAGCTTTTCCAGAAGAGCGACTGTCTCCGGGAACGGGCGGGTGCGCGAGACCGGCGAGTTGGCCATGTCGACCGTCGTTCTGCCGTTCTTCGCGACCGCCTTCACATCGCCACCCTTCGACACGAGATACAGGATCATCTCGTTGTCGCCACGAGCGGCGGCGTTGTGCATCGGCGTGTAGCCCTGATTGTCGCGGATGTTCGGATCGGCGTGCAGCACTTCGATCAGATACTTCACGGCCGGCATCCAGCCATCCGGCGCATGACGGAGCGAGTTGCCTGCGAATCCGTTGCCGAAGCCGACGCCGGACGCTGCGTGCAGCGCGTAGACACCAACTCCTGCGACCGCTGCGCGAGCGGCCGAATCCGTTGCCGGATCAGCGCCCGGACCCGGAATCACCCCGCGTCCGCCAGCTCCACGAGCCGGCGCTGCACCGCCATCGCCATCGGGAGCCCTGTAAGCGCCAGCCGTGAACGGCGACGGTGCGGACGACACACCAGCGTCTGCAGCTGCCGGAGCTGCACCCGCAGCCATTGGAACCGGCGCAGTTGCTCCGCCAGGTCCGCCGGCACCGCCGCCTGCCGCGCGACCCGCACCACCGCCTGCGCCGCCGCCACGTCCACCGCGACCGCCGCCTGCGGCCGCAACGGCCATGCGCTGCGACGGGATGTCCGGATCAGCACCGTACGCGACGAGAACTTTCATCGCGTCGACGTCGGTGGCGTACGCTGCGCGCCAGAACGGCGTCGTGCCCTCGAGATTCTCGAGGCCGCAGTTTGCGTTGCCGCAGTTGTTGAATGCGAAATACCAGAGATGCGTCTGGATGCGAACGTTCGGGTTCGCATGCAGCTTGAGCAGTCCCGTCATGACGTCCAGGTACGACGTCTTCTGATTCTGAATCGCCTGCGGCTGCGGAAAGCGCGACCGCGGGGCCCACTGCGTGTTGATCACGGCGTACAGCGGCGTCGCGCCAGCCATGCTCGCGATGTTCGGGTCGGCGCCGTGCTCGATCAACTTCATTGCGACGTCGAACTCACCGTTGATTGCCGCCAGCAGCAGCGGCGTCGTATGATCGTTCAGCGAGACGTCGTTGATGTTCGCGCCGCCATCGAGCAGCGCGGTCACTGCGCTGATGTTGCCCTGACGCACCGCGTGATGCAGCGCCGTCATGCCGCCGACGCCGCCAACCGACGAAGCGTAGCCGGCAACGCCGCCGTTGATCGTGTCGACGAACTCGGTCACCGGACCCTTCGCAACGCTCGACAGCAGTCGTGTTGCGCGGCCCGAATCAATCGCGGCCTGCACCTGAGCCGGCGTGAACGGACCCACCGGCTGCGGTCCACCGCGTGCGCCGCCACCGCCACCGCCGCCTGCGCGGCCACCTGCGGCCAGCGCCGGGTTCGCAGCAGCCTTCGCCGCCGCTTCTCTCGCTGCCGCCGCAACTGAATCCTTGCGCGCCTGCGGCATGAACGAGATCAGCACTTCGTTCCGCTTCTTCAACGCCGCCTGATCGCGCGCGGCTTCTTCGTTGATGTTCACATCCGTCGTATGCGCGTTCGCGTCGGCGCCGTGCTTCAGCAGGACGCGAATCACGTCGGCGCGGTCATACTCCGCGGCGAACACGAGCGGCGTCTGGCCCCACTCGGATTCTTTCGCGTTCACATTTGCGCCCTTCTCGATCAGCGCCGTAACCGCGTCGGCGCTGCCCGATGCCGCCGCGAGATGCAGCGCGGTCGCACCGGACGTCGTCACCGCGTTCACATCGCTGCCGGCCTTGATCAGCGCGCGAACGATCGTCGCGTTGCCGCCCTTGCTCGCGATCTGCAGCGGCGTGTACGAGCCGATGCGTGTCGTTGCCTTGAGGTTCGCGTGCGCCTTGATCAGCGTGTTCGTCAGCGCCAGGTCGCCACGTTCGGCAGCCCAGTGCAGCGCGGTCATGCCGTCACCCTGCGCGACGTTCACACCCGAACCGCTCGCGAGGAGCTTCCGAACCGCTGCCGTGTCGTCCTGCATCGCCGCGTTCGCGACGACCGGACTTGGCGGCACGTTCTTCGGTGTGTCCGGACCCGACGCCGCGCCTGCGAGCAGCACGGCGGCGGACAGCACGCCGGCTACTTTCAGCGCGCGTGCGCGAATCTGCGAATTAAGATCTCGTGAACCGACCGTCATATGTCGTGCCTCTCCGTTCGGATTCGTTTGATCAGACGTTGAACGTCATTTCGTCGGTGCTGTCGCCAAAGCTCTTGAGGTCGTCCATGCCGAGCTTGTGCAGCAGCGTGAGGAACGCATTGGCCATCGGCGTGCCGTCCGGCGCCTTGATGTGCATGTTGCCGGCGAGCTGACCGTTGCCATGGCCGAGGACGACGAGCGGGCAGCGCCTGTGGTTGTGCAGGTTGCTGTCGCCCATCGGCGAGCCGTACACGATCATCGAGCGCTCGAGCAAGTCCTTGTCCCCATCCATCGAGTTCTTGAGCTTGTCGAGGAAGTACGGGAGCATGTTCACGTGATACTTGTTGATCATGTTGAACTCCATGACCGTCGCTTCGCGGCCGCCGTGGTGCGACGACGGATGGAAGCCCTTGTTCGTGCCGCTCTCCGGGAACGCGCGGCTTGAAGCGTCGCGGCCCATCTTGAACGAGATCACGCGCGTCATGTCCGACTGCAGTGCAAGAACCTGAATGTCGAACATCAGCTTCATGTGCTCTTCGAACGAGTCCGGCACGCCGATCGGCGCTTCCGGCAGTTCGCGCACTTCACCGGACGAGTTGTGCGACTCAACGGCCTGGATGCGGCGCTCGAGTTCACGAATGTCGGTGACGTACTTGTCGAGGCGCTCACGATCCGACGGTCCGAGCGTGCGCTTGAGACCGGCGACTTCGCCCGTGATCCAGTCGAGAATGCTCTGGTTCGCTTTGCGGCGTGAAATGCGGTCCGCGTTGTTCGAGCCTGCGCCGAAGAGCAGATCGAACGCGATGCGCGGGTTGCGGATCATCGGCAGCGGCTCGCTCGGGCTCGCCCAGCTGATCGTGTCCGTGTAGGCGCAGCCGTAGTTGTAGTAGCAACCGCCGGCCTGGTCGAGATTCTCGATGCAGAGCTGGAGCGAAGGCATCGCGCTGTTCTGACCGATGCGGCGCGCGATGATCTGGTCGATCGAGGTGCCGACGTACAGATCGGAACCCTGCGTCTGCTTCGGGTGCGACTGCGTCAGGAACGTCGCGCTCGAGCGGAAGTGATCGCCGCCGATCTCCGGCGGAGCGAACGCTTCGGCCATGCGCACGTCGGTGTTGCTGACGATGGTCAGATACTTACGCCATGGATCGAGCGGCGTGAGCGCGTTGTCGCCAACGAGTTCGAAGTTCTTCCCGACGCCCGCAGGCGCCCAGAGATTCTTCGAGGCGCCGAACGCGTTCGATCCCGCCGCGCCGTGCACCTGCTCGATGAAGATCATGCGAGTTCGGTCGGCTGCCGCCGCGCCGCCGCTGAAGCGGCTGAACGTCGGCGTCATCGCGTCGAGGTACGGAAGTGCCAAGGTTGCGCCCATTCCCTGAAGGAAGGTGCGCCGGGGCATTGCTTTACCGGTTAGGAACTTCATACGTCGTTCTCCCGCGATGTGGGGTCTGCCGTTGCCTGCCAGTGGGGGGTCTAGCGCTGTCCCTACTTGCCCTGCTCGTCGGCCGCTACCTCGGCCCGCTTCGTCCTGAATGCTGCGCTGTTCACTACACCTGTGATGAATGACGACACACGATACCCGTGCGCTTCAGCGTCACGCGAAATCGCGCGGATCGTCGGCTGATCGTAGTCTTCCATGCGACGCCCGACGGCATAGGCCATCAGGTTTTCCGTAAACGAACGCATCAGCGGAATCGGACGCGACACGAGCGCCTTCCTGAGATCTCCCGGCGTCGACAGCGGCGTGCCGTCGTACATCTTGCCCTTGGTGTCGAGCTCAATGCCGTTTTCGCGGAAACGCCACTTGGCGGTCACGTCGAAGTTGTCGAGCGCGAGGCCGATCGGATCCATGTACTGATGGCACGCGTTGCACGTCGGGTTGGCGCGGTGAATCTCCATGCGCTCCCGCGTGGTCAGCTGGTGGCCGGCCTTTCCGTCCTGTGTGTCGTCGAGCGCCGGAACGTTCGGCGGCGGCGGTGGCGGCGGCATGCCGATCAGCACTTCCATCACCCACTTGCCGCGCAGCACCGGCGACGTGCGATTCGCCAGCGACGTCTGCACCAGGATGCTCCCCTGTCCGAGCAGGCCGCGGCGTGTGTCGTCGGGATACTGCACTTTGCGGAACTCTGAACCGGAAACGTTCGGGATTCCGTAGTGACGCGCGAGGCGCTCGTTCACGAACGTGTAATCGGCGTTGAACAGATCGAGCACGCTGTGATCGTTCTTCACGACGTCCGAGAAGAAGAGCTGCGTCTCCTTGATCATCGCGTCGGCGAGCTGCTGGTCGAAGTCGGGGAACCAGAACGCGTCCGGGCGAACTTTGTCGAGGTCCTGCAAACGCAGCCACTGCGATGCGAAGCGCGTCGTCAGCGCCTCGGAGCGCGGGTCTGCGAGCATGCGCTTCACCTGCGCGTTCAGCGACTTGGTATCAGAGAGCTGATGGCGTTCGGCGGCTGCGAGCAGCTGATCATCCGGGATGCTGCCCCAGATGAAGAACGAGAGGCGCGAGGCAAGATCGAGGTCGCTGATCTTGTAGTCCTTGCCGCCAACCGCGTTCACCGGCGCCTTCTCAAAACGGAACACAAAGTACGGACTGGCGAGCATCGCCTGAATCGAGCGCTGCACGCCGGCTTCGAATCCACCCTCTGCGGCGCCGGCCTTGTAGAACGACATCAGGCCGTCGCGGTCGTGCGTCGTCAGCGGGCGGCGATATGCGCGCGTCGCGAGACGCGTCATGATCTGATCGGCGCAGCGCGCCTCTTCGGCGGAGCCGCGCACGGCAACACGCGGCGGAAGCTGTTCATCCGACGACTGCTGATGTGCTGCAACCGGCGCAGCGGACTTCGACGGGTGGCAGCTGAAGATCAGCTTACGGCTTGTCGTCTCGGAAAGTCCGGTGACCTTCGACGGTCCGAGGATCGCGAACTCGATGATGTGCGGCGGCGTCGTGCTGCCGGCGCTCGCCGTGCCGTTTGAAGCGAGCGACCACTCACTCGGCTTGATCAGATCTTCGTACGGGCCTTCCATCCGGCGCGCGAACGCGACGGAAATCTTGTGCTGGCCCGCGCTGAGCTGGATCGCATCGGTGTGAAGATTGTCCGCGCCGAGCGGCGAGTCCGCCGATGCGTTGACCTGCTCGACGCCGCGCTCGTATTTCAGGAGCGTGACCTGCTGACCATCGACGGAGATATCGACGTCTTCGAGCTTGCTGCCGATGCCGCCTTCGACGTTCACGCGGAACGCGTAGAGACCGTCAGCCGGGAACGTGTGCTCCGCGACGATGCCGCCGCGCGTGCCGTACGGCGCGCCATCGAGATGATCCCACGGATGCTGCGAAACGAACGGCGACGCGCGGTATGTCGTGACCGCGGGCACTGCTTTCAGATCGCCAACCGCGGTGCGTGCGACGGTTGCGGCCGCGTTCAAATATCCATCGAGCAGCGTCGCCGAGAGTGCCTGTGCGTCGGCGATGTTGTCGAAGTTCGCGCTCTTGGTATCGAGCGGGAGAAAGTCCGCGGCGTTGATGTCGACGCCGAGCAGATCTTTCACGACGCGCTCGTACTCGGGACGGTTGAGGCGCTGGAAACCACGCGGGCCCGGGTTGGCGATTGGCGCGGCTTTGTCGATCGTGTTCTCGAGCGTGGAGACGAGAAGTTCGAGCGTATCACCAGCGGGGCGACGCGAGCCCGGCGGCGGCATGATATCCGCGCGAAGCTTGCGGATGATTTTTTCTGACTGTTCGAGATTGTCGTTTGCCGTTTCGACTGTGTACTCGTCGAGCGACATGTTTCCTTTGGGCGTCTTCGCGTTGTGACACGCGCCGCAGTATCGCTTGAGAACTGGTGTCATCTCAGCGGGCTTCGGCAGATGTCGCACCGGAAGATCGCGCGGGGCGATGCCCGTCAGCGGATGCTTCGGCGATGCGGAGGCCGTGGTGTTCGCGGCGTAGCCGCCGGCCGTGAAAGAAAGAGCGGCCGTGACAACTGCGACCGATGCAAAAATGGTCTTCATTCTGCGAGCCCCTTCGTGAACTTTACGTGAGCTTTACGATGACGGGTGCCAACTGTTAAGCATCGCCGGCTTACACTAGTTAAAAGCCGAACCCGAGCCACTCTGAATGTATGCCCGACAAGATCAAATACGCCAGAGACTCTAGACCGTTGGGCGGGTGCTGAACGAGCGTTGACCCCCTCCCATGTCGCCGTTCCGCGATGCAGGTTTTTCTGGTGACTCGAACCCTTGAGGAATACGTGAACTGCATTCTCCGTGCCGTCCTGCGTGGCACCGTGCTGGCCGCGGTCATTTTGACCGGATGCAGCAAGGATTCGGGCATTACTCTGTCAAAAGCGCCGGCCAAGATCGCCGTTGTGTCCGGAGACGCGCAAAACGGGGTCGGCCAAGTCGCCTTGGCTGCCCCGCTCGTGGTGAAGGTGACCGATCCGCAGGATGCTCCGGTCGCCAACGTGACCGTCACGTGGACCGCGTCCGACCCGACCGCACAACTCAGCGCCGCCACATCGACGACCGACGCCACCGGCTCCGCCCAGGTGAACTGGACCCTCGGCCAGACGCTCGGCACGCAAACCGTCGCTGCAACGGCGGCGGTCATCACCGGTGCGAAGGCCGTATTTCAGGGCGTGAACGCGGCGCCGACGATCAGTGGCGGAGTGACGGTGAATGCCGCGCCGCCGCTTTCGTTCGTGGGAACGATCAATGCCAGCCGGGCGGCGCCGTCGACTGGAACGGGCGCGCACAGCTCCCAGTCGGTTCGCATGCAGTCGTCAAAGTCGCGCATCGCGTTTGCGGTGGCGGGAGCGCAATCGCGCCGATTGATCGTCGAGTTCAAGCCCGCGCCGATGGGGATGTCGAGTCATGTGCCCGGGAGCGCGTCCGCACGAACCAACGCGATGCAGGCGATGCGCCGCGTGCTCGCGGTGCATCAGGCGAGCGGGCTGGTTTCCGCGCTCGAACACTCGCCGGCGATTCTCGCTTCGCGCGTGACTGTGCCTGACGGGTTGGATCTCAGCAGCGTGATGGCGACACTCGCGGCCGATCCGAGCATCGAAACAGTCACCATCGATTCGATATATCCGATGCTCGAGCCATATACCGCCGCGCAGCTGCATCGTGCTGGTGGGAGTGTTGCGCGCTCGGATGTTCATGCGACGGCACTGGCTGGCGCGCTCGCGGGCACGGTGCCGAACGATCCGTATTTCACCTATCAGTCGTGGCATTACAACATGGTCGACGCGCCGCGCGCGTGGGCGCTCCAGACGGGAAGCGCGAGCGTGCTGGTTGCGGTCGTTGATAACGGCATTCGCTACGATCATCCGGGAGTCGCCGCGAACCTCACGCACGACGGCTACAACTTCGTCACCGGCGGGAACCGGCTCACGACGGCGCAGCCGGTGTGTGAGGGCGGAACAACCGTCGTCCCCGAAGCCGGGTACGGAACCGATCCAACAGACCCCGACGATCTCACCTACACAGGCACCTGCTGGGATCGCAGCACGATCGGCAACCATGGCCTGCACGTATCGGGCACGATCGGCGCGGCTGGAAATGACGGCGCCGGCGGCACCGGTCTCAATTGGAATGTTCACATTCGCCCCGTGCGCGTGCTCGACATCACCGGTTCAGGTTCGAACTTTGATGTCGCGCAGGGGGTGCTCTACGCGGCCGGTCTTCCGGCGAGCAACGGAGCAGGCGGCACGGTGACGGCGCCGTCGCGCGCATCGCTGATCAACATGAGTTTGGGCGGCGGTTTCTCGACCGTCATGCAGAATGCCGTGGTCGCCGCGACGAACGCGGGAAGTTTGATCATTGCGGCTGAAGGAAACGATGAACTGAATGAGCTCGAGTATCCGGGTGCATTTCCGCAGGTGCTGCCGGTGGTCGCGCTCGGGCCGGACATGCAGCTCGCGTCGTACACGAACATCGGATCGCCCACCGCACTCTCGGCACCCGGCGGCGGAATCCGTTTCGACGCGACGATCGACGCATCGGCCGGCGTGCTCTCGACGACCTGGGATTTCGTCGACAAGCTGCCGAGTTACGCGTTCTATGAGGGCACTTCGATGGCGACGCCGCACGTGACCGGTGTTGCGGCGCTCGTTCTCGCGGCGAATCCGACGTTCACGGCGGCGCAGCTGCGCACGCGTTTGCAAAACACTGCGGTTGATCTAGGCCCGCCGGGCCCTGACGACATCTATGGATACGGTCTCGTCAACGCGTTCAATGCGCTGAATAATTTCACACAGCCGCTGCGCAACACTTTTGTGCGCATCGTGAATGCCGTCACCGGCGACACAGTAAAGACGGTTCCAGTGAAAGCCGATGGTTCGTACTCGGTGACGATGTCATCGCTCGGCACGTTCTACGTCGTTGCCGGCCAGGATGAAGCAAACGACGGACGCATCGGCGTTCCGGGCAGAAAATTCGGCTGGTACGGTCCGCAGACCGGGCCCGCGACGATCACGCTGTCCGCGGGAACGAATGCAGTCGCGTCGGTTGTCGTCGGCACGCCGGTTGGCTCGCAGCCGTCGGGCACAACCGGCACGGCCACACGTCTCGTCGTGAATGGCTATGCGATCAACAACGTCGCGTCGAACGGCGCCGGTGATTACTACGTCGTGCAGATCCCGCACGCGGCGACTTACTATTTCGAAACGGGTGGTGTGCTCGGCTCGTGCGGCAACGGACTCGAGCTCGACACCGTGCTGCAGCTCTACAACTCGACCTTCACCCAGCTCGCGACGAATGACGACACGACGCTGCCGGGGAGCTTGTACTGCTCGGCGATCACGTTGGCGCTCACGCCCGGGACGTACTATCTGCGTGTGTCTGCGAGTCCTCTCGCAAGCGCGCCGAACGGGCAGTACCGGATTTGGGTGCGCGACCAGCCGTGACGAACGTCAGCCGGCGACGAACGGAAGCGCAAAGAACACGAGGCCGGCGGCGCCGAGCGCGAGCGATCCGAACCACACGAGCCTCACGCGCGTGAGCGCGGCGACTGCGCCCAGCGCGATCGCAACCTGAAAGAACGCGACGGCGGCGGCGAAGCGATGATGCTTCTCGAGAAGCGCCGAGGCCTCTAGCTCCTTGGCATCGCGCTCGGCTTCGAGTTCTTTCGCTTTCGCGGTGATTTCCTTCTGCTCGTTGTCGTACCGCTTTGCGGTCGAATCGATATCGCCGGGAACTGGTTTGCCCGCGGCCTTCCACGTCACGGCCGACGCGCGCCCCACGGCGCCTTTGATACCCTTCGCCTGATAGTACGCCCACTGATCCGACGCGAGCGCCTGAATTCTTGTGGCGTCGGATTTCAGCGCGAGCGCTTCGTTCACGGTGTCGCCGGCTTTCAGCGATGCGACTGCGGCGACCGCGGCGAGAATCGCGGTGCTCAGCGAAACCCACTTAAGCATCTTGCTGCTTCCCGAATGCTCGATTTCTTCGTCGATCGTTTCGCGAAGCTTGTCCGTGTCGATCTCGATTTCTTCGGGCATCGTCGCTTAGGGCGGCGTTAGAGTGCTTAGGTGCTTACGGCTGGAAAATAACCTTGACCGGTGACGCACTCAGATTGTTCGCGCCGCTGCCGAGCTGGCCCTCGCCGCCATCGCCCCAGCAGTAGGCCACGTTGCCGCCAGCCATCGCGCAGACGTGATAGTTGCCGGTGCTCAGCGTGCGGAACGTGAGGCCGCCGACCGCGCCAACGGGGACGTTGCTCGACGGGCTGGTATTGCCGATGCCGAGTTCGCCCCAAATGTTGTCGCCCCAGCAGAAGGCCGCGCCGCTGGCTGCGAGTCCGCAGGTATAGAGTCCGCCGGCGCCAACGCTGGCGAAGTTGAAGCCACCAGAAACCGCAGTCGGGAGCAGGTGGCTCTGCGTATCACCCGTTCCGAGCTGGCCCTGATCGTTGCTGCCCCAGCAAAACGCCAGACCAGCGACAGTGATGCCGCAGCTGTGCTGGAAGCCGGTGCTGATCGAGACGAACGCTGTTGCGGACGTCACCTGCACGGGAACGGCGCTCGCCGAAACGGTCCCATTTCCGAGCTGGCCGCGCGTGTTGTCGCCCCAGCACCAGGCGGCTCCGGTCTTGGCCACGCCGCAGGTATTCTGCGAACCGGCGCTGATCGAGGCGAATGCAATGCCGCCGCTGACAAGCACCGGGCTCGCGCTGTTTACCGTCTGGCCGTTGCCGAGCTGGCCGCTGAGGTTGTTGCCCCAGCACCATGCGACACCGGCGGCGGTGAGGCCGCACGTGTGATCCTGTCCGGCGACGAGTGAGGTGAACGTGACTCCGCCGCTGACCGCGACCGGAAGCGAACGATGCAGCACCGTACCGTCGCCGAGTTCACCGCTGAGATTGTCACCCCAGCAGTAGGCGACGCTCGCCGCGGTGAGGGCGCAGTTATGTGCGTAGCCGGCGCTGAGCGATGCGAACTTGAGGCCGCCATGTGTAGCGACCGGCGACGAGCTGTTCGTCTGCGTGCTGTCGCCGAGCTGGTCGGCCTGATCGCCGCCCCAGCACCATGCGCTGCCATCGGTCGCGAGCGAGCAGGAGTGCAGGTCGCCGGCGCTGACTGCCGTGAGATGCAGCACCTGAACCGTGACGATCGCGGTGCCCGAGCCGCCAAATGCCGATCCGGTGATCGTCGCGACGCCTGCGGAAATTCCCGTCACGAGGCCGGTGGAATCGACAGTCGCGACAGCCGTGTTGCTGCTCTTCCAAACCGCGTTCGTGTTCGGATACGTGTTGCCGGTCGAGTCGGTCGCGGTTGCGGTGAAGAGCGCGGTGCGGCCGATGCCGACGGTAGCCGATGCCGGTGAAACGGCGACGGACGAGGGTCCGAGTGTGATCGACGTCTGGACGGTGACGTTGGAGGTGCCGAGGAATCCGCCGATGCTCGCGCTCACGACTGCGGCTCCGACGGCCACGCCGGTGACGAGACCGGTGCTGCTGACCGTCGCGACGCTGGAGTTGTTGCTCTGCCACGTGACGGTGAGGCCGGGGATTGCGTTGCCGACTGAATCGCGGACGATGGCGGCGAGCTGCTGCGTGCCTTTCACGACCACGAACGCCGGTGCCGGCGAGACGGTGATCGAAGAAATCGATGGCGGGAGCGCGGCGACGACCGCGATCTTCGCCGTGCCGACCGCGGTGCCGCTCGTTGCAGTGATCGAGACGCTGCCGACTTTGCGCGCTCCGACGAGGCCGGACGTGCTGACGACGGCGATCGTGGTATCGCTGCTCGCCCACGTCACGGCGCGGGCCGACAGCACGATGCCGTTGACGTCGGATTCGGACGCGACGATCGTGACCGTATCGCCCACGAGGAGCGAAATGTTCGTCGGCGTAACGAAGACGGACGCCACGTCAGCCGTGCTTGTGAGGTCTTTATGGCACGCCGCGGCAAAAACGGCGCCGGCGATCAGAATACAGCGAGCAGCAAAGGTCGCGAAACGCACGAAGAAAAACTCCAGGGGAAACCGTGTCAGATACTGCCCCGGACCATGGCCATGGCCCGGGGACGCCCAGTGCGGATAAGCACACACTGGCGTGCACTCATACCTACGGGTGGGCGGGGTGTTCCGGTAGTGGGGACCGCGTACGACTTGTCGTGATGAATCTATACCGCGAACTTGACTTCTGTCGCCTGTCGATTCCGCGTGGTTCCTGGATGGTTCCTGGATGGTTCCTAGATCGTTCCTAGATCGTTCCCGCTGGTTCTTTTCGGAGGAGCTTGATGCACCGCTTCGTACGCGCAGTCCCACTCATGCTGTTTTCGGCGCTGAGCCTTCACGCTCAGGCGCCTGCGAAAGAGCCGCTGGTCGAATTCGAAATGATGACGTGGCCGGAGGTCAAAGCGGCCATCGATGGAGGGAAGACGACGGCGCTGATTTACACCGGCGGCACAGAGCAGCGCGGGCCGCAGAATGTGAACGGCGGGCATACGCTCATGGGCCGCGCGACGGTCAAGGCGATCGCGCTGAAGCTGGGGAATGCAATTTTCCTGCCGGTGCTGCCCTACACGCCGAACGAGGCAAGCGCGGCGATGCCCGGCACGATCGGACTCACCACGGATTTGTTGACCGCGGTGCTCGATCGCATTTCGCAGCAGGCGATCAAGACGGGGTTCACCAACGTCATCATCATGGGCGATCACGGCGGCGGCCAGCCGAAAGTGTACGCCGACGTCGCGCAGCACCTCGATTCGATTTACGCGCCGCAGGGAAAGCACGTGTACTTCTGCAACGATGTTTATAAAACGGCGAACGATGCGTTCGACACATACCTCAAGGCGCACAATCTGCCGGTCAGCACACACGCGGGAATTCCGGATACGTCGGAGATGCTCTGGCTCGGATCGGATCTTGGCTGGGTTCGACCGGCGTTAATTCCGACGGCGGTGGGTGACAAGGATCATCCGAACGGAATCAGCGGAGATGCACGGCCGTCGACCAAAGAGCTCGGCAAGATGACGTTTGATCTCAAAGTTGATTATGCGGTGAAGCAGATTCGGTCTTTGGTGGGGGCGGGGAAGTAAGGGGTGAGAGGCGAGATGAATCCGCGATTCATCTCGCCTCTCAACTCCGACCTGTCAGTTGAATGACAGCGTGAATTCAGCCGCGCATAACGTCATGTAGAATTCCGGAGGAGCCCCCCTGACCGGAGTTTTTTTTGTGCGCAAGCCGACTGATGATTCTGTTTTTTCGCGCCGCGATTTTCTTCTCCTTGCCGGACAAGCTGGCGCACTCTCCGTTGTCGGGCCGGGCTTTCAGCGCGCGCTGAACGCCGAAACTCCGAACATTCCCGCGCTCGATCGCGCGCTCGCAGTGCATCGCGATCTCACCGAGATCTCCGCGCAGCAACTCGCGAGTCTCACCTCCGGCCTTCGCTGGCGCATGCTCGGCCCGTTCCGCGGTGGACGCGTCGACGCCGTATGCGGCGTGCCGGGCCGGCCGAATGAATTTTATTTCGGCGCCGTCAATGGCGGAGTCTGGAAATCGATCGACGCGGGCCGTGTGTGGACACCGGTGTTCGATTCGCAGCCGGTCGCATCGATCGGCGCGATCGCTGTCGCGCCGTCGGCGCCGGACACCGTGTATGTGGGCAGCGGTGAGTCGACGCTCCGCGATTCGATGGGTTACGGGAATGGTGTGTACAAATCGACTGACGCCGGGAAGAACTGGACGCATATCGGTCTCGACGATACGCAGCACATCGGACGCATCGCGGTCGATCCAAAGAATCCGGAAATTGTTTTCGTCGCGGCGATCGGCCATTTGTACGCGCCGAACGCGGAACGCGGCGTCTTCAAGTCGACGGACGGCGGCAAGAGCTGGAAGAAAGTGCTGTTCAAGGATGAGAACACCGGCGCAGTCGAGGTCGTGATTGATCCGACCAACTCGAATGTCATTTACGCGGGGCTTTGGAATACGCGGCGTCCACCCTGGTACACATACCGCCCGTCGAACGGAGCGGGCGGCGGAATTTTCAAGTCGACCGACGGCGGTGCCACGTGGAAGCAGCTGACGAACGGGCTTCCGAAATCAGGAATCGGCAAGACCGGCATCGCGGTGTCTGCGGCCAATCCGCGTCGCGTGTACGCGGTTGTCGACTGCCTTGAGCCGGATACGACGGCGCCGGCGCCGGCGCCCGCGGCTGGCGGCGGTGGACGCGGTGGTGCTGCGGCCGCTCCGGTGCAATCGGCGTTCTTCCGCTCTGATGACGCCGGAGCAACGTGGACGAAGATGTCGTCCGATCCCGCGCTCAGCGGGCGCGGCTGGTACTTCGAGCATGTAACCGTCGATCCGCACAACGCCGATATCGTCTATGTGCCGAACGTCGCGGTGAATCGCACGAAGGACGGCGGCAAGACCTGGGTTCCGCTGCGCGGTTCACCGGGTGGTGACGACTACCATCAGGCGTGGGTGTCGCCGGATGACACCAATACGATGATCGTCGCGAGCGATCAGGGCGCGATCATCACGCACAACGCAAAGACGGAAGATCCGCGCGACGTCACCTGGAGTTCGTGGCTCAATCAGCCGACGGCGCAGATTTACCATGTGAGCGTCGACTCGCGTTTTCCGTATTGGGTCACCGGCGCTCAGCAGGACAGCGGCGCTGTTGCCGTGTGCAGCCGCGGAAAGTTCGCCGAGATTTCCATGCGCGAATGGGAACCGATCGGCGCGGGCGGCGAGAGCGGATACACCGCCGCGGATCCGCTGCATCCCGGATTTATTTTCGGCGGAACGGGGACGCGCTTCGATCTCGAACTGAACGCCGGCGTTCCCGGCACCAGCGCGCCGCGCGCGGCCGGCGGTGAAGCGGAGCGCACGGATTGGACGCAGCCGCTCGTGATTTCGCGCGCTGATCCGCGTGCGATGTACTACTCGAATCAGTTCGTCTTCAAGACGACGGACGGCGCGAAGAGCTGGACGCAGATCAGCGCGGATCTCACGCGCCCGGTGCCCGGCGTGCCGTCTGTGCTCGACGCGGCGACTGCATCCGACACAGACCGCAATGGAAATCGCGGCGTGGTCTATACCGTTTCGCCGTCGCCGCTGCTCGTGCCGATGGTTTGGGTCGGCACTGACGACGGCTTGATTCACGTCACGACGAACGACGGCAAGAGCTGGCAGAATGTGACTCCCGCGGCGATCACGGCGTGGAGCCGCGTGACGACGATCGAGGCGTCGCACTTTGATTTCAACTCTGCGTACGCGAGCGTCGATCGCCATCAGCTGCAAGACTTCGAGCCGTACATCTATCGCACGCGCGACATGGGAAAGAGCTGGCAGAAGATTTCCAGCGGACTTCCCGCCGGCGTGTACGTGCACGTCGTGAAGGAGGATCCGAAACGCCAGGGATTGCTCGTGGCCGGCACGGAACGCGGATCGTTCGTTTCGCTCAATGACGGTGACACATGGCAGCCGTTGCAGCTCAACATGCCGGTGACGTCGGTGCGCGATTTCGAGTTCTACGAAAACGATCTCGTCGTTGCGACGCACGGACGCGGCTTCTGGGTGATCGACGACATCAGCCCGTTGCGTCAGGTGAACGACGCCGTGCTCGGCGCAGATGCGTACCTGTTCAAGCCATCGGACGCGATCAACGTGATGCAGGGCGGCGACAACGGAACGCCGCTGCAAAAGGACGAGCCACAGGCGAGCAATCCGCCGAATGGGGCAGTGATTGATTTTTATCTCAAGTCGGCCGCCACGGGTACGCTCACGCTGGAGATTCTCGATTCAGCTGGAACGAGCGTGCGCACCTTCACGACCGATGCTGCGAGTCAGCCGGCGGCGCAGGCCGGGCGCGGCGGTGGCGGTGGAATTCCGAATACGTCGCCGCTCTGGCGCACGCCGCCTGAGCCGTTCTCGGCGAGTGCCGGAATGCATCGTGTCGTGTGGGACGGAACCGCCGGCGGCGGTGGCCGCGGTGGACGCGCCGGAGGCGGGGGCGGAGGTCGTGGCGGTGGCGCTCCGCGGCTTACCGGAAACTTTACGGCGAAGCTGACGACGGGCGGGAAGAGTTATACGCAGACGTTCGCGATGAAGGCGGATCCGAGGACGCGGGACAGATAACTAAAACGCGGGACGCAGGAGAGGAACGCGGGACGCGGGATAAGAAATGAGGGGCGAGATGAATGCGGAATCCGGATCCGCTTTCATCTCGCCCCTCGTTTCTGATCTCCAATCCAGTATTCCTCTCCTGCGTTCCGCGTCAATTAGTTCCGCCTCGGCGCCCCTTTCGGCCCGGCACGGAGATACTGCGCCGGCCACGCAATGTTCTGTCCGAGCTCCTGAGCCGCCGCGAGCGGCCAGTACGGATCCCGCAGCAGCTCACGCGCGAGCAGGACCATATCCGCCTGTTCGCTCTGAATCACCTGCTCGGCCTGCTCTGCATCTGTGATCAGCCCGACGGCGCCCGTCGCGATTCCAGCGTCGCGACGGATCGCCTCGGCGAATGGCACCTGATAACCCGGTCCGAGCGGAATCGTCGCGGTCGCAACATTTCCACCGGATGATGTGTCGATCATATCGACACCCAATTGCTTTAGCGCGCGCGAGAGCTCGATCGACTGCGGCAAATCCCAGCCGCCTTCCGCCCAGTCGGTCGCTGAAATGCGCACGAACAGCGGATGTGTTTCGGGCCACACGGCACGAACGGCGGTGACAACTTCGCGCAGCAGTCGCGTACGGTTTTCGAATGATCCGCCGTAGCGGTCGGTGCGCGTGTTGCTGAGCGGCGATAAAAACTCGTGCAGCAGATAGCCGTGCGCTCCGTGCAATTCTATGACATCGAACCCCGCAGTGAGTGACCGCCGCGCAGCCGCGACGAACGCCGCAGTCACATCGGCGATTTCACCCGCGGTCATTTCGTGAGGAACGAGAAACGTATCGGAGAAGGGAATCGCGCTCGGCGCACCAACTCGTGCCCAGCCGCCTTCTGATTCCGGCACCACACCAGGCAGATCCCACGGGCGGCGCATTGACGCTTTGCGTCCCGCGTGCGCGAACTGGATTCCCGCTGCCGCGCCCTGTTCGCGAATGAACGCGACAGTTCGCACGAGCGCATCGGCCTGCGCGTCATTCCAAATGCCGAGGTCCTGCGGCGAGATCCGTCCTTCGGGGGTCACGGCAGTCGCCTCGGTGAACACGAGCGCCGCACCGCCAACCGCACGGCTTCCCAAATGCACGAGATGCCAGTCCGTCGCCATGCCATCGACGCACGAGTACTGGCACATCGGCGACACGGCGATGCGATTCCGCAGCGTGACGCCTCGAATTTTCAGTTCGTCAAAGAGTCCGGTCACGATTCACGATCACGCGAAGTAGGAGATGGATATACTATAATCTCCCCCGCACTCGTGGCCCGTCGCCGTCCCCTCACTCGTCGCCCGCCGCATGTCCCGCGCCTTCACGAAAGAGGATCACGAGACGCCGAAGCCGCGCCGCAACTGGGCGCTGCCGCCGCGTGACGACCCGTCGTACGATGAGGCGGCGGCCGCCGCATTGCTCGAGGGTGCGCGCGTGAGCGAAGTGCTCGAAGCAGAAGAGGCGACCGGCTACTCGTGGGGTGAACCGAAGCTCCGGGCGTTTGTCGAGCGCCGGCTGGAGCGAGCGCGCGCCGACGGCGACGACAGGCTCGAACAAGTCGCCGAGCGTTTCCTCAGGCAGTCGCGCTGATCATCTGCGACGCCGGTGCGCCGGCGAGCTGCGCGAGACGGTACAGTTCGTGCGCTTCGTCGAATGCGTTGAGGGTGTTTCTCGCCGTATCGTCCCAGCTGAACGTACGTGCCTGACGAAGGCTGCCCGCGCTGAGTGCAGCGCGAAGCGTTCGATCGTCGAGAACGCTTGAGATCGCGGCCGCGAGCTCCGCGTGATCGTCGGGCTTCACCCAGAGCGCGGCATCGCCGGCAACTTCGGGCAGCGATGACGCGCGTGCGCAAATCACCGGTGTGCCGAGCCGCATCGCTTCGAGAACCGGAAGCCCGAATCCCTCGTACGTCGACGGCATCACGAGCGCGGCGGCATTGCGATACAGCGCGGTGAGTTCCGCGTCGCTCACGAATCCGAGCGTTTGCATCCACACGGTATCAGGCGACGGCGCGCTCGTGCGGCGCCGGGGGCCGGCGAGTACGAGCGTGGTTCCCGGATGTGCGGCGACTACCGAACGCATCGCGCGCTCGAGCAGCCCGTGATTCTTTCGCTTTTCGGCCGCGCCGACGGCGAGCACGTACGGCGCACGCACGCCGAGCCGCTCGAGCGCACCCGAATCATCCGCCGACGATGTCATGGCGAAGTCGTCTGCCGCGAGCAATGCGACGCGAATCCGGTCTGCACCCACACCGAGCACGCGCTGGATTTCTGCGGCGGTGAAGGCGGAATCGGCGAGCAGCAGCGTGGCCATGCGCGCCGAGCGCCTGAAGCGCATGCGCCAGCGCAGATTTTTTCTCCACGCAAGCCAGCGCGGATCCGGCATCGCGACGGGCGCGATGTCATGCACCGTCACAACGGACGCGCCGCTGCGCGGCACCGGTCCGATGACATTCCACGGAAACCAGTGGAGATCCGCCGGTGTGCGCGCCATTTCGCGCACGTGCCGAACCGTGACGTTGCCGCACAGCTGCGGATCGCGCGACATCGATTCTGCGAGCGCCGTGACGCCGCCGCGCGTTTTGGCGAACAGCACCAACTGCAATCCGGGGCGCTGCGCAACGAGCCGCGGAAGGATCGCCCTGACGTACCGGCCGATGCCACGCACTTCGCGTTGCAGGCGTGTGGCTTCAACAGCGATCAGCATCGGCTGTGATGTCATTGCCCCGGCGGTAGTCGGAAGACGGCCATCTGTGCGTGGAGCGCGGGAGAAAATGGCAGGCCGCCCGGTGCTGAAAACTGAATCGTGACGGTCGACGACGATGCCGGTGTATCGATTCGGAAAAACGTCATGGTGCCGGGGAGCAGCACGAACGAAGAGCTGTCGGTCCCGATTGCGGAAAGCGTTATCGGCGTTTGCAGCGGGATGCCGCTCCCGGCTCCGCCTGACGTGGCGAAGAGTCTGGCCCACAGTGCCTTCACGTTGCGCGACACAAAACGATTCGCCGCTGGCGCCGTGTTGCGCGGGAGACCCGGCAGGCTGTCGGTATAGAGCGACAGCCCGAAGTTGGCGAAAAGTGTCTGGAACGTCTGGCCCGTGACTGTCTGCACGTCGGTGAGTGCGTTCGAGGGACCCCGTTCAAGCTGCTTGTAAACGGTACTTCCCATTTGGTCTCCCAGCCAGCGCGCGAAGAGCCACGCGCCTCCGCGCCACGAGAAACCGTTCTCGTCGTCGGTACTCAGCGTGATCGTCGCGGTGTCGGGAAGGAGAGCGTACTGATACGAATCGTAGAGCAAATCCTGAATGAATCCCTGCGACGAATCGGGAAAAAGCTGCGCCGAACTGCTGCGGCATGCCGGCGGCGGACACTTGTTCTCGTAATAGACCGAACCGAGCTCCTCGGCGACGATGCTCATGCCCTCGTCGAGCCAGCTCGACGACGCGGCGCCGCCGCTCACGACCACATGCTGTGAATAATTGATGAGATGCTGAAGCTCGTGGAGAAAGGTGCCGGGAACATCGACGCCGACTTTGCCGACGCCGTGGGCACAGCTCACCGTTCCGAGCGTGTCCGGCACGATCGAATAAAAGATCTCGCCGTTATTCGAATTCGCGCCGTTCCCACCGAAGTCACCCGAATCAAAGAACCCTGCAACGAAGCCCTGCGAGTTGCAGGTTGCGGTCGGCGTGTCGGCGTTCACCACCGGCGTCATCAGCATGATGACGTGGCCATTGTTGTCCTGGTCCGACGGCCCGCCGAACGCGGCGGTGTCGATCGGATAGAGCGTTTGGTCGAACAGCACACCGAAGTTCGTCAGCTGCGCCGGCGTGAATCCGTTCGCAGGTGCAAGCGTATCGATGTAGATCAGCACGTTCGCGCCCGCGTACGCGAGCTTCGCGCCGACCGTCGCCCACGAGTCGACCGTGAAACTGCTCGCGACGTGAAAGCTGCGAATACTGCCGACCGCGGGTGTGGGCAAAACCGCGCGGCTGATCGATGCGCTGACCGGACCTTGCAGCGACGCATGCAGCGTTGACGCCGGCGATCTCCGCGCGGCTCGTGCGAACAGCGCTTTTTCCGCCGCGCGCTGCGCGAACAGCCTTCTGCCTTTGGGGAGGCCGCCGGTCGCAGCCGCATTTGTGCTCAGGGTCGCGATGCGCTGCGCAGCAATCCGGCTCGCCGAGACCGACGCCGTCGCAACGCTCCCCGTAAACAGCTGATAGTTCAAGAGCGCGACGGCGGCCTGATCGGTCGCGAACTGCGGCACGATGTAATAGCTCGCACCGCCACCGGCGAGCGTAAGCGACGTGCCGCCCGCGCTGCAGTCGGCGCGTGCCGCGGTCGCGACGGTAAGCGTGAGCGTGCCAGTGATGCCGCACGGATTGATCTTGATCGTGCTTGTCCCGCCGCCGGCGGCGGTGGTGACGCCGCTGCTGCTCTCACAGGCGGCGGCAATCAAGCACAACGATAGCGCGGACAGGGTGCTGGTTAGGCGGAACCGGTTCATCGAAGACTCCAATCTGGAATGCAGATCCGCGCCTCGTCGCGCCAAAACAAACCCAAAACAAACCCAAAGCAAACCAAACCTCATTCGCGGTGATGACGCGTTGGGGCGCCAGATGTTAAGACTGAACGCGCGGGAACATTGTTCCTGCGCCTTCTTGCCGGTTACTCTGCGCTGCCGGCGAACGCGACAAGCTGCGGACGACACCGTACACTCTTTTGAAATCGGGGGTATGATTCAGCCATGCTACGGAGTCGCCTTTCGCACGCGCTGGTGTTGGTCACGCTTCTCAGCGCGCCGCTTGTTGCGCAGCGGGGCGGGCGCGGGTTCAATCCGGGGTTCCGGGTCGATCCCGCAATCGAGAAGATCCCTTACGATGGCCGCTTCTCGCTGGTGCGGCTCAGTTTTACGACGAACAGCCCGATCGGCTACTACTACCGCGGCATGCCCGCGTGGGCGCACGGCTATCCGGACTCCGAGCGGAATCTGATGCGCATCGTCAGTGAGATCAGCGCGCTGCACCCGCTGCTCGATCACAGCACGGTGATCGCGCCGGACGACCCGCAGCTGTTCAAATACCCGGTCGCGTACATGGCGGAGGCCGACTACTGGGGCATGAGCGACAAGGAAGCCGAGTGCCTCCGCGCATATCTCAAGAAGGGCGGCTTCATCATTTTCGACGATTTCCGTGACGACGGGCGCGACAGCTTTCAGGGATGGGCGACCTTCACCACGCAGATGAAACGCGTTCTGCCGGATGCCCGTGTGGTGGATCTCACGCCGGCCAATCCGATCTTCCACTCGTTTTTCGATATCAACTCGTTCGACATCGTGCCGCAGGATTACGACCGCGGCCGTCCGATATTTCGCGGAGTCTACGAGGACAACGATCCGAAAAAACGGCTGATGGTGATGATCAACTTCAACACCGATGTCTCCAACTACTGGGAGTTTTCGGCGCGCGGGTTCAAGCCGGTTGCGGAATCAAACGAGGCGTACAAAATGGGCGTGAACTTTATCGTCTACGCCCTGACCCACTGATCAGGGTCCGACAATCTCGATCCGGTGCTCGGCCCGCACGACATACTGGCCGGCAACTTCGATCTCCAGCTGCACGATGTACGACCCCTTCGTCAGCGTGTGAATATCGAGCTCGAGTGAACGCGGCGATGTGCTCACGCCGCGCGCAGACAGATCCTCAACCGAAACCACCACCGGCGTTGCTTCGTGCGAAAGCTTCAGTGCCTGCGCCTGGCGTTTGAAGAATCCGCTCTCCTCAACCTCGCGCACGACGGTCAGCGAGATCTTCATCTTCTCGCCGTTTGGATCGGTCCCGTACGATTCCCAGTACACGCCGAGCTTGTCGTTCGCGTGCAAACGTTCGGTGGGATCTGCGTGTGGTGCGGCCTCTTCCACTGATACCGGGAAGTGGCCGTATGGTTTGTAAAAGAGCAGGTCCGACAGCGTGACGCGCGTGCCGACGGCGAACGGCGGGTTCACGCCGTAACGCGCACGCGCCACGGCGCGCTTCGCGGGATCGTACACCTCCGCGCTCATCAGCAGCGGGCCCCACGGCGCGCGGGCGACGAGCACTCCGGTTTCCGGCGCGTCGTGAATGATCTTGCCGTAATCAGCCGGTTTTTCACTCGGTGACACCACCAGTGCGGCCGTGAGCTTTCCACCCGCGAGCTGCTTCGTCACGCGCGCATCGTACGCCATCACCACGAGCGCGGTATCGCCGCGCTTGAACATCGCCTTCTGATGTTCGAGCGGCGTGAGCGAGAGCGCGTACGTTGGCGAATAGCGCGCGATCACCGGCGGAAGCTGCAGCCGCCAGTTCGATGAATCAGAATGTGCGGGATCGTTCAGCACGAAGCCCGGCGGCACGTAGCGGTACGCCGGAGTTGGTTCGTAGCTCGTGACATCGCGGATGACCTCCCCGCGGCCACCGCCCGGTCCGCGCGGCCGTCCCATCGAGAATCCGCTCGAGCGGCTGCTCGACATGCTGACGCCCCATGCGCGCGGCCAGCCAAAGCGAAGCATCAGTTCGAGATCGTCTTCCTGCGAATCGGTGACGGTGATGCCCGGCGCATCGCGCAGCATCATCTCCATCGTCTTGCGCGCGAAGTGTTCCGTGCGCGAATCGTTGCCGTCGAGCGAATAGAGCGTGCGCGCGAAATACCAGACGCGATTTTCAAACTCCACGCGACCGGGATTGTCGCAGGGAAAGCGCCGGTACTGCTGCCGCGTGTCATCGTCGATGAACAGGTCGATGCTTTGCCACTCGCAGCGGTCGCGCGGAAGCATCTGCGTGAGCGCGTGGTTGTACGCCTTCTCGGACTCTGCGTACCGGCCGAGCAGGTGCAGCGAGAATCCCTGAAGCACATCGCACCACCAGCCGCCGACTTTGCACTCTTTCGCCGCGGCGTACGCGCTGTCGAAGCGGCCGGCGTCGGTCAGATAGCGAACGCGCTGCTCGGCAGCCCATCGGTCGGCCGGCGCGTGGATGGCGGCGGAATCGAGCAGTGAAATCAGGTCGTCGCGGTGGCGCTTGATCGACAGCGGCTCGAGCGGTGACGGGGGCGCTTTTTCGTCGTACCAGTAGCAGACGTTCCCGACCTGTTCGTCGCACTGTGCGGGACGTCCCGTCCGCGCGCTCGGCAGGCTGTCGAGGTGCATTCTCTCGAACAGTTCCTGCGCGCGTTTGACGGAAATCACACCGGATGGCGAACTCGGATCCGTCGGCGCCGACGCAACGTTGCCCGGATCGCGGAGGATTTGCGCGTGCGCAATGGAGGGAGCGGACGCGAGCACGGCGAGCAACAGTACGGCGGCACGGTTGGGCATAACTACATGTACTCCGCGAAACTGAAAAAAGTACCGACTGCGCCGCAGCGGGCCCGGCGATGATCCTATGCGGCCGAAGACGCGGCTTTTTTCTCGGGCCCGGACTCGTAGCCCGGAATCCAAGTCTGCAGCACCGCGCGCAACCCGTTGAGCTCGATTGGTTTAGGAGCGAAGTCGTTCATGCCCGCTTCGAGCGCGCGCTGGCGGTCTTCTTCAAACGCGCTCGCAGAGAGCGCGACGATCGGAGTTTTTGCGTTCGGCCCGGTCGACTGGCGCACCCGCCGTGTGACCTCATAACCGTCGATCTCGGGCATGTGACAGTCCATGAGCACGAGATCGAAGCGCTCGCGCGCGAGCTCAGTGAGCGCGAGCGCACCGCCGCCGGCACTGGTGACTTTCGCGCCAAGCGATCCGAGCATTGCGCGCGCGACCATCAGGTTCAACTCGACGTCATCCACGACGAGTATGCGTGAAGGTGCGGCCGATGCCTCGCGCGCTGCGCCGGTGGCGGCCGCGCCCGTCGGCTCCTTTACTTTCGCGCCAAGACGGCCGGTCGAGAGATCGACAAGGATCGCATCGAGGTGATCCTCGCGAACCGGGCGGCGGAGCTGACCGGCTGCGCCCAGAGTCGAGAGCGCCGAATTGTTCAGCGGCTCGTGGAGCGCGGTGATCAGGATCAGCGGCACCGCGCCGTTGGCGAACGGCGACGGCGCGGGATCGCCCGCTTGCGGCGCGTCCGCAAACACGCACGAGAAACGTGCACCTGACTTGAGCCGCGCAACCGCAGCCTCCTGCGATGCAGCCGGCTCCGCGGTAACGCCGGCGCGCGTGAGCATTGCGATCACGGCCTCGCGCGTGAGCGGCAGCGCGCAGCACACCAGCGCGCGCGCGCCAACCGGAAGCTTCGGCGCGAGCGACTGTTCACGCGTGACGGATGAAATCGGGAGCTGGAGATCGACGCAGAACTCCGATCCTTCACCGAGAGTGCTCTTTACGGTGAGCGTTCCGCCCATGAGCATCACGAGCTGGCGTGAGATGGCGAGTCCGAGACCGGTGCCGCCGAAGCGCCGCGACGTGGACGCCTCGCCTTGTTCGAACTGTTCGAACAAGCGCTGCTGTGTTTCCGGCGCGATGCCGATTCCGGTGTCGCGCACCGCAACACGGACCGCGATGGTTTTGCGGCCGATCATCACGCTCTCGAGGTCGATCCGGACGCTTCCAGCGGCGGTGAATTTCACGCCGTTGCCGACGAGATTGAGCAACACCTGTTTCAGCCGCGACGCGTCGCCAAGCGGCCAGCGTTCGGCGCGCAGCGATTCGCGCACGGCGATCTCCAGCCCCTGCTCCGACGCTTTCACGGCGAACAGATCGACGACGTCGTCTACGAGCGCACGCGGATCGAACGGCGCGTTCACCAGCTCGACACGGCCCGCCTCGAGTTTGGAATAGTCGAGAATGTCATTGAGGATCACGAGCAGCGACGACGCCGACTTGTTGATCACTTCAAGCGAGCGCCGGTCCGCCTCGGTGTGCACGGAGCCGAGCATCGCTTCGCTCATGCCGAGCACGCCGTGCAGCGGCGTGCGGATTTCGTGGCTCATGTTGGCGAGGAACTCGCCTTTCGCACTCGCGCTCGCCTCGGCGGCGAGCTTGGCGTTGGTGAGTTCGATTTCTGCCGCGCGCCGTGAGCGCTCCACGCGATACGCTGCGAGTCCGCTGAGCCATGCGAGCAGCACGCCGATCGCACCGCCGATAAACACGATGTTGTCGAGCTGCTTGATCTGCGCGCGGTAGTGATCGAGGCTCAGGGTGAGGTTGACGACACCAACAAGGCGCCCGTCGTGCGCGAGCAGCGGCGCGCTCGCGTCGAGTGCGTCGCCCCACGACGATGCCGTTTGCTTTTCAGAGACGTACGTCTTCTTTGCGGCCCAGGCGAGCTGCGCCTCCGGCGTCGCGACCAAGGCAGTGCCGACGTTTTTGTGCGCGAGGAGGCCGTCGGGACTGTGCGCTCCGACCGCCGACGCATCGAGCACAACGTGCATCGAGTCGCCATGCACGATCGCGGTTGAGATATGGACGATGGAGTTGTCGACGCTGTCGAGCGCGAAGAGCGGGCGCACCGCGGCCGCGTATTCGCGCGAATGTTCCTGATCCGGGCGCGTGATCGACGCCAGGAGATCGGCGTCGATGATCGCGGCCGCCGTTTTCGCGCTCGCGCGGAGATATTCGCGTTCGTTGTCGAGCAGGACCTGACGTGTCGCGATGAGCACCGTGCCGCCGATGATTCCGGTGGTGGCAATCACCGTCAGCCCGTACACGATCCCTATAAAAAGGGGCCGCCGGGTGCCGGCGCTCTGGAGTGCTTTGGCCGCAACGCCTGTCATATCCCTATCAAACTACGCTTTCGTGCGGCGGCGCGCCTCCGACTCCGCGTGATCCAGTCTGCGCTCGAGATCGTGCGACTTGTGTACCCAGCCACGCACAACCTGCTGGCGGTGCGCGAAGACCCGGTAGCTCACGATGCCGACAAACAGCGCGGCGAGAATCACCGCCATCCACCACCCGAGCAACGTCGGGACGGTCACCACGTCACCGCTCTCGAAGATTCGCGGCAGGAATGGTTCGGGACCCACCCAGAGCAGGATGAAGCCGATCCCGATGATCAGCACGAAAACGGCCAGTCCGGCGAGCCGCGCGGTGCGCAGCGACGCTCGCACGGAGCGCAGTTTGCGGCTCAGCGAGTCGATCGCCTGCGCGAGTTCTTCGCTGCTGAGCCCTTCGGGCGGCGAATGGTCCGGGCGCGGAGCGGTGAAGAGCTCCATCAATACCGCTCCGGGTGCCGCGCCATCTGCGCGTTGAAGTGCGTTTGCAACTTTGCGATATCGGCGGCGATATCCTCGCCGGGTTGGATCGGCGAGAATATCCGGACCCGCTTTGCCGGATAGTCGAACGCCGCCGGCACGATCGGCACGCCCGCACCCTTCGCGACGTACCAGAATCCGGTGCGCCACGCGGGAAGTTTCTTGCGCGTTCCCTCGGGCGAGAGCGCGAGGAGCAGCTGCGGTCGCGACTCGAAGTAGTCGATGGTCTGTTGCACCACGTTGTGCGAAGAAGAGCGATCCACCGGAACGCCACCGAGCCAGCGCATCACAACGCTGACCGGCCAGCGAAAGAGCGTGTGCTTGCCGAGAAACGTGCCGCGAAATCCGATCGCGAACATCACCATGACGCCCACGAAGAAATCCCAGTTCGACGTGTGGGGCGCCACTATGACGACGAATTGCGGCACGTTGGGAAACGTGCCCTCGATCCGCCAGCCGGTTAGCCGCATGGCGGTCGTGGCGAGCGCACGCGTGAGCGCGTTGCCTCGCCTCGCGACGGCGTCGCCGAGGGGCGGTACGGTGACCGGGACAATTGGCATCGCCGCATTGTGCGATTCCGGCTGGCGCGGGGCAAGGTTTCCCGTGAAATTCAATCGCATGACGAAACGACTCTCCGCTGTTCTGCTCGCATTCGCCGCGGTGGCTGGACTAACCGCGAGCAGTTCCACTCCGGTTCAGGGTGGCCCGACCACGACGCCTGCCGACGTTCGGCGCATTCTCTCCGCGCTCGCAGACGATTCGATGGAGGGGCGCGCGAGCGGATCGCCCGGAGGACAGCGCGCGGCGCGGTACATCGCGGGCGAGATGAAAAAGATCGGGCTCGAGCCGCTTGGCGACAGCGGATATTTTCAGCGTGTGCCGCTCGCCGTCGACTCGATGAAGCCGATGCGGCGCATTCGAAATCCGCAGGACAGCACCAAGATGATCGCCGTTCCAATGGACGGTCCGTTGCGCGCCGCACTGCGCGTGCACCCGAGCTTCGCGGATTTGGACTCGGTGCCGGCGTCGCGGCGCCGTCCGGCCGTGAATGTGATCGGTGTGATCCGCGGCTCAGATCCCAAACTGAAAAGCGAGTACGTGCTCGTCGACGGCCACTATGACCACCTCGGCATTGGCCGCCCGGTGAAAGGCGACTCGATTTATAACGGCGCTGACGACGACGCGTCCGGCGTCACCGCGGTTCTCGAGATCGCGCGGCAGATGCTCAAGGGACCGAAACCGAAGCGCACGGTGGTGTTCGCGGCGATGATGGGTGAGGAAGTCGGACTGCTCGGCACCAATTGGTACATCGCGCATCCGGCCATTCCACTCGAGCAAATGGCTGCAAATCTCGAAATCGAAATGATCGGCCGCCCGGACTCACTCGCCGGCGGCGTCGGTCGCGCGTGGCTCACGGGATACGAGCGCTCGACGATGGGTGACGAACTCGCGGCGAACGGAATTCCGATCGTGCCGGACAAACGCCTGGATCAGCGGTTCTTTGAACGCAGCGACAACATCGCGTTCGCGATGCGCGGGATTCCGGCGCACACGCTTTCATCATTCAACTTGCACAGCGACTATCACCAACCGTCGGACGACATAACGAAGGTCGATTTCGTACACATGGCCGGCGTGATCAATGCAGGGGCCAAGGCAGTGAGGCTGCTGACGGATGGGCCGAAGCCGGAGTGGAAGGCCGGGGGAAGGCCTTAAGACTGCAGGGACGGGCGAAGGATGAGGGGGAAGATCAGCGAGGCGTGAGGGGTTACTTCTCGCGTAGCTCCAGGTCGCGGGCGTAGGCGACGAGGGTGTTCTTATAGTCGCCGGTCGCGTCGGCGATCATTAGCTGTGACAGAAGCGCCGCGGGAATGTCTTCGCACCCCTCGAATATTTTTGCGAGCGGCGTAGTCGAGAGTTCGCGCTCCGAGCGTTTCTTGATATGCTCGAGCAATCCCCTGTTTCCCGACGCATCCACAGACAGACGGATTGCGCGGCCCAGCGGGAGTCCGGCCTCGATCGTCGATGACAGCACGCGCGCGAAGCGTGCGCGAGACATGGCACGCGTGTTGAGTAAAATCGACGCGAGAATCGAAATGAACACGCCGCCCATGAGCAAGAACGCGACGAGCAGCACGATGATCGCGGTTACATACGTTTTGACCGGACTCTTGTGCAGCACCACGAACGGCAGACCGAATGACGCGACGAGCCCCGCAAAAACCGGGTAGAGCATGGAGTTTCGAATCTTGAGTGCCCGCTTGAACTCGCCGGCGTAGAAGTTCGTGAGCAACTGCAGCGACTGGTTCAGCGTTCCGCTTTCATCGCCGGCGGTGAGCACAGCGCCCTCGAACGGCGCAAGCAGATTCGGGCGGGCCTTCACGAGCGCGGTGACCGATTTTCCCTGTCCCGTGCCGACCACGAGATAGCGCCGCGCTTCCTCGACCGATGGGAATGCGATCCGGCCCATATGGTCGAGCGCCACATTCGACGTCAATCCGGCCGCGAGTCCGATGCTCCATGCCCGATACAGTTCGGCGCGGTGACGGCTTTCGTCGAGACGACGCAGTGATCCGAGAACCGTGAAGCTCATATCAACTCAAAATACATAGGCCTGCAGCATCACCCAAATCCCCACGAGCGTGACGAGCGCGAGGCTGTGGCGGAATACGTAGCGCAGGATCGCGCCTTCCATTCCGCGCGTCTGCGTCGCTGTGCCGGCGACGACGATGCTCTGGGCGTCGATCATTTTTCCCATCACACCGCCGGAGCTGTTCGCCGCCGCCATGAGCACGGGGCTGACACCGACTTGATGCGCGGTGACCACCTGCAGCCCGCCGAACAAAACGTTCGACGACGTATCCGAGCCGGTGAGCGCGACGCCGAGCCAGCCGAGGTATGTGCCGAAGAACGGATAGAGCACGCCGGCATGCGCGAACGCGATGCCGAGGATCGCGTCTGTTCCCGAATAGCGCGTGACGTAGCCGAGCGCCATCATCGCCGAAATTGTTAGAAGCGATGGCCCGATCCGCTTGAGCGTTCCCCCGTATGCGCGCGCCATCTGCGACGGTGTGCATCCCATGAGGATGCCGGCGATGATTGCCGTGAGCGCGATTCCAGAGCCGCTCGCGCTCAGCCAGTTCAGCGTGAACACGGCCGGCTCTGGTTTCGCCGCGGTTACGACCGGCGGCACGCGCAGCACCTGAAGATCGAGCCCGTGAATCGGGAATTTTCCGATCGAGACCGAATCGAGCCACGCCTTCACCTGCGGCGTTCCCCACGCGAACACGATCACGCAGAGGAGCGCCCACGGCATGAGCGCGCGCAGCATTGCCGCGCGAGGAATGTCGGTCTCGCGCGCCGTAATGCGCTCGGTGCCGGCGGGGCGCCACACGCGAAGGAAAAGTGCGAACGACCCCATCGAGATGAGCGCCGCACCGACGTCGACGAGCCACGGCCCGTGGAAGTTGGAAATGAGATACTGCGGCACCGCGAACGAAATTCCGGCGACCGCGAGCGCGGGCCACACTTCCATCATCTTGCCGAAGCCGGCGTAGACGGCGACGAGCCAGAATGGAATCATCACGCTGAAGACGGGAAGCTGACGGCCGACCTGCGCGGAGAGTTCGTGCATGTCGAGGCCCGTCACACCCTGGAGCGCGATGAGCGGCGTGCCGAGCGCGCCGAACGCGACGGGCGCGGTGTTCGCGATCAGCGAGAGTCCCGACGCCTCGAGCGGCGAAAATCCCAGCCCGATCAACAATGCCGCGGTGACGGCCACCGGCGTTCCGAATCCCGCCGCGCCCTCGAAGAACGCGCCGAACGCAAACGCGATGAGCACGAGCTGAAGACGTTTGTCGGTGGTCAGCTGCGCAATGCTTCGCTGGAGCACGCCGAACGCGCCCTGTTCAACTGTGAGGCGGTAGAGAAAAATTACGTTGAGTAGAATCCAGCCGATCGGAAAGAGGCCGTATGCCGCGCCGAACACCGCGGCGCGCAGCGCCATGCCCGCGGGCATGCCTATCGCAAAGACGGCCACCGAGATCGACGCGGCGAGTCCGACGAGTGCGGCCCATTCCGCGCGCACTCGCCGCGTCGCGAGCAGTCCGAGCAGCAGGACCACAGGTGCGAGCGCGACGAGCGTGGAGAGGACTGCCGAACCCATCGGGTCGTAGCGCTGCGGCCAGGTCATGTTCGTTCGATTCCGGGTTCGGGCAAAAACAACGCTTTAGAAACTCAAGAGGTCGCGCGTAAGTTCGGCCGCGGATCGGCATCCGGTTAGTGCAAGCGCGAGATCGAACTCATCACGCAGCAGCTGCAGCACATGTTGTACGCCTTCGGCGCCGCCAACGGCGAGACCCCACAGAACGGGCCGGCCGAGCAGCACAGCGTTCGCGCCGCACGCGAGCGCCTTGATGACGTCGGTGCCGCGCCGGATTCCGCCATCTGCCAACAGCGCGCCGCGCCCGCCCATCGCGTCGGCGACCTCACGCAGCGCGCGTGCACTGTCGATTGAGGTGTCGAGCTGACGCCCGCCATGATTCGAAACAATCACGCCGGCGGCGCCATGGTCGAGCGCGAGCGCCGCGTCATCGCCGCGCACGACGCCTTTCACGAGCACCGGCAACTTGGTAATCGAGCGGAGCCACGCGACATCGCTCCAGGAAATCGACGCGTCCCAATGGTCTTCGACAAATCGCGCGAGTGCGGATTCATTCCGGCCATGAGGATTGCCGTGTGCGGCCGACGCGGCGAGGGCTGCGCGCGGGTCGCCGGTGAGATTCGGCACCGTGAACTCCGGCCCAACGTGAAATCCGTTGCGCACATCGCGCTCGCGCCGGCCCAAGAGCGGCGAGTCAACGGTCAGTACGAGCGCGGTGCACCCCGCGCGCTCGGCGCGCTCGACCAGCGCGCGCGACGCTTCGCGATCGCGATAGATGTAGAGCTGGAACCAGAGGGGGCCTTTTGCGGCGGCGCGCACATCTTCGATCGACGTGGTCGCCATGGTGGAGAGAATCATTCCGGCGCCGATCGCGGCGGCGGCGCGAGCGGTTGCGAGCTCGCCGTCAGGATGCGCGAGCCGCTGAAAGGCCATTGGCGCGACCATGACAGGAAAGGCCAGGTCGTCGGCCAGCACTTTCACCGCGAGATTCCGCTGCGAGACGTCGCGCAGCACGCGGTAGCGAATGGAGATCGCATCCCACGCGTCATGTGCGGTGCGGGCGGTAACCTCATCACCGGCGCCGCCGGCGTAGTAGTCGAAAACCATCTTGGGGAGTCGCGCCGCGGCGGCCGATTCGAACTCCCGGAGGTTTAGCAGTGTCTTATGGTCATCCATAGGGGCGAATGGTGCGATTCGAGCCGCCAGAACGATGGCGCGCGACGCGCTTCGTCGCCAACTTTGCGAAGCTACCGGCCACCGTCAGGGCCACAGTCACACACCATTCAACCGAGATTCGGCGACCATGAAAACACGAATTCTGTTCCTCGCCGCCGCCGCGACCATTGCCAGCGCGGCGCCGCGCATTGTGGCAGCACAGGCCATTCCGGACAAGCCGGCACCGGCCGCTTCAAAGGACAGCACCAAGGATATCGATCCGGTCGGGACCTACACCGTCTACCTCACGGCGCAGGGCAACGCGATGACAACTACCACGCGCATCGACAAGCGGACCGACGGCACGTACGGCGGCACCGTGAACGGAGACGGTATCCCGCCGCTCCCAGTTACCTCGGTCACCGTTACGGGGAACAAAGTGAAGCTGTCGCTCACGGCGCCGGATGGCAGCGAAGCGGTTATCTCGATGATCATCACCGGCGACGACATCACCGGCGAGTGGTCGATGGCGAACGACGGCTCCAAGATCACGGGCAAAAAGGCCCCGTGATCTTGGAGAACTAACTCGCACTAGATCGGTTTCGCCGCGGTGTAGTCTTCGCCCGGATTGATGAACTGATCGCGCTCGATCTGATACTGCTTGTCGTAGAGCTGTTTGTAGCGGCCGTTGCGCGCGAGAAGTTCCGCGTGACGGCCGCGCTCCACAATTTCCCCATGCTCGAGCACGAGAATCTGATCGGCGCTCTGGATGGTCGAGAGACGGTGCGCGATCACGAACGTCGTGCGACCCGTGCGCAGCGCACGAAGACCGTCGCGGATTTCCTGTTCGCTCTCTGAATCGAGACTCGACGTGGCTTCGTCGAGAATCAGGATTTTCGGGTCGGCGAGAATCGCACGGGCGATTGCAATGCGCTGACGCTGACCGCCGGACAGCTTTACGCCGCGCTCACCGACGATCGTGTCGTACTTATCGGGAAATCCGGCGATGAACTCGTCGCAGTGCGCGACGTGCGCGACGGCTTTGATCTCGTCCATCGTCGCGCCCGGCTTGGAGAACGCGATGTTGTCCGTGATGGTACCGTCGAACAGGAAGTTGTCCTGGAGCACCACGCCCATGTGCGCGCGATAATCCTTGAGACGCATGTCGCCCAAGTCGCGGCCGGCGACGATAATCGATCCTTTCTGTGGGCGGGCAAAGGCCATAATAAGCGAGATCAGCGTGCTCTTACCCGAGCCGCTCGATCCCACCAGCGCCGTCGTCGTGCCCTCCTTCGCGACGAAGCTCACGCCCTTGATCACCGGCAGATTCTCGCGATACTCGAACCAGACATCCTTGAACTCGATGTCGCCGTCGACCGATTTGAGCGGCGCACGATTCGCATCGTCCGCATCCTCGGTCGGGGTCTGCATGATGTCGCGAATGCGGTCGAGCCCGGCGAACGCTTCGGTGATCTGTGTGCCGATGGAGGCGAGCTGAATCACGGGGACCGTGACGAGGCCCACGAGGATGATATAGAAGAACAGCTGGCCGATCGTCATGCGGCCCGCGAGGATCTCGTGCCCGCCGACAATCGACATCAGCACACCAATGGCCCCGACGATCAGCGTCGAGAACGCGCCAACCATTGAGGTGCCGGTGATCGTGCTGGCGATATTTCTGAACAGACGATTCGCGCCCTTGGTAAATACAATCTCTTCACGCTTCTCGGCCGTGTAGACCTTCACCACACGCGCGCCGCCCAGCGCCTGCACGAGACGCCCCGAAACCTCCGCGTAGATCTTGCTCCGCTCGCGGAAAATCGGACGCAGCTTGCTGAACGCGTACGACATCACGCCGCCGAACATCGCGAGGAGTGCGATGGTCGCGGTGGTGAGTTTCCAGTTCACGACGAACAGCCACACGAGCGCGACAACCGCCGTGAGCATGCCGCCCACGAGCTGAATGATTCCGCTGCCGACGAGATTGCGGACCCCTTCGGCGTCGCTCATTACGCGCTGCACAAGCACGCCGCTCTGCTGTGAGTCGAAGAAACTCACCGGCAGGCGCATCACGTGCTCTTCGACGCGGCGGCGCAGTTCGGTGATCGCGCGCTGACCAGCGACGCTGATGACCTGCGAGTTCGCGAACGAGGTGATCGCCTGGATGATCGTCGCGCCAGCGCAGGCGAGCGCCACCGGCCAGAGGAGATCCGGGCGGTTCTTGCCGATCACGTTATCGATCAGGAACTGTGTGCTGCGCGGGAGCACGAAGCTCGCCACGCGGCTGATGAGCATGAGCACGAAGCCGATCGCCAGCGAACTGCGATGCCGCTGCATCAGAACTTTTGCTTCGGCCCACGCGTTCGCGTAGTTGACTTTCTTTTTCTTGACTGGCTCTGCCATTGGTCTGTTGGTCAGGCTTCTGGTGTCTGAGGCGCGGACGCGGAGCTGCCCCGTTCGGCTAACGCGCAATTATTGTTTCCGGATCGTTGGTGATAATTCCGTTGACCGCTCCCGCCAAGTATTCGCGCGCCCGGGCCGGGTCGTCGACAGTCCATACGTGTGTTGCCAGCCCCGAGTGTCGCGCCATTCGCGCGAATCGTTGCACGGGAATCGGAATTCCCCAGAACGAGGGCGGAATCGCGAGCGCCATGAACGGCAGGCGCGATGGCATGCCCGGCAGCAACGCTCTTGCATACAGTTTAACCAACTCGCGCCGCGATGCGCTGTGCGTGAAGCCGGTGCCGCGGAACGGTGCAAGCGCACTATCGTCGAACGACGCCACGAGCACCCGGCCCATCGCGCCCGCCGCGGTCAGCACGCGCTTCACCGCTGCGGAGGCGTTGCGCGTCTTGATCTCCAGGATGACCGGCACGCCCGGGAAGGTTGCCAGCGCCTGCTCGAGCGTGGGGATCGTGATCCCCTGGCCGCGAAACGGAAATGTCCGGCCGGCATCGCGGGTGAAGTGATATCCGGCGTCGAGCCGCTGGAGCTCTGCAAGTGCACACGCATCTACGCGACCGGAGCCGTCAGTCGTGCGTTCGAGTGTCGCGTCGTGGATGACGACCGCGTGCCCGTCGCGCGACACGCGGACGTCGAACTCGAGCGCGTCGGCACCCAGCGTCATTCCACGCCCGAACGACGCGAGTGTGTTCTCAGGACAAAATGCCGAGTTCCCGCGGTGCGCGATGACGAGTTTCGCGGCGGGGTCGAGCAGGGGGTTCATGGTATCAAGTTAGCCACCACGAGAGGTCTGGCGTCTAAGGTCATGTGTCTAACGTCTGAAAACCCGCGGTTCGCAGTTCACAGCTGTGAACCGCAAACCGCGGGTTTTCAGACGTTAGACTCTAGATCTTAGACTTCAGACTTCCAACTAGAAGTTGTACTTCACCCGCGTAGCAATGAGCCGCCCGATCTGCGGCACGCCGGCGAATGTCGCCACGCGCGTGTCGAGAAGATCCGACACGTTGAGCGACCAGGTGACATTCTGCGCGATCGGCAGACGCCACGATGCACCGAGATCGAACTCGGTGTTTGCCGGGACCGGCGCGTATGAAACGCCGCCGGCCGGGTTCGGCGAATATGAGCTGAACGTTCCCGAGTTCACCGGGAAGGCGTCCGCATAGCGAACCGTGCCATTGAACGACCAGCCGCTGGCATTGTTCGTGTATGTCGCCGTGCTCGACGCGCGGTATTTCGGCGAGTTCGACGTCAGCGGATTGCCCGGACCACCAATCTGCGTCCAGACGACCTGCGACATCCCCGAGTACATCCCGGAGAGCATCCAGACATCGCTGAGCTGATAGTCGAGTGCGACATCGAGGCCGTGCACGTCGATCTGTCCGGCACCGTTCGTGTACGAAGCGATGATCGACTGATCGGGTGCGAGCTTCGTGTTGGTGAAGGCGAGCGCACCCTGCGGCAGCCCGGCCATGATCGGCACGAGCGCGGGAAGTGCCTGTGCGAGGGTCGCCTGAATCTGAGCGGGCGATGCTCCGCCGGCGGCGAGTCCCTGCGAAAGCGCCGTCGTGAGGTACGCCTGAAGCTTGGTCGGATCCATGAAGACCAGCGGGTTGATCTGGCCGATCGGAGCGCCAACGTCACCGCGGATCTGATACCAGGCATCGACCGCCACGCGCAGGCGGTTATTGATGATGCCCTTGTAGCCGACTTCCCATGTCGTGTTGAACGACGCCATCAGCGGCTGGATGTCGGTCACGCTGCTGACCGGCACGGCTGTGGAGCCAACGCGAAGCACGGAGCCAACCTGTGCGTCGGTCGGCCGCAGCGAGTTGAGGATTGGCGAGAGGCTGTTGACGAGGCCGATGAAGCCGGCCTTGCTTGCCGCTCCTGTCGGATCGGCTGCGCTTGCGAAGGTCGACGCGGGAAGCGCACCGGCGATCGTCGCGAGCTGCGACACGAATCCGGGGAACGCATTCGCAGAGGTCGACGACACGAAAGACGTCGGGCCCGCTGCGACCCACGGCGAGTGCATGCAGATGCCGGCGTTGACCGTCGCGTCGCAGTTGCGGGCGAACTGCCAGCCGGTCTTGGACGGGTTGCCAATCGCGCGCAGCGCGAATCCGGGTGCCTGATTCGGATTCGAAACCTGATCGAGCATGTACTCGAAGCTCGCCGGTGAGTTGAACGCGCGGCTGAAGGTGAAGCGGAAATTATTGTTGTCGTTCGCCTTGTACACGAACGCGACGCGCGGCGAGAACTGCGATCCCGCCAGGCGATCCGTCTGGTCACCGCGTACGGCGCCGATGAAATCGATCTTCGGCGTCAGCGGCACAGTGCCCTGCAGGTACACGCCCTGCTCGTGAATATCGGTCGAGCCTTCGTTGCGGCCGAAGATCGTCGAGTCCGATACCGGATGCGTGTAGATGTAATCCGCGCCGGCGACCATCGCCGCCTTGCCGATCTGGAACGACTGCTGGATCTGCGCAACGGTGACCGTCGAACGGTCGACGACCGGGAGACCCGTGCGGAGATAGTACGTGCCGGTCGTATCGGTCGAGCTGCTGTTGCCGGAGTTGTTCGCGTTGTAGAAAATCTGCGCGAAGAAACCCTTGTAGCGGAGGCGATCCTGAAGGCTGGTGTACGACCAGTTCCGAACCTGCGCAGCGCCGAACGCGGTCGTGATATCGATGCCGCTGAGAATCTTCGAGTAGCCGGCGTTGATGATGTTGTCGAAATCAGCGTTCGGCTTGTAGTCGAGGCGGAACTCGCCCGAATATTTCTTGTCGTCGAAATCGCGGGTCAGCGTCTGGCCTGAGCGCGCGCTGCCGGCGATGACCGGGTACGTCGCCGGTTCATTCGGATCGTTGTACTTCCAGTCCGTCGCGGTGAAATACGAACCGGAAATCTTGTAGCCCCACTTGTTGTCGCCAAAGACGCCGGCGTTGCGGAAGTTCGCCTGCAGCATCGCATTTCCACCGCCGTCGACCGAGACGGTGGTGCCCTGCGATGTGAACGGCGACTTCGTGATGATGTGGAGCACGCCATTTGCCGAGTTCGGTCCGTAGAGCGCCGACGCCGGACCGTTCAGGACTTCGATCCGCTCGATGTCGTCGTCCGTGCCGGTGAACAGGGCGGGGACGTTGACGCGCAGCGACGGCACGCCCGTGAAGCGATAGTCCTGCAGCATCAGCATCGCGCCCGAAAATGCGTTGTTGAAGCCGCGCGAGACGATGTTCGACTGCATCATGCCGCCGGTCGAGACCGAGAGACCGGGCGTTGTCTTGAGATAGTCGGCGATCGTGGCCGCTGGAACGTTGGTGATCTGTTCCGAGTTGACGACCGAGATCGACGCGGGTGCGTCGAGGATTTTTTCGGGTGTCGCGCCGCGCGTGACGGTCGTGACGACTTCGTTGAGCTTGGTGGAGATTTCGGTCATCGCGAAATCGGCGGTGACGTTCCCCGTTCCGGTGACGTTCACGCCGTCGACGCGCTTGGCTTCGAACCCGATGCGCGTGACGGACACGGAATACGTGCCTGCCGCGAGGCCGGTGATCCTGAACCCGCCGTTATCGCCGGAGACGACTGTCGCCGCCGTACGAAGTCCGGAGACGGCCGTAACGCGCGCGCCGACCACCGGCGTGCCGCCCTCGGCATCTGTAATTTTTCCCGTAATACTGCCCGTCTGAGCCGCGGCGCTTCCCGCAAACACGCAAAAGGCGGCGAATGTGGAGAGCCGGCTTACCAAAGTTCGAACCATGAGACACCCCATATTGAGTGAGTGTGTGGGACGGGACAAGCTTTGGCGTTTAACCGCGAATAGGCAAGGCAATTCGGGATGCGGATTTTCCAGCTAATGCAGAATGCAGAAGAGGAACGCGGGTACAGGCATGGAGCGGCGAGATTTGAGTTGAACGCAGGACGCAGGGCCACAGGTGCGAAGAACGACGTTGTACCGCATCCTTGATCCATCTCATCTCTCGCCACTTATCCCGTGCCCCGCATTCCTCTTCTGCATTCTGCATTTTCGTTTCTCACAGCGTTCGTTCTCGCTTCTGCCGTTGCAGTCGCCCAAGCACCCATCAAAAAAGACATCCGCTTCTGCGCCGGCGGTGATGTCTCTCTGGGCACCAACCTCGACACCGCCTGGGCACGCGGCCGCGGTGTCCGCGCACTTCCGGATCCGCGCGAGCTGCTCGCGCCGCTCACGCCGCTCCTCGCCGACGCCAACGTCATCCTGCTGAACGTCGAAGGCGCGATTGGCAGCGGTCGCGCGCCGCGAAAGTGCGCGCGACGCTCGACGCTTTGCTTCGCGCTCCGCCAGCAGCCGTCCGTGGCTGCTGCGCTGCGCCACGTAAATGACTCCGCATCCGTCGTCGGCAACATCGCGAACAATCACGCGCACGATGCCGGCGAAGCGGGATTGTTTGAAACGCAGCGCCTCCTCGCGCAGGCCGGCGTGCTCGCCACCGGCGCTGATACGCTCGCAACTCCGGTCCCGATCGCCGATGGCGACACCATCGCGTTCCTCGGCTTCAGCCCGTGGAGTGTGCAAGGCGTCACCGATCTCGACGCCGTGACGCGCAGCGTCGCGCGCGCTGCGGAGCGTTATGGCCGCGTGATCGTCACGATGCATATCGGCGCGGAAGGTGCCACCGCGCGCCACACGCCGGACCGGATCGAGCATTTTGCCGGTGAGAATCGCGGCAACAGTGTCGCGTTCGCGCGCGCCGCGGTCGCAGCAGGTGCGAGTCTCGTGATTGGCAGCGGACCGCACGTGCTGCGCGCGATCGAGTGGAATGGACACTCACTCATCGCGCACTCGCTCGGGAATCTGGTCACGTACGGGCCGTTCAATCACTCTGGAGTGAACGACCACGGCGCGGTGCTGTGCGCGAATCTTGCGGGCGACGGCTCGGTGCACGACGCGGTGCTGCGTTCAACGGTGCAAAGCGCGCCCGGCTATGTGCAGGCGGATTCCGCCAATCTCGGGGCACATGATGTCGCGGAATTGTCCAAACAGGATTTTCCTGCGACTGGAGCGGAGATCTCAGCCACCGGCGAGATCAAACCGCGGCCCTAGCCCGGACTAGCGCGCGGGCGGGGTGGGCTCTGGGTCGTTCTCGATCACCGTCGAGTCGATCCCGACGATGCGGCGGACACCCTTCCACTGCAGGCCGCCGGCGGGACGGTACTTCACGACTTCCGTCTCGACCACGTGATGCGCGCTGCTCGAGGCGTGGATCATCTTGCCGTCACCGACGTAGATCCCGACATGCGAGATGCGCTTGCCCTTGCCGAATACGAGAAGATCGCCGGGCTGCATTTCGGCGGTGTCTTTCGCAATCGGGTCGCCCATCTTCGCGAGTGCGGCAGCGTGGTGCGGGAGCTCGACACCGAGCTTCGCGAAGACGTACTTCACGATGCCGCTGCAGTCGAGTCCCTTCAAAGGATTGAGCCCGGCCCACTTGTACTTCACGCCCAGCAGGTTCCGCGTGTGTTCGATGATCGAGTCGCGCTGGACGAACGAAAGCCGTGCGAACGGACCGGCCGGGTTGGCCTCACGCTCCGTCACTGCCTGCACCGCCTTTTTGGGCGACTTGACGGACGCCTTCTGCTGGGCCGACGCGGGAACCGCGACGGCACAGAGGATGGCGCCAGACAACAGCAGGGTGAGGCGGGAACGAAGCATTTAGACCGTGTTATTGGGGGAACGACCGTTCAAGGTAGTTCATAGTCCGACCCGCCGTAACCCTTTCGAACGATTTCCTAGCGGATCCCCAGCGCTTTGTGTGTTTGGACAGAAAGTCGCCACCGGGGGTTTGTCAGGCAGTACTCCAGAGCCAGCCGGGAGTTTCGGTCGATGTCCGGTCCGTCCATCGGCTGCACAAAGAAATGCGCAAAGTCGAGCTGCGCGAATTGCTCCGGTTCGCCGCCCGTTTGCGGGTAAACGAGCTTCAGCTCGTCGCCCGAGGTGAGCACGAGGGGCGCACCGATTTTCGGGCTCACGCAAATCCAGTCAAGCCCGCGCGGTGCCGGCTGCGTACCGTTCGTTTCGACTGCCACGGCGAATCCGCGTGCGTGCAGCGCATCGATCGCGTCAATGTCGAGTTGCAGGAGCGGTTCGCCGCCGGTGCAGACCACAAATCGGCGGCCCCCGCCTTCATGCTCTTTGGGCCACTTCGCAGCGACGGCATCGGCAAGATCATTCGCGGTCGCAAACTTGCCGCCATCGGGGCCGATCCCGACAAAATCCGTGTCGCAGAACTTGCATACGGCCGTCGCGCGGTCTTCCTCGCGGCCCGTCCACAGATTGCAGCCGGCGAACCGCATGAACACCGCCGGGCGGCCCGTGTGAAAGCCTTCGCCCTGCAGCGTATAGAAGATCTCTTTGACGGCGTATGTCACCGGACTCCCCTCACGCTTCGCTCGTCCCCGTTTTTCACGCGTATCTCACCGGATCGCGCACGCCCGCCTCAGAAAATCCTTTCAGCCGCAGCTGGCACGCATCGCAGTGCCCGCACGCGGTTCCATCCGGAGCGGGGTCGTAGCAACTCGTGGTCATCCCGTAATCCACGCCGAGTGAAAGTCCGAGCGCGACGATCTCTTTTTTGCTCATGTCGATCAGCGGCGTGCGCACACTGACGCCCCCCGCATTCTCCACGCCGACCCGCGTCGCGAGCCGCGCCATGGCCTCAAACGCGCGAATGAATTCCGGCCTGCAGTCGGGATAGCCGCTGTAGTCGAGCGCGTTGACGCCAATAAAAATTTCATTTGCGCCGAGCACCTCGGCCCATGCGAGCGCGAACGAAAGAAAAATCGTATTGCGCGCGGGAACATACGTCACGGGAATCCCATGGCCGAGCTCGCCTGCGCTCCGGTCTTTCGGAACCGCGATGTCGCTCGTGAGCGCGGATCCGCCAAAGAGGCGAAGGTCGATGTCCGCAACAACATGCCGCGCGACGCCGTACTTCGCGGCGATCTCACGCGCACGGTCGATCTCCACGCCGTGACGCTGACCATACCGAAAGGTCAGTGCGTTGACGGCGAATCCCTGTTTCGTCGCGAGCGCGAGCAGCGTCGTCGAATCGAGGCCGCCGCTCAGGAGCAGCACGGCCGGTGCGCCGGCGCCGTCTTTGCTGCCTGCCGTCATTGGTTGGTGCGCAGCCCGGAAACGATTTCCTTGAGACGGCTCGCGCCGGTCAGGAGCGACGCTGAGGCCGAACTCATCTCTTCGCACGCGGCGCTCTGTTCCTCGGTGCTCGCGCTGACTTCCTGAGCCGCCGCTGCATGTCCTTCCGCGGTGCGCGCGGCCTGCGAGATCCCGGCGCTCGCTCCCAAGACCGCATTCACATTTTCGTCGGCGGCCACGGTCACATCGCCAGCGGCAATCAGCGTGTCTTTCGCGGCGTTCGTGATTTCCGAGAGCGCCGCGTCGATATCACGCGAGAGCTGCTGGATCTCGCGTACGCGCGATGAGCCCGCCTGCATCGCCTGCGTTGTGCTGCCGACTCGCGCGGTGACGACCGCCGTCAGCTGCACGACATCGTCCGCCGCGGTCTGCGCCTGCTCGGCGAGTTTGCGCACTTCGTCGGCAACAACGGCGAAGCCGCGGCCGGCCGCGCCCGCGCGCGCCGCTTCGATTGCCGCGTTCAGCGCGAGCAGGTTCGTCTGCTCGGCGATGCGGCTGACCGTTGCGACAAACCTGTTGATGCTCTCTGCCACTCCGGTGAGTTCGCGAACTTCGCCGGCGGCACGCTCGACGCTCGTGCGAACCTCGGCGAGAATCCCAAGCGCGCGGTCTATTTCCGCGCGCTTTTCGCGTGCCGAACGTTCGATTCCGTCGGCGAGATCCTTCACCTGGCTTGCACCGGTGCGCACGGTATCTGCACTCGTGCGCATCACGTGGAATGAGTCGTCCACGGTGCGCAGCGCGGTTACCTGGAGTTCCGCGCCCTCGGTGACGTCCGACATCGCCGTCGCCGTCTGACCTGCGGCATGCGAGATCTGCTCGGCTGCAGAGGCGAGCTGGTGCGCGGATGTCGAGACATCTTCGGCCGTTGAGCTCGCGACATCGACAATTCGCGCGAGTGAGTCCGCGGTTGAATTCATCGCGATCGCGAGCTCGCGGAACTCGCCGGGCATATCGGTCTTGGTGCGGACGTCGAGTCTGCCATTGCTCAGCGCGCGCGCATGGGCAACGAGCGCCTCGAGCGGCACGGAGATCGACCGCACCGTGCTCATCACGATGACGATGCCGAGTACGATCGCGACGAATATGAATGCGACGAGCAGCAGCGAGCGGCGGTCCGCCTCCGCGCGCAGGTCTTGCGACGTGTGCTCCATCTGCCGGGCGCGCCGCTGTCCGAGCTGCTGCACGCTCGCGAGGAGCGCGGATTCCGACACGTGCGCCGACGCCTCCGCGACGCCCGCTTCTTTGTCGCGCTTGAGATCTTTCAGTCGATGCGCGACGGCGAGTTCGTTTTCGAGCCCGGAAAGTCGCACGTCGATCGCGGCGACGACCGCGATATCGTCGGCGCTCATTCCCTCGCTTTCGTTGAGTTCTTTCTGCGCGCGGTGCGCGGCCCAGCCGTACGAACGAAATGCGTTCTGGCTCGCGGTGTCCGGATTTTCGAGGTAGCGGCCGCCCGCCGAGAGTTCCTGCGCGACGTTCGACGTGATGTCTGTGGTCAGGCGCGCCTCGCGGCGTGTGGCCGCGAGCGTCGACTCGATCCGCTGCGAGAGCGATGTGAGTGAGAGGCGCCCGACAATTCCCGCGACGGCGAGCAGCACGATTACCGCACCGAATCCGGCGAGGAGGCGTGAGCGAATCGTGCCGAGTGTCAGGGGATTCATGCGTGAGCTACTTTGCCGCGCCGAGCACAACGAGCGTGCCGTCGTGCCCCACGCGCGTCATCGTGATGCTCTTACCCGCGGGATCACCGGTCGGCAGAAATCGAATCGGTCCCGTCACGCCGGCAAACGGCAGAGAAAGATGTGCGAGCCAGTCGCGGATTTTTTCGCGATCAGGGCCGACGGCGGCGAGTGCAGCCGCGATGATTTTTGTCGCGTCGTACCCGAGCGCGGCGTTGCCGTCGGGCTCTTCTCCTTTGTAGGCGGCCTTGTACGTCGCGACGAACTTCTGCGCTTCGGGGCGCGGATCGGTGGGCGCGAACGGTGCGCCAACATATGCACCCTCGGAAATCTCGGGCCGCTCGACGATCGGGGTCCATCCGTCGCCGCCCATGAAGTCGACTTTGAGTCCCTGTTTTTTTGCTTCGGCGAGCATTGGCAGAGCGGAGCCGATCACGCCGGCGACGAAAACGATATCCGGCTGCTTGAGTTTGAAGTATGAGATGTAGATCTCGTGATTCGCCGCGTCGGAACGGATCGGATCGATATCGATGATCTCGCCCGTAAAGTTCTTGCGGAACGCGTCGGCGAGCCCGCGCCCGTAGTTGTCGTTCTCGTACAGGATCGCAGCGCGTTTGTGTCCCGTGCGCGATGCGAACTTGGCCATGTCTGCGCCGTTGGCCGAATCGCTCGAGATGATGCGAAAGGCCCACTTCGAAATGCCGGTTAGATCCGGTGAGCTCGCCGATGTCGCGACGGCGGCGAGCTGGCCGTCGTAGACCTGCGCGGCGGCAACCATCGCGCCCGACGTGACGTGACCGACGACAGCGGCGATCGATTTGTCCTCGACGAATTTCTTCGCGACCTGCGCGGCGACGGCGCCGTCGGCGCGATCGTCGGCTTCCTTGATTTGCAGCTTGTGGCCATTCACGCCGCCCGCGTCGTTGATCTCTTTGAGGGCGAGTTCAATTCCGAGGCGAGTGTTGCGTCCGTGACTGAGCTGCCACGGTCCCGCCGCACCGATCGTGTAGGGCGCGCCTCCACTTTTATCGGCCGGCGAGCACGCCGCGGCGACAAGAAGTAGAATAGAGGTGATTTTTGCGCGCGTCCGAAGCATTCTTCAATGTGCACGTCGGACGTGCGTCGCGGAACCGATACCCGAAAGGAGCCATGGACCAACGCGAACTGCATCTGATTCTGAATCACTTTCCAGTGATTCTCACCGTGATGGCACTTTTTGCGTCACTGCTCGCGATTGCGACAAAATCGCGCGCGGCGTGGCTGTACGCCGCCGCTTCTCTGACGATCGCGGGATTGTTCGCATACCCGAGCGTGCTAACCGGACACGGTGCGCACGAGGTGCTCGAAGATTTCTGGTGGGTGAAAGCGGACTCGTGGGATGAACACCGCGAAGCCGCCGGTTACGCGAACATTGTCTGCTTGCTCGGCGGCGCGTTTGCGGCGTTCGCATGGTGGAAGCTCACGCGGGCGAAAGACGCGGTGCTCGCGAGCTGGATGCAGATCGTGCTCGTGATCGCGTGCCTGATGGGTGCGACGACGATGGGGCGGACGGCGTGGCTGGGCGGGAAGGTTATTCGCGATCAGCAGTCGCTGAAGACACCGCCGGCGGGGTGGGTTGCGCCGCCGAAGATGGAGCACGAGCACTAACGGCGGGGACGAGCGAAGCATGAGGGGCGACCTCGCAATGTGCTAGGAGCGAGGAGACGGCTGCTGTTGGGTCAGACAGTGCAGCGTTCCCAGGCCCCAGACGAGATCTACTGAGTTAATGCCGACGATTTTTCGGTCGGGGAAGAGTAATGAGAGTGTGTTCAGCGCAACGCGGTCGTTCGCGTCGTTGAAAGTTGGGACGATGACGATGCCGTTTGCGATGTAAAAATTTGCGTAGCTCGCGGGAAGGCGCTGGCCTTCCATCATGACGGCGCTCGGATAGGGAAGCGTGACAACTTTGATCGGCTCGCCGCGCGCATCGGTTGCGTTGGCGAGCCGTTTCAAATTGTCGAGCGAGCGTGTGTGGTTTTCGTCGGAGGGATCTTCTTCGTGCGCGAGCACCAATACACCGGGCGCGACGAATCGCGCGATATCATCGATGTGACCGTGCGTGTCATCGCCGATGCAGCCTTCGCCGAGCCAGATCGTTTTTGAAATGCCGAGCGCGTCGGCGAAGATGCGTTCGTAGTCACCGCGTCCGAGTCCGGAATTTCGCACCTGCGTATCCGAGAGCAGCCATTCTTCGGTGACGAGCATCGTGCCGAGTCCGTCGGTTTCGATGCCGCCGCCTTCGAGAATCACGCGGCCTTTTCCGTCAGGGCGCTGCGGTTCGCGAACCTTTAACCCGGTCAGCCGCGCGACCGCGACGCCGATTTCAGCGTCGCGTGAAAAATTGTCGTACTTCGCCCACGCGTTGAATCCCCATCGCACGAGTTCGACATCGCCGGCGGCGCTGCGCACAGCGGTCGGTGCGGAATCGCGCAGCCAGGTGCGATCTGTCGGAACGAGATGCAGACGGACGCGCGCCAAGTCGACCCCGCGTTCGCCGAGAATCCGCGAGGCCTTCTCTCGAACGGTTTCATCGTGGCAAAGAATCTCGACGCGCTCGTGTGAATGCAGCGCGTGTACGATCTCCGCGTAGACCAGCGGAATCGGCTCAAACTTTCCCGGCCAATCCGGTTCGTGATGCGGCCAGGCAATCCATGTCGCATCGTGCCGTTCCCACTCGGCGGGCCAGCGCAGTGGCGTCATCCCATCCAGCGGTTCAGGATCGGACCGTACGCGTCGATGCGCCGATCGCGCAGGAACGGCCAGTTGCGGCGGGTGGACTCGATGTGCGAGAGATCGCACGACGCGACGACGATCGACGGATCGGTGCCCGCTTCGGCGATCACACGCCCGAACGGATCGCAGACGAACGAATGTCCGAAAAACTCGAGTCCGTCGGTGCCGGGTTCCGGTTCGAGCCCCACGCGATTTGTCGCAGCGACGAACACGCCGTTCGCAATTGCGTGGGCGCGTTGCGCCGTACGCCACGCATCAACCTGCGCGTCGCCCCACTCTGCTTTTTCCGCGGGGTGCCAGCCGATGGCTGTCGGATAAAACAGAATCTCCGCGCCGAGCAGCGCGGTGATACGCGCGGCTTCGGGATACCACTGATCCCAGCAAATGAGCACGCCGATGATTCCGTAGCGCGTCTTCCAGACTTTGAAGCCGCCGGCAGACTGCGGGCCGTCGCCGTCGGAATCGCCCGGTGTGAAATAATATTTCTCTTCGAACATCGGGTCGTGCGGGATGTGCATTTTGCGATAGACGCCGAGCAGCGTGCCGTCGGCGTCGATCACTGCGGCGGAGTTGCGATAGATGCCGGGGCCCTGGCGTTCATACATCGGCACGATCAGCACGATCTGCAGTTCCGCGGCGAGCGCGTGCAGCACTTCGGTGGTGTGCCCCGGAATCGGCTCCGCGAAATTGAAATACTCCTGCTTGAGCGATTTGCAGAAGTACGGCGCGTTGAAGAGTTCCTTGAGGCAGATGATCTGCGCGCCGCGGCCGGCGGCCTCGCGAATGCGCGCGATCGTGGCCGTCAGCGTTTGCGTTTGATCACCGCTGACGGCGTCCTGGATGAGTCCGATCGTTATCTGCGTTGGTGGAGTCATGTCGCCCGAAATCTACTCGGGTTTGTTCGCTCCGGCCTTGGTTACCGCATCGCCGAGCTCTGTGTACGAGTCCGCGACCAGCTCTTTGAACGGATCCATAACGTGCGTGATTTTTCCGCTCGGATCGATCACGAACACCACGCGCTTCTCGTAGTTAATGAGCGGATACTTTACGTCGTAGAGCTTGCCGACCTTGATGTCTGGATCGCTGGCGAAATACACCGGGAAGTGCGCGTCGCGCGCCCAGTTGAATTGCACGGTGTCGTCGTCGGTGCTGATACCGATGACGGCAACTCCTTGTCCGTTTTTGAAGAGCGTGGCGTACTGATCACGGTACGCCTCCATTTGAACGGTTCAGCCCTTCGTTCGCGACTTTGGAAAAAAGGCGAGGACTACGGTCTGCCCGCGGAAATCGGCGAGGTGGATCGGCTTCGGGAGAAGTCCGTCCTTGGTCGAACCTTTCAGCGTGAAGTCGGGAGCCATGTCACCGACTTTCGGCATCTGCGCGAGCAACCCCCCAGCCGTCACCGCGACGAGCGCGGTGACGGTGAGGGCTGCGATTACCAACTTCGAAATCACTTCGTTCCCGCGACTTTCTTGATCTCGGTGCCGAGCTCGGAGTAAGACTCTGCGACCATCGGCTTGAACGGCTTGGCCGTCCACGCGATCTTGCCGTCCGGGCCGACAACGTAGAGCAGGCGGTTCTCCACGGGGCGCCCATCGACGTACGCGCCGTAGAGCTTGCCGACTTCACCCTTCATGTCGCTTGCGAACATCATTGGCAGGTGTGCTTCTTGTGCCCAATCCATCTGCGTCGTGTCGGCGTCCATGCTGATGCCGATGACCTGAATGCCCTTGCCGCCGTTGAACAGCGTTGCCCACTGGTCACGGTAGCCCGTCATCTGCGCGGTGCAGCCTGACGTGCGCGCCTTCGGGAAGAAGGCGATCACGACCGTCTGTCCCTTGAATTTTGAGAGTGAGATTTTCGACAGGCCGCCCATGGTCGCGCCTGGCAGTGTAAAGTCGGGCGCCACTTCGCCGACTTTCGGGCCAACTTCAGCCTGTGCAGGAGCCTGCGCGTGTGCGACGGTGACGCACGTCACGAGTGCGGCGGCGAGAAGTGTAGTGTTTCGATGCAGCATGGAACTACCTCGGTTTGATGGTGAACGACCCATATTGAAGTTTGCGCCTCACCGTCGTGCGCGCAACTTTAGCTATCCTAATTGCTACCCGGCGGAGCCACACAATGTCATCTGATATCGATCAAATACTGGAGAAACTCGCCAAGGACGTCGAAGCCGCCGTCCATTCGCTCTATCGCGGTGAGATGCGTCAAAACACCGCCAAGGCGCGAACCGGCCATCTAATTCAGGATGCGCGAGCGAAAGTCGCCAACGCGCTCGGCGACGCAACGGCGGCAGTCGGGGCCGGGCCGGGCCGCCGTCCCACGCCGATCGCCACCTCGCCACGTCCCAGCGTCTCTGCACCGGCGGTCGCGGGCAGCGAGCACGGCTGGTCAAAAGAAGATTCCGACGCCGTGCTGCGCTGCATCAACGCGTGGCTCCCGATGGGCGGCCCGAACTCGACGCCGCCCGACACGCTGTGCATCGCGCCGGGCAAAATGCTGATCCCCACGTGGGGCGAGCGCGAGCGTGCGCGCGAGGCCGTGAAGAGGATTACCCAGTAGTTACCAAGTAGAGCCGCGGAGTAACCGGCAAGGGCGCAGTAACGCCGCGGGTGGCGCGTCGTCTACCGTCCATCCTCTGCACGCTCCACATTGAGTCATGGCCGAACCACCTAGCAAGCACAACGACGCTGTTACGACGCCGGTTGGCGTGACGACCATCTGCCCGCAATGCGGCGTGATGCTCGATGCGCTCACCACATCGTGCGGCGCGTGCGGCGCGGTCATCACCGGCGCAGGGAGCGACACGGGGCGCGGCGACAAAGTGCGCACGAAGCTCCAGGATGCGATCGGCGAAGCGTTCGTCCTCGGCGATCTCCTCGGGCGTGGCGGCATGGGGATCGTGTATCGCGCGCGTGAAGTCTCGCTCGATCGCGACGTCGCCCTCAAGGTGCTCGCGTTTGATCCGATTCTGAATCCCGATGCCTACGCGCGCTTTGAGCGCGAAGCAAAGCTGGCGGCGCGTCTCGATCACCCGCACATCGTGCCGATCTTCTCAGTCGGCCAGCGCGCGGGCGTCGCGTTTTACACGATGCGATTGGTGAAGGGCGGCAGCGTCGAGCAGCTCGTAACACCGGGCGTCGGCTTGGAACTCGATCGCGCGCTGTCGATTCTGCGCGACGTCGCCGCCGCGCTCGACTATGCACACGCGAACGGCGTTGTGCACCGCGACATCAAGCCCGCAAATATTCTCATTGGCGACAGCGGCCACGCGATGGTCGCGGACTTCGGCATCGCACGCGCGTTCGGCGGCGATTCCGCTGCGACGGCAACAGCGACGGGCGTGGTGGGGAGTCCGGCCTATATGAGCCCCGAACAGTGGCGCGGCGAAAAAGTCGACGGCCGCGCCGATCAATACGCGCTCGGCGTGCTGGCGTTCGAACTGCTCACCGGGAAGCGTCCGTTCGCGGATGCATCGATGCAGGAACTGCTTCGTATGCATCTCGCGGAGGATCCGCCGGACATCGTTTCGTTCCGTGATGACCTGCCGTCGCACACGACCGATGCAGTGTGGCACGCGATGGCGAAGGATCCCGCCGATCGATTTGTGTCAGCCGGTGCGTTCGTTGATGCGCTCGCGGGTGAATCTTCGCCGCGCATGTCGCGGCCGCGCGTCGCGCCGCCGATCCCGAACGATGCGATAACCGGAAAGACAACGGTCAAGCATCTGACGCCGCAGCCGGCGGCCAAAACGGCGCCGCGCAAACCGGCGACGCCGCGCCCGTCACGTGTTCCTACTGCGAAAATCGAAGAGCTGGCCGAAGCAGCGCCGGCGCGCTCGAGCTTTCCGTGGCTTGTGATCGTGCTGCTGCTCGTACTCGGTGGCGTCGCTGGCGCGATTCTCGTGCAGCGCGCGAATAGAAATGCGGCGGCACCGCTCGCCTCTGCCGCGCCGCCGGCGGCAGCACCAGTGTCGACCGCCGAAGCAGATTCGATCGCCGCGCTGCAAAAAGCAGAAGCGACGGAGAACGCGCGGCTTCAGAAAGAGTTGGACGACCAAAAGAAGGTCGCGCTGGCCGCAGAGCATAAACTCGAGGTTCTCTCGGCGACGGCCGCAACAAAGAATTCCGCGCCGGCGGGCACGAAGAATGGCGTCGCTGCGGCGCCACCACCGGCGCCGGTCGAGCCACCGCATGCGCATATCATGGTGCTCGTGCACGGCGGCACGCCGCGTGTGTTCGTCGATGGCGTTGCGACGACCAATAACGCGCCGACCGTTGTCGAAGTCCCGCCTGGGCCGCACGTCGTCTCCGTTCGCGGTCAGGCGGGGAATCTTTTCTCGCCAACAGAGATCACGCTCAATCCCGCGCAGGACGACACGGTGCAGGCCGTGTTCATCTCGCAGCGGCAGGCGCAGCGCCAGCAGGCGGCTGTGAGCGGCGACTCCGCGACGGCTCCAGGAGGACTCACGCCGGCCGCACGCGCGCGATACCAGCGTTTGCAGCAGCTGGCGGACTCGGCGCGGAAAGCAAAGAAGCCGCCGGCGTAAGCAAACACGCCAGCGGCTTCCCGGTGCTGCGTCGAGCGCGAATTATCTCGCCAGATTCCGCAGCACGTACGGCAGGATGCCGCCGTTCTTGTAGTAGTTCAGCTCCTCTGGCGTGTCGATCCGGCTGCGCACCTTGAATGACTTCACGGCGCCGTCCGCGCCCGTTGCGTTCACCGTCAGCTCCGCGCGCGGCGTCATCGCGTCCGTCAGCCCTTCGATCGTGATCGTTTCGAATCCGGTGAGGCCGATCGATTTGCGCGTCGCATCGCCGGTGAACTCGAGCGGAATCACTCCCATGCCGACGAGGTTCGAGCGATGAATGCGCTCGAAGCTCTCCGCGATCACGGCGCGCACACCGAGCAGCATCGTACCTTTCGCAGCCCAGTCGCGCGATGACCCCGTGCCGTATTCCTTTCCGGCGATTACGACGAGCGACGTGTTGCTCTTACGGAAAGATTCCGACGCTTCAAAAAACGAAGTCGGCTCGGCGTTCGGCGCAGTGCGCGTCCACCATCCCTCCATTCCCGGCGTCAGCTCGTTCTTAAGCCGGATGTTTGCAAAGGTGCCGCGCATCATGACTTCGTGATTGCCGCGGCGCGCACCGTACGAGTTGAAATCTTTCTTCGCAACGCCCTGCGCGATCAGCCACTGGCCGGCCGGACTTTTCTCCGCAATCGATCCAGCGGGTGAGATATGGTCCGTCGTGATCGAGTCGCCGAACACGCCGAGCACGCGCGCGTTCGTCACCGGCTGCACGCCCGGCGGTGTCATGGTCATCCCTTCGAAATACGGTGGATGCTTCACGTATGTCGATTTGTCGTTCCACGCGTACCGGTCGCCTTCGGCAACGCTGATACCGCGCCAGTTTTCGTCGCCGTCAAACACATTGGCGTACTGCTTTTCGAACTGTGCGCGCAGCACGCTCGAGAGCACCACGTCCGCGACTTCTTTCGGACTTGGCCAGATGTCGCGCAGAAATACGGGACCGTCCGTGCCAACGCCGAGCGGCTCGGTTTCCATGTCGATGTCCATGCGTCCGGCGAGCGCGTACGCAACGACCAGCGGCGGCGACATCAAATAGTTGAAGCGCGTCTGCGGGTTCACGCGTCCCTCGAAGTTGCGATTGCCCGAGAGCACGGCGGATACCACGAGCTTACCGCGATCGATCGCGTCGGCGATCGGCTGCGGCAGCGGGCCCGAGTTGCCGATGCAGGTCGTGCAGCCGTAGCCGACGAGATCGAATCCGAGTGCGTCGAGTGCGTCCTGCACACCGGCCTTCGCGTAATAATCAGTGACGACTTTCGATCCCGGTGCAAGCGACGTCTTCACCCATGGGCGCGTGCGTAAGCCTTTCGCGACCGCCTTCTGCGCGAGGAGCCCGGCCGCGAGCATGACGCTTGGGTTGCTCGTGTTTGTGCAGCTGGTGATCGCTGCGATCACCACGGCGCCGTGCTGCAGCGTGAACTTCTCGCCGTTATGCTCGCACGGAATCCCCGGTTCTTCAGTGTGCACGGGCGCTTCGGCTTCCATCACCGCGACGGCACGCGCGGTCGGTGCCGCACCGGCCGCCCCCGCCATCTGCGCGGCGAATGCTTCGGCGTACATCTTTTTCGACGCTGTCAGCGGAATGCGATCCTGGGGACGCTTCGGTCCCGCGAGACTCGGCACTACGGTCGAGAGGTCGAGTTCGAGCGTGTCGGAGAACACTGGGTCGGGAGTTGCGTCGGTGCGGAAGAGGCCCTGCGCCTTTGTGTATGCCTCGACGAGCTTGACCTGATGTTCACTGCGCCCGGAGAGGCGCAAATATTTCAGCGTTTCGTCGTCGCACGGGAAGAAGCCCATCGTCGCGCCATATTCGGGGCTCATGTTCGCGATCGTCGCGCGATCGGCGAGCGCGAGCGACGACAATCCGCTGCCGTAGTACTCGACGAATTTCCCGACGACTTTTTTCTTGCGCAGCATCTCGGTGCACGTGAGCACGAGATCGGTCGCGGTCGCACCCGGTGGCAATTTTCCATGAAGTTTGAATCCGACGACTTCCGGAATCAGCATCGACACAGGCTGACCGAGCATCGCGGCTTCGGCCTCGATTCCGCCGACGCCCCAGCCGAGCACGCCGAGGCCGTTGATCATCGTGGTATGTGAATCCGTCCCAACCAGTGAATCGCAGTACGCGGCTTTCTCAGCTCCTTCGGCGCCGGTGAACACCACCTGGCCGAGATACTCCAGGTTCACCTGGTGGCAGATGCCGGTGCCCGGTGGAACGACGCGGAAGTTTTCGAATGCCTTCTGGCCCCAGCGCAGGAACTGATAGCGCTCGAGGTTGCGTTCGTATTCGAGGTCGGTGTTGATGAGCAGCGCTGCATCGGAGCCGTATTCGTCGACTTGCACCGAGTGGTCGATGACAAGATCCACCGGCTGCAGCGGGTTGATCTTCGACGGTTTGCCGCCGAGCTTCGCGAGCGCGTCGCGCATCGCGGCGAGATCGACCACGCAGGGGACGCCGGTGAAGTCCTGCAGGAGAACGCGCGCAGTGCGGAATGCGATTTCCTTGTCGACGCGTTCGCGGACATTCCATGTTGCCATGGAGAGCACGTCGGCCGCTTTGACGAACGCGCCGTCTTCGTTTCGCAAAAGATTCTCAAGCAGAATCTTGAGCGAGAAGGGAAGCGTCGCGACCGTGTTGCCCGGGACCGCGCTGAGCGCGTCGAGGCGGTAGACGACGTACGATTCGCCGTCGACGGGAAGCGACGCGCGGGATTTGAAGCTATTTCGACTAGTCATAGTTCGGAAATCTAAATGGTTCGCGGTTCTCGGTCTTCTTACTCCGGCTCAACCTTCCGTTCCATCGTCAACGTGCGAACGTCCCCTTCCATGACTGCAACTTGAATCGCGTCCGTCGGGCACTGGTGAATGAAGTCGCCGTCCGCGCGCGACCACTCGAGCGGAGACTCGAGGACGATGGCTTTATTGTCCGCATCCATCGCCATCAGATCCGGCGCCAGCGTCACGCAGAGCGTACAGCCGACGCATCGCGGCCGGTCGACGCTCAGCTCGATGGTCCGCCGCGGGTACACTCCACCTGCGGACGCGAGCGAATCGCCCGCGCGGTCCAGCGCATCGTGCGCGGCCGCATACCCTGCGTCGATCATCCGACGTGTTGAGGCAAAGCTGAACCAGTTGTAGTGCCAGACGGCGGGGCGCACGAGCAGCAGCGGCGGACCGGCCCAGGTCGCGAGCTGCGAAACCTGCAGCGACTTCATCATCGTTTGCGCGGCGCGCATATAAATCGCGGCGAACCCTTTGTCTTTGATGCGCCGTGCGGTCGCCAGACTCGAGCTGCCGACATCCACGCCGATTACCGCGTCCATCCCCTGCACGGCGATCGCGTTTGGCAGATTGTCCATGACGCCGCCGTCGACGCAGGTGCGTCCGGCAATGACACGCGGCGGAAAAAATCCCGGCAGCGCGCACGATGCGTACACGGCATCGGATACGAGAACGTCCTGCATGCCCGGCAAGCCCCAGATGACCTGCGCTCCGCGCTCGAGATCGACCGTGTTGATCAGCAACGGAATCTTCAGGTCGCGAAACGTCACGCGCGGCACGATGTCGCGCACCAGCGCGTCGAGCGGCCCCGGCAGATAGAGCGAGGGTGAGAGCATCCGCTTCGTGACCATGTGCAGCCGGTCGATGCGGAACAGATCTTTCTTGGTGAGCGCGAGTGCGCGGCGCTCCATGTCGTCCACCGGCATCCCGCTCGCGTACGCTGCCGCGATCAGCGCACCAATGCTCGTGCCGGCGACAAGCGCGGGCTTGATACCGCGCTCTTCAAACGCCCGCAACAGGCCGATATGCGCAAATCCCTTCAGTCCACCGCCTCCGAGAACGAGCGCAAACCGTTCGGGGAGATACGTCTGAGCGTGTTCGGCGGGCGAGGGGGATGGCGACGACATCAGACGTGCATTCTAGCGAATCGCGTGATGCCGGGGGAGGTGTGGAGCGCTCGCGGGACCGGCGCAGGAGCTATTGTATCGATCATGTCCGCTGTGACGCCGTCCGGCCAATGCGCACCGTAGAGCTTTCGTCCGGCGCCGCGCCGCATGGCGGCCCCGCACGACGGTCGCTTCGACGCCGCCCTTTAACGCCTGCTCGAACCACGCGTAGCCGAGCATGCCGCGGATGGACACACCCGGCATCGCATCTCTGAAGTCGTACAGTCCGGCGAGACCGGTGTAGAGACCTTCGACGCGATCGTAGCGCACGAAGTCTGAAAAACTCCGCGCCTGCCAGCGCCAATGCGGCGCGCCGCCGGGCCGCATTTCGATCGGTGCGACATCGTCGAAGTCGCGCATGCTCGTTTCGGCGGTCATCGTGCCGAGGTCGAAGCGCCAGTTATTCCAGTCGGCGATGCTGTCCTTCGGCGCGAATCGCATCGTATAGTGGAGCGCGCGCGCGGTGTCGGCCTCTGCTGCATCCGTTCCGGTGCGCTGCCGGACCTCGACGTCGCGCCAGCTGGACTGGATGCGAATCGCGACGCGTGCCTCGGTGAGGCCCGTCGTTACCTGGTATTCGAGACGCTGCCGGAGCGGGAGCCAAAAGCGGCCTTCACGCTCGCCGTTTTCGAAATCGATGTACGCGACGTCGCGCAGCTGCGCGACTTTTCGCAGCAGGAGCGCCGGTGCGTGCTCACCCGCGGATGATTCGAGCCGGATATTTCCGCGCATCCGGATGATTTCCGCCGTCGCGTGGTCGAGCAGAACGTCTCCCGAGAATACGACGGCGCGCGGCGCTGATTCGATCGGTTCGACGTGCACGCGCACGACGTTCAGTACGCGATCGCCGACGCGCATCTGCGTGACGGTATCGCCGCCGGTAAAGCGATAGAACGCGTCGCGATCCAACGCGAACGGATGTACGGCCAGGAGCCGTACACGTGAGCTGTCCGCAGCGCCGAGTCCGGGAGGACCGCTGAAAATGAATGACAGTCTGTTTCCGTAGAGCGTCGGTGCGGTCCATGGCCGCTGCAGCATGCTGAGCACCGAGACCATCGGCACCAGCTGCCGGATGCGGTAGCCGATCACTTCCTGATCGTACATTCCGTTGCGGTCCCACGCGGCGCGGATTTCGAACTGCTCGATCTGTTCCGCGGACTCGGACGATGCCGCGGCGGTGCCGGCGACCGCTCCGTTGGTGCCGTCGGGCCGGTTCAACAGCAGCGAGACTTCGCTTTCGACGAGTGCTTTGTATCCGGCGAGCTTGGCGGGGATTTGCCGGTTCGACTCCGACGCGTGCGCCACGAGAGCGCGCAGCGCGTCGGAGCTGTAGTTCGAATCGGGGTGCTGTGCGGCTGCAACTCGTGCGACGAGCAACAGGGCACACACGACCTTCATCGTCTCACTGCAGTCTCGCCGTCGTCGGCGAGTGATCTGTACGGTGGCGTCTGTTTACTGGAGATAACGAATCAGCCCGATAATGCCGACGACGGCGCCGCCGATCATGGCGATGTCACCGACGCTTCTGCCGCCGGAACTCGACGCACTGCCTGCGATGACCGCGCCGGTCACCAGAATGGCGCCGCCAACGATCATCAGCATGGCGCTGTGGCTGACCGGCTGGTCGCGGCGCATCGGCGCGTACGGTGCGGGTGCATTCGCCGGCTGTACATGGATGCCGACCGACGCATTCTCCGCCAACGGCATCTGCGAAACGGTTGCATCGCTCACGGGCGCGGGCGCGACTGCCGGCGCGACAGCTGGAGCTGGAGTCTGCGCAACGGACTGTTGATCAGTGGCAGTCGAAGTCTGCGCAGTAAGCGAACCCGCAGCGACGAACAGTGCGGCAACGACGGACATGACACGGTGTGACGTTTGCGTATGAGTTCTCCTTTAGTTCGAGTGAGACTTCGCGAGTGTATACACCCAAGCTACGAGCGGGATACCTTTTTATCTCTAGCCAATTAGGACTACTCCCAATGTCGGATTCACACCTACAAGACGCCGGCGACGTCGAGCGCGCACTCGAGCGATCGCTCGGCGTGCGCTCGCTTGCGGCGAGCATCCTCGACATCACTGTGGGTGGCGGGATTTTTCTGTATCCGGCAATTGTCGCCGGCGGGCTCGGCGCCGCCGCGTGGCTCGCATACGTGGTATGTGCGGTTGCATTCGGTCTCATCGTCCTCTGCTTTGCGGAAGCGGGAAGCCGCGTAAAACTCACCGGCGGTCCGTACGCGTACGTCGGGACGGTCTTCGGCCCGTTCATCGGATATCTCAGCGGCGTGCTGCTCTGGCTGCTCGGCGTGCAAGCGCACGCGGCCATCGCGAACGGCTTTGTGAAAGGACTCAACGTGTTCTTCCCCGGCCTCGGAGTAGGCGTGCTGCACACCGTGATGATTCTCGCGGTGTTCGGATTCTTCGCCGCGGTCAACATTCGTGGCGTGCGGCAGGGCGCGCGGTTGATCGAGGTCGCAACAGTCGCGAAACTCCTCCCCCTCGCCGTCTTCGTTTTGTGCGGACTCTTTTTCATGTCGTCGCCGAACCTTGCGTGGCCGGGAATGCCGAAGATTGCAGATCTTGGCCGCATGTCGATTCTGCTCGTCTTCGCGTTTTCGGGAGTTGAGAGCGCGCTCGCGCCAAGCGGCGAGGTGAAGGACCCTTCGCGCACCGTGCCGCGCGCCGTCGGGCTCGCGATGGTCGGCATCACCCTGCTCTACGTCTCGGTGCAGCTCGTCGCGCAGGGAATTCTCGGGCCTGATCTCGCGCGTCACCCGGACGCACCGCTTGCCGCCGCCGCAGAGCGCGCCTTCGGACCGGCCGGCGGCTTGCTCCTGCTGGTCGGCGCGTCGATCTCGATGTTCGGCTATCTCTCCGGCATGATGCTCGCGATGCCGCGCACGCTGTTCGCATTTGCACGCGACGGCTATCTGCCGCGCGCACTCGCGCACGTGAATCCCAAAACGCATGTGCCGACGGCAGCGATCATCGCGCACGCGGTTGCCGTCAGCGCGCTCGCTGTTTCAGGAACGTTCGAGTCGCTCGCGATTCTCTCCAACATCTCCGCGCTGTTGCTCTATCTGCTCTGCAGCGCGGCGGCGTTCGAGCTGCGCCGGCGCGATGTGCGGGAAGCGGGTGAGCCGTTTCGCATTCCGGGCGGCGCCGCAGTGCCTGTGCTCTCGATCATCGTCATACTGTTTCTGTTGTCGAACGCAACAATGGTGGAGATGCGCTCGATCGGTATCGCACTCGCGATCGCCATTGCGCTTTACTTCTTTCGCCGGCCGCGCACGGCCCCTCTGACATGAGCCCCGATCCACTGCTCGCGTTCCGCAGCGAGTTTCCGATTCTAGAACGGACCACATATCTCGTATCCAACTCGCTCGGCGCGATGCCGAGATCGGTTCCGGCGAGGCTCGCCGAGTACGCCGATCAGTGGGCGACGCTCGGTGTGCGTGCGTGGGCCAAGGGATGGTGGGAGCTGCCGCTCGCGCTCGGCGACGAAATCGCGCCGCTGATCGGCGCCGCCAAGGGCACCGTTGCGATGGCGCCGACGGTCACCTTTGCGCAGGCGGTGATTTTGTCGTCGCTCAACTTCACGCCGGAGCGCAATACGATTGTCATGAGCGCGCTCGATTTTCCAAGCGTCCGCTACCTATATGAAGAGCTCGCCCCAAAGCTGGGCGCGCGAATCGTTACCGTGCCGAGCGACGACGGAGTATCGATCGATGAAGAGCGGCTCTGCGCCGCGATCGACGAACGCACCGCGCTCGTTGCGATTTCACATGTGCTCTTCAAGTCTGCGTACATCGTGGATGTCGCGCGGATCATTGCGCACGCGCATCGCATGGGCGCCGTCGTGTCGCTCGATGCATACCACTCGGTTGGCGTGGTCCCGGTCGACGTCCGGGCGCTCGATGCTGACTTTCTGACGGGCGGCGTGCTCAAATGGCTCTGCGGCGGTCCGGGCGGATGTTTCTTGTACGCGTCACCAACCGCGTCGGCCCGCTACGCACCCGCACTAACCGGCTGGCAGGCACACGCCCATCCGTTCGCGTTCGATGGTGACATGGAATACGCGTCGGGAGCGGCACGCTGGCTCGGCGGTACCCCTGTGATCCCTGCGCTCTACGCGAACGCTGAAGGCCCGCGCATCGTGTTGCGGGCAGGGATCGAGGCGGTCCGCGCAAAATCGATGAGGCAAACCGCGCGGCTCGTCGAGCTCGCAGACGCGCACGGGTACACGGTGAGCGCGCCGCGCGATCCGGCGCGGCGCGGCGGCACGGTCGCGTTCGATGTCCCGCACGGCGCGGAGGTCGCTCAGGCGTTGCTCGCGCGTGACGTGATCATCGACTATCGTCCCGGCGCGGGGATCCGTGTGGCACCGCACTTCTATACTACAGATGCCGAAGTCGAGCGCGCGGTGGCCGAGACGGCTGCGATCCTCGAATCCGGTGCCTGGAAGCAGTTTGAAGGGTCGCGGCCGACCGTCACGTAACCAAATAGAGCAAAAACAGAGCCAAAAGCACTGTCTGCGGTTGCACCCGAATGTTTCGCGCGCTACTTTCGCCTCGTCCCCCACAACCATCCGATGCCGACTTCTCCGCAGAAACTTCGCAAGCAATACGTCAACACCGAGTACCCGAACGTGGTGCTCCGCTTTGAAGACGGTCATGAGATCGTTGTGAAGCGCGGCGTCGGCAAGACGTTCGATATTTTCGCCGGCGAGACCGTCCGTGTGCTTGCCGTATTTGACCCGGACGCGCGTGAGCGTGAGCTGGTCATGACGAAGAAAGCGGAAGAGTTCGACAACGCCTAACTGGTTGGTAAACCGGTTGGACAGGGTCCAGCTCCACCCGGAAGTCGCCGCGGCCCTGCGTGACGGGCGCGCGGTGGTGGCGCTCGAAAGCTCGGTCCTCGCGCAGGGACTGCCCGAACCATCGAACCGTGAAGCGGACCGGCGCATGTGCGCCGCGATTCGCGCGGGCAGTGCACTCCCCGCAGTCACGGCGGTTGTTCGAGGTGTGCCGGCCGTCGGCCTCGATGACCCCGATCTGGAGCGATTTCTCGCGCGGTCCGGAATCCCAAAGGTTTCCGCGCGCGATCTTCCGTGGGCCATCGCGCACGGGACCGACGGCGCGACGACCGTGGCCGCGGCGCTCTGCATCTGTACGCAGGCGGGACTTCCCGTCTTTTCAACAGGCGGAATCGGCGGGGTCCACCGCTTGGCCGGGAATGCGCCGCTTGATGAGTCGGCTGATTTGCTCGAGCTCTCGCGGTCGAGTGTCGTCACGGTATGTGCCGGCGCCAAATCGATTCTCGACCTTCCCGCGACGGTCGAGCGCCTCGAAACCCTCGGCGTGACCGTCATCGGGTATCGCACGGATGAGTTCCCGGGCTTTTTCACAGAACGGACTGGGATTCCCATTGGAGCCGTGGCCGAGTCGCCGGCGGAAATCGCCGCGACTTTCCGTGCGGCGCGCGCGCTTGGCAGGCCTGGTGCGGTGCTGGTCGTGCAGCCCCCGCCGGCCGCGGCCGCTCTCGACGGCTGGCTCGTGGACGACGCCGTCAGGAGCGCTGTCGCCGAGGCCTCGGCAGCCGGAATCTCGGGTGCAAAGCTGACCCCATTCCTGCTCGCGGCGGTCGAACGCGCCACCGGTGGCCGCTCGCTCGACACGAATATCGCCCTCCTTGAAGCGAACGCCGCCCTCGCGGCCGAAATTGCCGTGGCGTTGACCGATTCCCGCTGATAATGTTTCTGTAAGTTCCGGAAACGTCCCCAGCGTTGGAGGTCACCCGAGCGATGCCCTCTCCGTTTCTGAGTTCCGAGGAGTACGACGAGCGCGCGCATCAGCTCTATAACGAGGGCAACTACGACGACGCCCTCGACACGCTGCGTGAAGGGCTCGGACTGTATCCCAACGCGACGGAGCTGCACGTCGGAGTCGGTTATGCACGCGTGGCCCGCGACGAGTTCGCGTGGGCGCGCCGCAGCTTCGAGGAGGCGCTCGTCCTCGATCCCGACCACGAAGACGCGCTCGCGGGGCTCGGTGAGACGCTTCTCAAATTCGGTCAGACGTCCGGAGCGCTGAAGTCCTTCCACCGGATTCTCGAGCTCGGCTATCAGGACGACATCGAGCTCATGCTGCAGGTCGGACGCGCGCTGTTCCGCGACGGCCTCATGGAAGAAGCGAAAGAGTATTTCGATACCGCGATCCAGCAGGTGCCGGACAACGCCGAAGCGGTCGCCATGGTCGGTTACACCGAGCACCGGCTCGGCCACGACGATGCGGCCATCGCAACGCTGCGGCGCGCGCTTCAGCTCGATCCGGAGTACGTGGAAGCGCGCATTTATCTCGGCAACGTGCTGTACGATCGCGGCGAATACGAAGCGGCGCTGTATCATCTCGATCGCACCAGCCCCGACGACCATTGGGACGAGCTCGGGATCTGGCGGCTCATCGAGCTCAAGAAGAGCACGTACCGGCTCGCGGATGACGATCCCGCGCTTCGCCCATGGGACGAACGCCTCAATGAGCTCGCGGGCGAGCCCGATTCGATTGACGAAATGCTCGGCGAAATCGAGCAGGCGGTCAACGGCGACGCCGAGCAGGAAGCCAAGGGACAGCTCGAACTTTTCGGTGCGTTGCTCGCCGACCTGACGGAACAGAAGCAGACCGAGGCGAGCCATCAAGTGATTGGCCGCGACGGAAGGACGTACGAGGGAAGCTGGGACGACATTGTCGAGCGGATGCGCGATGCCAGCGCGCAACCTGCAAAGTCCGTACAGGACTTTATGCAGAGCGAGGCCCGCAGGGGTTTGTCGCTCACCGGGATTCTAATTTCTACCGCCGACGCCGAGAGCTTCATCCGCGGCAGTGCCGATGCCGGATTGCTCCGCATTACGATCTGAACCGCGCTTCACTCACATATTGAACTGATTTTTTCCCTTCGACCCGAGGACCGGGCCCTGATCGCATTGCGTGGTGTGTCCAAGACGTACCGTTCGCTGTTTGGTCGCGAGGTGCGCGCGGTTGAGGACGTCACGCTCGACGTCGCTCCCGGGGAGGTGCTCGGGATTGCGGGCCCGAACGGAGCAGGGAAGAGCACGATCATTTCGCTCCTGCTCGGATTTCTCAAGCCGACGAGCGGGACGCTGTCGATCGACGGGATGGAACCGCGGGCATACGTCGAAAAGTTCGGCGTGTCGTACGTACCGGAGCTGATGGCGCTTCCCACGCACTGGACCGCAGAGGGCGCGCTCCGCCGCCTCGCGGTGCTGGCGGGCGTGCCATCGGACAAGCTCGGTGTTGAAGTCGACCGTGTGATCGAGATGCTTGCAATCGGCGAGCATCGCAAGAAGCGGCTGAAGACACTCTCGAAGGGAAATTTCCAGCGCGTTGGTCTCGCGCAGGCGCTGCTGATGCCGACGCGCGTCGTGATTTTCGACGAGCCAACACACGGCCTCGATCCTGTGTGGACGCAGAAGTTCCGCGAGATCGTTGCGTCGCTCAAGGGTTCGGATCGCGCGATTATTATCGCGTCGCACAATCTGGACGAGCTCGAACGACTGACCGATCGCGTTGCGATTATTGATCGCGGCAAGATTCAGCGCGTCGTGACAGTGAGCGGCGCGTCGGTGAGTACGCTCATGGCATATCGCGTTCGCGTTGTGGCCGGAGGTGATGCGCTCACGGCGCAGTTCCCGGGTGCGGTCCTCGGGTCGAACGGCGATCTCGATCTGCCGCCGATCGACGTGCCGACGCTCAACGCGGGGCTCGCCGCCGCGATCGGCACCGGCGCACTGATCTCCGCCGTCATCCCGCGTGAAAGCGCGCTCGAGCAGGCATTTCACGCGTCCGTCGGCGGGACGGCGCAATGAACACGCGGCTCCTGCGCTATGCGCGCTATCAGGCTCCGGAGTTCGTGACGCACCGGCTCGCGCTGCCGCTCATCCTGCTCGTATTCGCCGCGGGACTGCCGACGTACGTGATGACGAAGAACACTCCCCCCGGCTGGATGCAGTCGCCACAGGGGATCAATCTCGCTCGTCAAATGTTTTCGCAGTCGATCACGCTCTTTTTGCCGCTCGGCGCGTTTGTTGCCGCCGTCGGCGTGATTTCCGCGGACCGCCAACAGGGATATTTCCGCTTTCTCTTTTCGAAGCCGATCAACATTCTCGCGTATTACCTGCAGACATACGTTCTGCACGCGATCATCTATGTTGCGGTGTTCGGTCTCATCGTGTGGGGTTATAGCGCGTACACGATCCATTTCTCGGTGCACCGCGCGATGGAAGCCGCAGTGCTGACGTTCGTGCTGATCGGCGGGCTCGGATTGTTGTTCGGCGCAGTCACGCGATTCGATGCGGCCACGCTTATCGTCACCTACATCGCGGCCTTGGTTCTCCAGCAACTGACGCTCGCACCGGCGCACGGCGGACTTCCCGAATGGCTCATGACCGTCGGGCGCGGGCTTCCGCCGGTGCTCAAGCTGGACACGCTGCGTGACCACCTCTACGCCGCGCAGCCGCTCGACAGCGCCCAGCTCTGGCATGTGCTTGGCTATGGCGGCGGAGCGGCAGTGATAGGACTCCTGTTGCTGCGGCGGCTGCCGCTGTCGCGATGAACGGCCCCGGGAGTTTGTTCTCGTCGCCCTCGCGGCTTCTCACGCAGACGCGATATACCATCGGCGACTATCTGCTGCAGCGCGCCTCGATTCCCGTGGCGCTGCTCGGATTAATTACGTGGGCGCTGATCCACAGCACGCTCAAGATTGCCGGTCCGAAACAATGGTCGAATCCGAAGTTCATTGCGGATCTGCACTCGACGTACGGCAGCCTGTCGGCACTGCTGCTCTATTTCTCGGTATTTCTCGCGGTGATCGCGATCATGACGGTGGATCGCACCACCGGCTATTACCGCTTCTACTTTTCAAAACCGGTGAACGTCGTGCAGTACTATTTGCACACGTTCGTGATCCACGGCGCCGTACTCTGCGCGCTGCTCGCGGTGTTCGCGCTCATATGGAGCGCGTGGATGCCGCACGAGTCGATGCATCGCGCCGCGCTCGTCGGCGTATTCGCGTTCGCGCTGATCGGCGGGCTCGGGTTCGGATTCGGCGCGCTCACCAACATGGACGCTGCGGTCACGCCGCTCGCGTTTATTTTCGCGATTTCCGCGCAGAACACGCTGATCGGATATTCCGGGCCGCCGCAGTGGCTTGTTATCACTGCAAAAATTCTTCCGCCGGGACTCCGTCTCGAAAAATTGCGCGGTGAGCTCGGTGCGGCCCAGCCGATCACCTCCGGCGACATGTGGCACGTCCTCGCGTACGGCGCCGGCGGCTGGATTCTCGGCCTCATCTTTCTGCGTTGGCGTCCGCTCGCACGATGACTCCGCCGGCTCGCGCACCTTACGCCGGGCTGCTCGACAGCGTGCTGCCGCCCGACTCCGTCGTGCGGACGACGCTCGCGAACGGTCTGCGCCTGCTTGTGCGCCGCGACACCAGCGCGCCGGTCGTTGCGATCGTGACCTATGTGAAGGCCGGCTACTTCGACGAAACGGACGATGAAGTCGGGATCGCGCACGTGCTCGAGCACATGTACTTCAAGGGAACGCCCACGCGCGGGCCCGGTGACATTGCTCGCGATACGAAAGCGAGCGGCGGCTATCTCAACGCCGGCACGATTTACGATCACACGCATTACTACACAGTGCTTCCTTCGAACGGGTTCGCCGCCGGCCTGGCGATCCAGGCCGACGCGTACGCGAACTCGCTGATCGATGCCGGTGAACTGTCGCGGGAGCTCGAAGTCATCATCGAAGAAGCCAAGCGCAAGACCGACAGCGCGACGGCGCTGGCGACCGAAACGCTCTTTGAACTCCTGCACGACAAACACCGCATCCGGCGCTGGCGCATCGGCCGCGAGGCCGGGCTGCGCACGTTCACGAGTGAGATGGTCGGCGGCTTTTACCGAAAATTCTACCGGCCTTCGAACACCGTTCTCTCGATCGTCGGCGACGTCGACACGAGCGAAGCGATCGCGCTTGCCGAGCGATACTACGGATCGATTCCGAACGGCGCCGTGGACCGCATCGCGGGGCCGCCGGAGCCGGCGCATGTCGATCCGTCATTCCGCTACCGCGAGTTTGCCGGCGACATTCAGCAGGCCGAGATCGTGTTCGGCTGGCGTACGCCCGCACTGCTGCACGAGGACACGCCGCCGCTCGACCTGCTCGCGGCGGTGCTCGCGAACGGTCGCGCGTCGCGCTTGTACCGTGCGGTGCGCGAGCGACGCCTGGCATCGTCGGTCGTCGCGTACGATTACACGCCGGGCGAAGTCGGCGTATTCGTTGTGCACTCCACGGCGCGGCCTGAACGTGTGCGCAGCGCTGCGCGCGCGACATGGGATCAGCTGCGCCGCGTCCGCGAGGGCGAGATTTCTCCGGCAGAAATCGAGCGCGCGCGGCGCGTGCTCGAAGCGCAATGGCTGCGCCGTTTTGAATCCATGGAGGGGCAGGCGAACCACCTTGCCAGCTGGGAAGTCGCGGGCGACTGGCAGCTCGGCGGCGCGTATCTCGACCGGCTCCTTTCCGCCGACACAGAACGCGTAACCGAAGTCGCGGCGCGCTGGCTCACGCCCGAGCGCGCAGGGCTTGTCGCATACCGGCCGGTGGGTGCGCCGCAGTTCGCAGCGAATGCCGCCGAGATGCGCGACGCACTCGACGGCGAGCGGCCGGCGCCACTCGATCCGCTCACGCATCCGAGTCCGCCGACCCCGGTGCATGGCTCACGCGCGTGGGTGTTCGAGCGCGAGGAAGCGCAGGTTCGTGTGTTCAGAATGTCGGGCGGCGTGCCGGTGCTCGTGCATCGACGTCCGGGGCCCGTTGCACATCTCGGCTGGTTCGTGCGTGGCGGCGCCGTGCATGAACCGGCCAACGCCGCCGGTCTTACGTCGCTGATGACGCGCGTATCGCTCAAGGGAACGGAGCGCCGCAGCGCGCAGCGGATTGCGGAGGACGCCGAATTTCTCGGCGGCGTGCTCTCGACAGCCGCTGCCGCCGATGGATTCCAATGGACGATCTCCGTGCCGCGGCGGCGGCTCGACGATGCGGCGGAGCTGCTTGCCGACGTCGTGCAGCGTCCCTCGTTCGGCGAGGAGGCGCTCGAGTCCGAGCGTGCGGTCGCCCTCGCGAATCTCGCGGCACTGCGTGACGACATGTACCGCTGGCCGCTGCGACTCGCGACCCGTGCGGCGTGGGCCGCGCATCCGTATGGACAGTCGGTGCTCGGCACAGAGGAATCGCTCGCCAAGATTGACGCGGCGGCTTTGCGGCGATGGCATGCGAAGGTGGCGGTCGAAGCGCCGGGTGTGCTGGTCTGCGTGGGTGATGTTGATCCGGACGAAGGTGCGTCGCTCGCGACGCGCTTTTTCAGCGCGCTGCGCGATGCGCCGGGAAGCGAAGTGCCGGTTCCGGCGTGGACTGATTCCGTTCGGACTGCAGAAGATCGGCGGGACAAAGCACAGAGCGCGCTCGCCATGTTGTTCGAAGGTCCGGCGCGCGACGACGATGCGCGATTCAGCGCGGGGATGATCGCGGGCGTCGCGAGTGGACTTGGCGGCCGGTTCTTCGACGAGCTGCGCGACCGTCAGTCGCTCGCGTACACCGTCATGGCACAGCCGCTCGTCCGCCGCCGCGCCGGCGCGTTCAGCGCGTACATCGCGATGTCACCCGAAAAGGAGGATGCGGCGCGCAGCGGACTGCTTCGTGAGTTTGCGCGGCTGCGCGAATCGCCGGTAACGGAACGCGAACTCACACAGGCGAAAACCTATGCGCTCGGAACGTGGGCAATTCGCCGCGAGAGTGCGGGGGCGATGATGAATGACATCGCGGACGCGTGGTTGTTCGGACGGTCGCTCTCGGAGCTAACGGATTATGAGCAGCGCGTGCGGAGTGTTTCGGCGGCGCAGATGCTCCAGCTTGCGCGGGCGTACTTCGATTCTGAGCGGCGGGTTGAGGGGGTGGTGAGGGGGACGGGGCGAGTCGTGTAGGGATGCGGGATTTACTGCTGACGCAGAATGCAGGAGAGGAATGCGGGATTTTCCGCTGATGCAGGATGCAGAAGAGGAATGCGGGATTTGGGATAAGAGATGACGGGCGAGATTGGATGCGGGATGCGGGGAATTGGTGATGAGTTTTAGTGGCGGGGGTGGCATCGTGCGGGATGACGAAACCCGAGATGCTGCCAATCGCCGAGTGGGAGAAGGGAGTGGACGACGTGCGGAGCGGCGATCCGCTTTGGACGGTGCAGGCTTACCGAATGAGCGTTTATGCGATCGCGTGCCACACGTTCGATCGCGTGCGCAGCCCCGCCATGACGAAAGCGCCTGCGCTCGATCAGTTGACGCGCGCTCTCGGGTCAGTCGCGGCCAACATTGCTGAGGGCTATTCACGATCATCAATCGCGGATCGCGTGCGCTTCTATGGGTACGCACTCGGATCGACGCGAGAGGCGATTGCGTGGTACGACACGCTCGCGATGGAACTCGGCGAGACAGTCGCTCATCGCCAACGAATCCTCGTTCAGATTCGCCGATTGCTTCTCACGACCGTGAGGAACGCGAGGCCGACCACATCCACGCGCTCGATGAATGACATTGGCCGTCGCTCGGCCGATTCAGACTCCTAGACCCATTCCACATCCCGCATCCAACCTCGCCCCTCATCTCTTATCCCAAATCCCGCATTCCTCTTCTGCATTCTGCATCAGCCGGAAATCCCGCGTCCCTGCTATCGACTCTTCGCCGGCAAATACCCAAGCGCCCGGTTAAGCCACCGAGCCATCGGCACCAACAACGAAAAATCCTTCATCGCCCGGTCCGCCAGCTTCGGCGAGAGAATCTCTGCATCTGTGTATGACCGGTGCATCGTAAACGAGTTATACCGCAGCCATTTCTCCGCCGGATGTCCTTCTTCAAATCCCCGCGGCAGCCGCTTCAATAAAATTCCGGGTTCGTCGTCGACCAATCCCCCGAATCGTTTCAGCACCGCCGGCGCGGTCACGGCGCGTTTCCATCCCGCGAGATCTTCACTGAAATGCTCGCGCACTTTTGCGAGCGAAGGCCGCGGCGGCATCCAAAGACCGGCGGCAATCAAGGACGCATTCGGTTCGAGGTGCACGTAGAATCCCGCCCCGCCGTCGATCTCCTTGCCCACTCCGCGGCCCGGCGCCCGATGATAAATCCAGAGCGCCGCGTGCGTCTTGTACGGCGATTTGTCCTTTGAGAATCGCACGTCACGGTAGATCCGGAACATCGAACGCTTCGGATCGCCGACGAACTCCGGCGCGAGCGCCGCGAAGCGAATGTCGAGTTCCTCGATCAGCGCTTTCATCGGATCCGAGATTTCGCGCACGAACTCGTCGCGATGTTCTTCGAACCACTCGCGCCGGTTGTTTTTTTTCAGCGCGCGCAGAAACGCGAGCGATGTGGGTGGGAAGCCGCGGAAAGAATGCATGAGTGAATCTAGCGCCGAATCCTGAAGCCCACGCGAGACTCGTGGCGAGTCGCGAGTCGCGTGTCGTCGCCGTTCACCCCCGATCGCTCCGCCCGCTCCGCGCTTCACTCGCGCCGAGCTTCCGCGTAAACACATCAACCGCCTTTTGCGGGTCGCGCCCCGCGGGGACCAGCAGGTCCAGCAGCAGCGTCTCGCGCGCGGGGATCGTGTGCACCGTGACATGTCCGAGGTCGAGCAGCAGCAAGACTGCGAGCCCGTCGCGCGGCAGCTCGCGCACCAACGGCGGCTCCGCCGTCGAGAGCCCCGCAGCCCCGGCCGCGGACAGCAGCAATCCCGAAAGCGCTGCGCCGTCCCGAAGGATCGGCAGCGTCACGCCTCGAAAATCAGCGGTGCGATGAACGAGTGGCGGAGCTCCGTGCGCTTCTACGGCCATCGCGTCAGTGTGTGGACGGCGGCGTGGTGGTCGTGCCGGCAGGGCGCCGCAGCGGCTGCTGAAACACGCGTGTGAGCGAACGCGATCCGTCCGCTCCGACCGATCGCACGGCGGCAACAGCATCATCCAGCTCTTCGTCGAGCAGGAACGACGTGCCCTGCACGGGAATCACACGCACGTACGTCGGCTGAACGGTCGACCGCACCAGCACCTCATACGAAACCGCGCCCTGCACAGCCGGCCATTTCAAATCCCAGTCCTGGCCGCCGCTCAGTGTGTCGCGCACCTGTCGCGCACTGTCGGGCGGCATCGGCGCGGCCGCGAGCGACGCGACCGTCGCGAGATTCAATCGCGCGATATTCGCTGTGTATCCAAAATTCACAAAACTAAATTCGTCGGTCGGAAGATGCTGCCGTTTGTAATTCTCGAGTCGCTCGGTGAATCGCAGCGCCGGCGAACCAGCGCGCTGAAACGGCCCGTGATCGCCGCCGCGTCCCAGCCGATCGAGTCGGAACGTCGGCCGCACTTCGAACTTCGGCAGATACACCGCGCCGAGCCCCCACACGTAGCGCGCGAGTTCACCACTCAAACTCGGGACTGAATCCACGGCGTAAATGCGCACGCTCGAGGAATCGACTTTGCCATTCTCGGCGACCACGTTGCCGACGATATCGTCAGTCAGCCCCGCCATAACGGTGAGCCCCGCGTCCTTCAGTCGCTGCGCGAGATGCGCCGATCCGAGCACTCCCTGTTCTTCGGCGGCATAGAGCGCAAAGACAATTGTTGCGTCGAGCCCTTTCGGATAGCGCTTCGACATCACGCGCGCGAGTTCGAGCACGGCCGACGTTCCAGATCCGTCGTCGTCGGCGCCGGGCGCGGTGGAGGTCGAGTCGTTGGTGTTCGTCTTGCAGACGCACGAGTCGTAGTGGCCGCCCATGACGATTACGCGCGTCGTATCGCGCCCCGGGAGCCACGCGAGCACGTTCACGACGTTCATGGTCACCTTCTGCGGGTGACGCGCGTTCACGATCATCGCAGGGTCGTACTCGACGCGCAGACAGCCGCTGCAATCGCGGCTGTACGCGCGGAGTTCGCGATACAAATACCGCCGCGCCGCACCGATGCCGTGCGACTCCGAGGTGGTGTCGCTCATCGTGTTGCGCGTGCCGAACGAGACGAGCACGGAATCGGTCTGACGGATGCGCGCCGCGGAGACATCAGCGAGCGCCGCCGCGAGCGCGGCATCACGCTTGAGCCCGATGCTCACGTCTGCACTTTTCTGAACAGCGCTCGCGGCCGGCACAGCCGGAGACTTCGCCGGTGCTTTCTGCGCCGCCGCGGGTGTGACTGCCGCCAACGCGAGCGCACACACCAGCGCGCCGCCGAACATCTGTCGTCCGCCGTCTGTCATCTGCCGTCTCTTAGAACATGCTCATTGCAAGGAACGAACGCAGCGAATCGTTGGTCGAGCGCAGGCGCATGGACAGGAGGCGCACGCAGGACCAGAGCACTTTGTACGCGAGCTCACGATTAAAGTCGAGCAGCAACTCGAAATCTGAACGCGCAATTGTCAGGACCTTCGTTCCGCCGTTGGAGATCGCGTCCGTCGAGCGCTCGCTGCGGTCAAACACGGACATCTCGCCGAACAGGGCGCCCGGTTTCAGAACCGCCAGCGCTTCCTCGCCACTGCCGGGAATCGTGCGGCTGATGCGCACCTCGCCCTCGACAATCAAGAAGAGCCGGTTTCCGGGCTCGCCCTCGCGAAATATGTATTCGCCCGACTGGAACTCCTGGTTGCGGCAGACTTCCGCAACGCGCGCGAGTTCGCCGTCGTCGAGATCCTTGAAGATGGCGACCTGCCTGAGCAGTTCGATCACGTCGGCCATGGAAACCCGTTCAGTCGAGGGAAATGGTGCGTCTCGCGAAGCTAGGTGGCACCGTGCGCGCTGGCAAGCGTCAGCCGTGCGCCAGCCTTGCGCCGGCCTTTATCTTCAGGGCATATGGAGCGCGATTCGCTGGCGACCCTGCCGAACATCATCTCGCTCTCAAGGCTTGGACTCGCCGTCGCGTTCGTGTTGCTCAAGGGAACCAACGCGCGATTGATCGTGATTGCCGCCGCGGGTGCCACCGATTTCCTCGACGGCTACCTCGCGCGCCGCGGCGGCACCACCTCGAAGTGGGGCGCGCTCATCGATCCGATCGCCGATCGATTCTTCGTCTTCACCGCCGTTTGCGCCCTGCTCTTTGACGATGTGATCGGCACCTGGCAGTACGCCATTCTGATCTCGCGCGACTTCATGACGGCCGTCGGCTTTCTCACGGCTCGCGCGATCCCGTGGCTGCGAAACGTCCGCTTCAAGTCACGCACGATCGGCAAAGTGGTGACGGTGATGCAGCTGATCACGCTCGCGATCGTCTTCGTCGTGCCGCAGCTGCTGAACGTTGCGCTCGCCTTCGTCGGCGTCGCGTCGCTCATCTCGATTGGCGACTACACGCTCGCGCTCTGGCATGCCCGTCAGCGCGCGTAGCATGCTCGCGATATCACGCGCCGCGGCGTTCGCGCTGGCGTTCGCGCTGGCATGCGCCGCTCTTCCCGCCGGCGCACGTGCGCAGGGCGAACCGTTCAAGCCCGCCGTACAGTTCGAAACGCGCATCGACGCACTCGGCGGTCCGCCGGCCGGCGCGCAGCTCGGAATCGGCGCGAATATCGCGCCCGACTACTATCTGCGACTCGGTGCGGACGCGGCGTTTGGCGCGGCCTCGCGCGGCGGGACCGCCGTGCCGGCCGGTCGCGTTGACGTCGTCACGCGATATCTGCTCGATCCGCTCCACGAGTTTCGCTGGGGCCCCTATGCCGGCGCCGGAATGACGGCACAGTGGGACCAGCGCGCAAACTGGCGCGCCAACTTGCTGGTCGTACTGGGGATCGAAGGGCCCGTGCACGCGGGGTGGCGCACGTCCGTCGAACTTGGGCTGGGCGGGGGCGCGCGGCTCGGTGTGGTGCTCCGCCGCGCGCGATCAAACGGCCGCTAACAGCAAACGTACTGCTACGCGCTTATCGCCTGACCCGTCTTCGCCGGCTGGGCGAACCGCTCGCCAAGTGTCCGCAGATCTGCGAGTTCCACCGCCGCCAGTTCGTGATACCGCTCCGCCATGTAGGCGAGCGTCTCGTCGAACCATTCTTTCTGATGATCGGGGTGCGAGCCGACAACGTCGCATCGCATGATGTGCTGGAACAGTTCGTCGCGCGCCTGGTCGAAGGGCTTGGGTTCCACCGCGACTCGGCGGGGCTGCTTTTTCTTAGTGTTCATTTATTCGCGTTTGAGGGTGATGCGTATCGCTGAAAGCTAAACGGTCGGAGCGATGGTTCCTATGGGTCAGTACTGAGATATCCCGGCGTCAGCCGGCCTGAGTTTCCGGGCCAATCCACCCTCGCAGCAGCTCTGCGAGTGCGGCCGGCGCGTCCTCCGGAACCAGTCTCGCCGCGCCCGCCATCCGTCGGTGCTCCGCGCGCGGAAGCCGCGAAGCGAGCGTCGCCGCAACCTCGGGCGCCGTCCACAAATCGGAGTCGCCGCGTACCACCAGAGCTGGTGCGGCGATCTTCTCCCACGATACGTCCGCCAGCGCCTGATCGTTGATCGCCCGCTCGATCTGCAGCAGGTGGCGCACGCCGTCACGGCCCACAAACGGCGCCGCGTACCGTCCCACAAGCGCTCGCGGCATGGCCTCCGCGCGCGCGACACTCCGTTCCAGTATCGGCCCGAGCAGCGTTGCCGCCCCGAGCATCCCGCGCGCGGCGTCGAGCAGATGGCGCGCCGCGAGGCGTTTGAGCTCCGCAAAGTCGCCGCCGCGAAGCGACGATGGGTCGCCCGGATTGATGAGCACGAGCGACCGCACCCGCGCCGGGCGCCGTGCGGCGAGTGAGAGCGCAACCGCACAGCCCATGTCGACCGCGACGATGTCCGCGCGCGCAACGCGCAGCACGGTCAGCGCACGGTCGAGATAATCCGCCTGCGCGCCGACGCCGTAGTCCGCATCGAGTGCGCGATCCGACTCGCCCCAGCCGAACATGTCCGCGGCGAACGCGGTGACGCGGCCGAGCGGCAGCGCGGGAGCAACGTTGCGCCAGAGAAATCCGGAGGTGCCGAACCCGTGCAGGAGTACGACGGGCCGGTCGCCAAAACCGTATCGCTCGACGTGAACCGCTCCGGGTCCGATCGGAATTCGCACGCGTGCAACCTGTCCTCGTGTGAGGCGCCACGCTAGTTTTTGGTGTGCGGGACCCATACAGAACAGGAGCGACCGTGGCGAAAAAGACGGTGCAGAAAGCCAACAACAAACAATTCGCCGGCGTGCTCGTTGCCGTCGCCATTATCGGCGTCGCGGCGCTCGGCTACGTGCTCACACATCGCGGCCCGACGGTGATCATCGTCGATCCGAAGATTCCTGCAGGCGCCGCCGAAGGCCATCTGATGGGCAACGCGGATGCGCCGGTTCAGGTGCTCGAGTTCGGCGATTTCGAATGCCCGGGCTGCGGCAACTTCGCGAACGTGACCGAGCCGGACGTTCGTACCCGTTTGATCAATACGGGCGTGGTCGGGTTCCACTTTTTTGATTTTCCGCTCACACAGCACCTGAACTCGTTCACGGCGCATCTCGCGGCCGCCTGTGCCGACGACCAGGGAAAGTTCTGGGAGATGCACGATCGGCTTTACGCGGGGCAGGATGAGTGGAGCGATCTGACCGATCCCACCATGAAGAGTCCGCTGCCGGTATTCCGTCGCTACGCGAAAGAGATGGGAATGGACGTCGCGAAGTGGGAAGACTGCGTCACCACGCAGAAATACACCGCGCGCATCAAGGGAAATCAGGCCGAGGGCGTGCGCCGCAATGTCGCGCAGACCCCGACGATTATCATCGGCAACAAGCAGGTGAACGGCCTGACGTACGACGAGTTCAAGAAGCTTGTCGATCAAGTGCTTGCCGAGAGCGGCAAGGCGAAGGCCGACTCGGCAAAGAAGCCCGCAGCCGCGAAGAAGGGCGACTGAATGACGCGTCGCATGATCATCGCCGTCCTGTCACTGGCCGGCGTTTTTCTCGCGACGTATCTCACGCTTTATAAGCTGGGCTATCTCGAGACGCTGGCCTGCGGCACCGGCAGCTGCGAAGTGGTGCAGGCGAGCAAGTGGTCGAAGCTGTTCGGACAGCCGGTCGCGCTGTGGGGTGTCGGTTTTTATCTGGCGATGTTCGGCGTTGCGTTCACGGGAACGCTGGCGCGCTATGTAGAATCGCGCGCGATCGGCGTCGCACTCGCGCTGATGAGCGGCAGCGGCGTGCTCTTCTCAGGCTGGCTGACGTATATCGAGGTCGCGCGACTGCACGCGATCTGCCGCTACTGCGTTGGCAGCGCGCTGATAGTTACGGCACTATTCGTACTGAGCGCGCTGGATCTTAGGCGCGGCGCGGCAGCTTCGAGCGATCCGACGCATCCGCGAGCCTGAGCTTCGGCCGCATCTCGTCCGGCACCGGCTCCATCGCGCGTTTCGCTGGGAGCAGATCCTGCCCGAGCACCACGAGCACACGCGTGACGATAATGCTCGCCAGCGGTTCCGGCACTCCCATCACGCGAATGTACGCGTCGATCGCGCGGTCAAACGGCAACTCTTCGGCGAGCGCATCGACGAACGTCAGCGCGCTTTCCACGTGCGCGCGAATGATCGCTTCTTCCGCGCGCGCCTGCGCCAGCCGCATCCGCCGTTCGGTGGCGGGCTGAAGCTTTTTGGAGAAGAGCGACTCGGGAAGGAAGTTGTTGAACATGGCTTAAGTGGGACGAACGACCGGGTGTGACGTTACGAAATAGACGGCAGACGGCGGACCACTAGCCGGTGCGGGCGAGTTTCACTGCCAGCGCAACGGCAATCAACGTCGCGATGCCTGCAATCGCCCATGGCAGCCAGGCCGGAACGCGCCACGCGCCGCCGCCGGGCATCACAACCCGGGTTCCTTCGAGCGGTGTCACAGAAATCGTGCGCGCGATTTCCATCGCGCTCGACGGCCGGTCTGCGGGTCGTTTCTCAAGGCACCGCATCACGACCGCGGCGAGTTCGTTCGGCGTGTCGTGCCGCCGTCGGCTGATCGGCTCCGGCTTCTGCGTCGCGTGCGCCGCCATGACCTGCTGCGGTGAGCGCCCCGAAAATGGCGGATGGCCGCACAGCATTTCGTACGTGACGATGCCGAGCGCGTAAATGTCCGCGCGGTGGTCGAGATCCGGGTCACCCGCCGCCTGCTCGGGCGCGATATACACCGGCGTGCCGAGGCTCATCCCGCGCTGCGTGATTCGTCCTGATTGTTCATCGCTGTTTGCAGACGCGCTCAGGGCTTTCGCGATGCCGAAATCGAGCACCACGGCCTGGCCGTGGAAGAAGAGCACATTTTCCGGCTTCATGTCGCGGTGAACAACGCCCTGTTCGTGCGCATATCCCAGCGCGCTCGCGACTTCCTCGAGGATGCGCGACACATCTGAAATGCTCATCTGCCGTTCGCGGCTCATGCGGTCGCGCAGCGACTCGCCGTCTACAAATGGCATCGTATAGTAGAGCGATCCGCTTGCCACACCGGAATGGAGAAGCGGAACGATGTGCGGATGCTGCAGACGCGCGGCGAGCATGATCTCGCGCTTGAAGCGTTCGACGCTCAGCGTTGCGGCGAGTTCCGGCGCGAGCACTTTGATGACGACTTTCCGCCCGAGCGCATTCTCGTTCGCGAGAAACACGCGCGACATTCCGCCGCGCGGCAACTCCCGATCGATTGTGTACTCGTCGCCGAGCGCACCTTGCAGTTCCTGCTGCAGAAGTGGTCGCATCTTGCCCCCGCCGTCAGAGGTACTTCAGCCCTCTTTATCCTCGTACTGATCTTTCAACGAAGCTACCACGCCCGGATCCGCGAGCGTCGTCGTATCGCCGAGCGCGCGCCCTTCCGCGATATCGCGAAGCAGCCGCCGCATAATCTTCCCGGACCGGGTTTTCGGCAAGTCCGCACTGAAAATGATGTCGTCGGGCCGCGCGAGCGCGCCAATCTTATTGGCCACGAACTCACGCAGCTCGTCGCGCAGCGAAATCGACGTTTTCACCCCTTCCCGCACCGTGACGAACGCGGCAATCGCCTGCCCTTTGATGTCATGCGACTTCCCGACGACGGCCGCTTCGGCGACCGCCGGATGCTCGACGAGCGCGCTCTCGACTTCCATCGTGCCGATGCGATGTCCCGCGACGTTCAGCACGTCGTCGACCCGGCCGAGGATCCAGAAAAAGCCGTCGTCTCCGCGTTTCGCGCCGTCGCCGGGGAAGTAGAGATCGGGCCGGTCTTTCCACTTGGTGAAATAGGTCTCGACGTAGCGCGCGTCATCGCCCCAGATCGTGCGCAGCATCGACGGCCACGGCTTCGTGAGCGCGAGGAGGCCTCCGCCGATTTCAATTCGCTTTCCGGTGGAATCGAGCAAATCTGCCGTAAAACCCGGCAGCGCAGTCGTCGCGCTTCCAGGTTTTGTCGCGGTCACGCCCGGCAATGGTGAAATCACAATCGCGCCGGTTTCCGTCTGCCACCACGTGTCGACAATCGGGCAGCGCTTCCCGCCGATGTGCTCGTGATACCACATCCACGCTTCCGGATTGATCGGCTCGCCGACGCTGCCGAGCAGTCGCAGCCGCGTGAGATCGTGCTTCGCCGGATGCTGTGCGCCCCACTTCATGAACGCGCGGATCGCCGTCGGCGCAGTGTACAGGATCGTCACGCCGTGCCGTTCGCAGAGATCCCAAAAACGATCTTTCTCGGGCCAGTCGGGCGCGCCTTCGTACATCACGCACGTCGCGCCGTTGGAGAGCGGGCCGTAGACGAGATACGAATGTCCGGTGATCCAGCCGACGTCCGCCGTGCACCAGAAGACATCGTCGTCGCGCAGGTCAAAGACTTCTTTGGTGGTCGCCGTCGCGCCGGTGAGGTAGCCGCCGGTGGTATGAACAATTCCCTTCGGCTTTCCGGTCGTACCAGACGTATACAGAATGAACAGGACATCCTCGGCGTCCATCGTCTCGCACGCGCACACCGCGCTCGCGTTGCGCATCAGCTCGTGGTACCAGTGGTCGCGCCCTTCGCGCATCTCGACGTGCGCCTCACCAATCGGACCCGCGGTGCGCCGCTGCACGACGACCACGTGCTTCACTGTCGGCGCCTCTTCCAGCGCCTTGTCTGCGTTGCGCTTGAGCGGCACGATCTGCCCGCGCCGATATCCACCGTCCGACGTCACGAGCACTTTCGCCTGCGCGTCGTTCATGCGGTCGCGCAGCGACTCCGGCGAGAATCCGCCGAACACCACCGAGTGGATCGCGCCGATGCGCGCGCACGCGAGCATCGCGACCGCGCACTCTGGAATCAGCGGCAGATAAATGCCGACGCGATCGCCTTTCCCGACGCCGAGCGATTTGAGGACGTTCGCGAACTGCTGCACTTCGCGATACAGATCCCAGTACGTCAGCGTGCGCCGGTCGCCCGGCTCACCCTCCCATATGATTGCGGCTTTGTTGCGCGCCGCGCCGCGAACGTGACGGTCGACACAATTCGCCGAGACGTTCAGCTTGCCGCCAACGAACCATTGCGCGTGCGGAGGTTTCCAGGCGAGCACCGTCTTCCATGGCGCGATCCACTCGAGCTCACCCGCCATTTTCGCCCAGTAGCCTTCCGGATCGCGCGCGGCCTCCGCGCTGACGCTGTCGCTATTGATGAACGCGCGCGCGCGGAAATTTTCCGGCGGCGGGAACGATCGCGTTTCTGTGAGCAGAACGTCGATATCACTCATGTCGCGTAAAAAAGCACAAACAACTGCATTGTGATAGTTGCGCCTTGCGCTGAAATACGTCGAAAAATTGACACCGACTGCAGACTGCATTTCACCGCGCGCAAAAGAGTGGTGATTTTGTGCGTCACAGTGTGATAGTCGTGCAAGTCTATGCCAGGTCAGGGGTTAGGGGTTTGCTTTTTGTGGCACGGTTCTCGCTTAGCTATTAGGCACAATCGAAGTTCGCTTCACCACGAAAAGGGCACACCCGTCGCGAGGCGGGGCCGCAAAGCCAGGAATCTCAAAGTTGGATTACGAGATCGTCCGGTTGCCGAACGAAGAAGGAGAGCGGAACCGCACATGTTGCACGCGTTCCGACCGGCGAACCGAACACCAGGCAGCGCGGTGTGCTCCCGCCTCAGGCGGAGGAAGGCATACCATGTTGATTGCAGAGAGCTACAACGAAGTCCTCATTGCACCGCCGCATCTCGACGCCGGTTCCCGGCTCGACTTCCGGCGCGCAGCACTCGAGCATCTCGAACGCGTGATTCAGCGCAACGAGACGCGGGTGGTGATCGACCTCCAGCATACAACCGACATCGATGCCAGTGGCCTCGGTGTGCTGGTGCTGGTGCAGAAGCGGGCACGCGAGCGCATGATAGCGACGAAGCTGCTGCGCGCTCCGGCGTCCGTGAAGCAGATGATTGCGCTGACGAAGCTCGAATACCTGTTCGAACTCGAAGACTGAACAGCCCCCCACCGGGTGCGGGGGGAGTCGTTGGCGGAGCTACACCAACCCGCTAACGGCTTCCCTCGAGCCGGCGGCGGCGCCACGCTTCAAGCGTCGACTCGCCCGGCAGGCGCGTCTTGATGCGCGCCGCTCCCATGATCACAGTTCCCGTCACGCGAATGACCGGCGCATCGGGCGCGGCGAGACCGTCGCCGTGGGCATCGTCGAACTCTCCCATAAACGCGAAGCCGTCACATTCGACGCGAAGCCCGGGCGGAACGATGAACTCGACCTCGCCCATGAGTACGCTGATTTCAAAGTGCATCACGCCGTGCAGGAACTGCGCTTCGCGCAAATCGAACTTTGCCGCGCCCATGACGCAGAGCACCTTGTTGTGTCGCGCCGGCGTCCACTGCCCCTTCTTGCGCACATTGGCCATCAACGCGATGTGGCGTTTCTCATCGGGCTCAGCCGAGCCGACCGGTGCGATGGCGTAGAGCGGTCCGGGGGGCGCCATCTCAGCAGGGAGCGCCGGCAGGCCGGCAACGAGCGCGCTCAGTTCAGCGCTCGTTTGCGCCTTGTACGCATGCTCGAACCGGAGTTCGAGTTCCTGTGTGCTGAGGTTATCGTTTGCGAATTGCGCGCACAGGGCCTGAATCACCCGCTCGCGGTCGACTTCGATTTCAGTCATCAAGACGCTCTCCGGAGAACCAGGGCGGCGTTAATGCCGCCGAATCCGAACGAGTTGGACAGCACATGCTCCACACGGGTGATCCGCCCCGTGCGCGGAACATAATCGAGATCGCACGCGGGATCCGGCACATCGAGATTCACCGTCGGTGGAATCCACTCGTCGCGCAGCGAGAGCGAGCAGATCGCCGCCTCGAACGCGCCGCTCGCTCCGAGCGCATGACCATAGTAGCCTTTCGTGCCGCTCACCGGAATGCGGCGCGCGTGCTCGCCAAAAATCGTTTTGATCGCGAGCGTTTCGCTCGGATCGTTCAGCGGAGTCGAGCTGCCGTGCGCGTTGATATACCCGATTTCATGCGGCGCGACGTGTGCGTCGTCGAGCGCGAGCCGCATCGAGCGCGCGGCCTGCGCGCCCGTTGGCAGCGGCGCGGTCATGTGGTGCGCGTCGTTCGTCGTGCCGTAGCCGCAAAGCTCGGCGTAGATCTTTGCGCCCCGCGACTGCGCGCGTCCCCATTCCTCGAGCGTGAGCACGACTGCGCCCTCACCCATCACGAAGCCGTCGCGGTCTTTGTCGAACGGACGCGACGCGTGCTGCGGGTCATCATTGCGGGTGCTCATCGCGCGGATCAATGCGAACGCACCAAAGCACAAAGGCGCGAGCGGCGCCTCCGCTCCTCCGGCCAGCATCACATCGGCGTAGCCGTGCCGGATTTGACGGAACGCCTCACCGATCGCCATCGTGCCGCTCGCGCAGCTCATTGCGTTCGTGGAATTCGGGCCGCTCACGCCGAACTCGATTGCGATGTTGCAGCTCGATGCGCCGCCAAAGACCGCAAGTGCGAGCGTCGCGTCGACGGCGCGCAGACCGGCCGAGAGAAATCGTCCGAGCTGCTCCTCTGCGTAGCCGATTCCGCCGAGCGCCGTTCCCATCATCGCGCCGATGCGCTCGCGGTCTTCGCGCTCGAGTTTGATTCCTGAATCTTCCATCGCCATTCGCGCCGCAGCGACAGAAAACTGCCCGAAACGATCCAGCCGCTTGGCGCGCTTGGCGTCGATGTGATCATCGGGGCGGAAATCGTCCACCTGCGCCGCGTTATGCGAGCGGAAGATTTCCGGATCGAAGCGCGTCATCGTTCGCACGGCCGAGCGCTCCGCGCGAATGCCGTTCCAGAAATTCTCGCCGCCGCTGCCGACAGGCGTGATCGCACCGATGCCGGTGATGGCTACTCTGCGTGTCGTCATGGGGTCACGCTGGGCGATGCGTTCCGGGGTGCGCCCGTTGACGCGTCACGCTCCGCGATTCGCGCGAGCCCCGCGAGCGTCCGCGACGCGATCCCGTGCACGAACACCGGCCCGATCACCGTCGTCGCCGCAAATATTCCGATGAGCGGCCACTGCGGACCGTTCCACGCATGCACGAGTTCCACTGCCGTCCCTCCATCGCGAGACTCGAACCGCCATTCCACGTCCATACCCTTCGTGATACCGCCGATGTGACGAAATCGGACGGCGGGTGTGGTGCCGGGTGAATCGATGACCTGCATTTCAGACAGCCACCATGTCGGCCAGTTGAACAACCCGAACGGACGATTGGCGGCCATTTCGACAATCCCGCCGCCGTCGCTCGCGCGCTCGCGAAATCGCACAAACCGATAATGCGGCAGGTACGCCGGCCAGCGCTCGACGTCCCGAACGATTTCGAATACCGCGCGCGCCGGTGCACGCACGAATCCTTCGTCGACCGTGCGCATCGGGCGGCCGAGCGGCATAACGCCGAGTTCAAACGGCGCCCGCACCGGGAGATGGTTCATGAGTGCACTATTGAGGAGACCAGGCCGCCGTGACGCGAAATCCACGGCGGTTTTGAACGTCCGGCGTGCGGCCGGTGGCGCTCAACACCGCGGCGGCGAGCTCGTGCGTGCGAAATCCGCGCAGTACAGAAACCACGCCGTCATGCCGGGTAACCGGGTGAAATCGCAGCGCATGGCTCGCGAGCCAGAATCCAATCGCAGCGGCCCACGCGCGGCGGAGATCGGAAACGATCACGCGCACACGCGCAACGCGGTTCATCTCGGCAATCAATCGCGCGCCTTCCGCCGCTTCGAAGTGATGGAGCACCTGCGAACAGGTGACGATGTCGACGCTGTGATCCGCGAACGGGAGCGCGAGTGCGCTTCCTGCGATCGCATCGCCGCTGCGCGGACGGCTCGCTGCGGCAAGTGCCGGCGTAATCTCCAGTCCCATCGTGAGCAGCTCCACTCGGCTGCGCCCTGCGGCGCGGCGCGCGAGTTCGGGGATGTCGCCGGCGCCGGTGCCTACATCGAGCAATGTCAGCGGCGTCGTACGTGTGCCTGCGTGGATCAGGATCGGAGTCAGTTCGGCAATCACCGCGTTCGCGCCGCCAAACCAGACGTTGCTGCGCGCAATATCCCGCAGCGCCCGTGCAGCAAGCGCCGGGTCGGTCGCAGGGTCGTCCAGCAACTCGATTCCCCTGCGACGGGCCGGTGCGAACGCATCGGAAATACTCAAAGCGCTTACTGCATACGACGATATTCGCCGCGCTGATAGATCAGCGGACGTCCATCTTCCACGGCAGAAGCCAAGAGCACTTCGCCGACGACGATGGTATGATCGCCGCCGCGATGGCGCGCGACAATCGCACATTCGAGGTAGGCCACCGCACCGTCGAGCAGCGCGAGCCCGGTCTCTCCGCGCGAAAATTCCGTGCCGGCGAACCGATCCGCGTCGGAGTCGGCGAATCTCTGGGCGAGCGCTTCCTGATTCTCCGCGAGCACACTCACGGCGAAGTGTCCGGCAGCACCGACGGCACCGGCGATCGTCGCGTCGTCACCGATGCACACGAGCACCAGCGGCGGGGCGAGACTTACTGACGCGAACGCGCTCACGGTCATTCCGAAATCACGTCCGTCGTCGTCGCGAACGGTTACGACGGTAACGCCGGACGGGAATCGGCCAAGTGCGTGTCGAAATGTGGCGGCGTCGATCGGTGTCATGCGGGCGGTCCGAAAGGAAAGAGCAGCTGACGAAGAATACCCGGCCGGGCCAGCTCGCTGGGAGAGAGGAAGCCGCTGGCGACGTTCACGATGAGATCGGCAATTGCCCGGCGGTTGGTCGCCGCGCGCACCGTATGATTGAGCATCGGCGGAAATGCGACGGCGAGCGCGACGATTTTTTGCACGCGCCACGTCGCTGCGAATTGATATCGGCGCGCCCGGTCGTATGCGGAGAGCGCTTCATCCATCACGCGCAGCGAGTTCGACGCGAGCGCGGTGCAGAGATACGGGCCGAGAATCTCACCGCCGCGCATCGCCTCGAACATTCCTTCGCCGGTGAACGGATCAAAAAAATCGGCCGCGTCTCCCACAAGCGCCGCGCCGGGGGCCCACGCGCGTCGCGCATGAACGGCAAAGGGGCCGGTTGCCATCACCGGACTCACACGTTCGGCATGCGCGAAACGGGGCGCGAGTGCGGGGTGCGCGCGAATCCACTGCTCCATGAAGCCCGCAGAATCGCCGCTCGCGCCAGACGCGAACCGCATCGGCATCGCCATTCCCACGTTCGTTACGCCGCCTCCGACATTCGCGAGGCCGCAGTATCCGTTCCGCGCGACATGCATCTCGCCGCCTGCGCCGATCCCTTCCACTCCCGTGAAATGCGTCACGAATCCCATGCGCCGCGGCCAGCGCGCGGAACGAATCAGTCCAAGTCTGCGGCCGATCACCGATCGCAGGCCGTCCGCGCCAACGACGATTCGCGCGCTGATTTCTCGCGTCGCATCGCCGTCGCGCACACGCACGCCAACCACGCGTCCTGATGAGTCGCGCACGACATCGGTCACCGCGATCCCCTCAGCGACGCGCGCTCCCACTGCGCGCGCCCTGTCGAGCAGGATCGAATCGAGAATTTCGCGCCGAACGCCGAGCCCGGCGTTGCGCTGGCCGCCGCACGCCCGCGCGGCGTCGAACCGGCCCTCAAACGAACGGCCATTCACGGCATGAATGGTCATCGCCTCGAGGTTGGGCGCGCCTGAGCTGATCACCGCGTCGAGCGCGCCCATCTCAGCGAGGATCCGTCGCGCCTGCGGACTCAGAAACTCCGCGCATGCCTTTGAGCGAGGAAAATGCGCGCGGTCGAGCACGAGTACGTCGGCGCCGTTGCGTGCGAGCGACCACGCCGTCGTCGATCCGGCCGGCCCGCCGCCGACGATCACGACGTCTGCCCTCTGCTGAGACGTCTGCGTCATCGCGTGAGCAGCCAGCCTGCCACAACGGCGGTCGCCGCGCCGACGAACGTGCAGCAGAGATTCACGAGATCGTTCGACAGCCAGTAAATCCCGCGCGCGTGCCGGGTGCGATAGCCGCACGCATGCACGCGGCGCTCGGTCCAGTGCCGGCAGCGATCGCAAAAACGTTTTGACTGCAGCGTCGCGCCAATGAGCGAGTCCGCGACACAGCCCGCAAATCCGCCGAGTGCCGCGGCGATCGCGAGTTGCGTTCGATGATGTGGAATCGCGAACGCGCCGACCAGCGCAATGAACAGCGCGCCGGCGATTCCAGCGCCGAACCCGGCGAATGAGACGCCGCCGGACAGTCCCGGCTCAACTGGCTTCCATGTGGAAATCATGCGCGGCATACCGCCGAGCGCCGTGCCGACTTCGGTTGACCAGGTATCGGACGACGCGGCCGCGAGCGCGCCAAGCGCCGCGAACGCGAGCCGCTCGCGCCCCGTGTACTGCGCGCCAAACGCGAACAGCACGAACAGTCCACCGTTCGCGAGAACCTGGGTCGCATTTCGCTCGGTGGCGCGGGGAAGTGTCCCCTCCGTCTTTTGCATTTTTTCGGGGGCCCGCCAACGTGTGAGCGCCGTCGAGGTCAGGAAAAATGCAATCAAGAGCCCGGCCCACCACCAGCCCGCGGCGGCGGCGAGAATACCACAAAAGAATGCGGCCCACTGCCCGGATTCAGAGAGCGAGCGCGTTTTTCTCGCGCCAGCCGTGATGGCTCCCGCGACGGCCGCACCGGCGAGTGCGCGAATGACCATCATCTGTTCGATAACGCGCTCCGGCTCGGGGACAGCGAAAGATACTCGCTCGGAGCGCCGTTCAACTGTACGGTGGCGTGGCGAGCGCTTAGTTTGGTCGCACCCATGGCATCCACCGTCGACCCACTTCTTCCGCTCAGCCTGCTCGAAGCGGTGCGTGCGGTGGACACTCCGAAAGGGGAGTACGAGGCCGAGTTCGTCCACGAACTCCGCAATAAGCGTCTGGGCCTCAGCGATACTGTTTTTGCGCAGATCAAGCGCTACACCGAAGCTGTGCGCCGCAAGCAGCGCCCGCCGTTCGATGAAGCTGCCGCGCTGGCGAAGCTCGTCGGGCGCCGTCCCGACGCCGAGGAAGTGTTCCGCGAGGGCGGCCGGATCCTCGCGCGACAGGCGTACCGCACGATCTCTCCGGTCACGCGCCGCCTCATGCTCTCGCTCCCGTCGCTTCTCTCGCGTCCGATCGCGCTCCGTCATGCCCGCCGGATCACCGGCCGCTACACGGAAGGGATGATCCGCCGTGTGGGGTCGACCATCCTGCTCGAAATCTCGCATTCCGTCACGCTCGACGCGGCGCCGAAGCTCGGCGGCTGCACCTTCTATGAGTCCGCACTGCGCGAGCTGATGCAGCTGCTCGTCGGCGGTGTCGGCGCCGTGGAGCATGTGCGCTGCGCCAGTCGCGGTGAAGGCGTGTGTGAATGGCGCGCCGAGTGGCGGCCGATCGGATCGCGCTCGAAGTAAACCGGGTTACTGCCCTAAATCGTTCATCACCCGCGCAAGCAGTACGGAGGGTCGTTCGCAATGCTGACACCGGAAACACTACCCGCTGTTCAGGCCGCACTCGCCGAAGCGGGCGTCGACGGATGGCTGTTGTACGATTTTCGCGGGATCAATCCGATTTCGCAGGCGCTCTTTCGCGCCGAGGGCCTCGCATCGCGCCGCATGGTCGCGTGGATTCCCACCAAGGGGACGCCGGTTGCGATCACGCACGCCATCGAGCCGGACTCATGGAAGCACTGGCCGCGCTCGTGGGAACGCCGCGTGTATTCGTCGTGGAAATCGCTGGAGTCTGAAATCGCGCAGCTAGTCAAAGGAAAGAAAGCTGCGATGGAGTATTCGCCCGGCGATGCGGTGCCGGTGGTCGATCGCGTACCCGCCGGCGTGATCGAGATGGTTCGCGCGTGCGGCGCGACGGTCGTGACATCGGCGAATCTCGTGACAAAGTTTTTTGCGGTGTGGACGTCTGCGCAGTTGGCATCACACGAGCGCGCCGCGGAAATCATCGCGCGCATTGCGAAAGAGGCGTTCGCCCGCGCAGGCGCGAGCGTCAAGAACGGCACGCCGCTCGCGGAACACCAGGTCATGGAGTGGATGAAAAGCGAGTTTGTCGCAAACGGACTGTTCACCGATCACGGTCCGAACGTCTCCGCCACAGAGAATGCCGCGAATCCGCACTACGAACCGTCGGCCGCGGCACCGCGGCTGTTTCGTGCAGGCGATTCGATTTTGATTGATCTGTGGGCGATGGAGCCGAACTCACCGTACGCTGACCAAACGTGGATGGCGTCGATCGGCGCGCCGTCGCCGAAACTCCAGCAGGTGTGGACGACCGTCCGCGACGCGCGTGATGCGGCCATCACGCTGCTGCGCGATCGCGTGGCCGCCGGCACGGCGCTGCGCGGCGCGGACGTCGACGATGCCGCACGAGGCGTGATCGATCGTGCCGGATACGGTGCCGCGTTCACGCACCGTACCGGCCATTCAATCGACGCGCGCGCCATTCACGGTTCGGGCCCCAATCTCGACAATCTCGAGACTCGCGAAGAGCGTTTGCTGATTCCCGGCGTCGGATTCTCGATCGAACCCGGTGTGTATCTCACGGGAGAGTTCGGCGTGAGAACCGAAGTGAACGCATATATCGGCGATCGCGAACTGATCATCACGCCGAAAGAAATTCAGCGCGACCTGATCATCGTATGACCGAACTCCGGCGCGAGCTGGGGTTGTTCTCGGCCGCGCTTCTGGTCGTCGGCGGCATCATCGGCAGCGGAATTTTCTTTACTCCTGCCGAAACCGCTCGCGCACTTCCGACTTCCGGATGGGTCCTCGCGATCTGGACGGTCGGCGGCATCGTCGCTCTCGCCGGCGCACTGACCTACGCCGAACTCGGCGCCATGCTGCCCGAGGCCGGCGGCGGATACGTGTATGTGCGCGAAGCATTCGGCCGGCTCCCTGCATTTCTCCTCGGCTGGATGACGCTCCTGATGATTGCGAGCGGTGCGATCGCAGCGGTCGCGATGGGCTTTGCAGGATATCTCGAACGCTTTGTTCCCATAGACGCGGTCGGCGGACGGATCGGCGTCGCGGCGATCACGATCATCGCGTTGACCATCACGAATTATCTGGGAGTGAAACCCGGTACGGTCACCGCGAATATTTTCACGCTCTCGAAAATCGCGGCGCTCAGTGCACTGATCGCCATCGGTCTCGCGCTGAGCCCCGGCACACCTCCGCTCGTTGCCGCCGCGCCCGTTGCGCCACCGCTCGCCAATGGAATCGCGGCAGCGTTCGTCGCCGTGCTCTTCACGATCGGCGGCTGGCAGCAGACCAACATGGTCGCGGGGGAAATTCGCGATCCGGGCCGTACCCTTCCGAAGGCACTCGCGGTGGGAATCGGAATCGTGATCGCCGTGTACCTCGGCGCGAACATCGTCTATCTCAAGACACTCGGCCGCGACGGCCTCGCGGCGAGCACTGCGGTCGCTGCTGATACGGCGGGTCGTCTGATTGGTCCCGCCGGCGCAACGGCGATCACCGTCGCCGCGATGCTTTCAATATTTGGTTTCGTGAATGTCGCGCTCCTCACCAACGCGCGGGTGCTCTATGCGCTCGGTCAGGACGGCGCGTTTCTGCCGAGCGCCGGAAAGGTGCATCCGAAGTTTGGATCACCGCACATTGCGCTCGTGATGCTCGGCGGATGGTCGCTCGTGCTTCTGGTGGCGACACGCGGCACGATCGGGACGCTGCTCAGCGGCGTGGTATTCGCAGACTGGATTTTCTTCGGACTCGGCGCGGCGAGTGTTTTTGTGTTGCGCCGCACGCGGCCCGAGCTGCACCGGCCGTATCGCGTGCTCGGCTATCCGTGGCTGCCGGCATTTTTTGTGCTTTCGGCGGTGGTCGGAATCATCAGCGCCTATGTTGCGGCCCTTCGCATGTCGCTCGTAGGAACCGCGATGCTCGCGGTTGGTGTCGTGCTCTACAAATGGCGATCGGCGGCCATCGCGACGAACAGCAGCGCGAGATAGAGCAGTGAGTAGCTAAACACCCACCACGCCGGCTTTTCCCACGCACCGTCGCGCACCATTCGCACTTTCCAGACGCCGATGATGAGCAGCAGGCCGAGCACGAGCGCTGACGCGAGATAGATCAGCCCGAACACGCCGAAGCAGACCGGCAGAACCGTGAGCGCGACGAGCAGCAGCGTGTAATACCACATCTGATCGATCGTTTCGCGCACTCCCCATACGAGTGGTGCCATCGGGACGCCGGCGTTGCCGTAATCGCGCTGTTTGTTGAGCGCGAGCGCCCAGAAGTGCGGCGGCGTCCAGTAGAACACGATCAAAAAAAGAAAGACTGCCGCGAGATCTATGCGGCCCGTAACAGCCGCCCATCCAACGAGCGGCGGGAATGCGCCTGCCGCGCCGCCGATCACGATGTTCTGCGGCGAGCTCCGCTTGAGCCAGCGGGTGTAGATGAAGACGTAGAAGTAGAACCCGGCGAGCGCGAGCGCCGCGGTGAGGACATTGACGAAGTGCGCGAGCATGTACGTCGCAGCGGTCGCGATCAGGATTCCAAATGCGATCACCGCGCGCGGCGACATCCGGCCGCTCGGAATGGGGCGCAGTTTGGTGCGCGCCATGACGTCGTCGATGTCGCTGTCGAGATACATGTTGACCGCGTTCGCACCGCCGGCCATCAGATAGCCGCCGATCGTGACCCAGATGACGGCGGAGAGCGTGGGCGTTCCGGCGACGAACATTGGTGCGACTGTTGTCACCAGCAGCAGCGAGATGATGCGCGGCTTGGTGAGCGAGATCAGGTCAGACGCGAATGTGTGTTTTTTTTCTGTCGCAACCGCCGCGATGTCTGCGCTCATGCGCTTACTCCGGCAGACGGAGTTTTCGCGTCGAAGTTGAACGTTCCGGCGTGCATCGTGCGCCAAGTCAGAAAGAGCAGCGCGATCAGGCAGATCGAAGGAACGATGGCGAACGCCCACTCGAGTGCCGAGCCTGATCCGGGCGGGCCGACCTTCATGCCGCGCCGAGTGGAGCGCAGAATGAGCAGCTGCGCGACCACGATGACCGCAGATGCGGCCCAGAAGATGAACTCGGCGATCGGGGTTGGCATTTCGGAGTGAAAGTTCGCGGGTTGGGAGGGTGCAGGGAAGGGTCGGTTGTTGTTTTCTCGCAGCTAACAGCACGTGGCTATCAGCTCACAGCTTCAGCCTCGTGGCTGTCGGCTCTGAGCGCTGCGAGCTCGAAGCTTCGAGGCTGAAGCTGTGAGCTGATGGCAGCGTGCTGTTAGCTACGAGACAAAATCACTCTCGCGGATCGCCGTTGCCGAGTGTACCGTTTCCAAATGGCCAATCCAGTCCCGACCGGAAAAAACGAACTCCAGCGCAAACTCGGAGTCTGGAGCGCGACCGCAGTCGTCATCGGATCCACCATCGGCTCCGGCATTTTCCGCTCGCCGGCCGGCATCGCCGACAAACTCCCCGGCCCGCTCCCGATGATGGCGGTCTGGATCGCCGGCGGGATATTCGCGATGTGCGGCGCGCTCACGATGGCTGAAGTCGCGAGCGCGCTCCCGCGCACCGGCGGCCTGTACGTCTTCTGCCGCGATGCCTGGGGTGACCTCGTGGGATTTTTGTTTGGCTGGGGCCAGATCTCGATGATCCGTGCCGCGTCGCTTGGCGGCATTGCGATCACCTTCTCCGAATATTTCTTCCGCGTGCTCGGCTACAATCCCGTCGCACCGGAAAATTCGTCGATGGTGCACTGGACCGCCGCAGGCGCAATCGCACTGACCGGACTGTTCAACTACGTCGGCGTGCGGTTCGCGGCCAATGTGAACAATTTCACCGTGCTCGCCAAATACGGCGGCCTGCTGTTCATCGTCATCGCCGCGTTCGCGATTGGATTGCCGCACTACGGCCTTGCGCACTTTTCTCCGGCGATCCCACCCGGAAGCTTCACGCTGCCGGCGTTCGGACTCGCACTCGTGTCGACGCTCTGGGCGTTCGATGGATGGGCCGATCTCGCCTACAACGCCGGCGAAGTGAAAGATCCCGGCCGCAATCTTCCGCGCGCGCTCATTGGCGGCACGCTGGCCGTCCTCGGGATTTATCTCGCGGCAAATCTCGCGTATATGGCGGTGCTGCCGATCGATGAAATTCGCGTATCGAAACTTGTCGCGGCCGACGTCGCGCAGCACGTCCTCGGCACGCCCGGCGTCGCGTTTGTTGCAATCACCGTCATGATCTCGACCTTCGGCACGCTCAACACGGTGCTGTTCACCAGCCCCCGTGTCTTCTTCGCGATGGCTGACGACGGCCTTTTCTTCAAGCCGGTCGCAAAGATTCACCCGAAGTTCGGCACGCCACACGTCGCGATCACGCTCGTGGCAGCGCTCGGCATGGTATTCGTGCTTCTCCTTCCATTTGAGCAGCTCGCCGACACTTTCGTGACCGCATTTCTTCCGTTTTACATGCTCGCCGTCGCGTCTGTCTTCAAACTGCGCGGAACGCCGGGCTACAATCCGACCTTCCGCGTGCCGCTGTATCCCTTGGTGCCGCTGTTGTTTATCGTCTCCGTGCTCTACCTGCTTGGCAACGCCATCGTGCAGGAATCGAGCCGCATGAGCACACTCGCCGTTCTCGGAGTGCTTCTCATTGGAATTCCGGTCTACTATCTGACCGTCGGGCGCGCCCGCCGCGCCGCGCAATAATCGCAAAGCGAACTGGCACCGTATGTCAAGAAGTGTCACGCGCCGGTCACAGCAATTTTATCGTTGACCGCGTGCCGCGACTTGCTGTAAGTTTTGCGCACTGACTGCGGCCCACCCCCTCATCAGGAAATAGCAATATGAAGAGAATTTGGTTAGAAGTGGCTCCGCTTTTCTGTACAGCTTTTCAGCTTGAGATAAGTGGATTCACGGGCGGGGTCAGGCCGCTCTCCGAATTGAGAGTGGCGTGAAGTATGCTTCGTCCGGCGTTTGATCCGCGAGGCTCGAGTGCGGCCG
>CAIVZZ010000018.1 GCA_903910555.1 uncultured Gemmatimonadota bacterium | reverse complement strand
CGGCCGCACTCGAGCCTCGCGGATCAAACGCCGGACGAAGCATACTTCACGCCACTCTCAATTCGGAGAGCGGCCTGACCCCGCCCGTGAATCCACTTATCTCAAGCTGAAAAGCTGTACAGAAAAGCGGAGCCACTTCTATGTTCCGCACACGATCGCTTCGCGCGCGATGCGCGTCGCGTTCTTGTTTGCGTTCGTTCTCGTTGGCGACGCCTGTTTTGTTTTCCACAAGTCTCCAGTCGTCACCAGAAGTTTTGTGATCGCCGCCTCGTCTGACGCGAACGACAACGCACCGACAACTGTCGATGCCGTCATGGTCTACAACTCCGCGGTGCTGCCGACTGTGCTCAAGATGACCGCAAAGCAGTGGTTCGATCAGCGCGATCAACTGCGCAACGATTTTCCGGGTGGATTTGAAATGCGAGAGTGGGAAGTCGTTCCTGGCGCGCAAGTTGACGTGTCGAAGCTCCCGTTCAAGAGCGGCGGCGTGGGTTTGGTGCTTTTTGCGAATTATCCCGGACCCGGCGATCATCGCGCCCGCATCGACGCGTGGGAGAAGCCACGCATTCTTTTGCACGATCGCACCTTCGCCGTAGCAGGGCACCCATGACACGCGGTCGCGATGTTCCGGATGCCGTTCAGTGGCATGAAGGGATGCTGCTCTCTCCGCAGCATTTTCAGCAGGCCGCGATCCGCGAAGAAATCCTCTTGCAGTACCACGTCGCGGCGACCTCGCCATTCCATTGGGGCGTGCGACGCCTTCGCGTCGATCCGATGTCGTTGCCCGATGGCACGTTCAGGATCATAGAGCTGGAAGCGATCATGCCCGACGGCATGCTCATCACGCACGAAGCCGGCGACTCCACCGAGCTTTCTGTTTCGCTGCGTGATGCGGCCGCTGCAGCACCTGACGCCGCGCTGATGATTCATCTCGTCGTGCCCTCGCGTCGTGCGGGTGGCGTCGCGGGCTCTGCGGCGCTCGCTCGCTACGCCTCGTACGAAGCGGATCCGGTCACCGATCTCAACACCGGCGAGGGCGAGCTCACGATTCCGCGCCTCCGCCCGCAGCCGATGCTGTTCATCGCCGACGCGCCGCCGGACAAATACGTCAGCATTCCGCTCGCGCAGGTTGTGTACCGCGACGAAGCGTTCGTGCCGACGGATTTCATCCCGCCGCTCCTCGCCGTCACGCCGCAGAGTGAACTCGGCAAGCTCTGCGCGAATACGGCTCGGCGCGTGCGCGAGAAATCGGTCTACCTCGGCGATCGTGCGCGCGCGACCGATGTCGCGTCGAGGAGCGCGCTGCTGCTCGACACGGAACTGATGGCTGAGGCGCTGTCGATGGGATTGCCGCCGGTTGAGGCGGTGCTCGGCACGGGCGTTTCGCACCCGTATCCGCTGTTCATCCAGATGTGTGCATTCGCCGGGCTCTCCTCAGCCGCGGGGCGCGCGGTCGTGCCGCCGGTGTTCAGGCCGTACGATCACGGAAATCTTCGCGCCACGTTCGCGCAGATCGCGACGTTCATCGACGGCATCCTGGACGAGATTCACGAGGAGTACCGCACGATTCCGTTCACGGCTTCGGGCAGCACGTTCGAACTCGCGCTCGACGCATCGTGGCTCCGAGGGCAGAACCTGATCATCGGTGCGGTGGGACAGGCTGGCACCGCCGAATCTGATACCGCTGCGTGGCTTGATGGATCGCTGATCGCGAGCGACCGCCGGATGGGCGCGCTGCGTGACCGCCGCGTGCGCGGACCGAATCGCGCGCCGCTGGCATCGCCGGATTCGATGGGAATCGCCGCACGCCGAGGCGAAGTTGTGTTCACCGTTGCGATTGATCCGCAGTACGTCGAAGCCGGACAGAAACTGCAGATCATGCATCAGATGGATTCCACGCCGGGTCACCCCCGCGAGATCGTGTTGTATGTGGCCAACCGATCCTGACGCGAAGGGCGGGATCCAGGCGCCGCGTGCCTCCGGCGCGCAGCGTTGGTCGGCGGTCGCTCTCCAGGCGATCCCCGACGAGCCGGTGCGTCCGGAAGGCGAGCCGGACGATGGCGCGTTCGATCCGCAGCGTTCCTATCTGCTCGGGCGATTCCGTGCGTTCTTCGCCGAACTGAATCACACCAAGCACGACGCGTTCCGTGGCGGCACGCCGTCGGCGGATGGCGTCGAGCAGCCGCTCGACGTCGCGCTCGCCGCGAGCCGGCGTTTGCAGCACGTGCTGGAGCAGTACGCACTCGACGCCGCCGTCGAAACCGGTGAATACGGTGCGGAACGCTTTCGCGAAGCGCAGTATGTGATGGCCGCGCTGACCGATGAGATTTTTCTGCACACGGACTGGCCGGGCCGCGAGGCGTGGCTCTCCACGATGCTCGAGCGCGGCCTGTTCGGCACGCAAATCGCCGGCGAAGAAATCTTTCGCCGCATTGACGCGCTGCTCATGGTGCGCACCGGTGCGTCGGTCGATCTGGCGACCGTGTACTTCATGGTCCTGGGACTCGGCTTCGAAGGCCGGTACCGCGGCACCGATGGTGCCGTGCTCGGTGGATATCGGCTGCGCTTGTACCGCTTCATCTACCGTCGCGAATCGGGGATGTCGGGTGAAGCGCTGGTTCCGCAGACCTACGCGCACACGCTGCGCGGCGCGGTTCCGCCGAAGCTTCCGCTCGTGCGCCGCTGGGCGATCGCACTCGCCGTGACTGTCACGATTTATCTGATCGCGTCGCAGATCATTTGGCGTCAGCTGAGCACTGAGGTTCGCGCGACGTCCGGAGACATCCTCGGGATGGCCGCGGCAAATTCGGACGGCGCGAAATGAGCCGCGAGATGATGATTCGTGTTGGAGTGATACTGGCGATCCTCGTGATCGTGGTGCTCCTCGCGGTCGTCGCGTTGATCCTTCGCGCCGCGCGCGCGAAGGTGCCGATGGTGCCGCTCGCGTCGGCGGCCGGCGCCGCTGCGGCGGGTGCACCGGCAACTATCGCTGAGAGTCTCGGTGCGCCCATCGCGCTCCGTCGCTCGTTTATGGCGGCGATGAAGCGCTTCAAAGAACTGTCGCCGCGCGCTGCCGACCGCCTTCGCGCGCCGTGGGTGCTCGCGATCGGCGAGGTCGGCGCGGGAACGTCGTCGCTGGTTTCATCGCTGCCAATCGACCGCCTCGGCGGCCCGGTCGGCGACGCTGCGTCGCCGTGCACATGGCATTTCTTCGAGCGCGGTGTAGTGCTCGATATAGAAGGATCGCTCGTCCTCGATCCTGCCACAGGGCGCGGCGCGGAGGGTCACAAGCACTTGCGCACTCTCAGGGCGAACGAGGTTAGAATGTCATGGTGATGACCTCTGCAAAACGGCCGTTTTCCTCATGGATGTCCGGCGGCTCGCGGCTGACGCGGGTCGTCAAGCGTGTCGCGCTCATCGTTGCGCTGCTGTACGCTTCGGTGGGCGCGTGGGCGGCGTACCGTGCATGGGTGCAGGTGCGCACGCTCGAGTTGAAAATCGTCAGCGCGACGCTCCGCCCCGGGGCGCCCTCACTCGTGCACGTCGTCACGTCGGGCCTCACGTACGTCGACGTGCGTCTCGAACTGGTGCAGGGATCGCACGCCGTCACGCTCGCGGACTTGCGGATCGCACCGACTCGCAACGGGTTCTACAACCCTCGCACGCGCCAGGGCTCGATGATGCCTTCTTTCACGACCGAGTTCCTGGCGCAATTTCAGCCGGGGCCGGCGATCCTCCGCGCGACTGCCAGCGGAGTACCCAAGTGGCTCCACACACCGGCGCCAGTCGTCCAAGAGATGCCGGTGATCGTCGCCGCACCGGGGCAGTAGCCGCGCGCCTGCTCGCTCAGGGCGCGGGCTTGGTCCACGGCTGCGGACCGCCCTCGAAGACTTCGACAATCGTTACGATTGTCGAACCTTTCGCGAGTGACGGCACACCACGAATGAAGCTCACGACGCCTGCCTGCGGGGCGAGCACGTCACTCGTCTTTCGTCCAACGTAGTCGGTGATATAGCCGACCTTCGCGCCCTTCAGCACGCGACTTCCTCTAAGCGCAGTCGCGTAGAACATCCCGCCGCTGTCGGCGCGAACACGCATGTCGTGGCCGACCCAGCTGATTTTCGGCGACGGCGGCACGGCACGATCGATCATCTTGAGCGATGCGAGGACGTTCAGCGATCCGCTCACCAGTAGACCCGTTTCTTCAGCGGTCACGAGTCCGGATCGTCCGGCTTCTGCAACGAAAGTCGTCTTGCCGAGCGACAGCGCAAAGCCGCTCAGACTGCGTGTGCGAGCCGGATTGGTGACGTCGATGTCATTGACGATCACCATGTCGAGTCCGAATGCGACATCGAGCGCACGGCTCGCGCTGTCCTGCGCGCTGTTGCCGCTGCGCATCCAATAGCTGTACGGGCGCAGGTCTTCATCAAGATCGCCGCCGTGCAAATCGACAATCACATCTGCGGGTTTCACGACCTGTTCGGCCACCATCCCAAGCGCGCGCTCCGTCTGCGTTCCCGACGGGCTTCCTGGATACTGCGCGTTCATCCCTTTCTTATCGACGGGATTCACATGCGGCACCATCTGCTCGAACGAAGCGACGTTCAGCAGCGGCACGATGATCACGGTGCCGGAAAGTTTCGTTGGATTGATGCGTTCGATCAGTTTCGTCAGCGCAACAACCGACGTGTATTCCGTGCCGTGTGCACCAGACACGAACGACACGACGCGCCCGGGCTTCGCGCCGTTGATGACCGCGACCTGAATTGTGGTGCCGGAATCAGTGCCGGCTGGAACGATCAGCGCTCCGTACGCACGCTCGCCGCGCCTTGCGGTGGCGGTTCCTACGGTGACTGTCGCGTGTGGGTCAGCGCTCTGCGCACCGGCTGAAACAACCGGCGCAACGGCGAGGCACGCGACAATCAGGTGGCGAACTATACGCCCTTCTCCTCGAGAAGCTTCATGAACTCGCCGGGCTGCGTGATGCTTAACAAACGCTCCGGGACATCCGCCTCTTTGGAGAACTGCGCGATCTTGCCGAGCACGGGGAGATACTGATTCGAAACTTCGAGCGGCGGCGCGACGATCAAGAAGAAAAAGAAGACTGGCTTTTCATCGATCGCTTTGAAGTCGACGCCTTCCCGCTTCCTGCCGAACGCAACGCGCAACTTGTTCACGACGAGTGAACGGCAGTGGGGAATCGCGATTCCGCGTCCGATGCCTGTTGAGCCCAGGTTCTCGCGGCGCTTGAGCATCTTGAACAGCATCGCCTCGTTCTTTTCATCGAGGCCGACGAGCGCGATGAGCTCCTTGAGGACGTCATCTTTTGTGGTTCCCTGAAGGTCGAGTTTGACGGCGTCTTCAGAGAAAAACTCGCGCAGTTCCATGCAGCTCCTCGTGTTTCAGGCGCGTGGCGTAGCCGCGCCGGCTGGTCGGTTGGTATGAGGCTAACCTAACGCTCGCGCCAATATGCGTCAAATCGTGATGTTGCAAGCATTTGCCGAGTGCCTTAGCTTCCGATTCATGCCCACTTTCCCCTATTCCGTCGCGCACGAGGTGCCGCTCTTTTTGGCGCCCATGGCCGGGGTGTCGGAGTCGCCATTTCGGCGTCTCTGCCGCCGCTTTGGCGCGGACGTAGTGGTCACGGAGTTCCTGTCGGCCGAAGGAATCCGCCGGGAGAATGAGGCAACGCTCAGTAAACTCAGGTTTGGGCCGGATGAGCGTCCGATAGGAGTGCAGATCTTCGGGGGCGAACCCGGGCCGATGGGTGAAGCGGCCGCACTCGTTACAGATGTGTTTCAGCCGGAGTTCATCGATATCAACTTCGGCTGCCCGGTCAAAAAGGTCGTGCGGCGCAATGGCGGCTCAGGCTGTCTGAAGGATCTCAATCTGGTTCAGGAAGTCATTCGCGCGGTGCGCAGCTCGACGCACCTGCCGGTGACGTGCAAGATCCGCAGCGGCTGGAACGAAGAGATGCGCGACCCGGTCACCATCGGCCTTCGCTGTCAGGACGCGGGCGTCGGCGCGATCGCGCTCCATCCGCGCACGCGCACGCAGATGTATACCGGCGCCGCCCGCTGGGAAGAAATCGCGAAACTGGTAGACGCGCTCGATATCCCCGTGATCGGCAATGGCGATATAAAAACTGCACACGATGCATTCCGCATGTATCGCGAGACAAAGTGTGCCGGGGTGATGATCGCGCGCGGCTCGTTCGGCCAGCCGTGGATTTTCGATCAAACGCGCGCACTGCTCGCTGGAAAAGAGCTGCCGCCACCGCCGCCGGTTGCGGTGCGCTTTGAGACGGCACTTCAGCACGCGCGCATGGTGCAGGAATATGAAATCGACCCCACCGGTGCCGCGCTTGAGTTCCGCAAGCACCTCGGGTGGTATGTGAAAGGACTGCCGGGATCAGCAGACCTTCGCAAGAAACTTCATCAGGTGAACGGCTTCGGTGAGGTAGAAGGAATCTTCGATGATTACCTCGCCCGTGACAAACGCGGCGATTTCGCGCCCTCATCCTCACGCGATACCGACGCCGACCTCGACGCCGAACTGCTCGAGGCTGAACATGCGTGACCCGCGCATAGCTGCTCCGTGAAACGCGAGCGGGTTCGCACGCTGCTCGAAGAAGTTGCGGCGGGGCGGGCCACGATCGATCAGGCGCTCGCGCATCTCGACGTCGAGCCGGTGGAGTCACTCGGCTTCGCCACCATAGATCATCACCGCGCGCTTCGGTCCGGATATCCTGAAGTCGTGTTCGGCGAAGGAAAGACAACCGGGCACACCGTCACGATCTGCGCGCACCTCGCAGCGAAGGGCGATGGATTCCTCGTCACGCGAACGAACGATGCGCAGCGCGCCGCGCTCGCGGAGGCGTATCCCTCGGCGACGATCAACGCACTCGCTCGAACCGTTCGGCTCGAAGGCTCGTCGGGCGCGTCATCGAATCGCAGCACGAAAACCGCGCTGATCGTCACGGCGGGCACGAGCGATCTGCCCGTCGCGGAGGAGGCCGCAGAAACGCTCGCGGCGATGGGATTCACGGCGGCGCGCCTCACCGACGTTGGCGTCGCGGGGATTCACCGCCTGCTCGCACAGCACGATGCGCTCCGCGATGCAGCCGTCGTGATTGTCGTTGCGGGAATGGACGGCGCGCTGCCGTCCGTGGTTGGCGGTCTCGTGCGCGTTCCGGTGATCGCGGTGCCGACGAGTGTCGGCTACGGCGCGAGTTTCCACGGGCTGTCGGCGCTGCTCGCGATGCTGAACAGCTGCGCGGCGGGTGTGGTGGTGTGCAATATCGACAATGGATTTGGCGCGGCGATGGCGGCGGCAAGAATTCTAAATACGCAGTGATCAAGACCTTGGCGGCGTTCGTCGCCGGCGCGATTTTCGCACTCGTCGCGAGATACTGGCGCGTGCGCTGGCAGCAGAGTCATCCGATAGACCTTCCGCGCGGCGTGCCGTATGAGACGTTGGGGGAGGGCGGTCCATTGGGACGCGCACAGCGTGCATCGGAGTTCGGATCGATCCGCGAGCCAGCGGATCCGAGTGAAAGCGCGGAGCTGCGCGCGCGTGAACTCGCTGACGACCTGCGTGGTTATTTGGGCGATATCTTCGCGCAGCACGGAGCCGATGATGTGGTGTTTTGGGTGCGACGCGACGCGCGCACTGACTTCGTCCCCATAGCGTGGAATCATCCAGGGGCACCGCCCGCCGATATCTCGCAAGACAGGGCGCTGATCGCCTGGGCTGCAGCGCAAGGCATCGTGAATTTCGATGCCACCGAAGGGCAGCCGCGTTTCGTGGCGGCGCGCGTCCCGTTGGAGGCCGTCGGAGGGATGGGAACGCCGGGTGAAGTCGAAGGTGCGCTCGTCGCAACGGCAGCGGGAGGGATCAGGTCGATTCGCGGCGAGCTCAAGCTTTGGCTTCCGCGCCACGCCGAGCGGCTCGCGCAGGCGATCAATCTTCAGGTCACCCGGAATGAAAGCGCGAAGGCAAATAAGAAAATGCGTTTTCTCGTGCGGCGAGTGCGCGAGCTCGACCCATCGACGGAAAAACGGAGCCTCGAAAGGCATATCTCGGACGCGATGCTTGAAGCGACCGACGCGACGTTCGCCGCGCTCGTTCAATGGAACTCCGTCGAGCGCGCCGGTACGGTTCGCTATGTGTCAGGGATGTATCCGGATTCGCAGACGGCGGTCGGCAGCGCGGTCTCGGAGTCTTCGATGGTGGGTGATGTGTGCGCGATGCGCACTCCGCTTCGCTGGGAGAACGAGACGCGTCGCGCGACAAAGACCACGCTGTACGGGCCGGGTCTGCACGCGCCGGACGCGGGTGCAATTGCCATTCTTCCGATGGCTCGGGCGAAAGAGATTATCGGAGCGATCGTGCTCGGGTCGAATGATCCCCGCGCCTTGCGCGAGAGCGATCTGCGCAGCGTCGGGCTGTTTGCACATCTCGCCGGTTCAGCGCTCGAAGCTGCGTGGGGGATCGAGAAAGCGGGGCGCAGCGCGCGCGTCGACCAGCTCACCGGACTCGGAAATCGGCGCGAGTTCGACGATCAGCTGAAATTCATGCTCGATCAAACCGACCGGTTTGGCGGCTCGTGCGCATTAGTGATTGCGGACGTCGATCATTTCAAGCGAGTGAACGACGAGTACGGACATGCCTCTGGTGACCGGGTACTCGAGACAGTCGGGCAGGCGATCAAGGCTGAGCTGCGGACCACCGACTGCGGCGCACGCGTCGGCGGCGAAGAGTTTGCGGTGATTCTGCCGCAGACGGGCCAACAGGGCGCGATGGAACTTGCGGAGCGACTTCGCGCGAGCATCGAGGGGAAGACGGTGCGGCTGCCCGACCGCAATATCAATGTGACGTCGAGTTTTGGCGTCGCGATATATGATGCCGGCGGCGGGGCGGTGAAGCGTGGCCAGTTGTTCGCGGCCGCCGATGGCGCGCTGTACAAGGCGAAGGGGGCGGGGCGGAACTGCGTGAGGACGAGTGAGGGGTGAGGAGTGCGATCCGCGGGCACACTTCGACCCACAAGCGTGTTATATTAAAGAGCGTAGTTACACCGATAGAGGGGGCGACCTGGTATCGATTGTGTGAGTGGCCCCGTAGCAGCGTGCCGAGGTACTCGGGCTCCTCGTAAAACACTCGGGAAATTCTCAACTGCGAACTCAAACTTCGCTCTCGCTGCGTAAAGCTTCGGCTTTACCGTAGCAGTGCGTGAACGGTAGCCCGCCCGGGGCGATCCTCACGTAACGCAAATCTGGGCTAGCGGGGCGGTGCGCCTTCCGTCGTCTCGCGAAAATCTAGAAGGCTCATCCAGCGGTGGGCGGCCTGGCGGCCAGCCGTTGGAAACATCAATCGCCGGGATACGCACGTAGACGCTGCGGAAGATCTTATGCAAGACGGGAGTTCGAATCTCCCCGCCTCCACGTTTTTCGAGACGGCAGAACGGAAACGGCGGATCACTGCAATCGCGCAGTGAGCCGCCGTTTCCGTTTTCAGCCGATTTTTCCCCGCCGACTCTTACTTGAGCGCCTTCAGCTCCTTCTCGATGGCGGCAAGTTCTATTTTCGCCGCCGCGAGCACAGCCCGCAACGTACCGGTGGGCGGACTGACCGTGCCCGTCTGCGACCCCGAGATCGTCATCGCACTGACGATTCCGGTGAGCTGCTGACGGACGGGCTGGGGTCCGCCCCCGCGTCCGCCGCCACCGCCGCCTCGTCCGCGCCCGCCGCCTGCACCGCCGACGAGGCGCGTCTGCAATGCCGTAAACTTGTCGGCGGGATCACCGGTCGCGGCCGCTTTCCTCGCGCTGATATCGGCGTTCAACTTTTCGATCTTCACGAGCAGATCGGACACTTCGATCGCAAACGCCTCCCGTGACTTTTGCTGTGCGAGTGTGACGCTCGACGCAGGATCGCCACGGACTTCAAACGTCTTCGATTCGACGACCGCACCGTCGACTTCGAGCGCCACCTTGAACGTACCGGGCGCGACGAAGATGCCGCGTTGTGCTATGTCGTGCGCAGGAATCGGCAGTTGAATCACGCCAGCCTTTTGACTGCCGGGACCGCCGCCGCCGCCGCCCTCGTCGCCGCCACCGCCGCCACGTCCACCCATTCCCGGCGGCAGCGGAAAGCGAAGGTCCCAGTTCACGCGATTGATCACCCCGGTCGCAGCGGGGCCATTGATCTCCTTGATCACGCGGCCCGTGGGACCGATGCTGCTCACGATCAGCCGCACTTTCTGCGCGGGTGCACCGAGCGAATAGGTGAACGTCGCCCCCTCTGCCGGGTTCTCCGCCGTGTAGAAGTAGTGGTTCATATTCGAGACATCTTCCCAGTACAACAGGATCGTCGCGCGCGGCACGCTGAACAAATGCGCTTTTGCCGCGGCGACGGCGGGAGTCCAGTTCGCAATCGGCGAGGCATCGTCGAGAATCCAAATGCTCCGGCCGTGCGTTCCGAGCACGAGATCTTTTGTGCGCGGATGGATCACGATGTCGTCGTACCGTGTGGTCGGCAGGTTCGCCTTGAGTTTGTTCCAGTGGGCGCCGCTGTCGAGTGTGACGTACATCGCGCGTTCCGTGCCAGCGAACAGCACGTTTGCGTGCCCCGGATATTCCGCAATGCTGCGCACCGATGCGTCGTCAGCGGGAAGGCCGTCGACGACCGCCTTCCAGGTTTTTCCAAAATCGGTCGTGCGCATGATGTACGGGGCAAAATCACCGTCACGGTGTTCATCGAACGTCACATACGCCGTGCCGCGCGATGCGGCCGACGCGACGATCTTGCCGACGAACGCACCGTCACGCACGCCGTGAATGTTCTTGCTCAGCTCGGCAAACGTGAGACCGCCATCAACGCTGAGCTGCACGTTGCCATCGTCTGTGCCGACCCAGAGAATCTTCGCGTCTATCGGGGACTCCGCGAAGTTCGAAATCTGGCTGACGCCGTCGCCATCGTTTCGCGAAAGGCGAATCGCGCTGTTCAAAATGCCCATCATCATGAGCGTGTCGCGATTGATCGAGCGCGTGAGATCATTGCTGCGGGTCCACGTGGAGCCAAAGTCGTGCGACGTCAACAGTCGATTCGCGCCGAGATACACCGTGCCCGAAGTGTGCTGCGACGCCATCACCGGCGCGTCCCACGCATAGCGGTACGGCGGCTCACCGGCGGGCGGGCGCGGATTCAGCGGCTGTACGTCGCCGGTGACCGGATCGACAAGCGAGAGATTTCCTCCGCTTGACGACGAATACACTTTGCGCCAGTTGGTGAGATCGACGGCTTTGCCCGTGCCGTCGCTGAAGCCGATCTCGACCCAATCCTGATTGAGAATGCCGAGCCAGTGACGCGTCGCGCTCGGGCCGCCCCACGAGTGATTGTCCTGAAATCCGGCGTAGATCCAGTACGGGTCGCGATTGTCCACTGCGATGCGATAGATCTGCCCGACCGGAATATTGTTGACACGGATGTACGTCTTGCCCATGTCGAAACTTTCGTGCAGGCCGCCATCGCCAACGACATAAATGTGCGCGGAGTTGGCGGGGTCGACGCGGATTACGTGATGGTCGGTCTTGAGGCCGACGTCGTAGGTGGGAGAGGTCGGCTCTTCTTCGAACGTGGCGCCGCCGTCTTCGCTCTTTACGATGTACGTGCCCGGCAGCCAGATCCGCTTGTCGTTGTTTGGGTCGATCGTCGGCTTGCTGTAATACATCGGCCGCGGATTTGTCGCGCTCATGCGCTTCCACGTCGCGCCCGCGTCTTCGGTGCGGTAGGTGCCGCCCTGGATCGCGTGCTCGATCGTCGCGATCAGCACGTCGGGCTTCGAGAGCGCGAGCGCCAACCCGATGCGGCCTTTGTCTCCCGCGGGGATGCCGTTCTCAAGCTTCTTCCACGTCGCGCCGCCGTCTGTCGTCTTGTAGATGGCGCTGCCCGGGCCGCCGCCGTCGAAGCCCCACGCTTTTCGAAGACGCTGATACATCGCCGCATAGAGCACGTTCGGGTCGCGCGGATCCATCACGAGATCCGTCGCGCCCGTGAGTGTGTCCACATACAGAATTTTCGACCACGATTTCCCGCCGTCAGTCGTCTTGAACACGCCGCGCTCGGGATTCCCGCGCCAAAGATTTCCGACTGCGGCGATATACGCGACGTTCGGATTCGTGGGGTGGAGGACGACGCGTCCAATGGAGCGCGTGTCGTGCAGTCCGAGGTAGCTCCAGTGTTCGCCCGCGTCCGTCGAGCGATACACGCCGCCACCCCACGACGAACTCTGCCGGTTGTTGTTCTCGCCGGTGCCGGCCCAAATAATGCTCGAGTTGCCGGCGAAAATCGCGAGCGACCCGAATGTGTTGTCGGGCTGGTCGCCGAAAATGTCGCGCCACGTGACGCCGTTGTTGGTGCTCTTGAATATTCCGCCGCTTGCGGCGCCCACATATAGGATCGCCGGATTCCTCGGATCGATCTGCAAATCGTGGATACGGCCGCCCGTTGCGGCGGGGCCGATCGAGCGAAAGTGCAGCGAATCGAACGGCGACTGCGCGCGGAGCGGTTCGAATGCGCACAGAACAAACAACGCGGCGAATGCGGCGGAGCGAGGGGCGCTGCGCACGTGATGAATCTCCTGTTTCCGGTGGGTGACGGCTTCTTCGGAGCTAAACGTATGAGCGCGCGCAGCTGTTCATTTGTCAGCTGTCATCCGATCGTCATCCCGCTAGCACGGTGTGATCTTGATCACAAAGGATAGCGCGGAACAACTGGCGTCGTTTTTCTTTTCATGCAGTATTGCAGATGTAGGTCAGATGTAACCTATTTGTCAGAGGAAGAAGTGCCGGGAACGATGGCCCGCCGACGGGATTTCGCAGTTCAACCTGCCGACCGCGTGCCATGTCGCCGACGCCCCCCCGTCGCCTCTCGCTTAAGCAGAAACTTCCACTCCTCATCTGTGGGCTCGTTCTCGGCGTCGTCGCGCTCGATTCCGCCGCGTCGTACGGATCCGTACGAACCGCCTCTCTCGCTGTAGGCCGCGAGCGCTTGCGCAGCGTCAGCGATCAGATCGCGGAGCTCCTCGCGGTATCGGCGACGAAGACCGACAGCGTTCTGCGCGTTGCCGCGGCCGACAACGCCGTCGTGCGATTTCTCGAATCGCCGAGCGAGAGAAACAAGGCTGCTGCGATGACCTACATGCGCAGGCCATCGGCCTCCAGCTCGCAGCGCCTCTCCGTTGAGCTGTGGAACGCGAAGCGTGAGTTGGCGCTTACTACTGCCCCCGGTGTGACGGCGTTACATGGCCCCGCGACGCTCGAATTTGACGTGGCATCGGCAGGCCCGCACCACACAGCGGTCGGCAGGCTGCGTGTCGAAAACGACACCGTCGTGCTGCCGATCGTCGGTGCCGTCATGGCCAGTGGCAAGCCGATCGGCTACTACGTGGAGTGGCGCCGGATTGCGTCGACTCCGCAGGCCCGTGACCAATTGCTGCACCTCATCGGCCCCAACGCGTCGCTGCTCCTTGGCAACGACAGCGGAACGGTTTGGACCGATCTCGCTCGCACTGTGGCAGGGCCGCCTGCGGACGTGCGGCACGCGACAGACATCGCGGATTATACGCTCGCCGACGGCACCGAAGTGCTCGGCACCGCGCGCCCGATCGCAGGTGCGCCGTGGACCGTGCTCGTCGAGCTGCCGAAGGCCACTCTGATGGGTGCGGCCGATCGCTTCGTGACACGCGCCGTGCTCATCGGCTTGGTCCTGTTGGGGCTCGGGTTTGTTGTGGCGTGGACCGTGAGCAAAGAAATTACGCGGCCGCTGGACCGGCTGACTCACGCTTCCAGCGCGATTGCCGCCGGCGACTTTAGTCAGCTTGCCGACACATCGAGGACCGATGAACTTGGGCAGCTCGCCGTCGCGTTCAATTCAATGGCCGCGCAGATCCACGATACGCAGCGCACGCTCGAACACCGTGTTGTAGAGCGCACGCAGCGCCTGGAGAAACTTCAGTCGGTGATGCTGCGAACGGAGCGGCTCAACACGCTCGCGATGCTGGGCGCCGGGCTCGCACACGATCTCAACAATCTTCTGTTCACGACCTCGCTGTCGGTCGAGATGCTGCGGCGCGAGGGGGAAGCCGGAAAGCCGGCGCGCGCCGAACTATTGGGCCAGATCTCAAAAGCCACCACCGAATCCGGACGGCTTACCAAGCGGCTGATGATGTTTGCGCGCGGTGAAACCGACGCGGTAGAGCCGAGGCTCGTTGAGTTGCGCGCCGCCGTTGCAGCGCAGGAAGATTTTCTGCGGATGATTCTTCCGCGCACGATCGGGTTCCATCTGCTGCTGGAAGTTTCGTCCAGCCGCGTGCTGGTGCCGCCGACCGTCATCGAGCAGTCGCTGGTAAATCTCGTTTCGAATGCGCGCGACGCGATGCCGGACGGCGGCAACGTGACGGTGCGCGTGCGAGAGGAACACAGCGACGAGACGCCCCGCCTCCTAGTCGAAGTTTCCGACACGGGAACCGGAATACCACCTGAGCTTCACGAAACAATTTTCGAGACGTTCTTCACGACCAAAGCGAAGAACGGCACCGGCATCGGACTGGCGTCAGTGCGGGCAATGATGGAGAGCATCGGCGGCACGGTCTGCGTCTGCAGTCTCCCCGACGACGGCGCGACGTTTACGCTCTCATTTCCGATTCACGTCGAGGAAGCAGCCGCCGTCACCCCATACGATTCTTCGAAATCACACTCGGTGCTCGTGTAGGGTACTGTCCGGAGAAACACGCATGGCAAAATCCGGTCGGGCCGCTCGGAACGGCGCCGAGCATTCCGTCGAGTGAGATGTAGCCGAGGGAATCGACACCGATCTTATCTGCGATTTCCTTGAGCCCCATGTTCGCGGCGATGAGCTGCGCCTTGTCTGGCGTGTCGATGCCGTACCAGCACGGGCCTGTGATCGGCGGTGATGAAACCCGCATGTGCACTTCGCGCGCACCCGCGGCGCGCACGAGGGCGACGATTCCTTTCGTCGTCGTCCCGCGCACGATCGAATCGTCGACCATCACCACGCTTTTCCCCTTCAAGATTTCTTTGACGGGATTGTACTTCACCTTCACCTTCGCATCGCGGCCGGCCTGCGTAGGCTGAATGAACGTGCGGCCGACGTAGTGATTGCGAATCAGCGCATGCTCGAGCGCGAGTCCGCTCTCCTCTGAGAATCCGAGCGCCGCTGCGTTGGACGAATCCGGAACTGCAAAAACGAGATCCGCACCGGGCGCGGGATGCTCGACCGCGAGACGCCGTCCGAGCGCGCGACGTGCACGATCAACCGATCCGCCGAACACGCTGCTATCGGGGCGCGCGAAGTACACATGCTCGAATACGCAGCGGTGCAGCACCGGTGCCGCGCCGAGCTGAACGGTGCGCATCTCGCCGTTCTTGTCGATCGCAATTATTTCGCCGGGCAGCACTTCGCGCACCAGTGTGGCTCCGACGATATCGAGCGCGCACGTCTCGGATGCGAAGATGTACGTGTCACCCAGCTTTCCCATGACCAGCGGACGCCAGCCGTTGGGATCGCGCGCGGCAAGCAGTGTGTCGTTGATGAGCACGAGCAGCGAATACGCACCCTCAAGGCCCTGCAGCGCTTCGGCGAGCTGGTCTTCCGGCTTTACCGCGGACGACCGCGCGAGACGGTGCACGATGACTTCGGAATCCATCGTCGAGCTGAAGATCGAGCCCGCAGCTTCGAGTTGAACGCGGATTTCGGTCGCGTTCACCAGATTGCCGTTGTGTGCGAGCGCAATATGACCGCCCTTGAAGTTCACCAGGGCAGGCTGCGCATTTTCGAGCGTCGATGAACCGGCCGTCGAATATCGCGTGTGGCCGATTGCCGTCGACCCCTGCAATCCCCGGATTGCTTCCGGCCCGAACTTCTCGCCAACGAGTCCCATTGCGCGCAGTCCGTGCGCCTCGCCGTCCCGCACAGCGACAATGCCCGCCGATTCTTGTCCGCGGTGCTGCAGCGAATAGAGCCCGAGGTGGACGAGCTCCGCCGCCGATGCATTCCCGCTCACTCCAAACACGCCGCACATCAGGACGGTGCTCCGGTTGCAAGTTCGGCAGAAACTTCTTCGGCTGGTGCGCGCTGCATCGCTTTGGGGATCGCATCGTGATATGCGGAGCTGAGGTCCAAGAGCGGCGCGCGCATACTGTGACCTGATACCCCAATCACGAGACCTTCACCGGTCGGCTTCACATGACCGATCATGCGCGCCGGGATCCCGTGCTTCTTCGCAATCGCAAGGACTGCTGCAGAATCGCTCGTGGAGACAATCGCGCGGCCTTGTGCCTCTCCAAACAACAGCGCGCGGGAAGGAATCGCTTTCCATGCCGTGAGGTCGACCATCGCGCCGCGCATCTTGAGCTGGTCGCCAATGCAGCATTCGGCGATTGCGACGGCAAATCCGCCTTCGCTGCAGTCGTGCGCTGAATGCAGCAGACGCTTGTTGATCGACTCGTGCAGCGTCTCGATCAGCGCACGTTCGCGCTTGAGATCGCATGCAGGCGGCGCGCCCGCGACGACGCCGTGAATCCACGAGAGGTATTCGCTGGCGCCCAGTTCGTCGGTCGGTTCGCCGAGGAGGATGATTTCGTCTTCGGCTTCGCGAAACGTCATCCCTGTTGCATTCGTGACGTCCTCAAGGAGCCCGACCATGCCGATCGTCGGCGTGGGATACACGGCGCCGATCGGGCTCTCGTTATACAGCGAAACATTTCCGCCCGTGACCGGCGTGCCCAGCGCGACACACGCTTCGCCCATTCCGGCGAGTGCTTCGCGGAACTGGAAGAAGATGTCGGGGCGGGTCGGGTTGCCGAAATTGAGACAGTTGGTGATTGCCATCGGTCGCGCGCCAACGCACGCGACGTTGCGTGCAGCCTCGGCAACCGCAATGCGTCCACCGACGCGCGGGTCGAGATAGACATAGCGTCCGTTGCAGTCCGTCTTGAGCGCGAGCCCCTTCTTCGTGCCGCGAATGCGCAGCACGGCGGCGTCGCCGCTGCCGGGGCCGAGCACCGTGTTGGTGCGCACGGTGGAGTCATACTGACGATAGAGCCAGCGCTTGCTCGCGATCGTCGGCGATTCAAGGAGGCGGCGGAGCGTCCACGCAGAATTCCGTTCCAGCGGCAGCGACGGGATCGCGTGGACATCCTGCGCGCGAAGGGCGACAATCGCGTCGCTCTCTTTGGCAGCCGGATGGTATTGCGGGCAGTCGGTAACGAGCCGGTTTCCCGGAAACTCTGCAACGACCTTTTTCCCCTCGGTCACGCGGTACACCGGTTCGGCAATTACCTGTCCGATCACCTCGGCGGTCAGGTCCCACTTCGCGAGGATCGCGCGAACTTTCTCTTCGCGGCCCTTGATCACCACCACCAACATGCGCTCCTGCGATTCGCTCAGCAGAATCTCATACGGCGTCATCCCTGATTCGCGCACGGGAACCTTCAGCGTATCGATCGTTACGCCGACGTCGCCGCGCTCTGCCATCTCGGCGCTCGATGAAGTCAGACCTGCGGCGCCCATGTCCTGAACGGCTACGCAGTGGCCTGACGCAATCAGTTCGAGCGTCGCTTCGAGCAGCAACTTTTCCGTGAACGGATCGCCGACCTGAACGCGCGGACGCTTGGCGTCGCTGTTGTGAGACAGGTCTTCGGACGCGAAGGACGCACCGTGGATGCCATCACGGCCGGTGCGGGCGCCGACGGCCATGATCGAGTTCCCGATACCCTCGGCCTTCGCGCGAATCAGTTCATCCTCGCGCAGAATGCCAACGCACATCGCGTTTACCAGTGGATTCCCCTCATACGCGGCGTCGAACATTACATCGCCGGCGATGGTTGGAACGCCCATACAGTTGCCATAGTCGCCGATTCCACGAACGACGCCGGCCACGAGATAGCGCACACGCGCGTTGTCGAGCGATCCAAACCGCAGCGAGTTGAGCATCGCGATCGGCCGCGCGCCCATCGTGAAGACGTCGCGCAGGATGCCGCCGACTCCGGTCGCAGCGCCCTGATATGGCTCGACCGCAGACGGATGGTTGTGCGATTCAATTTTGAACGCGACGGCAAGACCATCGCCGATCGAGATCACGCCTGCGTTCTCGCCCGGCCCCTGCAGGACATACGGCGCCGTGGTCGGAAGTTTCTTGAGCAGAGGACGCGAATGCTTGTAGGAGCAGTGTTCGCTCCAGAGCGCGCTGACGATTCCGAGTTCGGTGAAGGTCGGCGTGCGGCCCAGCATGTTCACCAATCGATCGTACTCGTCCCGCGTGAGCCCGTGCTCGGCGACAAGCGCCGGCGTGATTGTGGGATCGCCGGGGCGGGGAGTTGGAGTCAAGGTTTTTTGGCTGGTGCGGGTGCGGACTTCTTGGATGTATCGGGCTTGGCGGTTTTTGCAGGCGGAGCGGCGATCTTCTTCGTGTCGACTTTCGTTTTCGGTTCCGGGGTCTTTGAGGTCGGCGGAGCCGCTTTCTTTGTTTCTGGCACTTTTGACGTGGGCGCGGCGGCCTTCTTGGCTTCAGGCGCTTTGGCTGGCGGCGCGGCCTTCTTCGTTTCCGCAGGCTTCTTGGTCGCTGCGGCAGGCAGCTTCATTGGCGCCGCCGCGTGCACCGGCATCTTGCCGCCGTTTCCTTTCGCGATCGCTGCGTCTGTCGACACCGGCGCAGGCGACGAACTCTTCCCGCTGTATTTGCGGTTCGGCGAGCGAAATACGGCGTCGACAACTTTTCCGTCTTCGAGTGCGACCATGTCACTCATGCCGACTTTCTTCTCTTCGCCATTCGCGTAATAGAGATAGGTCGAGTTGCCGCTCGTGTGCTCCGACGCCGGCTTGCCGAGCTTCGCGATGACCTGATCCTTCGTCATCCCCGGATCGATCGACGACTGCGCGCTCGCGCTGCCTGCGACGGCGGCCAATAGAAATGCAACCAATCGGATATTGCGCATGAACGATCTCCGGTCAGGCGTGAGCGGCAACCAGCAGCGATTCAAACAACACGAGCCCGTCAATCGAACCGAGCAGCAGATCAACGGCGCGCTCCGGATGCGGCATCAAGCCGATCACATTGCGCGCCGCATTGCAAACGCCGGCGATGTTGCGCATCGCGCCGTTGGGATTTGCATCGACGGTCGTTTCACCTGCGGCGTTCACGTAGCGGAAGAGCACCTGGCCGTCGGACTCCAGCTGATCGAGAACGTCGTCACTGGCAGCGTAGCGCCCTTCACCGTGCGCGATAGGCATCGTGAGGCACTGTCCGACTTTCGCGACCGATGTGAACGTCGTGTTGGTATGCTCGACCCGAATCGTCACCGGCATCGAGCGATACCCGACGTCGTTCCGCAGCAGGGCGCCGGGCAGCAAACCGGCTTCGCATGCGATCTGGAATCCGTTGCAGATGCCGAGCACGACGCCACCCTTCGCCGCGTGCGCGGCGACCTCTTTCATAATCGGGCTAAACCGCGCAATCGCGCCGGCGCGGAGGTAGTCACCGTATGCGAATCCGCCCGGCAGAATCACGACGTCGCTGCCCTGAAGATCGTGATCCTTGTGCCAAAGCATCACAGCCTGTTCACCGAGCTGATCGACGACTGCGTGGAATGCATCGCCTTCGCAGTTCGAACCAGGAAAAGTCACAATGCCGACCTTCATTCTTTGACTACTCCGGCAATTTCAAAATCTTCGGTGACCGGGTTCGCGAGCAGTCGCTCGCACATCGTGCGCACGCTCGCTTCAGCTGCGGCAGCGTCTTTCGCGCCGGTCTCGATCACGAGATGGCGTCCAACGTGCACTTCGCCGACTGCGGCAAAGCCGAGGGTATGCAGTGCGTCCGTAACGGCCTTTCCCTGAGGATCGAGGAGGCCGCGGCGCGGAATGATGTGAACGGATACTCTGAATCGCGTCATGCGGAAATCATGCAGAAGGTTCCTCTGGGGGGATGCGATCGGGCTTGCGCCGGGCTCCGCGGAATCGACGACGGCGCTGTCGTGGAGCGTCGTCGTCAGCCGCCAAGTCATCGTCCTGCTCGCCGAACAAGTTCGGTTCCTCGGTGGACTCGGGCCCCTCACCGGCCTGCGGGCGGTCGAGCAGTCCCTTGAGGAACGATGAGACGACGCCAAGCGCGACGTACAACATTCCCACCGGGAAGAAGAAATCCTTCGGCAGGAAGATCATTCCAAAAATCAGCCCGATGAAAATTACGAGTCCAAGCACACCGCGAATCGTGCGGATACTGAATGTCGGAACGGTCGGGTATGGGACGTTGCTGATCATCAGGAACGCGAGGCCCGCCATGAGAAAACGGACCATGGTGTGCCACGGCAAATCGCTAATGACCGTCTCGTTGTAGAGCGGCGTCTGGCTGAACCAGAAGTACGTGGCGAGCACACCGCCCGCGACCGGACTCGGAAGACCGCGATAGTAAGTCTTTTTTCGGCCCGCCTGCTCGACGTTGAACCGCGCGAGCCGCATCACGGCGCACGCGGAGAACAGGAACACAAAGACCCAGTCGAGTCCGTCTTTGCGCAGGACGGCAAAATAAATCAGGATCGCCGGAGCGAACCCGAATGAGATCGCGTCGACCAGCGAGTCCAGCTCTTCACCGAAACGGCTGCCAGTCCCCGTAGCGCGCGCAACGCGGCCGTCGATCGCGTCGCATACGGCGCCGATGATGATGTACCACACCGCGCGCTCATGATCGCCGCGCGCGGCCGTGACAATGGCAAACACGCCGAAAAACAGATTCATCAAGGTGAAGCCGTTGGGCAGCATCACCACTGATGGGCGCGGGAGCCGCGGACGTCGCATCAGGGCAGCTCAGCCAGTACCGTCGTGCCCGCAACCGGCTTGTCGCCGATCTTCACGCGCACCTTGCTGTTAGTCGGCACGAAGACATCCACGCGCGATCCGAAACGGATCAGTCCAAAGCGTTCGCCCTGTGCGGCCGCGTCGCCAACTTTGCTGTACGTCACGATGCGCCGGGCCACTGCGCCCGCGATCTGCCGGACCAGAATGAGCTTTCCATTCGTCTCGAGTCCGACCGACATCTGTTCGTTGTCGAGGCTCGCCTTATCCGCGGCGGCGTTCATGAACTTGCCGGGATTGTAGTGCACGTATTTCACCGCGCCCGTCACCGGATACCGGTTCACGTGCACGTTGAAAATGTTCATGAAGATCGAGATCCGTGTTGCTTTGCCGTGCACGAACGACGGCTCGTCGACATCGGTGATCATCACGACCCGACCGTCGGCCGGCGAGACGACGAGCGCATCGCCTCGCTCGCCCGTGCGCTCGGGATCGCGGAAGAAATAGGCAACCCAGAGCGCGACAACCGTCAGCACAAACGCCAGCAGCCAGAGCGGCCACGACCGACGCAGGAGCGCCATGCCGAAACTGCCCGCCGCGAGCGCCGCGGCAATCAGGATAAAGGGAATCCCTTCACGGGCGACGTTCATTTTGCTCCGGCGATGGAGAGCGGCGCACCGGTGACGCGCTCGAACGCGTTGAGATAGCGGCGGCTCGTCTCCATCACGACTTCGTTCGGGAGCGTCGGCGGCGGCACGTTGCCGTCCCAGCGTCCCGCCTTCTTCTCGACGTCCAGCCAGTCGCGCAGCGGCTGCTTGTCGAAGCTCGGCTGGGATTTGCCCGGCTTGAACTGATCGGCGGCCCAGAAACGTGAGCTGTCGGGGGTCAGTACTTCGTCGATGAGAATGATCTTTCCGTCGACATGGCCGAACTCGAACTTCGTATCGGCAATGATAATTCCGCGCGTTGCCGCGATGTCCCGGCCGCGCGAGTAAATGTGACGGCTCAGGCGCTCGAGCTCGGCCGTGTTCGCATCGCCGAGTTCTTTGCGCATTTGCGGGATCGTGATGTTCTCGTCGTGGCCGGTCTCAGCCTTGGTCGCCGGGCTGAAGATCGGATTCGCAAAACGATCGCTCTCGACCATCCCGTCCGGAAGTTTCTCGCCGGCAAGCGTACCCGAGGCCTTGTACTCCTTCCAGGCAGATCCGGAGATGTAGCCGCGTACGACGCATTCCACGGGGAAGACTTCCGTGCGGCGGCAGAGCATCGCGCGTCCTTCGAGCATCGCGCGATGCGGCGCAAGCACCGGGACTTCCTTCACGATCTCGCCGGCGTCCGCACTCAGCATATGATGGGCGAGGTCACCTTCGAATTGCTTCAGCCACCAAGCGGTGATCTGCGTGAGCACCGCACCTTTGTGCGGCAGAAGTTCGTTCATCACCACGTCGAACGCGCTCACGCGATCGCTCGCGACGAGCAGCAGACGATTCGCGTCAACGGCGTACACGTCGCGCACTTTGCCGCGACGCACGCGTTCGAGGGGGAGATCTGTCAGGCCGACAACCGTCATACACGAACCTCTTCGAGCGCCCGGGTATCGCTCCCAGCGCGTTGCAGGATGGGATGAATAACTTCAGAGAGAAAATCGTCGACCTGCGCGGACGCACGGCCAATGAATCGCGCGGGGTCAGCAGCGGCGTGCAGGTCACTCATCGGAACGCCAAACGCGTCGTCCTTCGCGAGGCGTTCGAGCATGTCGTTCTTTGCCCCTTCGTCTTTCATCGCGCGGGCGGCGGCGATGCTGTGCTTGCGGATGACTTCGTGCGCCACCTGCCGGTCGCCGCCCGCCTCTACCGCGCGGACGATGAGCGACTCGGTCGCCATGAAAGGCAGTTCGTCGGCGATGCGCGCGCGGATGCGCGCCGGATGCACTTCGAGACCGGCCGCGATGTTCTCCATCAGGATCAGCACGGCATCGGTCGCGAGAAACGCCTCGGGAATCGAGAGGCGGCGATTGGCGCTGTCGTCCAGCGTGCGCTCGAAGAACTGCACGCTGTGCGTCTGATTCGCGTTTGGCTCGAGCGACAGCACAAAGCGCGAGAGCGAGTTGATCCGTTCGGAACGCATCGGGTTTCGCTTGTACGCCATCGCGCTCGACCCGATCTGCTCTTTCTCGAATGGCTCTTCGATTTCTCCAAAGGCCTGCAGTACGCGCATGTCGCTCGCGAATTTCGCCGCGCTCGCCGCGATCCCCGCCACAACGCCAAGCACCTGCGCGTCGATCTTGCGCGAGTAGGTCTGGCCGGTGACGGGAAGGGAAGTCTGAAAGCCCATCGCCTGCGTCACGCGGCGGTCGAGCTCACGAACTTTGGCGTGATCACCCTTGAACATTTCCAGAAAACTCGCCTGCGTGCCGGTCGTTCCCTTCACGCCACGCAGCGGGAGATTCGCGAGGCGGAAGTCGATGTCGGCAAGGTCGAGTACGAGATCCTGCATCCAGAGCGTCGCGCGCTTTCCGACGGTCGTGAGCTGCGCCGGCTGCAGGTGTGTATAGCCAAGCGTCGGTTCTGATTTCCACTTCGCGGCGAATCCGCCGAGCGTCCGCAGCACGGAAATCACGCGCGCACGCAGCAGCCCCAGCCCGCGATACATCTGAATCAGGTCGCCGTTGTCGGTGACGTACGCGCTCGTCGCACCGAGGTGGATTACACCGCGTGCAGCGGGCGCGACCTCACCAAACGCGTGCACGTGCGCCATCACATCATGCCGGAATCGCTTCTCGAATTCGGCAACTTTCGCGAAGTCGATGTCATCGAGATGCAGCTTCATCTCGGCGATCGCCGCCGCGGAAATATCAACGCCGAGATCGCGCTCGGCTTCAGCGAGCGCCAGCCACAGTCGCCGCCAGAGGCCATGACGCGTCTGCGCCGACCAGAGCGACAGCATCGCGGCCGACGCGTAACGCTCGGCGAGCGGAGAGCTGTATCGATCATGTGTCATCGGATCGAGAAGTCGGTGTAGAGGAGGCGACCGCCGCGTTCGAAAATCATCCGCGACTGCCCTTTGCCAGACAGCGATTCAAGCATGCGCTTCGCCTGCTGTGCATCGGCAACAGGCGAGTCGTTGATGCGCACGATCACATCGCCGGTCTGAATTCCAAGACTGCTCGATACCGTTTGCGACACGGTTGCGATCAGCGCACCCTGTGTGTTCCTGATGCTTCGCTCTGCGCGGATCGCGGGCGTCAGCGAGATCAGTTCGAGTTCTTTGAGGACCGCAACGCGCTGCGCGTTCACCTCTGGGAAGTCCGCGACTTTCACCTTCGACTGGATCTCTCTGCCGGCACGCCGCACGGTCACGGGGACGACATCGTCGACGTGAAGTTCCAGTAGCTCTGCGTCCCAATCGTACGTGTTCTTGATCACGCGATCGCTTGCACGCACGAGCACATCCCCGGCGACGAGCCCTGCTTCGGCGGCTGGCGAGCCCGGAACGACCTCATGAATCGGCGCGCCGGAGTTCAGCGCATCACGCGTCAGCGCCGTCTGCTGCGGGTACTCCATCTTCACACCGATCCAGGGCTTGCGAACTTTGCCGTGAATGAGAAGGTCGTCGGCGACGCGGCGTGCGCGATCGATCGGAATGGCGAAACCCAACCCGACGTTGCCGCCACTCGCACTCGGCGAATAGATCGAGCTGTTGACGCCGATGACTTCACCGAGCGCGTTCACGAGCGGTCCGCCGGAGTTGCCCTGATTGATCGCGGCGTCCGTTTGGATCATGTCGACATACACGCCCTGACCTTCGGCGCGTGCCGTAAGATTTCTGCCGGTGGCACTGATCACACCGGCGGTTACGCTCGGTTCGGTGTTGCCGAGGATGAAACCGAACGGATTCCCGATCGCGATCGCCCATTCGCCGATCATCAGATCACGCGACGTGCCCAGCGCGGCGACAGGAAGTTTCCTGGCGTCGATCTTCAGAACGGCGAGATCGTTTTGGTCGTCGATGCCGATGAGTTTCGCAGGATACGACGTTCCATCGCGCAGCGCGACACTGATTTTTGTCGCGCCGCTGACGACGTGCGCGTTGGTGACGATGACGCCGTCCTCGCGGACGATGAAGCCGGAACCGAGGCCGGCCTGAACCTGCTGGCCGCTCTGTGTCCCGAAAAAGAAGTCCGCAGGCGATGCGGCCACGTGCTGCACCATTTCCGTTTGCACGGTAACGACCGATGGCGCGACTTTCTGCACAGCATCGGTGATCGCGTTGCGGCGCTGGCTGCTGATGGCGTTGGACGACGGCGCCGGCGCATGCAGTGTCTGCGCATTCGACGGCGCAGGCGACGCGCCTTCACACGCGACCAAAATGGGCGCGGCGCAGACGAGTACCAGCGGACGAAATCTCATCGCGCTCGGCGTGGTTTGGAGCGACGGCTGATGTCGCCGAGGAATCGGTCGAGTCCGCGATCCGTGAGCGGATGCTGGAGCAGCGCGCGAAGCACGGCGGGCGTTACGATCGCAACGTCCGCGCCGGCCGCGGCGCACGCGGCGAAGCTCGACGCACTCGACGGCCCGGCTGCGGCGATATCGCATTCCGTGGAGGCGTGGTCGAACGCCGAGCGAAGTTCGTAAATCAAGTCCGGTCCGCTCTGTCCGACTGACTCCAGCGTGTCGATCGCGACTGTGACGAGCGACGCACCAGCTTTCGCCGCGAGAATCCCCTGCGCGGTTGAGTAGATGAGCGTCGCAGCGACCTTCACGCCGTCGTTCGCGAGTTTCCTGATCGCCGGTACCGCGTCTTCAATGAACGGGACGGCGACGATCAGATGATCGACCGACTTCGCGAGTTCTTTCGCACCTTTGTAAATGTCGCTCGCGCCGATCGCCGGGACGCTGGCGCAAATCGGAAGTTTCGTGCCGCGCGCGATCTCGGTGACGACCTCACGCGCATCCGCGGTGGGCAGTTCGGTCGCGATGACGGTCGGAGTCGCGACGACGCCGTCGATCAGCGAGGCGGCAGTGGCCCAACGGATTTCGTCGAGCGAAGTGGTGGCGAGGAAGATTCTCATTGATCGGTGTCGTCGCTCGCGAATCAGGCGGTGAGGTAGAGGTCGTCGGGGTAGGTGACTTTCTCGAGACACAGTCCCTGCGGCGGTGCCGGCGGCGACACTTCGTCGTTCGTCGTTGCCGTGAGGAGCGCTTCGAAGTCCTCGCGCGGCCGCCGGCCACCTGCCACGTCGAGCATCGTGCCAACGAGAAAGCGCACCATGTGATGCAGAAACCGGTTCGCTTCGATGTCGAGCACCAGCCCGCCGTGCAAAACTTCCGGCAAATCGCGCCAACGGCAGCACCGCACTTCGCACCGGTGATCGTCTGTCGCGGGCGCCGTTCCGCGCACCGCGAATCCGAAAAACCGATGCTGACCCATCGTCCGCTCTGCACACCAGTCGAGCGCTTCGCGGCTGAGGGCCCGGTCTGCCTTCGTCCAGGCGTATTCCCATCGCCGGCGAAAAGGAGAGTGCGTTGCCTCGTCGAGCCCCACCGCGTAGCTGTATCGACGTCCGGTCGCGCTGAAACGGGCATGGAAGCCGGGCTTCATTTCGAAGGTCCGCGCCACCCAGACGTCGTCGGGGAGTTGGCTGTTCAGCGCCTTATGCAGCTTCTCCACCGTCCAATGCAAAGGCACCTCAACGCTGGCCGCCTGGCCGCGCGCATGCACCCCGGCATCCGTCCGTCCGGCGCCCGCTATGCGCACCGGCTCGTCGAGCAATCGGGAAAGTGCCGCTTCAAGAACGCCTTGCACCGTTCGCTGCGCCGGTTGGACCTGCCAACCCGCGAAGTCGCTGCCATCGTAGTGCAAAACGAGCTGTAGCGTCCGTCCCGCCATCTTGAGAAAAGTAGCCGCGTGCACAGGCGACTTCAAGCTGAGAGCTAACAGCTGCGAGGCTGAAGCTCTGCGCCGACAGCCGCGTGCTATTCACTCTGAGCAAAAAGCGAAAACGCATTGACTTTACCGGACATCCGCCGCAACCTTTCGACTTCCGCCGCACGTCGATTGGCGCGCGCGGACTCACCCGGAAAAATGCCTCCACATACCCTCGGTTCGCTCGCGCACGCCCTGAGTGCTGCGACCGATCTCGATGCGGCCTTCGTCGCGCTCGCGGAGGGTCTCGCCGAGACCGATCGCGGCGCGAGTGTCGCGCTCTTCCGCCTCGACGCGAAGCGCTCGATGCTGCGCGAACGGGCGCTTGTGGTCGACGGCGCCATCGAGCGCGTCGCATTGGAGGCTTCGCTCGATCAGTTTCCGAAGACCGTCGGCAGGACCATCGCAGATGGCGGTTTGTTCGCCGATCTCGCAGAGGAGTCACCGGGCTTTGCGCGCATGCTCGCCATGCCGCGTGTCAGTGATGGCGGTTGGTTGTCGGTGATCGGATTGCGTGTCGACGGTCAGCTGGCGGGACTCATCGCGCTGCTCGAACCGAAACGTGTGTTCGGGACCCGCGTGTCCGAGCGGTTCGCACCAATGGTCGCGCTGTTCGAAATGGCGTTTCTGCGTTTTGCCGAGCGCGAAGCGCGCCTCGAAGCTGTTCAGACGCTCGAAGATGTTACGCAAAAGGTTCACGGCGACTATCTCGCGCGGCTCGCGGCAACCGAAGAGCAGCTGCGTCAGGCGCGCAGTACGCCGAAACCGGATGCGTCGCAGGCCGCCGTGCTGCTTTCACGCGAGCGCGATGATGCGCGCGTCGCCGAAGAGACGCGCCGCGCCACGAGAAAGCTGGTCGTTCTCGAGCAGCAGCTCACCGCGTCCGTCGGCGCGCTCGAACAGGCGCACATCGAGCTGCATCGTCCCAGCGAGGCGCTCCGCCAGCGTACGCGTACGCTCTACCTGCTTGATCGCGTGCTGACGCTCGCCGCCGCACGCGAAGAACCGCGCCGGCTCGCCGACGGCCTCCTCGCACTTGTCGGCGACGACATGCAGGCTCACCGCTGCTCGCTCTTTCTGCGCGTCCCCGGTGATCCGACCACGCTCTATCTCGCCGCGGGGCGCGGCCTCGCGCCGCATGTGAAGGAGGGATCGCACATCACGGTGGGACAGGGCGTCGCGGGAAAAGTCGCCGAGTCGCGCGAGCCGCTCCTCGTGATGGACGCCGGCGAAGACGCGATTCCGCATCCACTCCTCGGCGACGAATATCTCACCACCGGCTCGTTCATCAGTTTTCCGCTCGTGCTGCACGATGAGCTGCTCGGGGTCGTCAATCTCACGAACCGCGCGCAGCACGGCATGTTCGTCGAAGAAGACGTCGAGCGCGTGCGCTTGCTCGGTATGGTCATCTCGCTTATCGCGTGTGAGGCAGCGCTCCCTGAGCGCCTCCACGGCTCCATGAGCGAGAGTTAGAAGAGACACGTGACGATCGCTCCTTCTGCGCCGCTGCAAGCCGCGCTGAAACAGCTGGCCAACGGCGAATCGCTCTCTGCAGAACAGGCGGGAGCGGCGTTCAACGCGGTCATGGCCGGAGATGGCACGGCGGCGCAGCTCGGCGCGCTGCTGATGGGTTTGCGCGTGAAGGGCGAAACACCCGATGAACTCGCAGGCGCGGCGCGCGCACTTCGCAGCGCGATGACCGCGCTCAACACAGCGCGCCCCACCGAACTGGTTGATACGTGCGGCACCGGCGGCGGCGCGATGACGACGTTCAACATCTCCACCGCGGCGGCGATTCTCGCAGCCGGTGCCGGAGTGCGCGTCGCGAAGCACGGCAATCGATCCTTCACGACGAAATCCGGCAGCGCCGATGTTCTCGAAGCGCTCGGCGTCGCGATCGACGTTCCAGTCGATCATATGGGCGCAGTGCTCGATAGCGCCGGCATTGTATTCATGTTCGCGCCGACGATGCATCCGGCGATGCGGCACGTCGGGCCGGCACGTCGGGAGATGGCGATCGAAACGCTGATGAATCTCGTTGGACCGCTCGCGAATCCTGCGGGTGCAGGGCGGCAGGTGATCGGCGTGGCGTCGATGAAGCGGATCGAAATTATTGCGGGCGCACTCGAGCGACTTGGGACGACGCATTCGCTGGTCGTGCATGGCGAGCCAGGGATGGACGAGATCTCGCCGATCGGACTGACGACAGTGCTTGAGATTCAAGGCGGCAAGACAACGCGCTGGACGCTGAATCCAGCCGACTACGGGTTCGTTGGCATGACTGCGGCCGATCTCGGCGGCGGCGAACCATCGGAGAACGCGGCGTTGATCGAGCGCGTTCTTGCCGGAACCGCGCCGGCAACCGCCGAGGCCGCTGTTCTATTGAATGCGGCGGGCGCGATCTATGTCAGCGGAATGGCGCCGACGTACGCGGCGGCGGTTGATGTGGCGCGCGATGCGTTAAAAGCCGGGAAGGGGACTGTGGCGCTCGCCGCGCTTCGGGCTGCTGCACCGCACAAGCACTAAAAGCGAGTTAATTCGTTTCTTGTTGGTTGGTTAATAGTAGAAAATTGGAATGACTAGAAACGTCGGTTAACTAACCAACAAATAACGATTTAACTCGCGGTTTTTTTCAGTACCTCCGCATGACCCCAACAACAATCCCCTGAACCCGCATCTGACTCTCCTGCACATAGATCGGCTGAAGCTGATCATTGGCCGGCTGTAGACGGATCCGCCCGTCTTTCTCTCTGTAATACCGCTTCACCGTCGCTGAATCACCGTCAAGCATGGCGATGACCATGTCGCCATTGTCGGCAGCCTGGCGATCGTGGACCACTACCATATCGCCATCGCTGATATGGTCTTCGATCATGGAGTTTCCGCGAACCTTTAGCACATAGTGCCTGCCGGCGCGGCGGACGAAGTCCTGAGGCACGGCGACCGTCTCGCCGACCGTCATCTCTTCGATTGGAACACCCGCGGCCACAGCGCCCAGCAGTTCGAGCTCGACGGCCTGGGGCGTGACATCCGACGTGAGGATCTCGATCGCGCGACTCTCATTGTAACTGCGTTTGATGTAACCCTTTCGTTCGAGATTGCTCAGGTGTTCGTGGACCGTCGCCAGAGAGTTATAGTTAAACTGTTCGGCGATCTCCTCAAAGCTCGGAGCATAGCCGTTGATCGAACCGTAATTCGTGAGGTAGTCGAGGATCTGGCGCTGGCGCTTGGTGAGCGGCATAACGTCGTCCATGCGCGCGAAGCGCTCGGAAGGAAGTGAACGGGCGGCCGGCATGCTGCCCGTGACGAGAAACGGTTCTGTTGCCTGTGCGAATGACGCCCGAACAACACCCGAAGTCACGAATCGAGAAACTACCCGAACAGTGCCCGAAACGCAAGGCAACGCCGCAGTCGAAACCGCGTGGACATTTCCGCTGGGTCCGCTGGGAGAACTCACGGCGGCCGCGGAGCTGCGCGCGCAGGCCTTGGCGTCGGGCGGAGCTGAGCTGGAGCGCGCAGCGAAAACAGCCGGCGCAGTGCCGTCGTTCGCCGCGGCACTCCGCGGCAGCACGGTTGCGGTGATTGCCGAGCTGAAGCGGCGGAGTCCGAGCAAAGGCGCGATTAACGAAACGTTGGATATTCCGGCACGCGCCGCAGAGTATGCGGCTGCCGGTGCGGCGGCTCTTTCGGTGCTCACTGAGCCCGTTCGATTCGGCGGATCGCTCGGCGATCTTCGTGCTGCGCGCGCCGCCGTGAGCATTCCGCTGCTGCGAAAGGATTTCATCGTGCACCGCGTGCAGCTGCTCGAGGCGCGCGCGGCCGGCGCATCGGCAATTCTGATCATTGCGCGAGCGCTCCCGGCAGAGCGCCGCAGCGCGCTCGCGGCGGATGCGCGCGAACTCGGCCTCGACGTGCTGCTCGAAGTGCGAGACGAGCGCGAGCTGGAGCATGCGCTGCGTGTGGATCACGCGGTCATCGGAATTAACAACCGCAATCTCGAAACGCTGGTGATCGACGACGCCGTCAGTGCGCGCCTGCTCCCCCTCGTGCCCGCCGGGCGCACTGCGGTGTATGAGAGCGGCATCGCCAGTCGCGCGGATGTCGAACGCGCGGCGGCACTCGGTGCGGACGCCGTGCTGGTTGGATCGTCGCTTTCGTCATCGCAGGATGGCAGATCAGCCGCCGCAAATCTTGTCGGTGTAGCACGGCGGGTGCGTGGCTAGTGTAAAATTTTGCGGACTGATGCGAACCGGAGACGCGGCCGAGGCGGCGCGGCTCGGTGCGGCGTATGTCGGAACGATATTCGCCGGCGGACCGCGAAACCTCACCGCGTTGCAGGCAAAAGAAATCTTCAACGCGGCAACAGGCGGACCTGTTGCCGTGGGCGTATTCGGTGCGGATGACGTCGACGCGATTGCAGCGAGTGCGATCGCGGCAGGTATTGAAGTGATTCAGCTGCACGGCGACCCGCGCGCTGCGGACGTCCGTGCCATGCGGAGACGATTTGGCGCGCGCGTTTGGGCCGTCGCGCGCGCGGACGGATCTGTGCTGCCGGAATCGACCGAAGAGCTTTTTCACGAGGCCGATGCCGTAGTACTCGACGCGCGCGTGAAGGGAAAACTGGGTGGCACGGGTGTCGCACTCGAATGGGGTGCGCTCGCCGATTCTGTCGCAGCGCTGCGGGGACGCACGCCGGTGGTCCTTGCCGGCGGGCTCAACCCGGGAAATGTGGCGGAAGCAGTCCGTCTGCTCGCGCCTGATGTCGTCGACGTATCATCCGGAGTGGAGTCATCGCCGGGCATCAAGGATCATGCAAAAATGCGCGCGTTTTTCGACGCGGCACAGGGGAGCACACCGTGAGCACCGTAAGCGCAGCAGCCGAAATTTCAGATCGCTTTGGCGCGTTTGGCGGCCAGTATGTGCCGGAGACGCTCATTCCGGCGCTCGACGCGCTGACCGAGGCCTACGCCGACGCGATGCGTGATCCTGCGTTCACGAAATCGCTGCACGACGCGCTGACGCACTACGCCGGGCGCCCATCGCCGCTCAGCGACGCACCGCGTTGGTCCGAGAAAATCGGCGCGCCTATCTGGCTGAAGCGCGAAGATTTGAATCACACGGGTGCGCACAAAATCAACAATGCGCTCGCGCAAGGGTTGCTGGCGCAGCGCATGGGAAAAAAGCGGATCATCGCAGAGACCGGCGCGGGCCAGCACGGCGTCGCGACGGCAACGGTCTGCGCGCGGCTCGGACTCGAGTGCGTCGTCTACATGGGCGAAGAGGACATGCGCCGCCAGACGCTCAACGTGTTCCGCATGCGCATGATGGGCGCGACCGTTGTTGCCGTGACGTCGGGCACGCGCACGCTCAAGGACGCCACGAGCGAAGCGATTCGCGACTGGGTTGGCACCTGCGAAGAGAGCTATTACATCATTGGATCTGTGGTCGGACCGGCGCCGTACCCGCGCATGGTCAGGGATTTTCAGGCGATCATCGGCACTGAAGCGCGCGCGCAAATGCTCGAACGTGCGGGCGCGTTGCCGCGCACGGTCGTCGCATGCGTCGGAGGGGGATCGAACGCCATTGGAATTTTCCACGCGTTCGTCGGCGACAAGAACGTCGAGCTCGTTGGAGTCGAGGCCGCAGGGCACGGGCTCGACACGCCCCAGCACGCAGCCTCGCTTTCAAAGGGAAGGCCCGGCGTGCTGCACGGGGCGATGAGCTATCTCCTTCAGGACGAGCACGGCCAGATTCACCCGGCTCATTCGATCTCCGCCGGCCTCGACTATCCGGGCGTTGGTCCGGAGCACTCCCATCTCCGCGACAGCGGCCGCGCGACGTACGTCTCGATCACCGACGATCAAGCACTGCGGGCCTTCCACATGCTCGCCCGGTTGGAGGGGGTGATCCCGGCGCTGGAAACGGCTCACGCGATTGCCTGGATCGATGCAAATGCCGGTCGCTGGAAGAGCGACGAGCCGGTCCTTTTGTGCGTCAGCGGGCGCGGCGATAAAGACGTGGCGCAGGTCGCGGAAACGCGTATCTTGACAGAGTGATGTCGAACGCCGCACCGCCGCCGACGGACGAGCCGGAAAAGCACGAGCCGCCCTTCAGTCCGGCGATCGTGGAAGAATTGTTGCGCCAGCTCGACAAAACCGTGCGCGCGCACCAGCTCTACATGCACAACAACCCGACCTATCTGAAGGCGGTCGACGGGTTGCGCGCATTGTTTGCGCCGCTGTGGGCTGAGACAGATTCGCTCTCGTTGTCGGTGGCGGATCTCAAATTCGTCTGGTCCGGCGTTGCCGTGCACGAACAGAACGAGCGCGCGTCGGACTCGCTGCCCTGGACGTTTTACAAAGACGGGCTCCGCGAGATCACCCTGACACCCGGATTCGAAGGCCCGGAGCTCGAGCTTCTGCTCGACATCATCCCGCGCGTTCGCAAAGCGGCATCGCACGAGGATGATCTGATCACGCTCCTCTGGGAGCAGGAGTTCGCGCATCTCACATATCGTTACGTCGAAGTCGCGGCGGACGGCGGAGTGCCGATCGATCCGTCCGCCGAGCCCGGCCGCTGGCCGGTCGAGGCCGGCGAGGTCGTCGACGATCCGCGACTCGCGATTGAAGAGGCGCGTCGCGAGGCGGCGGCTGCCGCGGCCGCTGGCGGCGAGGGCGAGCAGGGGAAGGGCCCACCCGGATCCGGCGCCGCTCAGGAGGAAATGAAGCAATCGCCGAGCGGAATCGTGAAGATGGAAGACTTCGATTCCACGCTGTATTTCCTCGACGCCGATGAAGTCGCGTATCTGAGACTCGAGACCGAGCGTGAGTACGCGACCGATCTTCGCCGCACGGTGCTCACCGGATTGCTCGACGTGTTCGAACTGCAGACGGACAAGACGATCCGTCAGGAAGTCACGCAGAACCTCGACGCGCTCACGCTGCATTTGCTCGCGGGCCGTCAGTTTTCGAACGTCGCGTTCCTGCTGCGTGAAATCAGCACGGTTCTCGAACGCGCGAAGGATCTGACCCCTGAGCTGCGTGACCGCCTCGCAAGCCTTCCAGATCGCCTGAGCGATCCGGGCGCTCTCTCTCAGCTCATCCAGGCGATGGATGAGGCGGAGACGCTGCCGCCACGCGCCGATCTCGAGGAACTGTTTTCCCAGCTGCGTCCGGCTGCGCTCGGAACAGTGCTCGGCTGGCTTGGCGCGATGCAGAACGTCAAGCTGCGACCACTTCTCGAGGGCGCGGCTGAACGCCTCGCCCAATCGAACACCGGCGAGCTCGTGAAGCTGATCTCGTCGGCGGAAGGCGGCGTCGCGATGGAAGCAGTGAAGCGCGCCGGTGGCTTGAAAACAGCGGCGGCTGTTCCCGCGCTCGGCAAAGTGCTGAGCGAACCGTATCGCGAACTGCGCCTCGCCGCCGTGACGGCCCTCGTAGAAATCGGGACACCCGGCGCGATGCAGGCGCTGGAGAAAGCGCTCGAAGATGTCGATCGCGACGTCCGCGTTGCCGCCATCAAGGCGCTCGCCAGCAAGACGTACAAGCCGGCGCTCTCGAAAGTCACGACGCTCGTGAAGGCTGCGCAGATTCGCGAAGCGGACCGCACCGAACGCCTCGCGATGTTCGAGCTTTACGGCACGCTGTGCGGTGACGGCGGCGTGCCGTGGCTCGACGAACTGCTGAACCCGAAAGGCGGGCTGTTCTCGAAGAAGGAAGATCCCGAACTCCGCGCCTGCGCTGCGATCGCACTCGGTCGCATCGGCACGACGCGTTCATCGCAATCCCTTCAGAAGGCGCTCGCTGAAAAAGACGTGGTCGTACGCAACGCCGTGAACCGCGCGTTGAAGGGAGGCGCCGCATGAACCGCCCGTCGCAGGTCATCCGTCCGCGCACCACGACCGCACAGCAGGCGCTCGGCGAGAAGGGCGGTGAGGCGTACACGCGTTCCGTCGGGCGCAACTTCATCATGGCGCTGTACGGGTCGCTGCGCAGCATCCGGATGTATCCGCCGGAAAATCCGGTGGTGCAGAAGGGACTCGAAGAACTGATCGCGGTGACCGAAGAGCTGCGCGACGCGGAAGGCGATCTCGAGTTTCGTGTCTCGGGCGAATTCATTTTTGTGAATTCCACCCGGCTTCGTCTCGACCTCGACAACTACACCACGTTCAGCTATCTGCTGGCGCTCTGCCGCGCGTGCGGCGTTGGCGTCCTGCGCGTGAAGTCGAAGCCGGTCGCGCGTGACTGGACCGTGTTCCTCAACTTCCTGCTCGCGCCGCAGGGCGATGGTGCGGAAGTTCGCTTTGAGGCGCTGCAGAAGCGCCTCGATACGACCGGCGTGATCGCGTTCGAGGTTTCACCGCCGGTGGAGTCCGAAGACGATCAGAAAGTTCGCGTGAAATCGAAGGAGGCCGCGATCGCGACCTTCACGCAGTCTGTGTCGGCGACGAAGGACGTCATGAACTCTGTCCGCATGGGACAGAGCCCCAACATCAAGAAGATCAAACGCGTGGTGCAGGGGATCGTCGATCAGATCCTTGCCGATGAAACATCGCTGATGGGATTGACCACCATTCGCGACTATGACGACTACACGTTCACGCACTCGGTAAACGTGTGCATTTTCTCGGTTGCGCTCGGGCGCCGGCTTGGGCTCACGAGACTGCAGCTGTACGACATCGGCTTTGCCGCGCTCTTTCACGACATCGGCAAGTCGCGCGTGCCGGTCGACATTCTCAACAAGCCTGACCTGCTGAGCGACGAGGAGTGGCGCGCAATCGCCGCACATCCGTGGCTTGGACTGCTCGCGCTATTTCAGGTGAAAGAGCAGCAGGAGTTCCCGTACCGCGCGATGGTCGTGGCGTACGAGCACCATATGAAGCGCGACGTCACGGGATATCCGCGTTCGCTGCGGACGAAGGCGATTGGTTTCTACAGCAAGATCGTTGCGGTTGCCGATGGGTTTGACGCGGCAACATCGCGGCGTTCGTATCAGAACGAACCGATGAACCCGGCGGCCGTCCTCGGCGAGATGCGCGACAACGCACGCCGCGGTATGGATCCGGTCATCGTAAAGGCGTTCGTAAATCTTCTCGGCATTTATCCGGTCGGCACGTTCGTCGTGCTCGACACCTTTGAGCTGGCGATCATCCACTCGGCCAACGCGAATCCGGAAATGGTTTCGCGGCCGAATGCGCTCGTCGTGAGCGACGATCTTGGCAACGTGCGTCATCCCGGTGAGCTCGTCGATCTCGCCGAACAGGATGAGACCGGGACCTTCCGGCGCACGATCATCAAGACGGCGGACCCCGATCGCTACGGCATTCGCATCGGCGATTATTTTCTCTGACGTGCTGAACGAACGATTTTCCTCATTGCGCGCGGCGGGCCGCCGGGCGCTGGTGTGCTACGTGACCGCGGGTCATCCGGATCGCGCGCGCAGCCTCGAACTCATTCGCGGCCTCGAAGACGCGGGCGCCGACGTGCTGGAAATCGGCGTTCCATTTTCCGATCCTGTGGCTGATGGACCGGTGATTCAATCGAGTTCGCAAACTGCGCTCGAACAGGGGATGACGCTTGATGGCGCCCTTGAACTGATTGCGGAAGCGAAACTGCGGATCCCGGTCGTGCTGTTTTCGTATCTCAATCCGATTATCGCGGCCGGACCGGACGTACTCGTGCGCGCGAAGCGTGCTGGAGTCAGCGGCGTGCTCGTGACCGATCTGCCCGTGGGCGCGGACCCTGAGCGCGAAGCCTGGTTCGGTGCTGGTCCGCTCGACTTTGTGCGCCTCGTAGCGCCGACCACGCCGCGCGATCGAATGGAACTCATTGCGAAGCACGGGCGCGGCTTTGTCTATCTCATCAGCCGGCTTGGCGTGACCGGAATGCAGGCGGAGCTCGCGAAATCGCTGCCGGCATCGATTGAGACGCTTCGTTCGGTGTGCTCGCTTCCGATTTGCGTCGGCTTCGGGATATCGACGCCCGAGCAGGCAAAGACTGTCGGCGCACTGGCCGATGGAATCGTCGTTGGAAGCGCGATCGTGCAGGCTGCCGGGCGGAGCGTGAATGAAGCCGTTGTGCTCACGCGCTCATTGCGCGCCGCTTTGGACGAAGTGAAATGATCTCCCGTCTGGTGGCACTGTACGCGCGGGTAATGCCGCTGGCCGGTACAGTGCTGCTGTTCGTGGCAGCGTATTACGACACGGCGTGGCGGGGACACAGCTGGGAGTTTCACGCTGCAGTTCTTGTTGCCTTGTTCGGCGCGACGATCTCGTTCCGCCGCTTCCAGCTGCCGATTACGAAGTACGGCGCGGTCAATCTGCTCGGCATCGTCGCCACCGGCGGCGCGCTGGTCGCGGGCGCATCAACCACGGCGATCTCGCTTTTCGCCGGACTGATTGTGTGCGACACGCTGCTGCTCGGAAAGAGCGTAAACGTCGCGTGGATCAACGCGGGACGCGAAGCGCTCGCACTGTTCGCGGCATACGGATTTTACGCGGCCGCAGCGGTGGCGATCGACCCGTCGAACCCGGCGGCGACCGGACCGGAGTTCATCCCGGCGATGACGCTGTTCTTCCTCGTGCATTTCGTGATGAGCCGCGGGCTGCTCTACTTCTCGCTGCTGATCCGCGGGAAGCTGCTCCCGGACGAACGCTCGCTGTTGCTGCGCTATGAAGTGCTCACATACGGCGCCGGTGCCGCGGGCGTGGCGGTGCTGGTTGGCGCGCTCCAGCTGGTCGGGCTCGCGAGCAGCGCAGTCGTCGCGCTTGTGCTCGGATTCGGCGGTCTTTTGTTCAAGCGTATCATTGAAGAGTCGATCGCCGCCGAAGAACTGAACACGATTCTGGCGATGGAGCAGGTGGTCTCGAGCGATCGCGGATTGGCAGAGGCAATACGGCGCATTGAATCGCTCGCGCACCGCCTGGTGGATTGGCGCGCGCTGCGCATCACGCGCGTCGAGGGAGACCGTGAGCTCGTGATCTACCGCGGAGGCGAGGGGCTGCTCCCGCTTCCGCTGCCGGCCGATCCGGGGAGCGCAACGCTGCGCGCGCTCGCGCTCTCGGACGGCGAACCGGTAATCGTTCTCGATGCAACGCGCGACGCGCGCATCGACAAACCTCGCGCCGACGTGCGCTCGGCCGTCACGATCCGTCTGCGCTTTGGGGATCGCGTGATGGGAGTGCTTGAACTGGAACATCACAAGCCGAACGCGTACGGTCCCAAGGAAGCGATGCTCGTGCGGCGGTTCGCCAATCAGCTGGCGACGACGCTGCACATCCATGACTTGCGCAACCCGCTGCTCGACACCGTTTCGCGCATCACGCGCGAACTCGAAACGCTGACCGAATCGGCACGCACGCTTCGCGGGGGCGGCGAGGCGGTGGCGCGCACGGTGGCCGGAATCACGCGCGGCATTTCCGAGGAAGCGGAGCAGGTGCAGTCGAGCCTCGAAATGACGCAGGCGCTGCTCGAAGCAACGGGACGGGTCGTGAGCGACGCGCGCGATGCCGCGAGCGCGAGCCGCGGCGCGACGGACATCGCGACGTCAAACCGCGAAAAGATCGGCACGGCCATCGAGCGCCTTGTGTCGGCAAAGAAGTTCGTCGGCGAGAGCGCGGAGCAGATCGACGCGCTCGCCAAGAGCACGCGGCGTATCACGGATTTTATTTCGATCATCTCGCAGATCGCCGATCAAACAAACCTGCTCGCGCTGAACGCTGCGATCGAAGCAGCGCGCGCCGGGGTCGAAGGACGCGGCTTTGCGGTCGTCGCTGAGGAAGTGCGCGCGCTCGCGGAAGAGAGCCGGCGCGCGAGCGACGAAGCCGGCGAAATCCTGCTCCGATTCGAGGCGCAGATGCGCAGCGTCGCGCACCAGATGTCGAGCGGTCAGGCGCTCGTGTCGGACGTGGAGCAGCTTTCGGAATCATCGCGCGGCGCGCTCGAGCAGATCGTGCAGTCGACGGCGCAGAGCGCCCGGAGCGCGCAGCGAATTGCCGTCACGTCGAGCGAGCAGCAGGGTGAGTTCACGGTGCTGCTCGATCGCGTTGCCCGCGTTTCGGAGATCGCGGGGCGCAATCGCATTGGCGCTGAGGACGTGACGATGAGCGCGGTCGATCAGGCCGAGGCGTTGCGCGGACTCGAGGGTGCGATCAACGGATTGCGCGAGGTCGTCACGAGCCTCAACGATCTCGCGCACCGCATCACGAACGTTGCGTGAGAGTGCGCATATGACATCCGCCGAGCCGGAGCTTCCATCTTGGGCGCAGGTTGGCGAAAAGCGCCGCGCGCATATCACCCGCGTCACGGCGCTGCTCGATCGCTGGGCATCGGAGATGTCGATCGCTTCCGCCGAAGCGGCCGCGTGGCACGACGCGGGCCGCTGGCACGACGCGCTTCGCGATGCATCGGAGACCGACCTGCGCGAACAGCTGCGCGGCACATCATTTGCGGACTCACCTGTTGGTGTGCTGCACGGTCCGGCGGCAGCGGCCCGGCTCGAGCTCGACGGCGAGAAACGCGCCGCGGTTCTCCTTGCCGTGCGCTGGCATACCGTGGGCAACGCGGCATGGGACCATACCGGCCGCGCACTGTTCATGGCAGACTTTCTGGAACCAGGGCGGGCGTTCGCGCGCGAAGACCGTGCCTTTCTCGCGTCGCTGCTGCCACGCGATTTCGACGGCGTGTTCCGGCAGGTCGTGCGCATGCGCCTCGAGTGGACGCTGCGGGAAGGGAAGCCGCTCTTTCCCGAGAGCATCGTGCTCTGGAACTCAGTGAGCGGACAATAGCATGATGACTATCAGGGACCGAAAGAAAATCGGCCGCTGGATCCTGATCATCGGAGTGCTGCTGCTCACGTGCGGCGCGATCGCGAGGCTCTACCTCCGCTCCGGTCCGCGCATGCGCGGAGCGAGCGGCGCGGTGGAGCATGTCGTCCCGTCGGGCACGCATATCAAGGTTGAAGTGCTCAACGCGACTGACACCAAAGGACTCGCCCGTCGCGCGATGCTCGCCATGCGGGACGCGGGATTCGACGTCGTTTTCTTTGGCAACTCAACCGAGCGCGCGGATACGACGCGGGTGATCGATCGCTCAGGTCACGCGGAGTGGGCGACGCTCGCGGCGCGTGCGCTGGGACGCGCACATGTGGAAGAGGTGCCGGACAGTTCGCGTTTTCTCGACCTGACGATTCTAGTCGGCCGCAACTGGACGCCGCCGCTCCAGCCGCTCAACCCGTAGCTGGCCGCACGCTGCCGCGATATCAATACCGCGGCTTTTTCGGATCGCCACTTCCACACCGTGCACGCGCAGCTGTCGCGCGAACGCGCCAATGGCCTGACGCTCGGTAGGGACGAATCCCATCGAGCCGCCCGGATGCAGCGGAATCAAATTTACGAACGCCTTGCAGCGGCGCGCGAGCATTGCGAGCTCATTTGCAATGGCAGGCGTGTCGTTCACGCCGCCAAGCATGACATATTCGAACGTCACGCGGCGATCGAACGCGGCAGCGGCGTCAATGACATCGGCGAGCGGGAACTTCGTATTCACGGGCATCAGCGTCGCGCGCAGTCCGTCGGTCGGCGCGTGCACGGAAATCGCGAGACGAAACTGCTCTTTTCGCGCCGCGAGCGCTTCGATTCCCGGCAGCCATCCCACCGTCGATACGGTGATATGGCGCGCGCCGATCTCAAATCCTTTCGGATCGTTGAGAATCGTGAGTGTCTTGTCGACTGCTTCCCAGTTCATGAGCGGCTCGCCCATTCCCATGAAAACGATGTTCGTCGCGAAGAGGGGCGGGTTGAGCATCGCGAGTTCGCGGACCTGTCCCGCGATTTCGTGCGGCGCGAGATTGCGTGCGAATCCCATCGCGCCGGTCGCACAGAACGAACACTTCAGCGCGCAGCCGGCCTGGGACGACACACAGAACGTCATGCGGTCACCATCGGGGATCGCCACGGTCTCAATCGCCTGTCCGTCGTGCATCGTGAACAGAAACTTCCGCGTGCCGTCCGTCGACTCCTGCTCCGTTGCGAGCGCGAGGCGCGGGATTTCAAAGTGCTCCGCAAGCAGCGCCCTGAATTCTTTCGGCAGATCGGTCATGTCCTCAAACGCGGCAGCGGGGGCCGCACCCCACAAATGGCGGGCGGCCTGACTCCCGCGGTACGCCGGAACGCCGTGCGATTCCGCGAACGCGCGAAGTGCGGATTCAGATTCCGCGGGCGTCAGATCGAGAAGATTCGTTCTCGTGATATTCATTTCAGCAGCGACGTCAGCGAAAACTGGTAGGTTGGGGCGAGGCCGTTCACGCCATCTTCGCGCGCGACGCCGATGTTGTATCCGCCGTAGTGCAGAATAATCCCGAGACGCATGCGCAGGTTCGCGCTGCCAAAGATGTCGGTTTGCACCGGACCGCCGCGCACTTCCAGTCCCGCCCAGCGCGCGCTCGCAAAAACGTAGTGCTCGGTGAACAAACTCTGCGCGACCTGCAGCGAGTAGCCGACGCGAACACTGTGCGTGCTATCAGCGCCGATCACGCGTCCGTCGAGGCCGAACAGCCAGCTCGCACGCTCGCTCGCCGCGCCACCGGGAGTCAGAAGGAAACTCGACGCGCCTATTCGCAGATCAAACGGAGTGAGCTGTTCGGCGAGCACACCAAAATCGGCCGAGAAGCCGCTCTTGCTCACGTCGTCGAGCGATCCGCTGCGCTGGCGGACGGCAAACCCAACAGTCAAATGCGGCGTGAGGCGTCGTGCCGCTACGAGCGAAACGAGCGTTGTCCCGTACGGTACGGGATCACCAATGCTCTCCGGGTCCGTATCGGTTCGGAGAATGTTCGACACCGACGCTCGTGTGACACTCAGCCCCAGAGTCGTGCCACGCCATTGGCCGGTGATCGAGAACAGCTGCGCGGAAACTGCGATGTCGGACGGTGCGTTCATCGCAGCAACCGACAGACGCCAGTTGAACCCATCCGGTAAGAGAGCCGTCGCCGGATTCCACAGTCCCGAACCTGCCGTGGTACCGAGCGCCGCGGCCTCGGCGGACAGGCCGATCGGGAACGAAAGGAGGTCGCGTCCGGGGATTTCACCGGACTGCGCCCATGCGGCCAGAGGGCTGACGGTCAGAAGAGTGAACACTATACGCCGCATTGACTTAACTTAGCTGGTCTACAGTAGCTTGGGCAACCCTTTCGACTACCACCAAGTGCCTGTCCTGCTTATATTTAACTCACTTTCACATCACCGGAGTTCTTTCTGCTGCTCAGCGAGTTGCTTTCAACGGAACGTATACGCGTTCCGCTCGGCAGCCACTCCAAAGCCGGTCTTCTGCGCGAACTCGTTCGTCTCGCCATCGGCAACGCTGACGAAAGCGTCGTGACCGGCATTTTCGACGCCGTGGAAGCGCGCGAAGCGCAGGTGAGCACGGCGCTTGGCGGAGGATTGGCCGTTCCGCACGGCCGCACAGATCTCGTTCCCGAAGTGTGCCTCGCGGCGGGGATCGTCCGCGATGTACCCGACTATATCGCGCTCGATGATTCACCGGTTCAAGTCGCGTTTCTCGTGCTCACCCCGTCGGTGGCGAGCGCTCAGCACGTAAAGCTCCTGTCGCGCATCGCGCGACTCATGCACAACCCCGAATCGCGCGAGGCGCTTTTGGCCTCGTCGTCGCCAGCTGATTTCATGCACGTGATCCATTCGTCTGAGGCCTCATCGTGACCGTTCCACACAGCACGTCGCCGTTCACCACATCACTGCGCTCTCACCTCGCGGGCTCGCTCCGCGTTGCCGATGCGGGCACGAAGGTCCGCCTCGGCGGCTGGGTGCATCGTTCGAGAAACCTCGGCGGAATTGTCTTTATCGATCTCCGTGACCGCGAGGGAATCGTGCAGGTGTCGTTCGGCACGGATTGGTCGACGGCTGAGTGCATCGCGCAGGCCGCGGCGGTTGGCGTAGAGAGCGTCGTGATGATCGAGGGGATGGTCGTGGCACGCACAGGCGAGACCCGCAACTCGGAAATGGGGAGCGGCGATGTCGAGGTGCGCGCGACGGTGATCGAAGTCGTCGGTCCCGCGGAGACGCCGGCCCTTCCAGTGGCGCGCGGAAAGGGAGAGAAACTTCCGTCCGAAGAGCTGCGCCTGCGCCACCGCTATCTCGATCTGCGCAGGCCCGAACTCCAGCAGAGCTTGATCCTGCGCCATCGCCTGATGCAGGTGACACGCCGGCACTTGAGTGAGCGCGGCTATCTCGAACTCGAGACGCCGATTCTCACGAAGCCAACGCCGGAAGGCGCGCGCGATTATCTCGTGCCAAGCCGCGTGCATCCCGGCGAGTTTTACGCGCTGCCGCAGTCGCCGCAGATATACAAACAGCTGTTTATGGTGAGCGGCTTCGATCGGTATTTCCAAATCGCGCGCTGCTTTCGCGATGAAGATCTCCGCGCCGACCGTCAACCCGAGTTCACGCAGATCGACATCGAAGCGTCGTTCGTGCGCAGTGATGACATTCTCGCGCTCGCCCAAGGGCTGATCGGCGCGCTCTGGCGTGAGGCGGGGCACGAGATTCCTGCTCACTTCGAGCGGATGACGTATCAAGTCGCGATGGAGAAGTACGGCTGCGACCGTCCCGACCTGCGCTACGGATTGGAGATTAAGGACTACACCGAGACGTTCCGCGGGATCGAATTCGGCATCACACAGTCGGCGCTCGCCGCGGGTGGCCGGGTGCGCGGCATCGTCGTGCCGGGCGCGTCCACGTGGAGCCGGAAGCAAGTCGATGAACTCGAGGCGATCGCGAAGGGTGCCGGCGCGCTCGGGCTGCTCCGCGTGAAGAAGGCAGAAGGGAAATACGACGGTCCGATTGCGAAGTTCCTGACGCCGGAAGCGCAGAGCTCGCTCGCGCTCGAAGAAGGCAGCCTCGCGCTTTTTGTTGCCGGCGCAGACCGGATCACGAGCCCGGCTCTGGATCGCGTCCGGCAGGAATGTGCGATTCGACTTGGGCTCGTCGACGAGACCGCGCGGCGTTTCTTGATCGTCACCGATTTCCCGATGTTCGATCGCGATCCGGAATCCGGAGCGCTCGGCGCCGTGCACCATCCGTTCACCGCGCCGAACCCGGCCGACATGACGGCCTTTCCAGACGAGCCGCATCGTTGGCGCGCGCTCGCGTACGACATCGTGCTCAACGGCCTCGAGCTCGGCGGCGGGAGCATCCGTACGCACGACTACGCGACTCAGTCACGAATGTTCGCATTGCTTGGCATTGGCGATCGGGATGAGCAGGAGCGCCGTTTCGGATTCTTGCTCGAAGGATTGCGCGCGGGTGCGCCGCCGCACGGAGGCATTGCGTTCGGCGTCGATCGCATCGCCATGCTCCTTTCCGGCGCGACATCATTGCGCGATGTGATCGCGTTTCCAAAAACGACAACGGCACGCGCGCTGTTTGAAGGTGCGCCGACGCAGGTGTCGGCAGATGAAATGCGCGCACTGCATCTGCGGCCGGAGAGCGCGTGATGGCAGACGGTACGATGTCGACGACCGAATCCGTCACCACCCGTCTTTCAACGGAAGGCGCGGATCTGCTCACGCTCGCGGGAGTTGCAGACGGAAACCTTACCGAGCTGCAGAAACTGTATCCGGTGCGCGTCACACTGCGCGGGGATGCGATGGCGATCACGGGCACCGCCGATGCAGTACAAAAGGCCGCTGTCGTCGCGCAGCGAATGATTGATGCCGCAAAGCAGCGCGCGCCGCTCGAGCCCGATGACGTGCTGCGTATGTCGATGGAGCACGGCCGCGACATCAGCACCGGTGATCGCATCGTGCTGCCGGGCGTGCGAAAAATCATCCAGCCGAAGACCTCGGGGCAGGCGGAGTATCTGCAGGCGATCGCCGACAACGACATCGTCGTCGGCATCGGTCCGGCCGGCACGGGAAAGACGTATCTCGCCGTGGCCGCCGCCGTCGACGCGCTCTCGCGCAAACGTGTGAAGCGCATCGTGCTGGCCCGGCCTGCGGTAGAAGCCGGCGAGTCACTCGGATTTTTGCCGGGCGACATGCAGGCGAAGGTCGACCCGTATCTGCGTCCGCTGTACGACGCGCTCGAAGACATGATGCCCGCGGAACGCGTGGTGAAGTCGCTCGAGACGCGCGTGATCGAGATCGCACCGCTCGCATACATGCGCGGCCGGACGCTCTCCGACGCGTTCGTGATTCTGGACGAAGCGCAAAACGCGACGGCACTTCAAATGAAGATGTTTCTCACGCGCCTCGGCGTGAACTCGCGCGCCGTCATCACCGGCGACAAAACGCAGATCGATCTTCCGAAGCGTGAAGAGAGCGGCCTCGTGCAGATCGAGCGGATACTGCCCGGCATCGAGGGAATTGCGTTTCACTACTTCCAGGAAGCTGACGTCGTCCGTCACCGTTTGGTGCGCGACATCATCAGGGCGTACACGGCAGAGGCAGAGGCGGCGGGGTGAACTCGCTCGTCGTCGCGTTATCGAGGGAGGGCGTGACGTCGCCGGTGGCCGCTGCCACGCTGGCCGAGGTCGCACGCAACGTGCTGCGCGGCGAGAAGGTCGCGCATGCCCTGATCTCGATCACGCTCGTGACCTCTCCGCGCATTGCCGCCATCAACGCAGAGCACCTGAAGCATCGCGGTCCGACGGATGTGATTTCGTTCGGCTTCGTGCGCGAACGGGGCGGCCCTGTGGTCGCGGATATTTATATCGCGCCGACGGTCGCGCGAGAGAACGCACGGCGGCATGGCGTGGGATTCCGCGAAGAACTCATGCGGCTTGTCGTGCACGGCATCCTGCACGCGCTCGGCCACGACCATCCGGAAGGTGAGGCGCGATTTGAATCGCCGATGTGGCGGCGTCAGGAAGTGCTGCTCAAGCGCGCGATGCGATCCGGAGCAAAGTCCAAACGCCAGGCCAAAGGGCCGCCGAAGTGACCTTCGTTGCCGCACTGCTCGCAACGCTGGCAGCCGCGATTGCAGCACTCTGCGCGTTCGCTGACGGCGCGCTGCTCTGCGTTGATGAGGACGCAACGGCTCCGTCGCCGCGTGTCGGCGCGCTCATCGCCCGCCGCGAATCCGCGCATCGCGCGCTCGCGTTCGGCCGGATCGTCACGCAATTGCTCGCGGGGGTGTTCACGGCCGCCGCACTGGTGATGAGCGGGCTGCCGCCACGGGAGATCGGACCGGTCATGCTCGCTGCGGGCTTCGTGATTGTTGTCGTCGCGGAGAGCGTGGCGAGGACGTCCGGCGATTCGCGTGGTGTGGACGCGGTTCGATCCCTCGCGCAGTTCATCGGCGGGATCGAGTGGATCATGCGGCCGGTGGTCGCGTTCGGAACCTGGTGCGATGCGCTCGTGCATCACCTCATGCCGTCCGCGCCGCCCGATGAAGAAGCCCGCGAAGCCACACTGGAACAGTTCCGCGAAGTGGTCGAGGCCGAGGCCGATGTCACGCGCGACGAGGCGGTTCTGCTGCGCGGCGTTTTCTCGCTCGGCCATACGGCGGTGCAGGAAATCATGGTGCCGCGGGTGGACATCGTCGGAATCGATCGCGAAACGACCTGGTCGGAGGTTGTCGACCGGGTGCGGAGCGCGCGGCATGCGCGCCTGGTGGTGTTCGACGGTACGCTCGATGAAGTCGTCGGGATTCTCTACGCGAAAGACTTGCTCCCCGCGGTGATTGCGGACACCGAGCCATCGGCCGGGTGGTTGTCGCTCGTGCGTCCGGGAACGTTTATCCCGGCTGCCAAACATGTGGACGCACAGCTGCGCGATTTCAAAGTGAGCCACCGGCATATCGCGATCGTCGTCGACGAATACGGCGGAACGGCGGGACTCGTGACGCTCGAAGACGCGCTCGAGTTGATCGTCGGCGAGATCCGCGACGAGAACGACGTCGAGGAACCCGAGATCGAGCGCGAAGACGACGATAAGTTCTGGGTCTCCGCGCGCGTATCGCTGGAAGATCTCAGTGAGTTGACGGGTCAGGACTTCACGCATGACGACGTCCAGACCATTGGCGGCCTCGTGTACGAGCTGGTCGGCCGCGTACCGCGCGCGGGCGAGGCGCTTGTGGTCGGCAACTTCAAACTCGTCGTCGAGCGGGTCGTACGACGGCGCGTCGAGCGCGTGTATCTCGAGCGGCTGCACGCCGCCGCCGAAGGTGCGCCGTGACCACGTACGCATCGATCGTCCTGCTCGCCCTGGTCGTCGCGTGGCTGACCGCAGCCGCGACGGCTGTGCGGTGTGTCAGTCGTATCTGGCTGCGCCATTGGGTCGAGCAGAAGTTCGCGGGTTCGGCGGCGGCGGAATTGTTTCTCGACAGTCCTCAGCGCTGGCTTTTCTCCGCAGGAACCGGCGTGGCCGCGGCAGTCTTCGCGACGGGCGCGGTGATCGGACTCCGCGAATCGCCGGCCGGCGCGCTTGAGGAGATCGTCGTGGCACTCATCACGCTGATGATCGTCGGTCAGCTCGTGCCGCGCGCGGTCGCGCGGCGGTGGCCGGCGCCGCTCGTCCCGTTCTTGATGCCGGTGCTGCGCGTGCTCACGTGGATATGCACGCCGCTGTTTGCGTTCGCGAACCTGTTCGCGAGGGCGCCGCGCGCGCCGCTCACAGAAGCCGAAGACGATCGCGAAGCACTCGAAGACCTCCTGCGCGAGGGTGAACTTGCCGGCGTGGGCGAAGCATCAGAGAGCGCGATCATCAGCGGCGTCGTCGAGTTCGGCGAGAAGCTCGCACTCGAAGTGATGACGCTGCGCGAGGATATCATCGCCGTCGAGCGCTCGATGCCCGCCGTCGAGATTGCGCGCATCGTATCGCAGTCGAAATACAGCCGCATTCCGGTGTACGATCGCGATCTCGACCACGTCGCGGGGCTCGTGCATTCGTTCGACGTGCTCGCGCATCCCGAAACGCCCGTGGCATCGCTGCGACGCGTCGCTCTCGTGCGCGCGGCAACGCCGTGCCACGAACTGATGCGAAGCATGCTGCGCGAACACGTTCACCTCGCGATCATTCAGGGAGTCGCGGGCGACACGCTTGGGGTGGTGACGCTCGAAGATCTTGTCGAAGAACTCGTCGGCGACATCAGCGACGAGCACGACGAACCACACGCGGCGACGCCGTAAAAACATGATGAACACACCGTGAGCGCACTCGAGCTTCCAGCTTCCGCGTCCGTTGGCCTGCGCGCGCTGAGCGCGGATTTTGCAGCCGGAAGAAAGGCCGCGCTCGCTCGCGCCGTGAGCATCGTCGAGAATCAGCGCGACGGGAGCGACCTCCTCCTCGCCGCGATGCATCCACACATCGGACGCGCGCATCGCATCGGCATCACCGGTCCGCCGGGTGCAGGGAAGAGCACGCTCACGACTCTCCTGGCGGCGGAGCTTCGCAAAGCGGGATTGACGGTCGGCATCATCGCGGTTGATCCGACCTCGCCATTCACCGGCGGCGCGCTGCTCGGCGATCGTGTGCGCATGGAATCGGTCGCGCTCGATCCGGGTGTGTTCATCCGGTCGATGGCAACACGCGGCTCGCTCGGCGGCCTGGCCGCGGCGACGCGTGAAGTCTGCGATGTGCTCGACGCGTTTGGCGTCGACCGGATCATTGTTGAGACCGTCGGCGTGGGGCAGAGTGAACTCGACATCGCGCGCACGGTCGACTCGAGCGTCGTGGTGCTCACACCGGAATCGGGTGATTCGATACAGACGCTGAAGGCGGGACTGATGGAGATCGCCGATTTGTTCGTGGTGAACAAGGCCGACCGCCCCGGTGCGGATCGGCTGCGCAACGACCTCGAGTTGATGCTCGGTCTGCGCAGCGGCGCCGTGACCGGTGACGCGAGCGGTCATCACGGCGTCGATTTCAAAGCGGCGATGAATCCGGCCAAGGCGGCGCGCGCGCTCGCCAAGAGTGATGACGAGGCAAAGTGGACGCCGTCAGTTCTGCGCTGTGTGGGAACGACAGGAGAGGGGGTGCCGGAGCTATTGACCGCCCTCGACCGGCATTTTGGCTATCTTGAGAGGAGCGGTTCGCTCACATCGAGGCGCCGTGCACGGCTTCGTGAACGTGTGGTTGATGTTGCGGAACAGCGGGTGCGTCGCCGGCTCTGGACCGATGCCGCAACCGCCGCATGGATTGACGAACGGATTCCGGAGCTAGAATCCGGCGCGACTACGCCGTATGCCGTTGCTGACGCCCTGCTGGCGCGCAGCACCGAACTCCTCGCTGGAGCGAAAAAGCTATGACGGGAATAAGCGACGTAGACGCCACACTCGCGCAAATGCAGGAGGAGCTCGACCGGCTCCGCCTTGAAGTTGCCGGCTGGCGTAAAGCGTTCGATAAATCGCCCAAGCGCGACATCGCCTTCACGAACTCCGCCGGCGAGATCGCTCCGCTCTACTCGGCCATGGATCTCGAAGGATCGGCCGGCACGGCCTTCGAAATGCCGGGCACCTATCCGTTCACCCGCGGCATTCACGCGACCGGATATCGCGGCCGCCTCTGGACGATGCGTCAGTTCGCCGGCTTCGGGTCCGCCAAAGAAACAAACGAGCGCTACAAATTCCTGCTCGCGCACGGCACGACCGGCCTCTCCGTCGCGTTCGATTTTCCGACGCTGATGGGATACGACTCCGATCATGTGCGCTCGGAAGGCGAAGTGGGGAAGTGCGGCGTCGCGATCAGTTCGCTTGCCGACATGGAAACGCTGTTCGAAGGAATTCCGCTCGGCGACGTCTCGACATCGATGACGATCAACGGCCCCGCGATCATCCTATGGTGCTTCTATATAGCTGCAGCTGAAAAGCAGGGCGTCAGCGCGGAAAAACTCCGCGGCACGGTGCAGAACGACATCCTGAAAGAGTACATGGCGCAGCATGCCTGGTGCTTCCCAATCGAGCCCGCACTGCGTCTGATCGTCGACATGTTCGAGTGGGGGTCCACGCACGCGCCGCAGTGGAATACGATTTCCATTTCGGGTTACCACATTCGCGAAGCCGGCTCGACCGCGGCGCAGGAACTCGCATTCACGCTGGCCGACGGCTTCACCTATGTCGAGCGCGGCATCGCACGCGGATTGAAAGTCGACGACTTCGCACCGCGACTCTCATTCTTCTGGGACATCCACAACGATTTCTTCGAAGAGATCGCCAAGCTCCGCGCGGCGCGCCGCATCTGGGCGCGCCATTTGAAAGAACGGTACGGCGCGAAAGATCCGAAGTCGTGGATGATGCGCTTTCACTCGCAGACGGCGGGTGTGACGCTCACCGCCCAGCAGCCCATGAACAACATCGTCCGCGTCGCGTATCAGGCGATGGCGGCGGTGCTCGGCGGAACGCAGTCGCTGCACACGAACTCCATGGACGAAACGCTCGCGCTGCCGACGGAGCACGCGGTGCAGGTCGCGCTGCGCACGCAGCAGGTGCTCGCGTTCGAGAGCGGCGTGCCGAACGTGATCGATCCGCTCGGCGGGTCGTACTATGTCGAGCACTTGACCGACAGGCTGGAGCAGGAAGCCGAGGCGATGTTCGTCGAGATCGAGGAGCAGAACGGTGTGGTGCGCGGACTTGAGACGGGGTGGTTCCAGCGCAAGATCGCCGAAGCCGCCGCACGCCAGCAGTGGGAGATCGAGCAGCACCGCCGGCTGATCGTCGGCGTGAACGACTTCGTGACCGAAGAGGACGCGCTCTCGATTCCGCTGCTGAAGATCGACGAGCAGGCTGCGAAAGATCAGGCGGCCGCACTCGCCAAGCTGCGCACCACACGCGACAACGCGCTCTGCGAGAAGAATATCGCGGCCTTGCGAGAGGCTGCCGCAAGCAAGACGAACGTCGTGCCGTTCATTCTGGAGTGTGCGCGTTCGTACTGCACGCTGTACGAGATTCGCGCGGCGCTCGAGAGCGTCTTTGGGGCCTATCGCGAACCGGTATTTTTTTGAGCGAATGGTGGCGTGACTATTTTGACGCACAGTATCTGCTCGAATACGAGCCGATCTTTGCGCTCGAAAACGACCGGCGCGATGTCGCGCGGATTATGGAAGTGCTCGAACTCCCGTCGGAATCGCGCATTCTCGATGTCCCGTGCGGCCAGGGACGGCACGCGCATTTGCTCGCCGAAGCTGGATTCGACGTTACCGGCCTCGACTACTCGCTCGAGTTGCTGAAGCGCGCCAAGGCGCGCGGCACGGGAACGCATCTGCGATATGAGCGCGGCGATATGCGCACGCTGCCGAAGAAATGGAGTGGCCGGTTCGATGCGGTTCTGAATCTCTTCACGAGCTTTGGGTTTTTTACGCATCCAACCGACGATGCAAAAGTCATTCGCGAATTCGCCCGAGTGCTTAAGCCGGGCGGAGTACTGCTCTGGCATGGCGGGAGCCGAGATGGCGTCGTGCGCGCGTTCATCACGCGGGATTGGTGGACGTCGAACGATGGAACGATGATCGGGCATGAGCGGAGCTTCGATCCGCTTTCCGGAGTGCTGACCGTTCGCACGACCGTGAAGGGAAAGAAGAGGGCCGTCGAACGGGAACACAAAATCCGACTGTATACGGCGACGCGCGTTGCCGAGCTCTGCGCGGATGCGGGGTTGATTGTCGAGCAGGCATGGGACGGCTGGAAGGATCGGGCGCTCTCCCGGAAGTCCAGCGAGATGCTCGTGCTTGCAAGAAAAGAATAAAATATTTGCCACGGGTTTACGCGGGTAATCGCGGGTCAAACATTTACAAACCCGCGTGAACCCGCGAAGACCCGTGGCAAAAGGTTTTCTCTTCTTCTCTTACTGCAACACCGCTCGAGGATCGACCGCCGTCGCGCGTCTTGCGGGCAGATACGCCGCCACTGATGCAATGGCGACCATAAACAAAGCAGCCGCCGCAAGCACTGCCGGATCAAGCGTGCTCACCCGAAATACGAGCGACGCCATCAGGCGCGACAGCATCAGCGCCCCAACCAATCCCGCGCCGATTCCGATCGCGGTCACGGTGAGTCCCTGTCGCAAAACCATTCGCCTGATCTCGCCGGCGCCGGCCCCGAGCGCCATGCGAATGCCGAACTCCTTCGACCGCAGTCGCACGCCGTAGGAGAGCACGCCGAATATTCCCAAGGCAGAAAGCGCGAGCGCGACGAGCGCGAAACTCGCCAGGATGCGCAGCGTGAACGCGCGCTGCGCCTCACCGCGCCCAACCGCATCGGCGAAGCTCGACGGCCGGTGCATCACGAGAAGCGGGTCGACGCCGGAAATCAGGCGCCGTACGTTCGCGATCATCGCGTCAGGCGCTCTGACGGTGCGCACGATTTGCGTGAGCGACCAGACGCGGTCTCCCGCGAACTGCGTGTGCGCATGGTAGATATACTGCGCATCCGCTCCCTCGGCGTTTGTCGCGACATCGCCGACCACGCCAATGATCTCGCTCTGGTGATTACCTGTCTCCAGCCGCTGGCCCAGCGCACTTATTCCGGGATACATGCGCTTGGCGAGGTTCGCGCTGACAACCACGCGATTTGGCGCCGCGTTGTCGTCGCGGGCATCGAACACGCGCCCTTCGAGCACCGGGATCCCCGCCGCCTTGAAGTAGTCGCCGGAGACGATGCGGTTCTCCGCCTCACCGTTGCCATTTTTCGTGCCGTTCAGCGGACCGCTGTGAACGGTCATGCCCCACGAGTTGTAATTACCGGTCGCCGGAAGCTTCGACACGCCGCCCGCCGCGATGACGCCTGGAATCGTCTCGACGTTCTTCGCAATCTCTTCGTACGTTCGTGCGCGCGCGGTTGAATCGTATCGCGCATACGGAAGACTGAGATCGAATACGAGCGCGCTGCCCGTGTTCACTCCGAGCTCCACCTGACCGATCTGCCGCGCGCTCGCAAGCAACAGCCCTGCGCCGGCGAGCAGCACGAATGCGAGTGCGACCTGCGACACCACGAGCCATTCGCGGAGCCGGATCTGCCCTGCGCCTCCAGTGGAGCCGCGCGACTCATCGCGCAGCACGTCGCCGGGCTGTGTGCGTGCCGCGCGCAACGCGGGAGCCATTCCAAATCCGACGGCGCACAACGTCGCGATTACGACGGAAAAGGCGAGCAGGCGCGGATCGAGATCCAGTGTTGCCAGTCGCGGAATCGAACCGGAACCGAGCGCGACGATCCCGGACATTGCAACGCGCGCAAACACGAGGCCCGCCAGATCACCGGCCAGCGCGAGCGTAAGACTCTCGATCAGCATTTGCCGCACAAGCCTCGACCGCTCGGCGCCGAGCGCAGAGCGCACCGCAAACTCGCGCGCCCGGTCCGATCCACGCACCAGTAAGAGATTCGCGACGTTCACGCACACCAGCACCAGCACGAGAGCAACGGCGCCGAGCATGATCTCAAGCGCGCGGCTCGCGGAGCCGACGATATCGTCCTTGAGGGGATAGATTCGCGCGTGAATGTCGCGGCCTTGAGGATATCGCTCTGAGAGTTGCGCGCTGAGGATGTCGAGTTCGCCCTGCGCCTGCTCGATGGTCACGCCGGAGCGCAGGCGCGCGATGACGGACAGGTAGTGATTGTTCGCCTGAGTGATGTCCAGCCCTTCGCGAAGATCGCCGGGCAGCCACGCGTCGACCGCGGGGACAAGCGGATCCGCGTAGCCCGCCGGCATCACGCCGACGACGGTGTACGCGACCCCGCTGAGCATGACGGTTCGGCCGACTGCAGCAGGATCGCCTTGGAGTTCCGTTTTCCAAAAGCCGTCGCTCACGATTGCGAGCGGCGCGCCGTTCTCACTCTCTCTCCCGAATGGTGCGCCGAGCCTGGGCCGCGTGCGCACGACGTCGAAATAGTCGGAGCTGACATGAAGGATGCGTATCCGGCGCACGCGGTCGCCCGTGCCGACATCCGCACCGGCCTCGCTATAGGTGAATAGGGCGGCGGCACCGTCGAACGCGGCCAGCTTGGATCGATAGTCGAAAAACTGAACCGGCGAGACGAAATTGTGCTGATCTATCTTCTGGTTGAAGTACTGATACAAGCGGACGAGCCGGCCGGGCTCTTGATAGGGCAGTGGCTGGACGAGCACCGCGTCGACCGCGCTGTAAACCGCCGTCGTGCCGCCGATCCCTATCGCCAGCGTAAGAATCGCGACAATCGCGAACCCGGGGCTGCGCGCAAGCGTGCGACGCGCGAACGAGACGTCGCCGGCAATGTCTTCGAGATATCGTGTGCCGCGCGCGTCGCGAACGTCCTCCTTCGTGCGCTCGACACCGCCGAGCGCGATGTGGCCGCGCCGGCGTGCTTCGTCGTCGCTCATGCCGGCGCGTCGGTTTTGCTCGGCCTCCATGTCCAGATGAAAGCGGAGCTCTTCCTGCAGCTCGCGTTCTTCACGCGAGCGGAAGAGCAGGGCGCGGGCGCGCTCGATGAAGTCGGAGAACGCGCTCATGCGGCGCCTCCCGCAGCAAACCGTTGCGCGCCCATGATCCAGTTCACCGCGGACGAAGCGCGCTCCCAGCTCACGCGCTCCGCGGCGAGCTCACGTTCGCCGGCCACAGTGATTTCGTAGTAGCGGGCACGACGATTGTTCTCCGTCACGCGCCACGATGTTTTCACCAGACCGCGACGCTTCATGCGAATCAGCGCGGGGTAGAGCGAACCCTGGGTCACGAGAAAGACATCGCGCGACAGCTGCTGAATGCGCTGAGAGATTCCCCAGCCGTGCATCGGCTCGAATGCGATCGTTTTGAGGACCAGCATTTCGAGGGTGCCTTGGAGCAGATCGCTGCGCGGGTCTGACATGGTGACTCCTTCAGATTGTCTGAAGGTAGGACAATGGCGAAGGGCAAATGGTTTAGGAAGGGCAGGGCGAAGGGCAAAGCCGCCGGACGGCAGGCGTCATCGGAACGGGGAGCTGAGAGCTCTGAAAGGCCCGACGTCAGACGTTAGCTGTGGGTTGTTAGCTGCGAGATAACGACTTCATCACCGATTTGCGCCACGAAGGTAGTTGATCAGGCCAGCTAGCATTCTGCGTATTTCAATTAGTTCCTGCCGGCGGAGATTGCATTCGGATTGCGGGACGATCGCGGCATCACCTGCGTACTCCAGGTGGTACTCCACCTCTGTAGTTGATGCGAGGGCGATGTTCAGGAACTTCACGAAATCCTTGTCGGTCTGCCGGCTGCTGCCTTCGGCAATGTTAGCCGGAATCGAGAGCGATGCGCGCCGGAGTTGATCGATGAGTCCCCGGTTGCCGTCTGGCGGAATCCGCTCCGTCAGCGCGCGAACATTTAGCGCGATCGCATGCGCCTTTTTCCAAACCGAAAGCCGTCGGTAGTTCTGCATCTCCCAAGCTACGACGTCCGATCGCCCGATCCGTGATCCATCGAACGCACTTCGCGACAATTCTACGCGCGGTCCTGTAACTCGGCCGTTTATCTCACAGCTAGCAGCTCACAGCTAACGTCTGACGTCGGCCGTTCAAAGACTGATAGCTCACAGCTTGCCACATCAACATTTATTGTTATATTGACCCCATGCCCCCCTCGACCTCCCTCAACACCACCCAAGCAGCGGCCTGGTTCCACGCCCTCTCAGACGAAACCCGTCTCGAGATCGTCGAACGACTGATCGGCGGCGAGCGCTGCGTGTGCGAGCTGACCGATATCATGGACGCCGCGCAGAGCCGTCTCTCATTTCATCTCAAGACGCTCAAGGACGCCAACATCGTGACCGACCGCCGCGAAGGGCGCTGGGTGTATTACACGCTCAATCGCGACACGCTCGACGAAATCGAGACGCTGGTCGGCTCGCTCAGGCGTACCGATCGCACGGCGGCTCGCTCGATCAAATGCTGCGACTGACATTTTTTTGATCTAATACATCAACATTTCTTGTTCACTCTGAGGCAATGACGATGACGAGCAACCAGGGCGAAGCACTCCGCGAAGTCGTGCGCGAGAAATACGGCGCAGCCGCCACTCGCGTCGCCGACGGCGATACCGCAGTATCCGCGTGCGGATCGACCGGATGCTGCGGCTCGACCACCGCATCATGGGATCCGATCACCTCCGATCTCTACGAAGCCGGGCAAACGAATGGCATCCCCGCCGAAGCGCTGCTCGCGTCGCTCGGCTGCGGCAACCCGACCATGCTCGCCGCGCTGCAAGCGGGCGAAGTCGTGCTCGACCTCGGATCCGGCGGCGGCATCGACGTCCTGCTCTCGGCCAAGCGCGTCGGGCCAACCGGCAAAGCGTACGGTCTCGACATGACCGACGAGATGCTCGCGCTCGCCAATGAGAACAGACTCAAAGCCGGCGCGACGAACGTCGAATTCCTCAAGGGCGAGATCGAACACATCCCGCTCCCGGACAACTCGGTCGACGTGATCATCTCCAACTGCGTCGTGAATCTCTCAGGCGACAAACGTGCGGTATTGAAGGAATCGTTCCGTGTGCTGAAGCCGGGTGGCCGTTTCGCGATATCGGATGTTGTCGTGCGCGGCGAAGTACCCGATGCCATTCGCAAGAACATGGAGCTGTGGATCGGCTGCGTCGCCGGCGCGCTCGAGGAAAAAGAGTTCATCTCGCTTCTCGCCGAAGCCGGGTTCGACAACCCGTCGATCGAGCCCACGCGGGTATACGAAGCGAAGGACGCTGCGGCGTTTCTCGCGGGCACCGGCCTCGACGTCACGACAATCACTCCGCAGATCGAAGGAAAGTTTATCAGCGCGTTCGTGCGCGGCACGAAACCGACGGTGGACTCGCGTTCACTTCCCGCTGCGAAATCATGCTGTGGTCCTGATTGCTGCTCCGACGCATGAGGGGACCGCGGCTCGCGTCTGAGTTTATCGGGACGTTCGGCCTTGTTTTCATCGGCGCAGGATCCGCCGCGGTCAACGCGTGGTCGAACGGCGCCGTCTCGCACGTCGGAATCTCGCTCGCGTTCGGAGGCATCATTCTCGTTGCCGTGTACGCGCTCGGCCACATCTCCGGCGCACACCTCAACCCGGCGGTCACGTTCGGGTTTTGGGTCGCGCGGAGATTTCCCGGCAGTGAAGTCGCTCCATATGTAATCGCCCAGCTCGCAGGCGCCACGTCCGGCGCGTTCGCGGTGCGCGCCGCCGTCGGATCGTTTGCCGTGTTCGCGACCACACGACCTGCGATTCCCGTCTTCTCCGCGCTCGCCGTCGAAATCGCGCTCTCGTTCTTTTTGATGCTCGTCGTGATGGCAGTCGCGACCGACGGGCGCGTTGCAGGCGAAGTCGCCGGACTCGCCGTCGGATTCATCGTAATGGTCGACGCACTGATGGGCGGCCCGCTCACCGGTGCGAGCATGAACCCTGCGCGATCGTTCGGTCCGGCGCTCGCGACAGGGCAGTGGGCTTCGCACTGGATCTATTGGGTCGGCCCGCTGATCGGGATGGCCGTCGCCGTGCTCACCTACGAATACCTTCGCCGCGGATTCTCCCATGACCACCGAATCGCCAACACGCCCGCGTAGCGTCCTCTTCCTCTGCACCGGAAATTCCGCGCGCAGCCAGATCGCCGAAGCGCTGATGAATAAAAAGGCGCGCGGAAAGTTCATTGCGTCGAGCGCCGGATCGCGTCCCGCCGCACGCGTGAACCCCTTCGCGATCTCCGCGCTCAACGCGATCGGCATCGACTGGGCCGGCCATGAGCCACAAAGCGTCGACGATCTCATGGGACAGAAATTCGATTTCGTGATTACCGTCTGCGACAACGCACGCGATGCGTGTCCGATTTTCCCGGGCGCGGCTGCCACGCTGCATTGGGGGATGCACGATCCAGCCGAAATCGAGGGGACAGATCGCGAACGAACTCTCGCGTTCGCTGACGCCCGCGACAAACTCGCGGCACGAATCGACTCGTTCATCAACAACAACGCCGCCGCCGCGGGTTGACGCGGGTATTCGCGGGTCGGAGACAGCAGGTCACCCGCGCCAACCCGCGTAGACCTGCGGCAGGCGTTTTTTTATGTGGTCGCGCAGTTGCCCCGACTACTGCAGGCGGCCAAATTCAATGAATGACACGCCCCATCCGAGTGCTCGTAGCCAAACCCGGTCTCGACGGTCACGACCGTGGTGCCAAGGTCGTCGCCGCTGCGCTGCGTGACGCTGGCATGGAGGTCATTTACACAGGCCTCCACCAGACTCCGGAAATGATCGCGAGTGCGGCCGTACAGGAGGACGTCGACGTGGTTGGCCTGTCGATCCTCTCCGGCGCCCACATGACGCTGTTCCCCCGCGTCTACGAGCTGCTCAAGGCCGAGGGGCGCGGCGATATCCTCGTGACCGGCGGCGGAATCATCCCCAAGGAAGACATGGAGATGCTCCAAACGCTTGGCGTCGGAAAGCTATTTGGCCCAGGGACTTCCACCGCTGACCTCGTGCAATACATCAAGGATTGGTTTGTGGCAAACGAATCGCGACGCGCGCAGGAAGTGTGACCTCAAGACTCAGTGAGCTCAGCGCGATTACGCGCGAACTCGAAGCCCGACTCCGCGAAGGCGGCGGCCCAGACAAAGCATCCAAGCAGCACAAACAGGGAAAGCTCACCGCCCGGGAGCGCGTCACGCAGCTCATGGACGCGGATTCGCATTTCCTCGAGATCGGGCTGCTGGTCGCGTACGATCGCTACGACGGCCAGGCGCCGGGCGCGGGAGTCGTCACCGGAATCGCGATGGTCGACGGGCGCGAGTGCGTCGTTGTGGCCAACGATGCCACAGTGAAAGCTGGTTCGTGGTGGCCCGAGACGATCACGAAGATTCTGCGTGCGCAGGAAATCGCGATGCGGTGCCGCATTCCGATCATCTATATGGTGGATTCCGCCGGCGTGAATCTTCCGTATCAGGGCGGAGTTTTTCCGGGACAGTACGGCGCCGCGCGAATTTTCTATTACAACTCGCTTATGCGCCGTTATCTGCGGATTCCGCAGATCGCGGCGGTCATGGGACAGTGCGTTGCCGGCGGCGCCTACCTGCCAGCTCTATCGGACGTGATTCTCATGGTGAAGGGAACCTCATTCATGGGACTGGCCGGGCCGAATCTCGTGAAGGGGGCGACCGGTGAGACGATCGACGGCGAGACGCTCGGCGGAGCTGTGACCCACACCGAAGTCAGTGGGGTGGCGCACTACGCGGTGGACAACGACGCCGAATGCATCCGAAAGATCAGGGAACTGGTTGGGCGACTTCCTAAACAGCGCGACGTCAGACGAGAGCTGTCGACTTACGGTTCTGAGATCACTGCGACGGCGACAGATCCGTCGGCGCTTTACGATCTGCTCCCCGCCGATCACCGCATGTCCTACGATATGCACTCGATCCTCAACTGCGTGGTTGACGCAGGATCGCTTGATGAATTCCAAGAGCATCTGGCGAAAGAAATGATCTGCGCCGATGCGCGGATCGAAGGTATTCAAGTCGGGATCATCGCCAATCAGCGCGGCCTGATCAAAGGGCGCGCGGGTGAAAAACCGCGCTTCGGCGGAATCATTTACGCCGAGAGCGCTGAGAAGGCGGCGTATTTCATTGACCGGTGCAGCCGCGCGGGAACGCCGATTCTTTTTGTGCAGGATGTCTCAGGCTTCATGGTTGGTCCCGAGGCCGAACATTCGGGAATCATCCGCTCGGGCGCGCGCTTTGTCGAAGCGATGGCGACGGCAGTCTCACCCAAGATCGTACTGACGGTCAATCACGCGTCGGGCGCGGGATACTACGCGATGGCAGGGCAGGGGTTTGATCCTGATTTCATTTTCTCCTGGCCATCGGGCCGCATGGGTGTGATGGAAGGCGCCGCCGCAGTGGAGGCGGTGCACGGACCGGCGATGGCCGCAGCAAAGAAAGCCGGTGAGCCGGTTTCACAAGCGGTAACTGATTCGGCCGCCGAGATGCGCGCCGACTATGAGGAACAGCTCGACGCGCGCTACGCCGGCGCGCGCGGATTCATTGACGCGATTGTCTACCCCGAGGACACGCGCACGGCGCTCGGCATGGCGCTGCGCAGTGCGCTCCAGAATCCCGGACCACACCTCGGCGCGTTCGTTCTCCCCGCTCGAATGGAAGCATCCACCGAATGACTGCAAAAAAAGTAGTGCGCGTTGCCGGCGCCCAGGGCTTTTGGGGCGATTGGCTCGAGGCGCCGCGGCGCCAGGCCGAAGGCGGCCCCGTTGATTATCTGATGCTCGACTATCTCGCCGAAGTCACAATGTCCATTCTGCAAAAGCAGAAGGAGCGTGATCCGTCGGCGGGCTACGCGAAAGATTTTGTCGGCGCAATGGAATCGGTGCTGAGCGGAGTCGCCGAGCGCGGAATCAAAGTGATCGCAAATGCCGGCGGGGTGAATCCTGAGGCGTGCGCGGCCGCAGTGCTCGAGATGGCGCGCGCGCGCGGTGCAGCCGGCAAGCTGAAAGTCGGCGTCGTCACGGGCGACAATCTTCTCCCGCGTATCGACGAGTTGCTCGCCTCCGGGCACGAACTGAAGAACATGGACACGGGTGAGCCGCTCTCGATCGTGCGCGATCGCGTCATTGCCGCGAACGCGTACATCGGCAGCGTGCCGATTGTTGAGGCGCTGACGAAGGGTGCGAACGTCGTCATCACCGGCCGCTCCACCGACACCGCACTCACGATGGCGCCGTTGCGCTACGAGTTCGGCTGGGCTGCAGACGACTGGGACAAGCTCGCGGCTGGAATCATCGCCGGGCATATCATTGAGTGTGGCGCGCAGTGCTCGGGTGGAAATTGTTTGTACGAGTGGCGCTCGATAGAAAATCTTGCCGATATCGGCTATCCGATCGTTGAAGCTCAGGCTGACGGCACGTTTGTCGTGACGAAGCATCCGAATACCGGCGGGCTCGTCTCGGTCCAGACGGTCAGCGAACAGCTCGTGTATGAGATGGGCGATCCGCACGCGTACATCACGCCCGATGTTGTCGCAGATTTCACGTCGATTCATATCGCGCCCGACGGCAAGAACCGCGTGCGTGTGCACGGCATCACTGGAAAGCCCGCGACAGACAAACTCAAGGTCTCGATCGCGTACCGCTCGGGATACAAAGCGGTCGGCTCACTCGTGTACGCCTGGCCCGATGCGCTGGAGAAAGCGCAGCTCGCCGATCGCGTGTTGCGCGAACGCCTCGACAGACTTGGCCTGAAGTTCGAGCAGGTCCTCTCGGAGTTCGTCGGCGCGAACGCGACGCACGGCCCGCTCGCCGGACCCGATGCCGGCAAGCACGCACCCGAGGTGCAGTATCGCATCGGCGTGCGCGACGCCGACAAAAAGAAAGTCGAGCGTTTCACCCGTGAAATTGTGCCGTTGGTTCTCAACGGACCGCCGAGCGTGACGGGTTTTGCCGGCGGCCGACCGAAGACCGAAGAGATCGTTGCGTACTGGCCCGCACTCATCGATAAAACAGTCGTGCAAACGCAAGTGACGGTGCTCGAATGAAAGTCCGCCTGCTCGACATCGCACATGCCCGCTCGGGTGACAAGGGCGACACGGCCAACGTCGGCCTCATCGCGCTGAAGCCGGAGTGGTATGCTCCGATTTCCAAGTACGTGACGCGCGATCGCGTCGCCGCGCACTTCACCGGCGTGATTACCGGAGGAGTGGAGCGTTACGAGCTGCCGAATCTGAACGCGCTGAATTTTCTTTTGCACGGCGCGCTCGACGGCGGCGGGACGCTCTCCCTCAAGACCGATGCGCAGGGAAAAGTCTTTTCGACTGCGCTGCTCCGGATGGTCGTTGATATTCCCGATGCCGAAGCGAGCGCGCTCAAACTTCCGCCCGCTGGCGAGTCGCCGTGACCGCGCGAATCCGGGTTGATATCGCTGGTGCGGTTGGACGCATCGCTCTCGCGCGCCCGGAAAAACGCAATGCGCTCGACTCGCAGTGTGTGCACGAACTCGTCGACGCATTGATGGAGTTTGAGGGCGACGATGCCGTTCGTGCCGTCCTCATCAAAGGAGATGGCGACGATTTTTGCGGCGGCGTGGATCTCGACGCGCTCGCAGAGATGCTCGACGCCTCGCACGAGGAACATCGCCGCGATGCCGCCGACCTCGGCCGCGTATTCACCACGATGCGCGGAATGCAGAAGCCGATTGTCGCCGCGGTGCAGGGCGGGGCGATTGCCGGCGGCTGCGGACTCGCCACTGCATGCGACGTGGTGCTCGCGCGCGACGACGCAAAATTTGGCTATCCCGAGGTTCGCATCGGATTCATTCCGGCGATGGTGTTGAACATGCTCCGCCGATCGGTGGGTGAGAAACATGCGTTCGATCTCGTCGCTTCTGGCCGCACGATCAATGCCATTGAGGCCGAGCGGATCGGACTCGTGAGCCGCGTGCTTCCGGCGGCTGCGTTCGATTCGGAGGTCGAGCGCTACGTGCTCGGACTCGCGAGCTCACCGATGTCGTCGATGGGGCTGACCAAACGCCTGTTCTATCGGCTCGATCTGCTTTCATTTCGTGATGGCATTGCCGAGGGGATCGAGGCAAATGTCGAGGCACGCGAAACCGAGGCGTTCCGCACTGGAATTCTCAGCCACACGCGAGGCTCCGAGCCGGCGCAGTGACGGCACCCGGCGGCGCGCTGCTCGTCTATGGAGCGAACGGCTATACCGGCCGCCTCATCGTAAAGCATGCGGTAGAGCGAGGACTGCGACCGATTCTCTCGGGGCGCAACACGGCCGACGTGAACGCGCTCGCGCAGGAGCATGGCCTCGAGTCGCGTCCCGCGGCGCTGGACGATCCGGCCGCGCTCGATGCGATCCTCGCCGGATGTGCGGTGGTGATCCACGCAGCGGGCCCGTTCTCGCGTACATCTGCGCCGATGGTCGACGCGTGTATTCGCAGTCGCGCGCACTACCTGGATATCACGGGCGAGATCTCCGTATTCGAGACGCTCGCGTCAAAGGCGCGATCGGCGCAGGCGCGCGAAGCGGGTGTGATGCTGCTCCCGGGCGCTGGATTCGACGTCACTCCAACGGACTGTCTCGCTGCGCACCTCTATCGCCGCCTCCCGACCGCCAGTTGGCTCACGCTCGCGTTTTCCGGCGGCACCGGACTTTCGCGCGGTACCGCGACGACGATGGTCGAAAACATTCAGCGCGGCGGCGCGGTTCGCCGCGGTGGAAAAATTACGCACGTGCCTGCGGGTTGGCGCCAGCGCGATATCGACTTCGGAGATCGTGTGCGGCATGTCGTGACGCTGCCGTGGGGCGATGTATCCACGGCATTTCATAGCACGGGCATTCCGAACATCGACGTGTACACGGCCGCGCCCGCGAGTGCGATTCGCGGTATGATCGCGTCGCGGTATATCGGCTGGCTTCTGGCGACCGCACCGGCGCAATCGTTTCTCAAAGATCGAATCCGCGCTGGTGCAGCCGGCCCGAGCGATGCAAAACGGGCCGGCGCGACGGCGCGCATTTGGGGCGAAGCGTGGGACGATGACGGCCGCCGAGTCACATCGCGGCTCCAGACGCCGGACGGTTACACACTCACTGCGCTTACCGCCGTCGCAGCCGCGGAGAAGGCGCTCGCCGGCGGAGCGAAGCCGGGATTCCAGACTCCGTCGCTGGCATTTGGTGCAGATTTCATTCTGGAGATTGCCGGTACCGAACGCGAAGACGTGATCGATTCAACAGGGAGATCGTCATGAATCCGGTGCTGATTGCGAGGCTCGCGCTCGCATGCGCGGGAATCGTAGTTTGGGGATTGGGTGCACGAATGGACAATGCATTGCTGCGCTGGACCGGAATCGGTCTGCTGGCGCTGACGTTGTTGCTGCGATTCGCGAAGGGCAGGCAGGATAACTGAACTGGAGGCAGGGTATGAAGAAAGTTCTCGGAGTATTTGGTATCGTCGCCATCGCGGCGATTGCTTCATCCGCATCGGCGCAGGCCGCCGGCGGCATGGCCGGGATGAAGATGGATCACGACGACCAGAAGGCCGTGACGCAGGAAGGACCGACGCCGCCAGGCTGGATGATCCGTCCGGACAATGCGGCCAATAAACCGGAGACGGTGAATTTCGTCGTGATGGGCCCGGGCATGCGTGTGACGTCGGGCAACACGGCCGCCATTTATTGGAATCCGGCTAACACCGCGTCCGGAGCCTACACGATCAGCGGGACCTTTGGTGTGCGCGAGATCCCATTGCACGACGCGATCGGCCTCGTCTGGGGCGGCAGCGATCTCGGCGGCGACAAAGAGTCCTACGGCTATTTCCTCGTGTATGGAAACGGCACCTTTGCGGTGAAGCATCGCAGCGGCACGAACAACAAGACGGATGTGCACACGGTTGTTGCGCAGACGGCGAACGCTGCGATCAAGCCGGCCGACAAAGATCATGGCGCAACGTCGAACAAGCTCGCGGTGAAAGTCGCGGCTGACTCAGTTCGATTCTATGTGAATGATGTTGAAGTCGCGGCGGTCGACGGAAAGAATCCGATGGCGCCGTCGTCGGGGATTTATGGGTTTCGGGTGAATCATGGGATCAGTGTTCACGTCGCTGGGCTCGCTAAGCAGTGAGCGGACGGCGTTGAACTGAACGCTGTGGGCCGATCGCGATGTGCTGATAGCTCTGCGACAAAGGCGACGGGACCGATTGGTTCCGTCGCCTTTGTCTAATTGCCCGACGAGATGACGTAACCGCGCTTCACATCGAGAGCGCCGGACCGCACGCCAAGGCCTACGCTCAATCCAAAGACCAGCGCAGTCCCACCGCCGACGAGCGCGCCGAGCAGCGGAATAATGTGCAACAGCGCCACCACCGGCGACGCCACAACTGCGGCGACAATCCCTGCGACAATCGCCGCGCCTGGCGTCAGCGCCGCCTCAACATATCTGAGCCGCTCGCGCACAAACCGCCGAGCGGTCCCATAAGTCACCCATGAAATTGCGAACGAAACGCCCAGCACAATAATCGGCCACATACTCCCTCCCGTTGTCTGCTTCCTTCCTTACGATACGCGCTTCGCCACGGTTTCACCCCTTTCGGGCCGCCCAGAACCGTGGTTTAGTTTCGACCCATGCATCCAATCATGGAAGAGCTGACCGCTGATCTCGCGCGGATTCGTGCGGACCTCACCTCGCTCGTTGAGAGCACTCCGCCGGCCAAGTTCGATCACAAACCGAAGAACGGTGGCTGGACCGGCACCGGGATCATCCAGCACCTCGGCGCAGTGGAAGGGATGGCCACCAAGATGCTTGAGGGGCTCTTTGCGAAAGCGCTGGCCGACGGTATCGCGATGGAGAAATCAACGACGTCGTGGCTGAAGTCGCTCGAGCAGTACCGAGTCCTGGACCGGAGTCGCGTGATCAACGCGCCCGAGCGCGCGCAACCGAAACCGGATGCTGAGCTCTCGCCATCGTGGGCGTCGCTGCAGGCGGTGCGCGAGCGGCTCCACCGGGCGATCGCCACGGTCGACGGCCGCGACCTTTCCACCGTGAGCGCGCCGCATCCGGTCTTCGGCGCGCTCAACGGCTACCAGTGGGTGCTAGTGATCGGCCAGCACGAGGAACGCCATCTCAGCCAACTGCGATAGACGCTGTCAGAGGCATAACCTCGGCCGCAAACCGCTCCATCTCTTCCAGCTGAGGACTGCTCTGCAGGAGAAGCAGGCCAACGCCGGCTTCCTGGAATTCATTCACGCGCTCGGCGACCTGTTCCGGAGTTCCGACGAGCCCCGCACGCAACCCGCGGTTGGACACGGAGTAATCCTCGAGCGAAACCTGCTGCTCGAGCTTGGTGTGTGAGATCCAGTCCTGATAATTGTTATAACCGGCAGATCCCGGATTCACATTCGTGATGCGGGCGAGTTCTTCTTTTGCCTCGCGCTCCGTGGGCCGCACGATTGCGTACGCCGCCATCCCGAACTCCATCTCGGGAAGTCCGGTTTCCTCACGACGTCGCTTGATGTCTGCGACTTTCGGCGCGATGCGTTCCGGCGGATCACCGTGCATCACGTACGCGTCGCAGGCACGCGTGATCAACGATTTTGCCGCCTCTGATTCTCCGCCCGCATAAAGCGTCGGGCGTTTTGCGGGCTTCGGCGAGAGAATCGTGTCCTCCGACCGGTAGTATTTCCCCGCGTGGGAGAAGGATTTTTCCTTCCACGCGCCCGCGATGATCTTGAGCCAGTCTTCCGTGCGCGCGTAGCGATCGTCGTGCGCGTCGAACTGCACGCCATAGCGGCGGGCTTCGTCGGCCCACCAACTCGACACGACGTTCAGGGAAATCCGCCCGTTCGAAATCAGATCGAGATTCGCAACCTGCTTCGCGAGAATCGCCGGATTGTGAAAGGTGGGGCGCACGGCCACCATCAGCTCAAGACGCTCCGTGACGGCCGCAAGCGCCGCGGCGGTCGACCACGCCTCGAGCGACGGCGCCTCGATTCCCTTGATGTCGTTCAGATACAGTTCGGCGATCAGCGTGAGATCGTAGCCGATCTGTTCGCTGCGCTGCGCAAGCTTCTTCACATATTCCCACGAAGCTTCCATCCCCTCGTCGGGAACGTTCCGCAGCCAGCCGCCGAATACGGGCATCCAATATCCGTACCGCATGATCAGCGGGCTCCGGCCAGTTCGGCCGACACGATACCGGCGCGCGACTCGATGTAATCGGCAAAGCGGGAGAACGGATCGAAGCCGATCACGTTCGGCGCGTCGGCGACGAAGTTCGAGAGCGCGTTGATGTCGTAGTAGTATGCCTTGCCATCGCGGTCGTCGATCAAATACTCGATGCCGCCGATATCAAGCTGCACGCGCTCGGCGATGCGTTCGACCGTATCGATAATCTCCTGCGGCGGCGTGAACCCCTCAACACGCATTCCGTTCTTCTTCGCATCGGCGGCGCAGAAGGTGCGCTCGAGTTCCTTTCCATCCGTGGTCTGGCAGACGTCGGCCGGGCAAAGATTGAACGATCCCTCGGCCGGATACACGTTGATGGCGTAGAGGAATTTCCCGCCGAGCACTTCAACGCGCGTGATATGTCCATCGCGGAGGGGCAGCAGTTCCTGCACGAGCGCGGTGTGATCGACACCCAAATCGAGGACGCCGTCACGAGCCGCGTCGTCGAGCTGTTCGGGCGTATCGAAGCGCAGGATGCCGGCTCCGCTGCCGCCGATGTTCGCCTTCACGAGAACAGGAAAGCGGAGTCCCTTCGCGGCGGCAGGCGCCTGCGATCCATTGTTGATCACTCGGGCGCGGGGGTAGAGAATGCCGAGTTCTTCGAGAATATCGAGCTGCAGCGCCTTCGAGAGTTCAGACGTGTACGTCACGCTGCCGTTCACGACAGGGACGCCGATGCGCTCGAGATGCTTGAGCCAGTGCAGGGTATGGAACGTCGACTGTGCATGGCCGCGCAGATACGCAGACGGCGAGGCACGATTCACGACCACCGAGTACGGCGATTCCGTTTCGGACGGATCCCACACATGCGCCGCGGCGTCGAGCCGGACGTACGGGAGCTCGCGACGTTCAAGCTCTTCGAATAGCGGCTTGAACCAGTCAGGGTGCTCGTGATAGATGGCGATCGGTTTGGGCTGTGTCACGGTGGCGCTCGTAGAGAAAGGGTAGAAAACAAAAGCGCCCCCGATCCTTGGAGGATCGGAGGCGTTGGTTCAGGCATCGTGGCCTGCTTCAGGTGGCCGCGTTGACGCCTACGCTCCCGCTCCCCCATGTGCCGGTTGGCACATGCAGCACATGCAGCAGCACATCATTGCGGGGAGTTGGGCGCGGGTCATGATCAGATAGTATCGGCATCAACATGCGGTGTCAACAACTCGCTAGTTTTGAGTGATGTCCCGCCCCGAACTATTAAGCCCCGCCGGCTCCCTCGATGCCGTTCGCGCCGCCGTCGCGAACGGGGCTGATGCCGTGTACCTGGGCGTAGAGAAGTTCAACGCGCGGGATGAAGGCGCGCAGCTCACTGTTACAGAACTGGAACAAGCGTGCGCCATCGCGCACAGCGGCGGGGCACGCGTCTACCTGACACTCAACATCCTCGTGAAGCCCGCCGAGATGGAGGACGCGCTCTCGCATCTTGGCGCGTGCATCGACGCGGGTATCGACGCGGCGATCGTTCAGGATGTCGGGCTGATCAGGCTAATTCAAAAAGTCTATCCCGGATTCGAAATCCACGGCTCCACGCAAATGACCGTGCACGACACCAGCGGCGCTGCGGTGATGAAAGAGCTCGGCGTCGATCGCATCGTGCTCGCGCGCGAAAATACGCTCGACGATATCCGCGCGATTCACGCAGCCGTTCCCGAACTGGGTCTCGAATCTTTCGTCCATGGCGCGCTGTGCATCGCGTACTCCGGACAGTGCTTCATGTCCGGAATGATTTCGGAGCGCAGCGCAAACCGCGGCTCGTGCGCACAGTCGTGCCGCAAAGACTACGTGCTGACCGACACGCAGAACGGCGAAGAGCTCGACCGCGGCTATCTCATCTCTGCAAAAGACCTCGGCGCGTACGATCACTTGCAGGAGATCGCAGACGCCGGCATCGGCTGCCTGAAGATTGAAGGGCGCAAGAAGAAGCCGGAGTATGTCGCGACGGTCACGAAGGGCTATCGCGAGTTTCTCGATCGCGTCGACAAAGGAACGTTCTCCGCGCCGACGTTCGATGAAACGCAGCCGCTCGTGCAAATTTTCAGTCGCGGTTTCACCGGAGGCATGTACGGCGGCAGGGCGGGGCGCGACTACATCACGCGCACGCAGCCGGACAATCATGGATTCGACCTCGGCTCGGTAATCGCGAACGACGGCGGCGAAGTGATCGTCGATGTCACGATGCCGATTGAAGTCGGCGACGGACTCGGATTCGAACCGCCTGCAGGCGCGACGCACGCACAGAGCACAGGTTTTGCCGTAACCGCAGTGCGCACGATCAGCTCGCGTAACGGCGTGACGCGACAGGCAATCTTCAGTCGCACGCGAGTGACCGTCGGCTGGCGCGTCCTCCGCACCGCACACGCGGCACTGCTCGAACGGGCGCGCGCGAGCTTCGCCTCGTTGAAAGGAATACCCGCGCAGCGGAAGGTTTCGCTCGATGTCCGCGTGTTTGGCGGCGCGGGCGCACCGCTCAAAGCGATCTTCCGCGGCGCGGAAGACGAGGTGTCGGTTGCCAGCGAGATCCCGCTCGCACCGGCGAGCAAACGCGCACTCGACGCAACTCAGCTGCGCGAACAGCTCGGCCGTCTCGGCGACACGCCATTCGCGCTCGGCGCGGTTGACACTGCTGCGCTCACCGCCGGCCTCTTTATTCCGGTGAGCGAACTGAATCATTTGCGGCAGCGCGCCGTTGATGAGCTGATGCTGCATCGCGACTGGGCGGAGAGCGCACGTCAGGCGGAGCGAGCCGAGCGGGTGAGTGCAGCCGCAAGCGCACCGGCGATCACGAAGCGGGCATCCGCTCGCCCAGCGGCGGGCTTCACGCTCACCGCCGAAGTATTCACCGTCGATGACGCGCGTGCCGCCGCCGACGCCGGCGCGAACGAAATCGTATTCGACCCATTCCTGCGCCACCCGTCGCCGCCGAGATCGCGAGTCACCGCGCTCGCCGCAGAAGTCAAAGAGATGGGAGCGCAGCTTCGCCTCCGCACACCGACGATCGTGCGGCCCGAGGACCGGCCACAGCTCGAGAAGTGGCTCGCGCTCGATCTCCCGCTGCTGTCCGGTCACGTTGGCCTCATCGCGGAGCTTTCGCGCGCCGGCCGCGATGTCGCCGCGGACTACGCTGTGAATTGCTTCAATCCGCACACGGCCGCGGAGCTCTTTCGGCTCGGTGCACAGCGCATCACCGCGTCGGTGGAACTCACGGCCGAGGAGATCACATCGCTCGTCGCGCCGTGGGATGGCGACGCGTTCGATGTTCTCATTTACGGGCGCCCCGAGGGAATGACGCTCGAGCATTGCGTGCTCTCCGCCGCGTTCGATCGCGTCGTAACCACCTGTCGCGACCTTTGCGTGCAAAAGCACACGAACGTCGAACTCACCGATCCAGCAGGCTACAAGTTCCCGGTCGCGACCGACAGCGCGTGCCGCAACCGGCTGCTGCACTCGCGCGTGATCGAAGGTTCAGAGTTCATTCCGCGGCTCTGGCGCGGTGGAATCCGCGGGTATCGCGCCGTGTTCAACGTGCCGGGGAATCCGGTTGCAGAGATCGTTGCTGGATATCGCGCGGTGCTCGACGCACTCAGTCGCGGAGAGCGCGCAGATACCACTCCGGTCCGCGCGCTCGTTGGCGACCAATTCACTCGCGGGCATTTCACGAGAGCAGTCTAGGCGGGATTTCGCGCCGAGCGGCGGTGCTTTGCTATGAATGAAATCCGCCGCGTGCGCTATCCTTCAGCGTGAACTCTCCGTCGATCAAACAAGCGCGAGTCGTATTGCACGAGCGATTTGGCCATGCGGCCTTCCGCCCCGGGCAAGAGCGCGCCGTGGAGTCAGTTCTGGGTGGCCGCGACACCCTCGTGATTCTGCCGACGGGCGGCGGAAAATCGCTCTGCTATCAAGTTCCCGCGCTCGTACTGGATGGCCTGACCGTCGTCCTCTCGCCGCTGATCTCGCTCATGAAAGATCAGGTCGACGCGCTCGAGGCGAAGGGAATCCCGGCGGCATTTATCAACAGCTCGCTCACCGCGAGCCAGATCTCAGACCGCCTCGCGAAAGCGCAGCGCGGCGAGATCAAGCTGCTCTATCTCGCGCCGGAACGATTCGAGTTCGGCAACGCCGCCGAGCGCATCGCGGCGATTGGAGTGTCGCTGCTTGCGATCGACGAAGCGCACTGCATCAGCGAATGGGGCCACGATTTCCGGCCGAGTTATCGCCGTGTTCGCGATATTCGCGAGAAACTGGGATCACCGCCGACGCTCGCGCTCACGGCGACGGCGACTCCCGAAGTGCGCCGCGACATTGCGCGCGTACTCGACCTGCGGGATCCCGAAGTCGTGCTCACTGGATTCGACCGGCCGAATCTCCGGTGGCACGTCGTCCGAACCAAGAACGATTCTGAAAAAGACGGCACTCTCACCGACATCCTCGCGCGTCACGACGGCGTGGCGATCGTGTATGCGGCCACGCGCAAGACAGTCGACCGCGTCGCCGGCGTCCTCAATCGCGCTGGTATTCGCGCCGAGGCGTATCACGCCGGCCTCGATGACTCGCGCCGTCGCGAGGTGCAGGACGCGTTCATGTCCGAGCAGGTGCGCGCGATCGTCGCGACCAACGCGTTCGGCATGGGGATCGACAAGCGCAACGTGCGCCTTGTCGTGCACCACGCGATGCCGGGCTCGCTCGAGGCATACTATCAGGAGGCCGGTCGTGCGGGCCGCGATGGCGAGCCGGCCGATTGCTATTTGCTCCACGCATTTCAGGATCGTTTCACGCATGAGTTTTTCATCAAGGCCGCTTGCCCGGAACGGGATGTCGTTACGGCTGTGTATTACGCCGCATGCAATCGCGCCGAGGCAGACGGGTCGCTCTCGCTCGACGCCGCCGGCCTCGCGAGCGCGGCGAAGGGCAAAGTCTCGGATCGCGAAGCCGAGTCCGCCCTGCGCATCCTTACAGCCGCAGGAGCACTGAGCGCATCTGAAGGATCGAGAAGCCGCGCGCGCGTGCGAATGCTCGCGACGCCGGAACGAGTCCGCGCGGAGCTTGGCGCGGAGGAGACGATCGAGATCGGCGTCCTTCGCGCGCTCTGGAGAATGACGCGGGGGCGGATCGCAGAGGGTGCTGTCGTCGATCTCGACGCACTCCCACCGGGGCTCGCCGGCCCGGGCGGCGCAACCGACGTGCTCGATGCGCTGCAAGACCGGCAGTTCGTGATCTGGTCGCGCGTCGGCGAGGGACTCGTCGTGACGGATCGCACCGCGCCGATCGAGCGCTGGCCTGTCGACTGGGAGACGCTCGATCGGCGGCGGAAGGCTGAATCGTCGCAGCTCGACGTCGTGCAGAAGTACGCGTACACCGATCGTTGCCGCCGCGGATTCGTGTTGCGGTACTTCGGTGATCCCGCGGCGACCAACCGCTGCGAACAGTGCGACAACTGCCTTTCGCTGAAGCACGAGGCTGTTGCGTCGGGTACTGCGCTGAAGGACCTGCGAAAAAAGGGCGCGCGGAGCGGGGGAGCGCGAGGCGGCAAGAGTGGGAAAGCCGAACCTGCCGGTCTCGACGATCTCACCGCCGCTGAGCAAGCGCTTCTGGATGCACTCCGCGCGCTGAGGAGCACACTCTCAAAGCGCGATGCGGTGCCTGCTTACGTCGTGTTCGCCGATCGAACCCTCCGCGAGATGGCCCGGTCGCGTCCCGTGACGGCCGGCGCGCTCGCTGATGTATATGGAGTGGGCCCCGCGAAGATGGAGAAGTACGGCGAGGAGTTTCTCGAGGCGATCCGGGGCGCCTGACGTCTGCGTAACTGAAGCGTGATTGGTGCCGAAGGCGCTGTTACTCAGCCGTGACCGTGCCGAGAGCGCGGATGTGACCTATATTCAAGGCCTATGAGAGACTCCCTGTACTTCACAGAGCAGCACCTCGCCGTTCGCGAGATGGTCCGCGCGTTCGCACGCGACGAGGTTGCGCCGGTAGCAAAGCGTTTCGACGACTCCCAGGAATTCCCGTGGGAAAATGTGCGGAAAATGGGCGAGCTTGGATTGCTCGGCATCCCATGGTCTGAAGAGCTCGGCGGCGCCGGCCTCGACATCATCAGCTTCATCATCGCGATCGAAGAGCTCGCGCGAGTTGACGCGTCGCACTCGATCACCATATCGGCCCACACGACGCTTGGTACCTCGCCAATCGTGAACTTCGGCACGCAAGCACAGAAAGAGCGCTATGTGCCGCTGCTCGCATCGGGTCGCGTCATCGGTGGATTCGGCCTGACTGAAGACACCGCCGGCAGCGACGCCGGCGGCACGCGCACGACGGCTGTGCGAAAGAACGGCCACTACGTACTCAACGGTTCCAAGCGCTTCATCACCCACGCGGGCGTCGGCGAAATCTTCGTCGTCACGGCGGTGACCGACCCTTCGGCGGGCACGCGCGGAATCAGTTCATTCATCCTGACCAAAGACACCTGCGACATTCCGCGCGCCACGGAAGTCGGCATCGGTCACTCGGCCGAGCTCTGCAAACTGAAAGGCTTCACGAGCGGCAAGAAGGAAGACAAGCTCGGCTGGCGCTCATCGGATACGCGCGAACTGCTGTTCACGGACGTCGAAGTTCCGGCGGAGAATCTGCTCGGCGCGGAAGGGCAGGGCTTCATCAACTTCATGCGCACGCTCGATTCCGGCCGAATCGGCATCGCGTCGCTTTCGCTCGGGCTCGCGCAGGGCGCGTTCGATCTGGCGCTCCAGTACGCGTCGACGCGCAAGCAGTTTGGAAAGCCGATCGCCGAGTTCCAGGGAGTGCAGTTCCAGCTTTCGGATATCGCCACAGAGCTCGAGGCCGGCCGTCATCTCGTGTACCACGCGGCGTGGCTCGCGCAGAACGGTCATCCGTTCTCGAAAGAAGCCGCAATGGCCAAGCTGTTCTGCTCCGAAATGGCCATGCGCGCAACGACCAAGGCCATCCAGATCCATGGCGGATACGGCTATACCAAGGACTATCCGGTGGAGCGCATGATGCGCGACGCCAAGATTGGCGAGATCGGCGAGGGTACCTCCGAGATCCAGCGGATCGTCATCGCGCGCCACCTCCTGAAGGACCTCGTGGCGATCTGAGCCTCGACAACCCCGCTGCGAGGTAACCCTCGCACGATCAAGCCATTGCGCGCGGCAAGCCCTCCCATTTACGTCTAGGCGAGCGCTTGCCGCTTGCATTGTTGGTTTATGCGCTCAGCCCCGGTCCGACTTCTTTTTACGACTCTGCGGAAGCCGGCTCGGACAGGTTCCACTTCAATCGACGCCTTTCATTACTGACAGGATGCCGACCGCACTAGATCGCACGCCAAGCCGCACTTTGCTGTTCCCCACGCCAGCTGGATTTTTTGGGCGTACGGAACAGGCGGCAGGAGCGTGGACGATCACGCGAGAAGTTGGGGACATATCCGGGTCGCGACCCGCGCGTCATCACGCGGTACACGATGAAACGAGAGATTTTGATCAGCGCGACGCAACGCGAGGTTCGCGTTGCGATTCTGGAGGACGACCAGCTAGTTGAGATGCAGGTCGACCGTCCGGAAGCACGACGGATGGTTGGCGATATTTATTGGGGAAAAGTCGATGCAGTGTTGCCGGGTTTGCAGGCGGCATTCATCGACATTGGCACCGATAAAGCTGCGTTTCTCCACGCGTCCGACCTCGTCTACGACGAAGGCGGCGACGACGATTCCGACGACGATGATGACGACGACTCGCACCTGAGCATCGTCGGCGAACCGTCGAAGGAAACCGACCAGCCAGACGACGACCCTGAGTCGCCCTACGCCCCTGACGACGGGCCTAAAATTGTCGTGGCGTCCACGGAGCAGCAGCCCGGCAAGGGCGGCCGCGGCCGTCGGCGTGGCCGCGGCGGACGTGGTCGGCGCGGCGGCAGTGGCGCGGGCGCGGCTGGTGGCGGCGCAAACGGTGGGGCGAACCCGCCCGCGGGCGGCGCGCCGCCTGAGGGCGCAGATACCGACGGCGTGGAAGATGATGCCGCCGAGCCAGAGACAGCCGAGGCGACCCCTGTAGCCGCGGTTGAGCGGCCCGAGCGTGCGCCACGTGCGGAGAAGGCAGACAAGCCAGACAAGCCAGACAAGGCCGAGAAGGCCGAGAAGCCCGAGCGGCAGGAGCGCGGCGCAGGTGGTGGTGGTGGTGGTGGCGGCCGCAGAGGCGGCGGTCGTCGTCAGCGCGCCGAGCCGCCGCAGATTCAGGACGTTTTGAAACGCGGCCAGTCGATCATCGTGCAGGTGTCCAAAGAACCGATCTCGACCAAGGGACCGCGAGTAACTGCGCAGGTATCCATCGCCGGTCGCTTTGTCGTGTTCATGCCGTTCGCATCGCGCGTCGGTGTGAGCCGCAAGATTGGCGAGCGCGCCGAACGTCAGCGTCTGCGTGCGCAGGTGCAGGAAGTGCTGCCGAAGAACTCCGGCGGTGTGATCGTCCGGACCGTTGGCGAGGACATCACGCAGCAGACGTTCCAAAACGAAATCACGACGCTCATCAATCAGTGGGCGAAGATCAACAAGAAGACGAAGTTCGTCGGCAATCCGCCGAAGCTGCTGCATCGTGAAACGTCGCTCACGCGCACGATCATTCGCGATTTGTTCTCAGAGAAAATCGATTCGCTCACGGTCGATTCAAAGCAGATCTTCAATGAGATCGTCGAGTACCTGCAGGGGATCGCGCCCGAGCTCGTCGATCGCGTAAAGCTCTACGAAGACAAGATTCCGCTGTTCGACAAAGCGGACATCGAGACGGAAATCCGCGACCTGTTCAAGCGGCGCTGCGATCTGCCGAGCGGCGGCTACATCATCATCGAGCCGACCGAAGCGCTCGTATCCGTCGACGTGAACTCGGGACGTTTTGTCGGGAAGAAAGACCCCGAGAAAACAATCTTCAAGACGAACTCCGAGGCCGCACGTGAAGTTGCACGTCAGGTGAGGCTGCGCGACATCGGCGGCATCATCGTCTGCGATTTCATCGACATGGAAACGCGGCAGAATCGCGAGCGCGTGCTCAACGAGCTGCGCACGCACCTCGGCCGCGACCGTGCGCGCACCAAGGCGTTCGCCGTCAGCGATCTCGGGTTGATCGAGATGACCCGCCAGCGCGTCCGGCAGAGCCACCTGCAGTCGATGACTGAGTCCTGCCCGACGTGCAACGGCACGGGGCGCGTCTTTACACCCGAGACGATCGTGCGCCGCATGGAACGCTCTGTGCGCCGCATCGCGGTCGACGGGCGGAAGGACAACATGGTGGTCAAGCTCCACCCGGACACGGCGATGTACCTGCTCGAGAACGAGAAAGACCTGCTCAAGAAGCTCGAAAAGGGGCTCGGATTCTCGCTGGAAATGCGGGACGACCCGCTGCTCCGGCCGGACGAATTCAAGCTGGTCGTGAAGGGGGCGGGGCGGGACGTGACGCAGCAATACAACGTGGCGTGAGGGTGTAAGTCTGGGGTCTAAGGTCTTTTGTCTAGCGTCTGAAAACCTGCTGTTTGCGGTTCACAGATCTGAACTGCGTACCGCAGGTGATCAGACCCTAGACAACAGACTCTAGACTGAAGACTTCGCCACACCCCTTGAAGTACAAGTCCAATCAGACTATTATGTTAGGCTCTCAGTAAATCCATTCGGAATAAGGGTTTTATGTCCTACGCAATTATCAAAACCGGCGGCAAGCAGTTCCGCGCCGAGCCAGGCAAGACGCTCCGTGTCCCGACCATGCTCGGCGACGCCGGCGCAACGATCGAATTCAACGAAGTCCTCTTCGGATCAGACGGCACCACGGCGAAAGTCGGCGTGCCGATGCTCAAGGGCGCGAAGGTCACCGGCGAGATCGTGAAGCACGGTCTCGGCGAAAAGATCGTCGTCTTCAAGTTCCGTCGCCGTAAGAACTATGCCAAGAAGCAGGGGCATCGTCAGGGCTTCACGGAAATCCGTATCAACGACATCAAGCTCGGATAACCCAGAAAATGGCACATAAAAAGGGCGTAGGTTCAACGCGCAACGGGCGCGATTCGAACCCACAGTACCGCGGCGTGAAGAAGTTCGGCGGCGAGCGTGTGCGCGCCGGCAACATCATCGTGCGCCAGTGCGGAACCCGGTGGCATCCGGGGAACAACGTCGGCCTCGGTTCTGACTACACGATCTTCGCGCTCGTCGACGGCATCGTGAAGTTCGAGCACAAGAGCAAGACGCGGTTCAAAATCTCGGTTTATCCCGCACAGGAAACTTCCGCGGCGTAATCGCGGTAGTGTAAGCCACCGCGGGAGGATCGCATGGCTCTTTGGGATAAGCTGTCAACCGAACTCCGCAGCGCAGGCAAGGCCGCGCGCGGAGCACTCGACGAGGGAAAGATCAGGCTCGAGCTGTTTCGCGTCCGACAGCTCGCCGACAAAGCCGCGCAGGCCCTCGGCTACGCCTTGCATCAGGCGCACCAGAACGGAGCCGAGCCGGATGCCGCCGTGATGCTGCGGCTCGAAGCGACGCTCACCGAGCATGAGACCGAGGCCAAGCGCCTCGAGGCCGACCTCACCTCGAATGTGAACTCCGGGGCACCGCCGCAGCCGTAGCGACTACCTACCGGTTCAGTGTACGCCGGCAGAGTGCGACGTCGTTCGTGCAAAGCCCGTCCGTTCCGATTGAGGCAAGTCTGAGCATCGTGGCCGGATCATCCACGGTCCATGCGATCACCCGCCCGCCGCGCGCATGCGCGGCCTCGACCATTTCACCGTCGATCAACTCGGCGGCCTGCCAGAGGTCACGAGCGTCAACGCTGGCCATCGTGTCGGTCGGCACCACGTGATAGCTGGCTTCGAGCACGCCGCGCGCGAGAACCGGCCAGAGCTGCCGTGCCTGTGCCACCTGCCGATGGTCGAACGAGTGAACGGCTGCGGCGGCGCCCCGCGGCGCGAGCAAAGCCACCGCGGACGATGCGGTCCCGGCACCCTTCAGTTCGCAGTACACGATCATGCGTGAGCTGACTGCGTCGATAACCTGAGCCAGGGTTGGGATCGGCTGTCCACCGACGCGAAACCCGCTAAGCTCCTCGAAAGTCAATGAACGGATATCGCGATTCGCCAACTCGGGGCGGGGCGGCGCGTGCGGGATCGCATCGTGGTGTACGACGAGGATCCCGTCGGCGGTCAGATGGACATCCAGCTCGATCCCGTCTGCGCCGAGTTCCGCGGCCCTCACAAAGGCGGCGACCGTATTTTCGGGGCGTTCGCGGGACGCGCCGCGATGGGCAATGATCTCGATCGGTGGCATGTCGGCTCCGAGGTTGACCAGAAGGCTGATTTGGCAACCCAAGTTAACGTCCGGTTGTGACCGGCGTCTCAATTGGTGACTGAATGGATGTAGGTGGCCGGCAGGATGATGGGTCGGCGGATATCGCGCTCATTGAGCGGTGGAAGGGCGGAGACCAGCGTGCTGCAGCCGAGATCGTCCAGCGGCACGCGCAGGCTCTCGCCCGGTTCGCCGCGAGTTCGGGCGAGCGCGAAGAAATCGATGAGTTGGTGCAGGACACGTTTGTTCGCGCGTTCAACTCGCTCGATTCGTTTCGGGCGGATAGCACGCTGCGGACGTGGCTCTTCACGATCCTGCGAAGGCTGCTGCTCGACCGCAAACGCGCGGAGAAGCGGCGCCGTAATCAGGTGGAGCTGGATGAAGGGCACGCGGTCGAGGCCTACGATGCGCTGGACACGCTCGTAGCGGATGAAACAGCGATTCAGGTCCGGCGGGCGATGGAACGACTGTCTCCGCTGCAGAAAGAAGTGTTCGTCCTCCGTGTGACGGAGGGGATGGCATATGGAGAGATCGCGAAACTGGTCGGCAGCACAGAAGGTGCATGTCGTGTGCATTACCACAACGCGATGCGATCCGTAAAGGAGTTTCTCGATGATGCATGATTGCGCTGATGGACAGATGCGGGACCTGCTGCCGGGCTACGTCAACAAGACGTTGTCCGCGGAGGATCACGCGGCCGTGGACAATCATCTCGCGACGTGCGATGACTGCGTTGCGGAGATCGAAGTGATCGAGGCCGCGGTGCGTGCGTTTGCCGCGCCGCAAGTGAACATCGCGAAGATCGTAAAGGCGCTGCCCGCGACTCCCCGCAGTGCGAAGCGCAGCATGTTTGCCGGTACGGCGTGGCGCGTGGCCGCTGCGATCGGCGTGGTGCTGATCGGAGCGGGTTCGGTATTCGCGCTGCGCGGATTCTTTGTTCCGGCCGGCACGCAAACACAAACTGCGGCGGTCGCGCCCGCTCCGGCCGCGAGCGCAACGCTCGCGACGACCGAGCCCGTAGCGCCGCCGGCTCCGGTTGCCGCGCCGATCGCGACAGCTGCGACCACGAATGCTCCCGCCGCGTCGTCGAAGCACCGGGGCACAACGATCAGCTTTGGCGGCGGCCTGTCCGACCTCAGCGATGCGCAACTCGACGCGCTCATGAGCGAGCTCGATGCGCTCGATTCGATTCCAAGCGCCGAGCCTGAGACGCATCTCACACCGATTGTCCCAATGATACCGCAGGCCGATGGAGGTCATCATGCGCAGTAAAGGGTTTATGCTCGCCGCAGTTCTGATACTCGTGTCTTCCGCGACGCTTTCTGCACAGCGCGGTCCGCGCGCGCAGCAGCCTCCCCAGGTGATCGGCGATACGGTGGTTCAGGCCAGACCGAACCGCGCAAACCTCGAGCAGCAGGTGCAGGAACGCATGGCGCAGGTCACGAAGGAACGACTCGGTGCGACCGACGCGCAGATGGCAAAGCTTCAGGAAACCAACAAGAAGTTCGACGAAAAACGCCGGCTTGTTGTCGATCAGGAACGCGATATCCGCATGTCGCTGCGCGACGAGATGCTGCGCCCGGATTCTGCACGGCAAGGGCAGGTGGCCGCGTTGCTCGACCGCGTGATCAAAACCCAGCGCCAGCGCGTCGATATCCAGGAGCAGGAGCAGAAAGAACTTTCAGGCTTTCTCACGCCGCTGCAGCGTGCGAAGTACTTCGCGCTCGAGCAGCAGATCCGTCAGCGCGTGAACCAGATGCGGCAGGCCCAGCAGGGCCGCGCGGGACGGATGGGAATCGGGCGCGGCCAGCAACTTCCAGGTCGCGGCCAGGGCCGCGGTGGCAGGGGGGTTCAGCCGCCGCCGCCGCCGCAGTAAGTTCACGCCTGATAGTATCACCGGTTTTTCAACGCCGGGATGGCGGAACTGGCAGACGCACGGGACTCAAAATCCCGCGGGGCGCGAGCCCCATGAGAGTTCGATTCTCTCTCTCGGCATAAAAAAGGCGGGGCCTCAAAGAGGCCCCGCCTTTTTATTCTGCTCAGTCTCAAAGCTTCCAGCTGAACGCTATCAGCTCAGCGCTTCAGTTGTCATAGCTCTTAGCTACTGCGGCCGCGCCACCGCCGCTCTCAGCGCCGCAATCATCGCCGGCGACCCCGTAAACAGATCCTCCGGGTACGCCCTGTTTTTCGCCATCCCCATATAAATATCCGCCTGCTCGTACTTGTTGAGCCCCAGCCCGGCCAAGTACTGCAGTCGCAGGTTCTTATCCAGATTCAGCTGCGCGTCGGAGAGCCAATCCTTCAGCTCCGGCGCGCGGGCCGTGTAGTTCCCGAGCAGATCAATCGCCGAGTTGATGCCGATCTCGCGCAGCGACTGCGCGACGATCGCAAACTTCGGATCCGCCAGACGCGCGGCCATCGAGTCGACGTCGATCTTCCCCGGCGACGCGCGCCCCATGAGCACCACGTCATAGCCCGCGCCGTTGTAGTTATTAGCCCAGACGATTCCGTCGGGAAATGCCGCGAGGAAGCTTGCGACTTCGCTCTTCACGGCCGGCGTGCCCGCTTCGTAGAGCTGCACGAACACCGTGACGACACCGCCCGGATTGAGCTTCGATTTTGCGAGTTCCCAGAATTCTTTCGTGTACAGATTTGCCGCACCCTTCACCCATGGATCGAACGGATCCGACGTGATCGCGTCGAATTTCTCGTCAGTCGTTCCGAGAAAATGGCGCGCATCGTCGATCTGCACATGAACTTTCGGATTCTTGATGACGTTGTAGTTGAACTCGCCGAAATACTTCGACGCAACCTGCGGAACGAGCGGCTCGATTTCCGCGATCGTCACTTTCTGCACGAGCGGACTGATGCTCACGGCGCCCGCCGTGACACCCGCACCGCAGCCGATCACGAGCACAGACGTCGGGTGCGCCGGCACGAGCGTTGTGAAATGGCCGAGCATCCGCTGGAGACGCATGTCCTGCGGCTCGCTCGAGGCCTGCACCTTGCCGGCGTTGTGATAGTTCACGACGCCGTTCGAGAGCACCGACACCGCCGGCGACGAATTCATTCCCTCGCCGAAGTAGACGAAGTCGCCGTGATTGAAATAGCGCGGCGAACTGAAGCGGCCGTACGCGACGAGCAGCGCCGGCGGCGGCGTCACGACAGACGCGAACGCCACTCCCGCCAGAACGATGAGGGCGGCGAATCCCGCGCTCTTCGGCGAAAACTGCATCGTGCGCGACGCTTCAGCGAACACCGGCAGCAGCATCAACGCCGCGCCCGCTCCGGCCAGCACGATCAGGACCTGCTGCGAATGCTGGGTGCCGACCGCCGCGACCATCACGAGGCTCATGACCAGCGCACCGACAATCGCGCCCACGGTATTCGCTGCATAGACCCGACCCACCATGCGGCCTGCATCCTGACCCGGCGATGCGACCGCCGCCAGAGCCAGCGGGAAGCTCGCGCCCCACAGAATGGCGCCGGGCAGAATTGCCCACGCGCAACGAACGAAATCGATCTGGAACTGGAACCACGGACGCGTCGTCAGCTCGGGGTTCGTCGGCCAGTAGGGGAGTTCCTGCGTGACCTGCCACGCGGTCCATGCGATCGCCGCCATGAGCGCGACCTGTACGAGGCCGAACGCGAGGCGCGGACGCACGAGCTGTCGGGCAGCGTACGAAGCGACGCTGCTGCCGAGGCCGATACCAATGAGGAACACCGCAAGAATAATCGAGAAAGTGTACGTCGTTCCGCCGAGCAACAGCGTGAACAGACGGGTCCAGACCACCTCGGCACCGAGCGCGGTCATACCAGAAAGCGCGATCGCGACGTAAACGAGATTCGTGCCGGCGGGCGCCTCGACCTCAGTCACGCGCGCATCGCTGTCTTCGGCGCCGGACGGCGTGACCTTGGACAGATAAAACGCGATCGATGCCACGACGATATTCAGCGCGACCGCGACAAACGTCGTCGTCTGCACGTCGGTAACGCGCAGCAGATAGAACCCGGTGAGCATGCAGCCGAGCACTGCGCCAGCCGTATTGCCGCCGTAGAAGAACCCAAGCCAGCTCACACCGCGCGGCGTCGTCTCGACCCAGCGCGCAATTGCCGGCAGCGTCGCGCCCATCGCGAACGTCGGAGGCAGCAGGCAAATGGCCGCCGCCACGCCGCGGAGCAGGAAGCCCGGCATGCCGTGACCGGCGATCGTCAAATACACCGAGCCCGCGATCGGCAGCAGCACCAGCGCAAGCAAACCAAACGCGCCGACACCCAGCTCGAGCGCGGCGTAGACCTTGAGCGGATGATGCTTTCGCGAGATCACACGCGAGAGCATCAGACTGCCGATGCACATGCCGCCCATGAACGTGCCGAGCAGCACACCCATGGACACGGCGGAGGATCCGACGGAGAGCTGCAGCATCTCGAACCACACGATCTCGTAGATCAGCGCAGCACAGCCGCTTCCTACAAAAAGGACGAGGAGCAGCGGGAGATATTTTTGCGAGGCCGGCATCGCAGCCGATGTGTTTCTGTTCTTGGCAGTTGGGCTATTCATGTCTCTAAAAACGCAGTTCGGGGGTCGATCGTTGGGGGATTGCCCGCGCTAACGGGCTCAACCGAGGTTGTAGAGCTTCACTGCGTTTCCGCCGTAGATCGCCGCTCGATCGGCGTCCGAAACCTGAATCGCGTTGAGCGCTTTCATCATGTACGGAATGCTGCCGATCGCGTGCGGATAGTCGCTGCCCGCGAGGATGTGATCGGCGCCGGCGAACTTGATGGCGAGCTCGATCGCACGCGGGTCGAAGTTGACGGTGTCGTAGTACCACTTCTTCAGGTACTCGCTCGGCGGCTTCGAAATATTCGCGCGGCACTCGGGAAATGCCTCGTAACCGCGGTCGAGGCGTTCGGCCAAGTAGGGCAGTGCGCCGCCGAGATGGCTCGCGACCCATTTAATATTCGGGAAGCGCTCATTCACGCCGCTGTACACGAGATGCGCCGCGGCGATCGTGGTGTCAAACAAAAATCCAACGAGCGGCATCAGCCAGTACTGCTGCATCGCGTCGACGTTGATCGGGTTCGTCGGATGGATGTGCAGTACGGCGCCCAGCTCGTTGGCGACTTCATACAGCGGCCAGTAGCGCTCGTCTGCGAGAGCGACGCCGTTCACATTGCTGAACAGCATCGCGCCGGGAAATTTCAACTGCTCGACGGCGCGGCGAAACTCGACGACCGACGCCTTTGGATCGTTGAGCGGCAGCGTCGCGTACGCCGCAAAGCGCGGGCTGCGCTCCTGCACATCCTTCGCGAATTCATCGTTGACCATGCTCGCGTATTTCACGGCGCGCGCCGGCGTTTCGACGTGTGTGCCCGGCGTGGTGAGCGAGACGATCTGCGTCGTCACGCCTTCCTGCTCGAGCACGCCCTGCCGGTACGCGATATCGCGATGGCCCGGGACTGCGGTGTTATAGTCGCCCGGATAGTGGAGCTCGGGATTCCCGTCGGCGTCGATCTTGACGGTCACGGCGCTCTCGCCGGAGCGAAGGGCCGCCATGTACTTCGGCGGATAGTAGTGATTATGGACGTCGACGACTCTCACGCGGAGCGACTCCTAGGTTTGCCGTGGGGGTGCGGGATTTCGTGCCCAAATGTAGTAGACGGGAAGCCCCAGCAGAACGAACGCCAGGCCGGTCACGCTTTGGACCGGCTGGGCGATTATTTGGTTGATCACGATCGCCGCGGTGGAGAGCACGAATATCACCGGCAGCACGGGGTAACCCCAGACGCGGTAGGGTGGGTTGTACCCGGGCCGGCGGCGCAGCAGGAAGAGTCCGGCCGCGAGCAACCCAAAGAAAATCCACTCGGTGTAGACGACGCGAGTGAAGAGCGCGCGATACGATCCCGTCGCGACGAGCACGCACGACCAGATCGCTTGCAGCGCGATCGCGCGGTGCGGCGTGCGAAAGTGCGGGTGCACGGCGCCGACCCATTTAAAGAGCACACCATCCTGCGCCATCGCGAGATACACGCGCGGGCCGGCGAGGATGACTCCGTTGACCGCACTGAGTGTTGAGAGAATGACCAGCGCCGACATGATCTGCGCGCCATGCCCACCGACTGCGGCGTCAGCGAAATCGGCCGCGACGCGCGTCGAGCTTGCAACCGTCGCGAGCGGAAGCACCCTGAGATATGCCGCGTTCAACGCGACATAGAGTGCGGTGACGATCAGCGTGCCCGCGACCAGCGCGCGTGGAATCGTGCGCGTCGGATCGATTGTCTCCTCGGCTGCATACGACACCATGTGCCAGCCGCCAAAGGCAAACAGCCCCGCGATCATCGCGAGCACGAATGCGCGTCCGGAGGGCAGGGTGGACGCGCTCGCCGCCGTATCACTCAGCGCGCCGTTCGTGTGCGTCGCGAAGGTGAACGCGATCACGATGATCAGCACAATCGCGATCACTTTGATCGACGTGAAGAATGCCTGCACCGTGCTCCCTTCGCGTACACCCCGATAATTGATGGCCGAGAGCGCGAGCACGGCCGCAATCGCCGTGGCGCGAGTGCCAACGTCGCCAAGCGGGATGAAGGTGCCGACGTATCGCGCGAACACCATCGCGATGACCGCGACGATACCGGAATGCATCGTCCAGAACATGGCCCAGCCCCAGAGGAACGCGACCACGGGCGAGTAGAGCTCGCGCAGAAATACATAGACAACACCGGTGCGCGGCCACGCCGAGGCGAGTTCAGCGATGACGAGCGCGCCAATCAGCGTGAGCGCGCCCGCGGCGGCCCACACGATGAGAACGCCCGCCACAGACGGCACGGACGCCGTGACCGCCGACGGCTGCACGAATATCGATGCGCCGATGATGATGCCGACCACCATCGTCGTCGCGCGGAAGAAGCCGATGCTGCGGCGGAGTTCCATAGGGTGCGGTAATGTGGGAGCGCGGTAATCTGCAGTCTAGAGTCTTCTGTCTAGCGTCTGACAACCCGCAGTACGCAGTTCACAGCTCTGAACCGCGTACTGCAGGTTGTCAGACGCTAGACTCAAGACCCTAGACTCCAGACTCCACGTCGCAAACCCATCGTCTACTCGCCGCAGTTGCAACACGCTGTACCTCTTGGCAACTTGCAGATACCGCTCGCCGATTACCCCCACTGAGACCGCTAAATGGCCCACGCGCCGCTTCCCCTCGCGCCGCGAAAGTTTCTCGAAACCGCCCGGACGGACGCGTGGTGGCTCCAGCCCGCCGTCACCTTTCTCGTCCTCGCTACATTCGTCGTCTACTCGACATGGGCCGCGTTTCAGGGCAATCACTACACGTTTGGCCCGTATCTCTCGCCATTCTATTCGCCGGAGCTCTTCGGCGATTCGCCGCACGCATGGTTCGGCCCGAAGCCGGGGTGGTGGCCGGGGATCATGCCATTCTCGCCCGCGCTGCTGATCCTCTGGGCTCCCGGCGGATTCCGCTTCACCTGCTACTACTATCGCGGATCGTACTACAAGGCGATGTGGGCGGATCCAATCAACTGTTCGGTCGGTGAGCCGCGCTCGTCATACCTCGGTGAACGTTTCTTCCCGCTCGTCTTTCAGAATATTCACCGCTATTTCCTCTATATCGCGATCCCGTTTCTGTTCGTGCTCGCGTATGATCTCTACGGCGCGTTCTGGTTCACGGACGCGAGCGGCCACACGGCGTTCGGCATGGGAGTCGGCACGGTGATTCTCACCGCGAACCTGATTCTCCTCAGCTCGTACACGTTCGGCTGTCATTCATTCCGCCACTTGATCGGCGGAATTCTCGATCGCCTCAGCGATCGCCCGCTGCGAAAGAAGGCGTACGACTGCGCCAGCTGCCTCAACGGCTATCACGAACGCATTGCATGGGCCAGCCTCGTCATGGTCGGCTTCTCCGATGTGTATATCCGCCTGTGCTCGATGGGCGTCTGGACCGACTGGAGGTTGTTCTGATGGCGGAGTACGAAACGTTCGAGCACGACGTACTCGTCGTCGGCGCTGGTGGAGCGGGACTGCGCGCGGCAATCGGGGCGGCCGCGACTGGTGCGAAAGTCGGCGTCGTCACGAAATCGCTCCTCGGAAAAGCGCACACCGTCATGGCGGAGGGCGGAGTCGCTGCGGCACTCGGCAACGCCGACGATCGCGACAACTGGCGTGTGCATTTCGCGGATACGATGCGAGGCGGGCAGTATCTGAACAACTGGCGCATGGCCGAGATCCACGCGAAAGAAGCACCAGCACGCGTGAACGAACTCGAGGCGTGGGGCGCGGTGTTCGACCGCACGCCCGAAGGAAAGATCAGTCAGCGCAATTTCGGAGGCCATCGCTATCCGCGCCTCGCGCACGTCGGCGACCGCACGGGCCTCGAAATGATTCGCACGCTCCAGGATCACGCAGTGCACCAGGGGATCGACGTGCACGCGGAAGTATCCATCGTCGCGCTTCTGAAGGACGGCAATCGGGTCGCCGGCGCATTCGCGTACGATCGCGAGCGCGGCCGATTCCGTGTGTTCAAGGCGAAGGCGGTTGTGCTCGCCACCGGCGGAGTCGGACGGGCATACAGCATCACCAGCAACAGCTGGGAATACACGGCGGACGGTCAGTCGCTCGCCTACAATGCGGGCGCGGTGCTCCAGGATATGGAGTTCGTCCAGTTCCATCCGACGGGCATGGTGTGGCCGCCGAGCGTGAAGGGCTTGCTCGTCACCGAGGGCGTGCGCGGTGAAGGCGGTGTGCTTCGGAACAGCGAAGGACGCCGATTCATGTTCGACGACATCCCCGAGAATTATCGCAATCAGACCGCCGACAACGAGGACGAAGGGTGGCGGTATACGCAGGGTGACAAGACGGCGCGTCGCCCACCGGAGCTGCTGACACGCGATCACGTCGCGCGCTGCATCAATCGCGAAGTGAAGGCGGGGCGTGGAAGTCCGCACGGCGGCGTGTTCCTCGACATCGCGTGGATCAAGGACAAGATCCCGAACGGTGCCGAAGCGATCAAGCGGAAGCTTCCGAGCATGTACCACCAATTCAAGCAGCTCGCGGATATCGACATCACCAAGGTGCCGATGGAAATCGGGCCGACGACGCATTACATGATGGGCGGGATCACTGTCGACGGCGATTCACAGATGACGAACGTGCCCGGACTGTTCGCCGCGGGTGAATGCGCGGCCGGATTGCATGGGGCGAATCGTTTGGGCGGCAACTCGCTGTCGGACTTGCTCGTATTCGGCAAACGCGCCGGCGAGCACGCCGCGGAGTTTGCAAAGGCCAACGGGGCCGCGGCTATAGATGCAGCGGCCGTCGACAGTGCGGCGCGCGAAGCGCTCTCGCCCTTTGATCGCGCCGGCGGCGAAAGCCCGTACCATGTCCAGCACGAACTGCAGTCGATGATGCAAAAGCTGGTCGGAATCGTGCGGACCGAAAGCGAAATGAAAGATGCGATGGCACAACTCGTCGGACTGAGCGAGCGCGCTGCGAAAGTCGGGGCCGAAGGGAATCGCGAATACAATCCCGGATGGCACACCGCGATCGACCTGAAGAACCTTATGACGATTTCGGAAGCGATCATGCGTGCCGCACTCGAGCGCACGGAGAGCCGAGGCGGCCACTTCCGCGACGACTACCCCGACAAAGATCCGCAGCAGGCCACGTTCAATATCAGGCTCCGTAAGGCCGCCGACGGCTCAATGTCGCTGAGCAAAGAGACGATCCCGCCCATTCCCGCTCACCTGCAGGAAGTCATCGAGGAGCAGAAGTCATGAGCACAGCGACGTTTCGCATTTATCGCGGAGCGCAGGGCGGCGGCGAGATGAAGGACTACACGACCGAAGTCAGCGAGGGCATGGTCGTCCTCGACGCGCTGCACGGAATCCAAGCCGACCAGGCCAACGATCTGGCGATGCGCTGGAACTGCAAGGCGGGGAAGTGCGGCTCATGCTCCGCAGAGATCAATGGAAAACCGCGTTTGATGTGCATGACGAGACTCAACGAACTCGATCTCGACAAGCCGGTGACCGTCGAGCCGATGCGCACGTTCCCTCACGTGCGCGATCTCGTGACCGATGTGAGCTGGAATTATCGCGTCAAGAAAAAGATCAAGCCGTTCACGCCGCGCACACCGGATGCGCCCGATGGCACCTGGCGCATGCAGCAGGCCGATGTGGATCGCGTGCAAGAGTTCCGGAAGTGCATTGAATGCTTCCTCTGTCAGGACGTGTGCCACGTCCTGCGCGACCATCACAAGGAAGAGAGTTTTATCGGTCCACGCTTTCTCGTGTACGCGGCGGCGCTCGAGATGCACCCGCTCGACACGCTCGACCGCACCGAGGAACTCAAAGAGGCGCACGGCATTGGCTATTGCAACATCACCAAGTGCTGCACGAAGGTTTGTCCGGAAGGCATTCATATCACGGACAACGCGATCATCCCGCTCAAGGAGCGCGTCGCGGATCAGTTCTACGATCCCGTCAAAGCACTCGTGAGACTTGTGCGAGGAAAGAAAGCATGACCTTCGAGCTCAAGCGACTTTCGGCGGCAGCGCTGCCGCGGGCGCTCGAGCGCGCGGAGCACTACCGCCTGCTGAACGAGCCATGGGCGGCAGAGAGTATTTGTCTCGATATCATTGCGGTCGAGCCGGCTCATCAGCAGGCGCTGAAAGTGCTGCTGCTCGCGCGCTGCGATCAGTTCGCGCATGACACCGGAGGAGCAGTGCAGCGCGCGAAGGAAACGCTGGCGCTGCTCACGAGTGAGTATGAGCGCGCGTACTACGCCGGATTAATTGTCGAGCGCCGCGCGAAGGCGCGGCTCGATCAGCGCGCGCCGGGCACCGGCTTCGTCGCGTATGAATGGCTTCGCGAGGCGATGACGTGGTATGAGAAGGCCGAGGCACTGCGGCCCGCGGGGAACGATGATGCGGTGCTGCGGTGGAATACGTGCGCGCGGATGATCAATGAGCGGGCGGATATAGTGCCGAGAGCGGAGGAGGGTTCGGGGCACACCCTCGGAGAGTAGAGATATAAAACGAGTGAACTGTTAACTACTAACTGTTGGTCGGTGTTCTGTATGAAAATTAGTCCGGGCCACGAACCTCGTCGAAGCGGTTCGTGGCCCGGACTGATTTTCAGACCTTGGTTAACCGACCAACAGTTAGTGGTTAACAGTTCACTCGTTTAAGAAACTCATTTCTCATTTCTCATTTCTCATTCATCCAGATGTCTTCGAGCACCACAATCGTCTTCGTCCCCACAACCTTCCCATCCACCGTCAGCGTCGCCGTGTAGTTCCCGGCCTGCGGCCCACCCGCGCCGCCGCGGCCACCGCCGCCGCCGCCGCCGCGTCCGTTCTGTGCGGCCGTGCACGATGGGTTAGCTGCGGCTCCCGCGCCTGCACGACCTCCGCCGCCACCACCGCCACCGCCGAACCCGCCACCCGCACCGGCCACCAGCGGCGACACGAGCGTCCACTGCACCTTATGTATGCCCGCAGTGTTCGCGCCGTCAGTACGGCACAGCGCCTTACCCGATGCGTCAGAAACGGAAATCTGTACGCTGCCGGCGCCTGACTTCAGGTAGTAGCTGATGGCCGTTCCGCGCGGCGCATTCTCTGCGATGAACACGTGCTGTCCCCCTACCTGCTGGCTCGCCTGATAGTCGTTCTTGTACGCGACCGCGGGACGCACGTCGAACAAATACGCGTCCTGCGACGCCACCTGCGGCGTGAACTGCTGGAGCGCGGTGATGTCGTCCGCGATATAAATACTGCGTCCGTGCGTCGCGATGATCGCATCGCCGTCGCGCGGGTGAATGTAAATGTCGTCCGTGCGAACTGTCGGATAGTTGTTCATGAACGGCTCCCACTTCTGGCCGCCGTTCAACGAGATGAACAGGCCGAACTCCGTGCCGACGTAGAGCAGGTTCTTGTTTTTCGGATCTTCACGAATGACCTGCACATTTCCGGACGCCGGCAGATTGTTCGAGATGCTCTGGAACGTCTTGCCGTAGTCGCGTGTGACGAAGATGTACGGGTGCAAATCGTCGGTGCGGTGGCCGTCGACTGCGATATACGCCGTGGCGCCGTCGAAGTGCGACGCATCAATGCGCGAGATCCAGAATGGATCGTCGCTCGTAAGCGCATTCGCCGGAAGCCCGGTGAGGTTCTTGCCAACTTCCGTGAACGTCGTGCCACCGTCGCGGCTCACCTGAAGGTTGCCGTCATCCGTGCCGGCCCACACAACGCCGGGCAGCGCGGGAGATTCAGACACCGCGATGATCGTGCTGTATGCCGCGAGACCGTCATTCTTCGAGAGCTGCGTCTTGTCGCCGGCCACTCCCATCACTGCGACCTTGCAGCGATCGACCTGCTTGGTGAGATCGGCGCTTTCCACCCACGTGTCGCCGCGGTTGTACGATTTGAACAGGCGATTGCCGCCGTACCACACGATGTTCGGATCGTGCGGCGACAACATGAACGGCGTATTCCAGTTGAAGCGATACGCTTCGCCCGGCTGCGCGTTCACAACGTTGCCCTGACCGCCAGCACCGCCGCCACCGCCGCCACCGCCGCCACCGCCGCCACCACGGCCCGCGGTGACTTCGTGACCATCGACGCACGTCGCACCCGCCGCCGCCGCCGCGCCGCCGCGTCCGCCACCGGAAACGGGACGGATGCTCTTCTGCGTGCCAGTTCTAAAATCGTAGCGCGCCGTGTTGCCGTCCTGCGACTCCGTGTAGACGATGTGAAAGTCTGTTGGATCTGCCGCGGTTTGAAAGCCATCGCCGCCGCCGAGCAAGAACCAGTTGGAATTCAGAATGCCGCGTCCGGTGCGCACCGAGCTGGGGCCGCCCCACGGATTGTTGTCCTGCAAACCGAAGTAGACGTTGTACGGCCTGCGCATGTCGGCGGTGACCCAGTACGCGAGTCCCGTCGCCATCGTGTTCACGAAATCCCAAGTCTTCCCCTGATCCCAGGAAACGTCAAAGCCGCCGTCGTTTCCTTCCATGATGTGATTCGAGTTCTTGGGATCGATCCAGATCGCGTGCTGGTCGACGTGGCCCGGCTCACCAAATCCGCCGGCGACGTCCAGCGTCGCGAACGTCACGCCGCCGTCGAGCGACTTCGCCACCGGAAGACCGGCGACATAAATATTCTTGTCGTTCTCCGGATCAACGCGCAGCTGACTGAAGTACATCGGCCGCGCATTGCAGTTGCTCATCAGCTTCCACGTGCGGCCGCCATTCTCCGAGCGGAACACGCCGCCTTTCGATGCGTCGAGCGCAGGCTGCGTCTCTGCTGCAGCCGCGCCTGGAACCGGAGGTACTGCGGGCGCTCCGTTGTTGCACCAGTCGAACGCGCCGCGACCGCCGCCACCGCCGCCACCCGCCGCGCCGGCCGGTGCAGCTTCAGCGGCACCAGCGCCCGCTCCACGACCTGCCGGAAATGGTGTATCCGACGGACCTGCTTCGACCTGCGCATAGACAACGCTCGGATTCTTCTGATAGACCGAGAGTGCGATACGACCATACGTTCCCGGCGGAAGTCCGTTGCCCGAAATCTTATTCCAGCTCTTTCCGCCATCAGTGGTCTTCCAGATCGCGCTGCCGGGACCGCCGCCGTTGAAGCAGCAGCTCGTACGGCGACGCTCATAGCTCGCCGCATACAGTACGTTCGGGTTCGACCGATCCATTGCGATGTCGGTGAAGCCGGTGTTCTCATCAACGTACTTGATCTTGTTCCAGTTCTTGCCGCCGTCGGTCGTCTTGTAAATGCCGCGCTCCGCGTTCGGGCCAAACAGGTGGCCACCGGCTGCGACGTATACGACTTCCGGATTGCGCGGATCGATGAGAATGCGCCCAATCGTCTGCGTCTCGCGCAGCCCGATGTGCGTAAATGTCTTTCCGCCGTCAACCGTCTTGTACATGCCATCGCCGAACGATGCGGTCTGACGATTATTCGCTTCGCCGGTCCCGATATAGACGATGTCGGGGTTCGTTGGGTGAATCGCCATCGCGCCGATCGACGCGGACCCGTACGTCTCGAACACGGGTTCGAACGTCGTGCCGTTGTTCACCGAGCGAAACACTCCGCCAACGGCGTAGCCGAGGTAGATGATGTTCGGGTTGCTCTCGGACACCTCGATGTCGTCGATACGGCCACCCATGCTCGCCGGGCCGAGCGCGCGAAAGCGTACGCCCTGGAGCAGTGGATCGGTCGATCGATTGATCTCGGCGCTGTCGCGCGCGGCGACAGCCGCAGCGGCACGCCCTGCGCCGCCTGCGGCAGCCCGCCCTGCGCGTGCACCGCGTCCTGCCGCGGCGGAGTCGCGCGCGGCGGTGGCCGCCTGCGCGGACGCAATGCTCGCGACGAATGTGAGTGCAACGAGAGGACGCGCAAATCGAATTGCGTGGCGAACAAAGTTTCGCATGTGGCGATCCAAGTGGGGGAGAGTCGCAGACGCGACGTCGCGTCAGTGGTGAAACGCAGGCGACGAACCCGAATCTCGCGCGTGCCTCACGAAGTGGAAAGGCGCACTTGGCAGGCTGTCACTCCGCTGTCATGTTTTCTGTATGCGAATCGATAAAAACACATTTAGAACCGGCCGCCGAAGCGCAGTCGCTGGCGTGTTGCTCGCAGCACTGTTCGCGACCTCGCACGCGCGCGCACAGGAACTGCCGTCGCGACTTTCCGACAGCACGTTCTGGAAAATGGTCACGGATTTTTCGGAGCCCGGAGGCTATTTCCGCTCCGACAATTTCGTTTCAAACGAAATGATGTTTCAGTACGTGATTCCGACCCTGCAGAAAACGACGAAGCCCGGCGGAGCGTACCTCGGCGTCGGTCCCGACCAGAACTTCACGTATATCATCGCGCTGAAACCGAAGCTCGCGTTCATCTTCGATATTCGTCGCGGCAATCTCGAAGAGCATTTGCTGTACAAAGCGCTCACGGAGATGTCGGACAATCGCGCGGATTTTTTGTCGCGACTCTTCTCGCGCCCGCGTCCCGCAGGGCTCGACACGGCGTCAAGCGCAGACGTACTGCTCAACGCGTACGCCGGCGTTCCCTCGAGCGACACGCTGTACCAGAAGAATCTGAAGGCCGTGCGCGACTGGCTCACGAAGCACCACGGCTTCGCGCTGGGAGATTCCGATCTGGCCGGCCTCGAGTACGTCTACTCGGCGTTCTCCGCGGCTGGACCCGAGCTCACGTACAACTTCGGGAATGCACGCGGCGGGTTTGGCGGCTATAACCGCGGCATGCCGACCTATGCAGAGTTGATGGTGCTGACGGATGGAGTTGGCGGCCACCGCAGCTACATCGCGAGTGAGGCGAATTTCAGGGCGCTTCGCGAGATGGAACTGAACAACGCGATTGTGCCCCTTGCTGGAAACTTCGCCGGCGACAAAGCGATCAAAACCGTCGCGAAGTATCTCAAGGACCGCAACGCGACGGTGACGGCGTTCTACCTCTCTAACGTCGAGCAGTACCTCTGGAACGGGAGTGACGACGGCCGGAAGTTCTTCGGAAATGTCGGCGCGCTCCCGCTCGATTCGACGAGCACATTCATACGGTCCATTTTCAACGCCGGTGGCTTTGGCGGCGGAGGCGGCGGAGCGATTCGCGGCGCTTCCGTGCTAGGGTCGATGATGGACCAGCTCAAGGCATTCACCGAGGGGAAAATCAACAGCTATTTCGACATAATACAGCTCTCAAGGTGAGGCTCAACTAGTGGGCCCGCTGGTGCGTAATCCTGGATAGCCGCATTCTATAAGTAGGACCGTTCCCCCACTCGCGTGAAACAGGAAAGGAGGCAGGATGTCCCGTAGGAGTGCAATCATCCCTCGCATCTTCGGCGCAGCACTGGCCATTGCCGCGGTTGTCGCGCCGATGCGTTCGGTCCACGCGCAGCAGAAGAATGACGAGGAGTACACGAAGAAGATCAAGGAGTTCATGCGCGATCCGCGCATTACGACCGAACTCGTCGATCACCTCCCGGCATCGAGCACGGTTCCGACGCCGCTCAAGGGATTCGGGCACATCATCGGCGCCTGGGGCATCCTCGACAAGAGCGAGGACATGAACCGCTACCTCGCGTCGATCGCCAAGGCCGCGCCGAATCGCGCGAAGTACTGGACGATCGGCAAGTCCGAAGAAGGACGCGACATGAGCGTTCTTGTCGTCGGCAGCGAAGACATCATCAAGAACCTCGACAAATACAAAGACCAGCTCGCACGCCTGACGGATCCGCGCAAGACGACGGAGGAGCAGGCGCGTGCAATCATCAAGACGGCCAAGCCGATTTATTGGATCACGAGTGGAATGCACTCGCCGGAAACGGGCGGCCCCGAAATGCTGATGGAGCTGGCGTACCGTCTTGTGGTTGAGGAGACGCCGTTCATCCAGGCGATCCGCAAAGACGTCATCACGATCATCACGCCGGTTGTCGAAACCGACGGTCGCGATAAAGTCGTCGACGCGTACAACTATTCCAAAGCGCATCCGGGCGTGTCGCGCAACAACCTCATGATGTACTGGGGAAAGTATGTGCAGCACGACAACAACCGCGACGGCATGGGGCAGTTCCTGCAGCTGACGCGCAACATCGAGAAGTTCGGCAACGAGTGGCATCCGACCATCCTGCACGACCTGCACGAAGCGCAGACACTGCTCTATGCGTCGACGGGCACGGGTCCGTACAACGACCAGCTCGATCCGCTCATCATCGATCAGTGGTGGACGCTCGCCGAAAACGACGTGCTCGAAATGACGAAGCGCGGTGTTCCGGGCGTGTGGACGTACGGCTTCTACGATGGGTGGGTGCCGAACTACATGTTCTTCGTAGCCCACGCGCACAACGCGGTTGGCCGCTTCTACGAAGTCCAGAGCTACGGTCCGGATACAACGACCGTGCGCATTACGCAGAGCAAAGAGTGGTTCCGCCCGAACCCGACGCCGCCTGTGGTGGCGTGGGGACCGCGGAGCAACACGAACATTCAGGAGTCGGCGATACTCTTCGCGCTGAATCGCGTCGCAAAGGATCGTGACACCTTCCTCGAGAACTATTGGCTGACGAACAAGCGTGCGGTCGCGAAGGGCACAGACGGCCCGACATACGGCTGGCTGATTCCGGCATCACAGCGTCGTAAGGCTGACGCCGCCGACGCGGTAAACGAGCTGCTCGATCAGGGACTCGAGTTCCACACGGCGAATGCGTCGTTCAAGGCCGGCAATCTCGACGTGAAGGCCGGCGACTACATCGTGCGTGGCGATCAGCCGTATCGCACGGTCGCCGATATCTACTTCGCGCTCCAGCGCTACCCGAAGGACAACCCGGCGCCGTACGACGACACGGGATGGACCTTCCAGTATCTGCGCGACATCGTGATCACGCCGATCACAGACAAGAGCGTGCTGACGCAGGCGATGACGCAGGTGAAGGGGCATGTCGTCGCGGCCGGCGGCATTGCCGGCACCGGACCAGTGGTCGTCGTCGAGCACACGGGCGACAACAACATCGTGACCTTCCGCTACAAGCTGAAGGACGTGAAGATGGCGGCCGCAGAAGATGACTTTGACGCGGCTGGCCATCATTTCCGCGCCGGCGCGATCATCATCCAGAACGCAAACGCCGCGCAGATCGAGGGCCAGCTGAAAGCGCTTGGTCTCTCCGGCTGGGCAATGGCGGCGGCACCTGCGGTGAAGACGCACGATCTGGAGATTCCGCGCATTCTGTATCTGCACAGCTGGAATCGCACACAGGATGAAGGGTGGGTGCGCGCCGCGCTCGAGACGTACGGCGTGAACTTCACCTACATGGGCGACAAAGAACTCGCGCACATGCCGAACATCCGCGCCAACTATGACGTCGTGATTTATCCGCACACGGGCGGCAACGCTCAGTCGAACGTGACTGGTGTGCCGGTCACCGGGAAAGATCCGGTGCCGTACAAGAAGACAGCGGAGACACCGGCATTCGGCACGCCCGATTCCACCGACGACATCCGTGGCGGAATGGGAATCGACGGCCTGATGAACCTGTACAAGTTCGTGCAGCAAGGCGGCACGCTGATCACGGAAGGTTCGACGTCGACGCTCTTCCCGGAGTACAACCTCACGCCTGGGGTGACGGTCGAGAATCCGCCGGCACTGTTCGCGCGCGGCACGATTTTGCGCGGCATTATCACGGACATGAAGAGTCCGCTGGCATACGGCATTACGGACAGGGAAATCCCGGTGTATTTCAGCCAGGCTCCCGTGCTCAACGCTGGCGGACGCGGCGCAGGTGGACGCGGCGTGACCGCGCCGTATGCGCAGAATACTCAGCCGATGGCCGGTGAAAATCAGGTTCCGATCTCATCGATCACCATCGGTGGCGCTGCACCTGAAGCCGAAGCACCTGCGGCGGCAGCAGGCGGCCGCGGTGGACGCGGCGGTGGTGGTGGCGGTCGCGGTGGGCGCGGCGGCGCAGCCGGCGCGGCTGGTGCTCCGGCGGCGGCACCGGATGCAGGCGGCGGTGGATTTGGAGGCTTCGGCGGTGCCGCTCCTGATCCGGCAACCCAGCCGCGCGTCGTTATGCGTTTTCCGACCGACACGACACAGATGTTGCTCTCGGGCGCACTCGCGGGAATGGACGGACTTTCAAACCGCGTGCAGCTGGTGGACTCGCCGATCGGGAAGGGACATATCGTTTCGTTTGCGATCCGCCCGTACTGGAGATGGCAGACGCAGGGGACGTACTTCCTCGGCTTCAATGCGATTCTCAACTGGAATCACTTGGACGCCGGCAAGGCGGCACCGGTAACGCCGTAACCGTTTCGTACCAAGAGAAAGGGCGCTGCCTCAGTGAGGCAGCGCCCTTTCTCGTTAGCGCATCGAACGAATTTTGAGAGGGACAACCGTCCGTCCCCAGTGGAGAACCATCTCCGCGCTGTCCGCATCCACCATCGGAAACTCAAACGTCAGCGATTCCAGCTGATCACCCGTCCGCGGAATCGCCTTGACCCGCAGCACATCTTTCCCCTCGGGATAAAACATGTGGTGCACAGGATGCACCGAGCTGAACATCACCGTCCACTCTGACGCGCCGGGAATCGTCCAGATCGTGTAGGTGCCGGCCGCGAGCGCCGACCCATTCACCGTGATCGGCGTGCTGATCGTAACCACCGCCGCCGAATCGGCACTCGGCGACCACACTTTATCAAAGGGCACGAGTTTTCCGAACAGCTCGCGGCCACGCGCGACGGGGCGATGATAACTGATTTCGATTTTTGTGTTTGCGACCCACTGCATCACCGCACCGGCCTGGCTGGGGCGAATGACCTGTGCGGACGCAGTCGTGGCGAAAAGCGTGACGAATGCAATCGTGCGAGCGATGTGCGCTGCCGAGCGTGCCATGTGTGAAATCCGTATCTTTAGAGGAGTGGATTTTGCGGCGATCGATCGACCTACATGTTCACATGTTACGAGGAAAATATGAAACGAATACTGGTCAAGTTAGCGTTTGGTGCCTGCGCGATCGCGCTTACAGCTACAACGGCGTCATCCCAGGCCGCGCCCCTCGTCACGCTTACCCGGCTCGACTGCGGCACAAACACGACGCCGACCGACGTCGCGGCCCGTTTTTCTGACACCTACGCATGGCCGCAGCTGATGATCCAGCTGACGTTCAGCTGCTACCTGATCAAGCACGGCAACGAATACATGATTTGGGACACGGGCAATCCGGCCGGCAGCACACCAACGGCGCCGAAGACCAGCCTGCCGAATCTTCTGTCGCAACTGAGCGTCACGACCGCACAGATCAAATACGTCGCGATCAGTCATTACCATGGCGATCACACGGGGCAGGTGGGCTCGTTTCCAGGTGCGACCCTTCTCATCGGCAAAGGCGACTGGGACGCGCTGAATGATCCGAAATCCGCTGCAGCGGGGAGCGCGCCTTCGTTCGCGCCGTGGATCAGCGGCGGCAGCAAAGTCGAGCCGCAGGCCGGCGACAAAGATGTATTCGGAGATGGCACGGTCGTGATGCTCAACATGCCCGGTCACACGCCCGGTCATCACAGCCTGCTCGTGAGATTGAAAGAGATGGGGAACGTGCTGATCACCGGCGATCTCGCGCACTTCCACGAGAACTACGACATCGGCGGTGTCCCGACGTTCAACACCGATCGCGCCGCGTCACTCGCGTCGATCGACCGGTTCAAGAAGATCGCGGCGAATCTGAAAGCGACCGTGATTATTCAGCATGACGCGCGCGACATCGGCAAACTGCCGGCGTTTCCCGCGGCTGCGAAATAGGCGATTAAACCACACTCTCGAGAGGCACGCCGGCGGTGCAGTGCGGGCAGTCCGCCGGCTGCCACATCTCGAAGCGATCGGAGAGAACGGCTTTCACCGGCAGCTTTTGATTCACAAAATATGATTCGCCGACTGTGCCGAGCATCAGCAGTGCGCCGACGGCCACCACCGTGTGACCCTTCGCACGCAGATCGGCGTGCGTCGCCCGGAGCGATGAACCCGCGCTCATCACGTCGTCTACGATCGCGACGCGTGCGCCCTCGATCCGGCTCGCAAACGCCGCCGGCAGTTCATAGCGGGCTCCGAACAGGCCAGCCATAGTGACGCCAGCGGTCGGCACCGTATACCAGAATTCGGCTTCGGTGAGTTCCGCCAGTTGCTGAGCAAGAAACGCTCCGCCGCGAAGTGGTCCGCATATCACATCCGGTTTGTACGGGCGCAGCAAGTCGGCGAGCTCCTCGACGTACTGCCAGACATTGTGCGGCGCGGCAAACAGCGCGTCGAGGTCGAACCAGAGCGCGCTGTGATAGCCGGACTCCATACGGAAATGTCCGCGGCGTGCGGCGACGAGTTCTGTGAAGTCGGTGGATGAAAGGTCGGTCATGATCGGCTCTGTCGCATCTAAGGAAATCGCACGCCTTGAGTTTGTCCGTGCCTCGTATCCAAGTCGTACTGGCGGTCTTTCTCTTTGTACTGCGCAAGTATCGCGTTCATCGATGCGCGCAAATCGGACGACGAGCGTCCCGAAACATTATAGTAGAGAAGTGGCTCCGCTTTTCTGTACAGGTTTCAGCGGTCGGATAACTGGATTCGCGGGTGGGGTTAGGCCGCCGCCGCGAGATGCGGCAGCGGGGTGAAGTAGGCTTGGTCCGGTGTGCGATCGGCGAGACTGGAGTGCGG